>JAIEMS010000022.1 GCA_019751915.1 Burkholderiaceae bacterium
GCTTATCGGCTGTATATTTTTAACGTTCCGCAAAAGCAACTTTAGAAGCTACTTTCAAACCCCGCTGCGATCAGCGAAGCCTTGAATTATAACAGGACTTTTTATTTCCTGTCAACATCAAGGGTCTTTACAACCCCCAACATCACCACCAAACTCAATCACCACCTCAGCAGCAATCCCGTCCAGCGAAGCCTCGTATTCTACACCGCTTTTTAGCAACATATCAACAAAACTTAGAAACTTTTTTCAAAGCCCCTCAACACCACCATCCGCAACCTCAGCTCTCGCCGAAACCGCAAACCATCAATCCCAAAAAGAATCAATCAGTAGCGAAGCCCTCGATTATGGCACAAAAAAACCACCAAAGATCAGAATTTCCACTTTTCCAGTAGCTTTTCTGGATTCAAGTTGTCGTAAGCCTCGAAAGGCTGGTGAATCCACGGATTGGTAGGCAAAAATTCAACTGCATAGTCTGGCGAGAAGGTAGACAAACCTTTGGCCCATATCACCGCGCTGCGCAACTCAGTGATCGACCCATAGCTGCTGCGCAGCATCTCCATCACAGCGTGCAGTGTTTGCCCAGAATCAGCCAAATCATCCACCAGCAGCACTCGCCCAGCGATGTGCCCTTTGGGGGTAGTGATGAAGTGTGCAATATCCAAGTGGCCTTGGATCGTTCCAGCCCCCGCACGGTAAGAACTGGTAGACATGATCGCCAATGGCTTATCAAAAATACGGCTCAAAATATCACCGGGGCGCATGCCTCCACGGGCGAGGCACAAAATAGTGTCGAACTCCCATCCAGACTGGTGGACTTTCAAGGCCAACTTTTCGATGAGGTTGTGGTACTCGTCGTAGCTCACATACAGGTGTTTACCGTCTTCTGTCAGCATGGGTGACTCCTCATTCAGTGGTTGTTCTGGTGAACACGCACGACACTCTATTGAACAGTGCCATGAAAAAAAGCCCGAGGCACAAGCCAAGGGCTTTTAAATCGCAAAGCAGCCTATTTCTCTATCAGCAGCGATAGGGATGCTCCATCATGATGGTGTGGTCACGGTCAGGGCTGGTCGAAATCACAGCAATCGGCACTCCGGTGACCTCTGCAATGCGCTGCAAATACAGTTGTGCATTCACGGGAAGTTGGTCGTATTGCGTCACACCAACGGTGGAGTCGCTCCAACCGGGCATGGTTTCATACACTGGTTTGCAACGTGCGATGTCATCCGCCCCCATTGGCAGCAGGTCAATGTGTTCACCATCTAAATCGTAGCCGGTGCACAGCTGCAATTCTTTCAAGCCATCCAAAACATCCAGCTTGGTAATGCATAGACCCGTCAGTCCATTGACTTGGGCGCTGCGCTTGAGCAAGGCCGCATCAAACCAACCACAACGGCGGCTGCGTCCTGTGGTCACGCCTTTTTCAGCCCCCACAGTACTCATGTGATAGCCGGGGGTTCCGGGGGTTTCCCAATCAAGCTCTGTCGGGAATGGCCCGCCACCAACCCGGGTGCAATAGGCTTTGGTGATGCCTAAGATGTAGTGCAACATGCCCGGGCCAACGCCTGCACCAGCAGCGGCATTGCCAGCGACGCAGTTGCTGGATGTGACGTAAGGGTAGGTGCCATGATCGACATCCAGCAACGTGCCTTGGGCACCTTCAAACAGCAAGTTTTCGCCTTGCAGATGGGCCTCGTTCAGTTCGCGCGAGACATCGGCCATCATCGGCTTGAGCATTTCTGCGTGGCGCATAGCTTCTGCGTAGACCGGCTCGAATTGCACAAGGCCATCTTGGACGTAAGGTGCCAGCAGCGGGCCAAAATCAAAACGTGCCGAACCCAAAAAGGTGCTCAAAACATGGTTGTGCAGTGCCAATAATTCGCGCAACTTGGTAGCAAAGCGTTCAGGGTGCTTCAAATCTTGCACACGCAAAGCGCGGCGGGCAATTTTGTCTTCGTAAGCCGGGCCAATGCCCCGGCCTGTAGTACCGATTTTCTCGGTGCCACCTTGTTCACGGGCGGCTTCACGGGCCACATCAAGGGCCACGTGGAACGGCAAAATCAGGGGGCAGGCTTCGCTGATGCGCAGGCGCGAACGAACCTCAACTCCGACTTTTTCCAAACCGGCGATTTCTTCAAACAGCTTGGCTGCCGACAGCACCACACCGTTACCGATGTAGCACTTCACACCTGCGCGCATGATGCCGCTAGGGATGAGGTGCAGCGCCGTCTTGACACCATTGATCACCAGCGTATGGCCTGCATTGTGACCGCCCTGAAAACGCACCACACCTTGGGCACTCTCGGTCAACCAATCGACCAGTTTGCCCTTGCCCTCGTCACCCCACTGGGTGCCAACCACGACTACGTTACGACCTTTGGTAGTTTTCATCTCAAACCCGATTCAATTGTCAAATGCTTCAAATGGCTTGCACGACCCAGTGCCCTTGGGAGCACACCAGTTCGCGGTCGCAGCGAAATTCGTCCACTTCTGTTTCGTGACCTGGCAGTACACAGACCACGGTTTCACCTTGGCCGCGCAACGCCACAATGGCAGCACGAATGGCTTCATCTTCACCCCAAGGTGCCCGAATAGCCGCCCGCAGCGCTCGCGCAGGAACGGCCTCGACCACCTGCTTTAAATCCAAACTAAAGCCCGCCGCCGGACGGTTACGGCCAAAGACAGCGCCTACTTCGTCGTAGCGGCCACCACGCACCAATGCATCGCTGGCACCTTGGGCATAAATGGCAAAACGTGCGCCGCTGTAGTAGGCATAGCCACGCAAGTCAGCCAAATCGAAGGTGATTTTTGCCTTACCAAGACGGGTAACGATCCATTTCAAATTGGACAGCGCTTCGTCCATGCCTGCAATGCCTTGAAAGGCTTTTTCAGCCTCAGCCAAGATGGATGCATCCCCGTACATTTGCAGCAGCGTTTGCAAGCCTTGGCGCGATACCTGCGGAAAATTCCGGGTCAGCGCTGCCAACTCGCTGGCATCTTTGGCAGCCAAGGCGGCGTGTATTTGGGGCAGTGCTTTCGGCCCGATGCTGCAACCGGCCAACAAAGCACGCACGATGCGGACATCGGCCAAATCAACGCTGGTGTCGCGCACGCCCGCCGTGTGCAAGCAGTCGAGTGCCAACTCAATGGCTTCGACATCGGCGTGCAAGCCGACGTGACCGTAAATTTCGGCACCAAACTGCAGTGGCTCACGGGTCGCATGGGGGCGATCAGGCCAAGTGTGCAAAACCGGGCCGCAGTAGCACAACCGCGTGACACCTTGGCGATTCAGCAAGTGGGCATCAATGCGCGCCACTTGCTGGGTGGTGTCAGCACGCAAACCCATCATGCGACCTGAAATCTGATCGACCAGTTTGTAGGTTTGCAGATCGAGTGCCTCGCCCGTACCCGTTAGCAGCGACTCCAAATGCTCTAAGAGCGGTGGAATAACCAACTCGTAGCCGTAACTGCGTGCTGTATCAAGCAGCCCGCGACGGAGTTCTTCAATGTGTTGAGCCTCAGAGGGCAAAACATCGGCAATGTGATCCGGCAGAACCCAAGCGGACATGGAAATTGGTGTATCTGTTAAAAAATGGATTCTACCGGCTGGCAACAACCCCGCGCCACGCTCACCCGGTTCAGGGGTAACTTAACGCAGGCCAGAGCGCCCACCACGCAGCAATAACACCAGCAACACCACACCAAATGCGGTAAACCAGAGAAACGACCAGTTGGCAATCGACCCGCCCAAAAATGTCCAGTCGATAGCGGTGCAGTCGCCTGAACCGCGAAAAATCATCGGAATCGCCCGACTTACGGGATAGCTTTCAACCATTCCGTAAAAATCGCGGCCACAGGTGACGATTTCGGGCGGGTACCACTGCAACCAGCTTTGGCGCGCTGCCGTAAAGGCACCAAAGCCACTGAACAGCAGCGCCAGCACCGACCAGCCGATTCTCCAGCCTTTTGTGCCTCTAGCGCTTGCCAAGCCTGTCGCGATAGCTACAAAAATCAGAGCATAGCGCTGCACGATACACATCGGGCAAGGCTCCAGCCCAAGGCTGTTTTGTAAATAGAAAATGCCAAAGGCCAGCATGACCACACAAGCAGCGCTCATCAGCGCCAGCACGCGGCGCGGGGCCGTATCCAACCAATTCAATACCATTTTTGTCCTTGTAGCCGCCCGGCTCTGGGCTGCCACAACGGTAGCGGCATCAGATGTTGGCGGCCTGATCGAGAAAAACACGGGCGCGGCGCGGTGTCACCACCAAGGTTTCACCTTCCCGCAGCCCTTGCTCCCTGAATTGCTGGGCCGGAATTTGCGCTTCAATCAGGGTTTCGGGTGACAGATTGTCGGTCGATTGGTGTTCTTCCAGCGCAATTAGTTCCAACCGCGCAATCGGCCCGACCACAATCGCCCGACTCAATTGGACGACGATGCCGCGCGAACGCCCTTGGGCATCGACATCCTGACCGGGCACATAGCGCTGCACGTCCAAATCGTGCGGGCGCACGTAGGCAGAGGCTTTGGCGTTTTGGGCTGCGCTGTGCTCGGGCGAATCGAGCTGCATCCCCTCCAGATGCACCAACCCTTCGTGGGCGCGACCATGAAATAAATTCACGTCGCCCAAAAAGCCATAGACAAACGGGCTGGCCGGGTGATCCCACACCTCTTGCGGCGAACCACTTTGCTCAATGCGGCCTTGGTTAATCACCACCACCCGGTCGGCCACCTCCAGTGCCTCTTCTTGGTCGTGGGTGACAAAAATGCTGGTGACGTGCAATTCGTCGTGCAGACGGCGCAACCAGCGGCGCAGTTCTTTGCGCACTTTGGCATCCAGAGCACCAAAAGGCTCGTCCAGCAACAGCACTTTGGGTTCGACCGCCAGCGCCCGCGCCAAGGCGATGCGCTGGCGTTGTCCGCCCGACAGTTGCGAGGGGTAACGGTCGGCCAGCCAGTCCAGCTGCACCAGTTGGAGTAACTCGGTCACTTTTTTCTTGATTTGCGCTTCGCTCGGGCGTTCGCCACGGGGCTTGACGCGCAGGCCAAAAGCCACGTTCTCGAACACCGTCATGTGCCGAAACAGCGCATAGTGCTGAAAGACAAACCCCACGCCGCGCTCGCGCACATGGACATCGGTGGTGTCTTCGCCCGAAAAATGGATGCTACCAACATCGGGTGCTTCTAGCCCGGCAATGATGCGTAAAAGCGTAGTTTTGCCGCAGCCCGATGGCCCGAGCAGCGCGATCAGTTCGCCCGATTCAATGTTCAAACTGACATCGCGCAGCGCCTGAAAGCTGCCAAATTGCTTGCTGATATTGCGAATCTCAATGCTCATGGTATTTTCTTTCAGCGCGGGGCAGCGGTTGTAGCGGGCGTGGGCCGCTCAGGTGGCAATTCGGCAGCCGCCTTGAGCGCCTGTTCGTTGCGCCATTCGGCCACCGACTTGATGACCAACGTCACCAGCGCCAGCAGCGCCAGCAGCGAAGCGGCCGCAAAAGCTGCCACCGATTGGTACTCGTTGTACAAAATTTCGACATGCAATGGCAGCGTGTTGGTCTGGCCGCGAATGTGGCCCGAGACCACCGACACCGCACCAAACTCGCCCATTGCCCGGGCATTGCACAAAATGACCCCGTACAACAAGCCCCATTTGATGTTGGGCAGCGTGACATGCCAAAAGGTTTGCCAGCCGGTCGCGCCCAGCACGATGGCCGCCTGCTCTTCATCGTTGCCCTGCGCCTGCATCAACGGAATCAGCTCGCGGGCGATGAACGGGAAGGTGACGAACACCGTCGCCAGCACAATGCCCGGCACGGCAAAGATAATTTTGATGTCGTGCGCTTGCAACCACGGCCCGATCCAGCCGTTGGCCCCAAACATCAGCACATACACCAGCCCAGCCACCACCGGCGAGACTGAAAACGGCAAGTCCACCAGCGTGGTCAAGAACGCCTTGCCTTTGAACTCGTACTTGGCAATGCACCACGCCGCTGAAATGCCGAACACCAAGTTCAGGGGCAGGGCGATGGCAGCGGCAATCAGCGTCAATTGGATCGCCGACCAAGCATCAGGCTCGGTCAAACCCGACCAATAAGCGCCCCATCCTTTACGCAAGGCTTCGGTAAAAACCGCTGCCAGCGGCAGCACCAAAAACAGCAACACAAAGGCCAAGGCCAGCGCTATCAAAAGGTAGCGCACCCAAGCTGGCTCGGTAGTACCTGCCTTGGCACGCAAAACTTTACGGGGGGTAGCAGAACTCATGCGGGTGCTCCTGCGTGGCGACGCTGCCAAGCTTGTAAGGCATTGATAAGCAACAACAGCGCAAACGAAATCACCAGCATCACCACAGCCACCGCCGTAGCCCCGGCGTAGTCGTACTGCTCTAGCTTGCCGATGATGATGAGGGGGGTGATTTCAGAGACCATCGGCATATTGCCCGCAATGAAGATCACCGACCCATACTCGCCCACCGCGCGGGCAAAGGCCATGGCAAAGCCGGTCATCAACGCCGGGGTGATGGTCGGCAAAATGACCTTGTAAAAAATTTGCCAGCGCGTCGCTCCCAGCGAGGTAGCGGCTTCTTCGAGTTCTTTTTCAGCATCTTCGAGCACCGGCTGCACCGTGCGAACGACAAACGGCAGACCAATAAAAATCAGTGCGATCACGATGCCTGCGGGCTTGAACGCCAACTGAATGCCCAGCGGCTCCAGATACTGGCCGACCCAGCCATTGCCTGCTAGCAGCGCCGTCAGGGAAATACCGGCCACCGCCGTCGGCAAAGCAAAAGGCAAATCGACCAACGCATCGATGATCTTTTTGCCCGGAAAGGGGTAACGCACCAGCACCCAAGCAATCAACAAACCAAAGACCAAATTGACCAGCGCCGCCAGCAGCGAAGCGCCAAACGTCAATTGGTACGAGGCCACCACGCGCGGCGAACTGATGGCTTCCCAGAACTGCGGCCACGTCAAGGTAAAGGTTTTGAACAGCAGCGCCGACAGCGGAATCAGCACGATGACGCTCAGATAAAACAGCGTGTAGCCCAGCGTAAGGCCAAAACCGGGCAACACCCGCTTGGCACCTTTGCTGCGTTGTGCGATGGTAGTGCTCATAAGTTACTTGGCACCGGGTGTGTAGAGCTTGTCAAACTGGCCGCCATCGTCAAAGTGAACCTTTTGCGCTTGGGCCAGCGAACCAAAATACTGCGCTACCGTGAACTGTTTCAGCGGCTTGAAGGTGCTGGCGTATTTTTTCAATACAGTGTCAGAGCGGGGCCGCAGCGCGTGCTTAGCGGCAATTTCTTGGGCTTCGTCAGAATACAAATAGTCCAAATAGGCCTTGGCGAGTGCCTCAGTGCCTTTTTTGGCAACGGTGCGCTCGACCACGGCAACCGGATTTTCGGCCACGATGCTGGAGGACGGATAGACCGCATCGACCTTGCCCGCGCCAAATTCGCGGTCAATCGAGATCGCTTCGGACTCGAAGGTAATCAGCACATCGCCCATGTTGCGCTGCAAAAAGATGGCAGAGGCATCGCGCCCGCCCTTGCCCAGCACGGGCACGTTTTTGTAGAGTTTGCCGACAAACTCTGCGGCTTGGGCATCGGTGCCGCCCTTCTCGCGCACAGCGCCCCATGCGGCAAGGTAGGCGTAGCGGCCATTGCCACCCGTTTTCGGGTTCACCACCACCACTTGCACGCCGGGCTTGATCAAATCGGCCCAGTCTTTGATGTTTTTCGGGTTGCCGTTGCGTACCAAAAACAGCATGGTCGAGGTGGTGGGCGATGCGTCGTGCGGGAATTTTTTGGCCCAATCTTTGGCAATGACACCGTTGGTGGCCAAAAATTCAAGGTCGGTGGTGGTGTTCATGGTGACGACATCGGCGGCCAGTCCATCTTTGACCGCCCGCGCTTGGGCGCTGGAGCCGCCGTGGGCCTGATCGACTTTGACCTCTTTGCCGGTCGTTTTTTTGTAGTGCGCGACAAAAGCGGCGTTGTAGTCTTTGTAAAACTCGCGGGCCACGTCGTAAGAGGCATTGAGCAGCGTATTGCTTTGCGCCGCCACCACACCGCTGGCAAGCAGTGCCACGGTAGCCAAAAGGGATTTGAGTTTCAAGGAGTTCATGGGGCGTGGCTGAAAAAGCGGGAGATAGTGCAGATTTTGCGGAGTTGTCTTTAAAACTCAAAAGAATATATTTTTGTTTGTTTATCAGAAATCGTAATAAACAGACTTGCTAGCCACATCTACACCGACAATCAAAAATCATAGCAACAAAACCAATAGGGTAAAGCGCTACAGGTCTATTTTTATCAAAAATGGCACGCAAGTGCCTCCCAGCGGCCCAAAGACCCAATTTTTAGATCCAATGAGCCTCTAGCGCTTATCTAGCCAAGGCTTATAGCTATAGAAAACATAGCATAAAGTCTCAGGCACTCACTGTGGGCGCAAACTGGGTCTCACTGGCACCGGTGAGCGACTGCAACAAGGCCCAGCCCAACGGCCATTCGCCGTGACCCGATTCGATGTTGATGTGACCGGCGTTTTGCAGCCGAACAAACTCGCTGCCCCAAGCCCGGGCATAGGCACCCGCCAGCCGGATCGGGCAATACGGATCGTTGCTGCTGGCAACAATCATGCTGCGGTAAGGCAAGGCGGTACAGGGCACCGGGGCAAAGTCGCTGAGAATGGCGCGGCGCTCGGGATCGGCCGGAGCCACCAACAAAGCACCATGCACCCGAGCAGCAACCTCAGGACGCATATGGGTGCTGGCAATACAGCCCAGACTGTGGGCCACGATGACCACCGGGTGTGGCGCTTCCAGCACCGTCTTTTCTAACTGGCCGACCCAAGCAGCGCGTGAGGGCGTAATCCAGTCGTCTTGCACCACGCGGCGCGCACCGGCAAGGCGCTGCGCCCACAGGCTTTGCCAGTGGCCTGGGCCTGAATCACGCCAGCCGGGAACAATGATGATGGACGTTTTGGTCACGCTGACAACTACTCTTTGGTTGCAATGACAGCGATTTTGCAGGCGACTCTTTAAAACTCAAAAGAATATATATCTTTTACTTTATCTCTAAAGTATCTAAAAGATCAGGCACCGCAACCCCATTGACGCGGAGGCAACCCGTCGCACCCACCGTGGGCAGTGCGCGGGCTACCGGCACCTCTACCCGGCGCGGCGCTGCTGGGCCAAGCGTTGCACCACAGCAGTCAGACGGTCGATTTCCTCGAAAGTGTTGTAGAACGCCAGCGAAGGGCGCACCGTGGTTTCTACCCCCATACGGCGCAAAATGGGTTGGGCGCAGTGGTGGCCGGTGCGCACGGCAATGCCTTCTTCGTTGAGTGCTTCGCCGACCTCGGCGGTGGTGTAGCCCGCCAGCACAAACGACATCACACTGGCCTTGTCCGCGGCTGTACCAATCAAGCGCACACCGCGAATATCGCCCAGCGCCTTCATGCCGTAGCACAGCAGATCGTGCTCATAGCGCGCGATGTTTTCAATGCCGACGCGGTTCACGTAGTCAATGGCCGCACCCAAACCCACAGCGTCCGCGATGTTGCCAGTGCCTGCCTCAAACTTGTTCGGAATGGGCTGAAACACCGTCTTCTCGAAGGTGACATCGGCAATCATGTTGCCACCGCCTTGCCACGGCAGCATATCTTCGAGCACTTCGCGCTTGCCCCAGACGACACCAATGCCGGTCGGCCCGAACACTTTGTGCCCCGAGAACACAAAAAAGTCCGCGCCAATGGCCTGCACATCCACCCGCATGTGCGAAATCGACTGCGCCCCATCCACCAGCACCTTGGCACCTGCGCGGTGCGCCAACTCAACGATCTGCTGAACCGGCACCACGGTGCCCAACGCATTCGACACCTGCGTCACCGAGACCAACTTGGTGCGGCTGTTGAGCAGTTTTTGGTACTCATCGAGCAGCACTTGGCCCGAATCATCGACCGGAATGACCCGCAACTTGGCACCTTTGGCGGCGGCAAGCTGCTGCCAAGGCACGATGTTGGCATGGTGCTCTAAATTCGAGACGATGATCTCGTCGCCCTCACCAATGTGCTGCCAGCCCCAACTTTTGGCGACCAAATTGATCGCCTCGGTAGTGCCGCGCACAAAGATCACCTCGTCGACATCCGGCGCGTTGATGAAGCGGCGCACACGCTCTCGGGCACCTTCGTAGGCATCGGTAGCGCGGGCTGCCAATTCATGGGCGGCACGGTGGATGTTGGAGTTCTCGTGGGCGTAGAAGTAGGCGATTCGGTCGATAACCGATTGCGGCTTGTGCGTAGTGGCAGCGTTGTCGAGCCAAGCCAAAGGCCGGCCATTGACGCGCTCTTGCAGCACCGGAAAATCACGCCGCACGGCATGCACATCAAACACGGGGTGCGCGCTGCGGCCCGCCTGCGGCACCGCACCTGCCTGTGCGGGATGGGCGGGCGTGGTGTAACCACCGGGCAGCACCACGGCATCGACGAAGTAAAACTTCGGCTGCGCCGAAGGCACAGTCGAGGGCACAGTCGAGGGCACAGTCGAGGGCACACCAGCGCCAGCAGTCGGCGTTGTGACACTGGGCACCTCAGGCTGAGCAAATGGCAAACGCGAAAGCGCACCCAGCGCATCTGGCGACGCAGGCAAAGCCCCCGTGCTGCGTCCACCCAGCGCGGGATGGCTGTGCTGATCGCTCACAAAGTAAAACGGCGATGCTGCTGCCGACGCATCAGCCGCCGCAGGCACACCCAGCACATCGCTACCAAAGCGTGGCTCGTAGGCGGGCAAAGTGCTGACCAGTCTATCGGGCACCCCATTGCCAGCGGGCGCATGGGGCAGCAGTGCCGGAGCACGGTGTGCCAGCGATGCCAGCGGCGTGGGCGATGCAGGCACCAGATTGCCACCGGGCACCACACCCTGCGGAAACGGCGTACCGGGCACATTGGGGCCAAAACCAGCCGGACTGGCCAGCGGCGAACCCGCCGGTGCGATGTTTACCGGAGCCTGCACACCGGGCGGCACCGAAAAAGCTTGTCCCACGCCGGGCGCAGTCGCTGGCAGCGTAGAAGGCAAATCGCCCGCAAAATCAGGCTGTTGACCCGGCAGGGCTGAAAAAAAGGCTGTCGCCATGCGCGCCAGCAGTGCCGGATCCATAGGAACCTCAGGGGCGTGCGGCACGCCCACAGGGGGAGATGCAAGAGTAGTCACCACGCGATCACTTTATTTGTAGGTATCAGGGTAGTCGTGGTACTTGTTGATCTCCACATCGTCCAGCACCGCCAGTGCATCGGGTGTCAACACCGCTAGCGAGCAATACAGCGAGATCAGGTACGACGCAATCGCATGGTTGTTGATGCCCATAAAGCGCACCGACAGGCCCGGACTTTGTTCACCGGGCAGACCCGGCTGGTACAAACCGACCACGCCTTGGCGTTTATCACCCACACGCAGCAGCAAAATTTTGCTCTTGCCATCGGCCACGGGCACTTTGTCCGAAGGAATCAACGGAACACCGCGCCACGTAATGAACTGCGAACCAAACAGGCTCACGGTGGGCGGCGGTGTGCCACGGCGGGTGGCTTCGCGGCCAAAGGCAGCAATCGCCAGCGGGTGGGCCAAGAAGAAAGCGGGCTCTTTCCAGACCTTGGTTAAAAGCTCATCCAAGTCGTCGGGCGTGGGCGCACCAGTGAGCGGAAAAATACGCTGTTCATCCGTCACTTGGGCCAGCAAACCATACTCGGGGTTGTTGATGAGTTCGCTTTCTTGGTTTTCTTTGATGGTTTCGATGGTCAGGCGCAGTTGCTCCTTGACCTGATCGTGTGGGCTGCTATAGAGGTCAGAGATGCGCGTGTGCACGTCCAACACGGTGCTGACACCATTGAGGAAAAACTCGCGTGGATGCTCTTCGTACTCGACAAAGGTGCGCGGCAACTGCTTGTTGTCTTTTTCTTTGGCAGTGCAAACGACCTTGATGTCCTCAGGATTTTTCACCCGATTGAGGCGGTAAATACCGGCCTCGACCGGTGTCCATTGCAGCAGGTGCGTCAGCCAGCGCGGCGTGATGGTCGAGAGCTGTGGTGCCGTTTTGGTCGCGTTGGCTAATTGCCGTGCGGCGTTATCGCCGAGTGCGGTGGTACCGCCTACTGTTGCCGACATATCGAAACTCCGTGTTCAAAAATCGAAAAAACAAAAAACCAGTTCAGGAAAAACCAAACGAGTGTCAAAGTTTGCAGGCCGCACTTCAACAGGCTATAGCCGCCAACTGCAAGCCCCGCACCAGATTGGCTTGGCTCAGAACCTCACCACGCATCACCAGCGTCGAGGGGGTGATGCCCAACGAACGTGCCAGTTTTTCGATGGTTTGCAGCGAAGCAATAGCGTCGCCGCGCTCGACCTCGCCGACATACGAACGGTTCAGGTCGGAATACTCGGCCAGCCGCTCTTGTGACCAGCCGTAGGCCTCGCGCGACTGGCGCACCGCCACGCCAAAACTTTTGATGAGCGTGGTCATAGGCAGTCCTTTTGCACCGCTGCGGACGGCTGGTGCGGTAGGCCCTCGCGCGATATGGCCTGCGTGACATGGCCCCCCGGCGGTACATCGTGCGTGACCCATACATTGCCGCCAATCACCGCCCCCTGACCGAGCGTGACGCGGCCCAAAATCGTGGCCCCGGCGTAGATCACCACGTCGTCCTGCACCACGGGGTGGCGCAGCAGACTTTTTTGCGGGTAGCCGTTTTCGTCGGCCGGAAAGCTCTTGGCACCCAGCGTCACCGCTTGGTACAGACGCACCCGCTGGCCGATCACCGCTGTTTCGCCAATCACCACGCCCGTACCGTGGTCGATAAAAAAGCCCGCGCCAATTTGTGCACCGGGGTGAATGTCGATCCCCGTTTGGCTGTGTGCCAACTCGGCCACAATGCGCGCCAGCAGCACCAGCCCCAGTTGGTACAGGCGGTGCGCCAACCGGTGGTGAATCATTGCCAGCACACCGGGGTAGCACAGCAACACTTCATCCACACCGCGCGCGGCTGGGTCGCCTTGGTAGGCTGCCAACACATCGGTATCGAGCAAGCGGCGAATCTGCGGCAGCGACTGGGCAAACGCACGGGTAGCGGCCAGCGCATCGGTCTGAATATTGCCGCCTTCACCGCCGGTATGGCGGCGGCTGTAGCGCAACTCCAGCGCCACCTGCCCCAGCAGGGCATGCAATGCAGCATCCAGCTGGTGGGCGACAAAAAAATCTTCGCTCTCTTGGCGCAGGTCATACGGGCCTAAGCGCATCGGAAACAGCGCGGCCTTGAGTTGCTCAACGACTTGCTCTAATGCCTCGCGCGAGGGAAACTCGCGCCCACCCGGCTCCTGTGAACGGTTTTGGGATTCGCGCCACTCGCGGCGCACGGCATGCAATGACTCGGTGATGTCGGCAATATCAAAAGTAGACATAGGCTGGCCCCGGCTTCAGTCTTGCACCCACGGCAGTCCGTGGTAGCGCCAGCCGTCGTCCTTGCCGCGCTGCTGCGCAGCGTCGATTTCGCCCTCAAAGCCTTCCAAAACATTAAAGACATGGACAAACCCAGCAGCGGCAGCAGCCTCGGCGGCCAACACCGAACGCTTGCCACTGCGGCACAGCAGCAGCGCCACGGCCTCCTTGCCGCCGTTGCTGCCCAGCTTGGACTCTAGTTCGCGCACGAAGCGTGGATTGCGTGTCAGCGCGGTGCCCGTGGCCCAAGCCACATGCACACTGCCCGGAACATGACCGACAAACTTGCGCTCCTCGGCGGTGCGCACATCCACCAGCACCGCCTGCTCTGCCTGCACCAGCGCCCAAGCGATGGTGGGATGAACTCCACCGGCATACAACAAGCCCTGTGCAACGGCCTGTGCATGTGCCTGCTCCAATGCAGCGGGAAGGGTGATTTCTGCAGTGTCAGAACCCATGAAAAACGTCTCCTAGCAAACGGTTGGTGTCGATAGGCATCGAATTTACGGGCAAACAAATCGCCAGTAAACGAATAAAAACTTGGTTCAAAACAACCAAAACATCTAAAGACAGCCTGCATTTGCAAATCTACGCTCTCATATCTCCCTGCTCACCTTGAAACTACCAGCTCCCCTCAA
Source organism: Burkholderiaceae bacterium (assembly GCA_019751915.1). Lineage (GTDB taxonomy): Bacteria > Pseudomonadota > Gammaproteobacteria > Burkholderiales > Burkholderiaceae_C > Simplicispira. The sequence goes on from JAIEMS010000022.1 coordinate 14,123, forward strand.
AGAGCACTCTTTCGACCAGCAACACCGCGCCCACGGGCGCTGCTGCACCCCGGCATCGACTCGGCCAAATAATCCAAAAAATGCCGTACTGCCGGAGCCAACCCACGGCGCGACGGAAATACCGCATGGACGATGCCGGGGGTCGGTGCCCAATCGGGCAACACCCGTACCAAGCGCCCTTGGTAAATCTCCTCTTGGCACATGTAATCGGGCAACCAGCCAATGCCTGTGCCAGCCAATGCCGCAAATTTGAGTGTCAATAAATCGTCGGCCACATAGCGCGGACTGTGCTGCACTACCTGCTCCTCGCCCTGCGGCCCGATCAGGTGCCAAGTGGCACGGCCATCGGGGGCTGACATAGCGATGCTGTCCATACCCGCCAGCTCATCCAATGATTTGGGTGTGCCTTGGCGCTCTAGCAAATCAGGACTGGCAACCAACACCTGCTCCGCCGTGTCGAGCCGCTTGACCACCATGCTGGCGCTGTCGTCGAGCGAGGAGCGAACGCGCAGGGCCACATCCACACCCTCTTCCACCAAATTGACCGCCCGGTTGCTGACCTGCAAATCGACCCGCACCAACGGATAACGGGCCAAAAATGCTGGCATCAACTCCGCCAGAACGGTCTGTGCCAACGTCACCGGGCAACTCACACGCAAGGTGCCGCGCGGCTCAGTCTGCACTTGGGCCACGGTGTCTGCCGCCGCCTGTGCCGATTCGCGCAGAGCTTGGCAGTGGCGCAGGTAGGCTGCTCCGACTTCGGTCACAGACAGTTTGCGCGTAGTGCGCTGCAGCAAACGCACCCCCAATTGCGCCTCCAGCGCCGACACCCGGCGCGACAAGCGCGATTTCGGAACATCCAGCGCCCGACTGGCTGCTGCAAAACCACCACGCTCGACCACTTCGGCAAAGAACAGCATGTCGTTCAAATCTTGCATCGGCTACCTCTTGGTTGATTGTTCTAAAAATAGAACCAATTAATGTAAATTTAGCTACTTATCAATTCATTGTGCCAAATTCATAATTCCTCCACGGTCACACCTGTGGCCCCCATCTTCAGGAGAAATTCATGCAACTGCTTCACATCGACTCGGCTATCACCGGTGCCAACTCCGTTTCTCGCCAACTGACAGCACAAATCGTCGCTGCATGGAAAAGCACCCACCCCGACACTCAGGTAAGTTACATTGATTTGGTTGCCAACGCTCCCGACCATTTCACGATAGATGCCATGGCCCCACGCACAGGCCAGACCGAAGGCTTGAGCGAATCCCAAAAACAAGAAAATGCCGTGTCAGAACAATTGGTCAGCCAATTTTTGGCCGCTGATGTGGTGGTCATTGGCGCGCCGTTCTACAACTTTGGCATTCCCAGCCAACTCAAGGCGTGGATTGATCGCATTGCCCAACCGGGCCGGACTTTCCAATACACCGCCAATGGCCCCAAGGGTCTGGCCCAAGGCAAAACTGTCATCATCGCTTCGACCCGTGGCGGCGTGTACTCGACCAGCGAAGGGGGTCGGGCAATGGAGCACCAAGAAAGCTATTTGCAAACCGTGCTGGGCTTTTTTGGTATCACCGATGTGCGCTTTGTCCGCGCTGAGGGTGTTGCCATGGGCGATGCGGCCAAAGCATCGGCCCTCGAAAGTGCGGGCCGCGACATCACCGCAGCAACCCATCAGGCCCGCGCAGCGCAAGTGGCCTAAAACGCATCCCTCCAAGGGCCGTTACTTCATCGGCCCTTGGGGTTATTCGTAGGCAATGGTGGCGACACCATCGCCTGCCTGCCCTGCCCATGCCGCCAAAGCAGCATCGGTGGGGTAGGTGCGGTGGGATTCGCCCAGTTGCAGTTCAGCGCCAGCGCTGCCTTGCTCTGACGCACACCGCACCTGCAAGCGCACCCGCAGGCCATGCTGCAACTCCCCGTGCTCAGTGGCCTCATGCCTGCAAGGATGCTCGCGCAGCAGCCGGGCGATATCAGGCACCCTGTCGCCCACCACAAGGTGCAGGTATTTACCAAAGCGACAACGTGCTGTGGCCAAGTCCCATACCTGTTGCACCACAAAACGGGCTTCAAAGCCGTTGCGCCCCGGCTGCAAGCGGCCACTGACAATCACCAATTCGTCTTCCTTGAGCCATTCTCGGTAGGTATTGACGACCGACTCACTGGCCGATGCCTCGACCCGAGCCGAAGTATCGTCCAACATAAAAATGCCCTGCTTGCCACGCATGCCATTGACCATGCGGAACCCACCCACAATGCCTGCTACCGTTTGGGTATCACGGGTGTCGATCAAGTCGCTGATACGGGTGCGTACAAAACGGCCAACCTCGCGCGCCACTTCATCGAACAAATGACCTGAGAGATAAAAACCCAAAGCAGGTTTTTCGTAGGTCAAGCGCTCTTTGACCCCCCACGGCAGCACATCGACCAAGTCTGGCTCTTCGGTACTCGAGCCATGCGATTGGGCACCCATCAGGTCAAACAACCCCCCTTGGTTGGCATTGGCCAGCGTTGCCGCAGAGAACTCAAAAGCCCGGTCAATCGATGCCACCAAAGCCGCTCGGTTGGGATGAATCGAATCAAATGCCCCAGCCTTGATGAGGGCATCGACCGTGCGCTTGTTTAACTTACTGCGCTCAACCCGGACACAAAAATCAAACAAACTGGTGAACGGGCCAGCCGTGCTGCCCTTTAAACCCTCGCCACGCCCCTCACGGGCCGCCACAATCGCTTCAATAGCTGCTTGCCCCGTGCCCTTGACCGCACCCAAGCCATAGCGAATGACTTTGTCTGCAACTGGCTCAAAACGGTGGTTGCCACGGTTGACATCTGGTGCTTCAAAGCGAATACCAAAATTCTTTTGCGCATCCTCCAACAACACCTTGAGTTTGTCGGTGTCGTCCATTTCGACCGTCATGTTGGCGCAAAAGAACTCGGCGGTGTAATGCACCTTGAGCCAGCCCGTGTGGTACGCCAGCAAAGAATAAGCGGCAGCGTGGGACTTGTTAAAGCCATAGCCCGCAAACTTTTCCATCAAGTCAAAGACCTCGTCGGCCTTTTCGGTCGATAAGCCGTTCTTGGCGGAGCCTTCACGGAAAATCGCCCGGTGCTCGGCCATTTCTTCGGCTTTTTTCTTGCCCATCGCCCGGCGCAGCAAATCGGCACCGCCCAGCGAGTAACCGCCCAAAATTTGCGCCGTCTGCATCACCTGCTCTTGGTAGACCATGATGCCGTAGGTCTCCGAGAGCATCTCGGCCACCAGCGGGTGCGGGTACTCGACCGGCTCCTTGCCATGTTTGCGGTTCACAAAGCTAGGAATCAAATCCATCGGGCCGGGGCGGTACAACGCATTCAGGGCGATCAGGTCTTCGAGCCGCGTCGGACGCGCCTCTTTCAACATGCCCTGCATACCCCGGCTTTCAAACTGAAACACTGCCTCGGTTTTGCCATCCGAAAACAGCTGGTAAGTATCAGCATCGTCAAGGCGAATATCCTCGAACGCAAAATTTTCTTGCCCCTTGTGGCGCTGGACAATGAATTGGCGGGCAATCTCCAAAATGGTCAGCGTCGCCAAGCCCAAAAAGTCAAACTTCACCAAGCCTATGGCCTCGACATCGTCCTTGTCGTACTGGCTGACTGCCGAGGTGCTGCCCGGCTGCTGGTACAGCGGGCAAAAGTCGGTCAGTTTGCCCGGGGCAATCAGCACACCTCCGGCGTGCATGCCGACGTTGCGCGTGAGGCCTTCGAGCTTTTGTGCCAACGCCAACAACGTTTTGACCTCATCTTCTTTGGCCAAGCGTTCCGCCAAAACCGGCTCGACCTCAATCGCACCAGCAATGGTGATGTGCTGACCGGGTTTGTTCGGAATCAACTTGCTGATGCCATCGCAAAAGGTGTAGCTCATGTCCAGCACCCGCCCAACATCGCGGATGGCAGCGCGGGCGGCCATCGTGCCAAAAGTGGCGATCTGGCTGACGGCTTCTCGACCGTATTTGCCTTTGACATACTCAATCACGCGGTCGCGGTTGGACTGGCAAAAATCGATATCAAAGTCGGGCATCGAGACCCGCTCGGGATTCAAAAATCGCTCAAACAACAGGTTGTATTCGAGCGGGTCCAGATCGGTAATTTTGAGCGCATAGGCCACCAGCGAGCCAGCGCCCGAACCCCGACCCGGCCCAACGGGGCAACCATGGGCCTTCGCCCACTGAATAAAGTCGCCCACAATCAAAAAATAACCCGGAAAACCCATCTTCAAGATGGTGTTCAACTCAAATTCGAGCCGCTCCATATAACGTGGTCGCTGCTGCTCACGCTGGTCGGTATCGGGGTAAAGGTGCCCCAAGCGCTCCTCTAATCCTTGGTGCGAAACATAGCGAAAATAATCTTCGACCGACAAAATTTGCCCATTGACCGGCGGAATCGGGAAGTTAGGCAACTGCGGCTTGCCCAGCACCAGCGTCAAATTGCAACGCTGGGCAATTTGCACCGTATTGGTCAACGCCGAAGGCACATCGGCAAACAACGCCTGCATTTGTGCCGATGTCTTGAAATACTGCTCGCGGGTAAAGCGGCGCACACGGCGCTGGTTGCCCAAAATTTCCCCCTCAGAGATGCACACCCGCGCTTCGTGGGCATCGTAGTCGTCCTCGGCGGCAAACTGCACCGGATGGGTGGCAACCACGGGCAAATTCAGGCGCGCAGCCAATTGGGCTGCCGCCGCCACATGCACTTCATCGTCAGGGCGGCCAGCGCGCTGAATTTCGATATAAAAACGGTGCGGAAACAAGCCAGCCAAGCGCAGGGCCAAATTGCGGGCTCGATCCTCATCACCCCGCAACAGCGCCTGCCCGACCGGGCCGGCCTGTGCACCCGACAGTGCGATCAAGCCCTCACTCAGCTCCTCAAGCCAAGTCCAAGTGCAAACGCAAGGGGTTTGCATCTTGGGCACTTCGCGTGTCCAAGCACGGGCCAATAGCTCCGATAAATTCAGGTAGCCCTGTGTGCTTTGCACCAATAAAACCATCCGCGATGGCGGAGCAGTGCCCTCACCTTCGAGCAAAATTTCAGCGGCCAAAATCGGCTTGATTCCTTTGCTTCTGGCAGCTTTGTAAAACTTGATGGCACCAAAAAGGTTATTGAAATCGGTGATCGCCAAAGCAGGCTGGCCGTCGGCGGCGGCGGCTTTGACCACCTCATCGATACGATTGGTACCGTCAACGACGGAAAACTCGGTGTGCAGGCGCAAATGAACAAACATAGCACCCGATTGTAGAAAGCCCACTGGCAGGCCACCATGCCAAAGTCAGCCCAAAACACCAGCCCCGGTACAATGGCGGCTCTGATTCCGGCCTGTGCCCTCCCCTGCCGTGCGGCGCCCGGCTCTCCCAAGACACCATGTTCCTTATTGCCAGAAAGCTGTCTGCCATGCCGCGTGCGTCCCTTGCGATTTTTCCTGTCCTACTGGCCGTGAGCGTATCTTTGGTCGGTTGCTCCAGCACCACCGAAGATAAAACCGCAGGTTGGACCACCGACCGTATTTACGCCGAGGCCCGCGAAGAAGTCAGCAGCGGTGCCTACGACAAGGCCGTGCCCTTGCTCGAAAAGCTCGAAGGCCGCGCTGCCGGTACACCACTGGCCCAGCAAGCCCAGCTTGACAAAGCCTATGCCCAATTTAAGAGCGGCGAGAAACCACAGGCCATCGCCACCCTTGACCGCTTCATGAAGCTGCATCCGGCCAGTCCTGCGCTGGACTATGCGCTGTACCTCAAAGGGCTGGTGAATTTCAACGATGAGCTGGGTATGTTCTCGTGGATTTCACGCCAAGATTTGTCTGAGCGCGACCAAAAGGCCGCCAAAGACTCGTTTGAAGCCTTTCGCGAACTCAGCACCCGCTTTCCTGAGTCGCGCTACGCCCAAGACGCGCGCCAGCGCATGACCTACATCATCAATTCGCTGGCCCAGTACGAAGTGCATGTAGCGCGCTACTATTTTCAGCGCGGTGCTTATGTCGCTGCCATTGGCCGTGCCCAAAGCGCACTGGCCGATTACAAAGAGGTTCCAGCCCTCGAAGAAGCCTTGTACATCCTGATTCAGTCCTACGACGCTTTGGGGATGAACCAGTTGCGTGACGATGCCCGCCGGGTGATGGATGCCAGCTATCCCAAAAGCCCCTACCTTATGCACGGACTTCAGGGCAAATCACAACCTTGGTGGAAGCTTTGGTGAGTGCATGGCCAAGGCCTTTCGCCTGACGGCATCCACTGGCATTCACAAGGGTGACCGTGCATACCAACAAGACCAAGTAGCCCTGTTAGCCCACCCACGCTTTAATGGCTGCGTGCTGGGTGTGTTGGCCGATGGCATGGGCGGACGCAGTGGTGGGCGCAAAGCCTCTGATCAGGTGATGATGACCGCTCGCCAGTTGTTCGAGCGCTACTCCCCCGAACACGATGATGCCCCCGTTGTTCTGAAGAACATGGTGCAAGAGGCGCACACGGTCATCCGCCTCACGGCCATTTCTTCAGAGCAAGAACCCCACAGCACCGTGGTGGCCTTTTTGATCAATCCACGCGGTGATTGTTATTGGGCGCATTCGGGTGATTCGCGCATCTACCATTTCAGGAACGGGGAGATGGTTCGGCGCACCATCGACCATTCTTATGTGCAAGCACTGGTCGATCGCGGTGAAATCACTGACGAAGAAGCCAACCACCATCCAAAATCAAACATTCTTTTAGGGTGTTTGGGCACCGAAAACGATCCCCCCATCGGTACGCACACCATCGCCCGGCTCGAACCGGGCGATGCGCTGATGGCCTGTAGCGATGGCATTTGGCACTATTTTTCGCCGAGCGAGATGGCCTCAGTGGTGGAATCGCTGACCCCGCGCGAAGCCACCGAATTTTTGATCGAAAAAGCCCGTTCACGCGGACGGGGGGTCGGCGACAACCTATCGCTGGCAATTGTCAAAATTGAAGCCCTGCAAGAACCGAAAAAGCCCCTCGGACGGATTTAAAAAAGAGACTTTTACGGCGCTGGCAAAGGGGCAACGGGTGCTCGCCCCGGCGGATTTTTTTCAGCCCGGCTGCGTTCTACTTGCAGTCTGTGGGCTTGGGCAGCATCGCGCTTTTGTATCAGGCGCGCACGGGCCTGCTCTGCCTCCACTGCACGCTCGGCAGCAATGCGGCGATGCTCTTGCTGGCGTGCCTGTGCTGTTTCGGGTTTGGCGGGTACCTTGCGGGGCTGAGGGCTGGCAGGCTCCTTTGGCGCAGCGATTGCATTGCCGGCAGGACTGGCGGCAGCAGAATGCGCTTGGATCCGCCCCTCAATGTCTTGCAAGCGTTGATCGGCCCGCTGGCGGCGCGCTTGGGCATCGATGGCGGCCTCCTGCTCATGCACGCTGGCCCGCTCAATCCGGGCTTTGCGGCGCTCAGCCCGCAAACAGTCTTCGACGATAAAACGCTGGTAGCAGGCAGCTTCGGCTTGGTGTAGGCGCTGATCGATTTGAGCTCTTTGGGCTTTCAGTGCAGCGCGCTCAGGGGCTGACACATCGGCCTGATCTGGTGTTGCTCCGGCATACGACAACGCCGATACCATCCCCCAACAAGCCCACACCGCACGCCGTAAAACCGGCCAAGGCATCACGTCAACCCCGTATCGACAATGCGGCGCTCCAACGCCAAGAATTCTTTGGACTGCATCTCGTTAAGGCGCGAGATCGTGCGCGGGAACTCATGTGCCAACGGGCCTTCGGTATAGAGCTGCTCTGGTGGTACCGCAGCCGAGACAATCAGTTTGACGCGCCGGTCGTAGAGCACATCAATCAACCACGTAAAACGCCGCGCCGCCGATGCCATACTGACCGGCATATACGGCACGCCCGACAGCATCACGGTATGGAATTGGTTGGCAATTTCGAGGTAATCGTTTTGCGAACGTGGGCCATCGCACAACGCTTTAAAGTCAAACCACACCACGCCACCGGCCTTGCGCCGAGCGCGAATTTCACGGGCCTCGATTTGCAGCACCGGTTCTTCGTCGTGGATTTCAGCGAGCTGGTCGAAAGCCTGCGTCATTTCTGCATCGGCTTGCGCCCCCAGCGGAGTGTGGTAGAGCCTCACGTGCTCTAGTGTGCGGCGGCGGTAATCTGTTCCGTTGTCCACATTGATGACTTCCATGCGCTGGTTCAGCAGCGCAATGGCGGGCAAGATGCGGTCACGGTGCAAGCCGTTAGGGTACAAACCGTTTGGCTCAAAATTAGAGGTCGTAACAAAACCAACGCCGTTTTGAAACAGTGCCATCAACAAGCGGTGCAAGATCATCGCGTCGGTGATGTCGGCCACATGGAACTCATCAAAACAAATGAGTTTGTAGCGCTTGGCAATGCGCGCACCCAGCACATCCAGAGGATTTTGCGTACCTTGCAAACCCGCCAACTCGCGGTGAACCTCCCGCATGAACTCGTGAAAATGCAGGCGCACTTTGCGCTTGAGCGGTACGGCGTTAAAAAAGCAATCCATCAGAAAGCTCTTGCCACGCCCAACACCGCCAAACATGTAAACGCCCTTCGGAATCTCCGGGCGAACCAACAGTTTTTTGAAAGCATTGGAGCGGCGCGCCTTATAGGCCGCCCACTCGTCAGCGCAGCGCTGCAATGCCTCGACAGCGCGCAGCTGGGCAGGATCGCTCTGGAAGCCTTTAACGACCAGCTCGGCTTCGTAGGCATGAATGACAGAAACAGACAAAGTGGCGCCTTTTTGCTATTAAAATCATAGCTACTAGCGCTTACTATTCAAGCGCTAGAGCCACTTTTTGCTTCAAACTTCGATCAGAAGTTCAGAGTGCGCTTGTCCACGGCCAAAGCGGCCTCTTTGGTGGCTTCGCTCAACGATGGGTGCGCGTGGCAAATGCGAGCGATGTCTTCAGCGCTGGCCTTGAATTCCATCGCAACCACAGCTTCCGAAATCAATTCAGAAGCCATCGGGCCCACGATGTGAACGCCCAAGATTTCGTCGGTCGTGGCATCGGCCAAGAACTTGACCATACCTGTGGTATCGCCCAGTGCGCGCGCACGGCCATTGGCCAAGAACGGGAAAGTGCCAGCCTTGTACTTCACACCATCGGCCTTGAGCTGCTGCTCAGTGCGGCCAACCCAAGCAATTTCAGGGCTGGTGTAGATGACCCAAGGAATGGTGTCAAAGTTGACGTGCCCGTGCTGACCAGCGATGCGCTCGGCCACAGCAACGCCTTCTTCTTCGGCCTTGTGCGCCAGCATCGGGCCACGCACCACATCGCCCACCGCCCAAACGCCGGGCAAGTTGGTTTTGCAATCGCCATCGACCACAATGGCACCGCGCTCATCGAGCTGCAAGCCAACCGCTGCGGCATTCAGGCCGGTGGTGTTGGGAACACGACCGATGGAGACGATCAACTTGTCCACGTCCAGCGCTACGGATTCGCCCTTAGCGTTGGTGTAGGCAATGCTCACGCCCTTTTTGCCATTTTTGATCTCGCCGACCTTCACGCCCAATTCGATCTTCAGGCCCTGCTTATCGAAGGCTTTTTTGGCTTCCTTGGCGATTTGTTCATCGACTGCGCCCAAAAATGTCGGCAGACCTTCGAGCACAGTCACTTCTGCACCCAAACGGCGCCAGACCGAACCCATCTCCAAACCGATCACGCCCGAACCAATCAGGCCCAGCTTCTTAGGAACAGCGCCAATACGCAACGCGCCGTCGTTGGACAGAATGTTTTCTTCATCAAAAGCGACACCCGGTAAAGCGCGGGCGCTAGAGCCGGTCGCAACGATGATTTGCTTGCCAACCAGCGTTTCTTCGGCAGTGCCTGTCACTTGGATTTCGTAGCCACCTTCGACTGCCTTGGCAAAAGCACCACGGCCATGGAAAAAGCTAATCTTGTTCTTCTTGAACAGGTACAAGATACCGTCGTTGTTTTGCTTCACAACGGTGTCTTTGCGGGCAATCATCTTGGCAACGTCCATTTTGACGTCTTTGGCCGTAATGCCGTGCTCGGCAAAATGGTGGTTAGCGTGGTCAAAATGCTCCGACGATTGCAGCAGCGCTTTGGATGGAATGCAACCGACATTGGTGCACGTACCACCGGGTGCAGGGCCACCCTTGTCGTTTTTCCATTCGTCGATACAAGCGACGTTAAAACCCAGTTGGGCTGCACGGATGGCGGCAATGTAACCGCCGGGGCCAGCGCCGATGACGACGACATCAAATTGTTTGCTCATAGGAATCTCACTCAATCGGTTAAAGAAAGACCCACCGATGGGCAGCGGCATATGCCGGGCCACACGGGTGGGTCGATACTGTCAGGGTTTAGATGTCAAACAGCAGGCGCGAAGGATCTTCCAGCGCTTCCTTCATGGCAACCAGACCCAGCACGGCTTCGCGGCCATCAATAATGCGGTGGTCGTAAGACATGGCAAGGTAGTTCATGGGGCGAATGACGATTTGGCCGTTTTCAACCACTGCACGGTCTTTGGTCGCGTGAACGCCCAAAATAGCCGATTGCGGTGGGTTGATGATGGGGGTAGACATCATCGAGCCGAAGGTGCCACCGTTGGAGATGGAGAAGGTGCCGCCCGTCATTTCTTCAATGCCCAGCTTGCCTTCAGCGGCTTTTTTGCCAAACTCGGCAATCTTTTTCTCGATGTCGGCAAAGCTCATTTGGTCGGCATTGCGCAAAATCGGCACCACCAAACCACGGGGCGAACCGACAGCGATACCGATGTCAAAGAAGCCGTGGTACACGATGTCATTGCCATCGACCGAAGCGTTCAGCACTGGGTACTTCTTCAAAGCATGGACTGCCGCCTTGACAAAGAAGCTCATGAAGCCGATCTTGACACCGTGTTCCTTGCTGAAAGCATCTTGGAACTTCTTGCGCATTTCCATCACTGGTGCCATGTTCACTTCATTGAACGTGGTCAAGATGGCATTGGTCGATTGCGATTGCAACAGACGCTCGGCAACACGGGCACGCAGGCGGCTCATGGGCACGCGCTGCTCAGGGCGATCACCCAAGCTCTGGGCCGAAGGCGCAGCCACTTGGGGCAAAGACTTGGTTGGAACGCCTGTAGGGATTGTGCTTGGAGCTACAGATTTTGTAGCACCGGCAGCCACAGCACCCAGCACATCACCCTTGGTCACGCGGCCATCTTTACCCGTACCCGTGACAGCAGAGACCGACAAATTGTTGTCGGCCAGCAACTTAGCAGCCGCAGGCATAGCCACATCACCCTTGTTAGCAACAGCGGCAGGTGCTGCCGCAGGTGCAGCAGCGGCCACTGGGGCAGCCGCAGCCGCAGGTGCAGCAGCGCCAGCGGTGGCTTCGGTGTCGATCTTGGCAATCAATTGCTCTGCGGCCACGGTAGCACCATCGGCCTGAATGATTTCTGCCAACACACCAGCGGCAGGTGCAGGCACTTCCAGAACCACCTTGTCGGTTTCGATTTCGATGAGAATTTCATCGATAGCAACCGCCTCGCCAACTTTCTTTTTCCAAGTCAGCATGGTGGCTTCAGCCACGGATTCAGAAAGTTGTGGAACCTTAACTTCTACGATAGCCATATCAATTCTTTCGGTATTGGGTTTTGTTCTAAATGGGGGTTGCTGACCTTATTTGGTCAAGACAAAACCCTTGAGCTTGCTGAATGCGCCTTCGACCAGCGATTTTTGCTGCTCTTGGTGCAGGTGCGAGTAACCCACGGCAGGCGATGCCGAGGCAGCACGACCGGAGTAACCCAGCTTCTGACCTTCTTGCATGTTTTCGTGGATGTAGTGCTGCACGAAGAACCAAGCGCCCTGATTTTGTGGCTCATCTTGGCACCACACGATGTCGGTTGCGTTGGGGTACTTCTTCAGTTCAGCAGAGAAGGCCTTGTGCGGGAACGGATAGAGCTGCTCGACACGCAAAATCGCCACGTCGTCCAGCCCTTTTTCTTCGCGCTTCTTGACCAAGTCGTAATAAACCTTGCCCGAGCAAGCGATGACACGCTTGACCTTATCGCCCTTGAGTTCTTTGCTCTCAGGGATGACCGTTTGGAACGAACCCTTAGTGAACTCAGACAACGGCGAAGTGGCATCCTTGTTACGCAACAACGACTTGGGCGTAAAGATGATCAACGGCTTGCGCAGGTCACGCACGATTTGACGGCGCAGCACATGGAAGATTTGGCTGGCCGTGGTCGGCTGGACAATCTGCATATTGGTATCGGCAGCCAGTTGCATAAAGCGCTCCAGACGCGCAGAGCTGTGCTCTGGGCCTTGGCCTTCGTAACCGTGGGGCAACATCAGCGTCAAGCCGTTGGCGCGGCCCCACTTGACTTCGCCAGAGGCAATGAACTGGTCAATCACCACTTGAGCGCCGTTGGCAAAGTCGCCAAACTGGGCTTCCCAAATGACCAAAGTGTTCGGATCAGAGCCAGCGTAGCCGTATTCAAAGGCCAGCACCGCCTCTTCCGACAGAATCGAGTCGATGACAACGAACGGTGCCTGATTTTCCGCTACGTTTTGCAGAGGCACATAAGTGCCGGTGTCCCACTTTTCACGGTTTTGATCGTGAATAACAGCATGGCGGTGCGTGAAGGTACCGCGACCGCAGTCTTCGCCCGACAAACGCACAGGGTAACCACCTGCCACCAGCGACGCAAAGGCCATATGCTCGCCCATACCCCAATCGACATTAACGTCGCCGCGCCCCATTGCCGCACGGTCGTCGTAGACCTTTTTCACCAATTGGTGTGGCGTAACGCTGGACGGAATGGTGGTGAGCTTTTCAGACAAGCGCTTCCACTCGGTCAGTGGAATGGCGGTATCGCCTGCATCTGTCCACTTCTTGCCGACAAAGGGCGACCAATCAACCGCATATTTCCTCTTGAAGTTGGTCAGAACAGGCTCATCGACCGTGTGCTTGCCTGCATCCATGGCAGCACGGTAGGCCTTGGACATATCGTCGCCCAGCGTGGCTCCCAAACCTTGGGCTGCCAATTTGTCTGCGTAAAGCTTGCGGGTACCGGGGTGAACCGCGATCTTTTTGTACATCAACGGCTGCGTCAAGCTGGGGGTATCTTGCTCGTTGTGGCCCAGTTTGCGGAAGCAGGTAATGTCGACCACCACATCTTGCGCGAATTCCATGCGGAATTCCAATGCCAGTTGTGCCGCCAACACGACCGCTTCAGGATCATCGCCATTGACGTGCAGTACCGGCGCTTCGACCATCTTGACGATGTCGGTGCAAAACACGGTCGAACGCATATCGCGCGGGTCAGAAGTGGTAAAGCCAATCTGGTTGTTGATGATCAGGTGAACGGTGCCGCCTGTGGTGTAACCACGGGTTTGGGCCAAAGCCAAAGTTTCTTGGTTGACACCTTGGCCGCCAAAGGCCGAGTCGCCATGCACCAACACCGGCAGCACTTGGCGACCTTTGGGATCAGCGCGGCGGTCCATACGGGCACGCACCGAACCTTCCACCACGGGGTTGACGATTTCCAAATGCGATGGGTTGAACGACAGCGACAAATGCACTGGGCCGCCGGGGGTAGCCACATCGGAGCTAAAGCCTTGGTGGTACTTCACGTCACCAGCTGGCAGATCTTCGGGGGCGGTATGGTCAAACTCGGCGAACAGGTCGGCAGGCATTTTTCCCAGCGAGTTCACCAGCACGTTCAAGCGACCACGGTGGGCCATGCCGATGACAATTTCTTGCACACCTTTGGTACCGGCGGACTGAATCAGCTCGTCCATCGCGGCAATGAAGCTTTCGCCACCTTCGAGCGAGAAACGCTTTTGGCCGACGTATTTTGTGTGCAGATAACGCTCTAGGCCCTCAGCCGCAGTCAGGCGATCCAGAATGCGTTTTTTCTTGTCTGCACCGAAGCTGGGTTTGCTGCGAATGCTTTCCAGCTTCTGTTGCCACCAGCGTTTTTGCGCTTGGTCGCTGGTGTACATGTATTCGGCACCCAAGGTGCCACAGTATGTTTCGCGCAGTGCATTGAGCAAATCGCGCAAGGACATGGTGTCCTTGCCAAAAAACGTGTTGCTGGTGTTGAACACGGTTTCTTGGTCGGCATCACTGAAACCGTAAAACGAGGGTTCCAACTCAGGAATGGCGGGGCGCTCGATGCGTTTGAGCGGGTCCAAATCGGCCCAGCGCTGGCCCACATTGCGGTAAGCAGCAATCAACTGCTGCACGGCTGTGCGCTTGCGACCCATCTCGGCATCGGCACTGGCTACGACGACCTTGGTACCACCTTGCTTGGCACGTTCGGCAAAAGCATTGACCACGGGCAGGTGGGGCACATCTTTGGCGTTGCTACCGTCTGTCGCGGGCACATGCTGCAAAGCGTCGAAATACTCACGCCAGTTGTCAGGCACGCTGCCAGGGTTGGCGAGATAGTTCTCGTACATCTCTTCGACATAAGGCGCATTGCCGCCGAAAAGGTAAGTGTTGCCTTGGTAGGCTTGATAGACGGTTGTCGTATCGCTCATATTCCGCTGACCTCCGCTTTCCTTTAGAAAGCATTAGCTGGTTTAAGAAACCTTCCGCGGCACGGCTGAACCGGTTGGCGGATGCGACTGTGGCTGGGGAAGGGCCTGATTACGGGCGTAATTGTGCCACCGAAAATCCCTCTGCGCGAAGCCCAAGGAATCGTTTCGATCAGGGTAAACATGGATTTCACGGAACTACAGCCCACAAGACACGGGCTTTTGAATATGCATTACGCTCAATGCCAACTCTGTACGGGTATGATGGAGGGCTTGGTCAGTAGGCGCAAAAGTGCGCTCACTGACTGCAAATCTGCCCATAGCTCAACTGGATAGAGCAATAGCCTTCTAAGCTATAGGTCGGGGGTTCGAGTCCCTCTGGGCAGGCCAAATCACAGTTTCACACCGCATCGCACTATTGAAAAAGCCCGCTACTTCACAAGTAGGCGGGCTTTTTGTTTGTACCATGCCGTGAAATCGACCACCTACAATCACAGCACCAAAATACTGATTTTTCAGGCTCCGATTCCCATAACGCAGTGTTGGCATGGGTTTCGGATGGACTCTCGACCCCCGGCCCCCACTCAATCTCATGTCAAATTACAACGCTCCCTTTGAAATCCACGTGCATGGCGAGGTGCTGTTGAGCCCGGACACCAAGTATGAGCAACTGCAAGAGGCCCTTAAACCCTTGTGGCAGTATGCCGGAGCGCGGTCACTGGCCGATGGCGCTGCCAGCGCCTACGAAGAAGAACCAGGCATCAAATTTGATGCCCAAGAGCATGTGCTGCGTATGTGCTGGACAGTGCGCGGCGACGAGGATTTTCGCCAATCCCTCGACGAGATGTGCATGAGCCTGAACGAGCTGGCCGAACAAGGCGCTGCCATTGAGGTCACGTTCTACGATGCCGAGTTTGACGACGAAGAAGATGAAAGCGACAGCGAATCGCGCGACGATTTTGTCATGCTCTTTGTCGGGCCTACGCCAGCAGCGATCATGCAGGTGCAACGCGATTTGCTGGTGCAAGACGTTGTCAACATGATGGAGCGCCACTTCGATGGTTCGGAGCTGGGCGGCGTTGTCACTGAAATCGACAAGCTGTTCACCCAGCGCTTTGATGCACTGGTCAATTCTCTCGAAATTGGCAAACCCCCCCGTGGCCCAGGTGGCCCTGGCAACGGTCATGGGGGCAATGGCGGCGGTCGCCGTCCACGCCATCTGCACTGAACATCGCCCTTGCGCTGGCTTCAATCGCCAACGTAGGGTGCAGCCGTAGGCTCTTCGACCGGGCCTTTGGCTGGGGGTGCTTTGCGCTGGCCGTGGCAGGCCAAAATTTCGATGTAAAACTGCGTGCCACCGTCTTTTGCCAAAGTATCGACCAAGCCAATCAAAGCGCCGACGGGTGCATCTACCGCTTCGCCTTGGGTAGGGCCAAATTTGCAAGCGAAGTCCCAATAATCGACACCCTCCGGGAGTGCGCGGCTGCGTTCCCGTTTGAGGTATTTGCGAATTTCGTGCTTGGTAGCATCAAGGACGCGGTCACTGTTTTTGCCTTCAATATGAAGCTGGAATGTTTTTCTCATGGGTGTGTCCTCGAATACGTGACGGGGGATGAAGTCGCCCTAGATGGACGCTTTAGCGGGCGCTGATTATGCGGCGGCGCGCACCGGACGGTGTAACACGTTATCCTGCAGCAGGAATTTCTCATGCATACCACCCCCCCAACGCACCCACATAAAGAGCAGATTGCGCTCCTCGAACCCTTTGACCACCTTGGCCTTGATCGCATTCAGCTGGTCTCGACTCCAGCGCAGGCAGAACAAGCCCGGGCGACGCTCATGACCTTGCCCTTTTGGGGTTTTGACACCGAATCGAAACCCACCTTCGTCAAAGAGGAGGTTTCGCAAGGCCCGCACATCGTGCAACTGGCCTCGCTGGAGCAGGCTTGGGTATTTCAATTGCACGACCCCGGTTGCCGTGCCATCGTGGCCCAACTGCTGGCCCTGCCACGTATCACCAAGGCCGGGTTTGGCTTGGGTGACGACCGAAAACGCATCACCGCCCAGTTGGGTATACAGCCCGAAAAGGTGCTGGACCTTAACAGCATCTTTCGCCAGCAGGGATACCGTAAAGACATGGGCGTCAAGGGGGCAGTGGCGGTGCTTTTCAATCGGCGCTTTAGCAAATCAAAAAGGGCCACCACATCCAACTGGGCCAACCCTCGCCTCACCGAGGCACAACTGGTCTACGCTGCCAATGATGCCTATGCCGCAGCCCACGTTTACCATGCGCTAGGATTGGTATGAGACGGACCAAAGCGCTCACAGCAACTCCTAAAATAATAGCAAACTATCCTTACTGAATGCAGGCTAGAGCATAAAAACACTGTAAATTTAGCTCCAAAGCCGGTTTTGGCCCTCGTTCACAGCGCTTGCGCCAGCCGTGCGACCCCTTCGCGAATTTTGCCGATGTCAGCCGTGGCAAACGACAGGCGCAAAGTAGCTGGATCAGGGTTTTGGGCAAAAAATGGTGTCCCGGGCACAAAAGCGACACCCTTTTCGATAGCCCTCTTGGCCAAAGCGCCAGCGTCTTGCTCTTTGCCACCAGCCCCGGTCAAGCGCAGCCAGACAAACAAACCACCGCGCGGCTGAACAAACTCCACACCAGCGCCGATGTCTTGGCGCAAGGCATCGCACAAAGTTTGGGCACGTTGCGCATAGACAGCACGCACCTTTGCCAAGGTGGCAGGCATACGCCCAGCTTTCAGGTACTGCGCGGCCACGGCTTGGGCAAACGTGCTGGTGTGGGCATCGCTGAACTGCTTGCACATCACCGCATTGGCAAGCAATGCAGGCGGTGCAATCAACCAACCAATGCGCAACCCCGGAGACAACACTTTGCTCAAAGAGCCACAGTAGGCTAACCAATCGCGGCTACCAGGCACTTCGCGCGACAACGCCAACAGGCTAGGCGGTGGTGGCTCGCCAAAATACAAATCGCCGTAGGGATCGTCCTCGACCACCAACGTTTGGTACTTCAGAGCCAGTTCCAACACCTTCTTACGCCGCTCTAAGCTCAACGTAGCGCCGCTGGGATTGCCAAAGGTCGGAATCAAATAAACCAATTTAGGCCGGTGCTGGGCGATCAGCGCTTCGAGTGCGTCGGTCTGCACGCCATCGCCATCGATAGGAGCGCTGATGATTTCGGCACCATACAACCGAAAACACTGGATGGTTGCTAAAAAAGTGGGGCCTTCAACGATGACTTTATCGCCGGGGCTGATCATGGTTTTGCCAATCAGGTCCAGTGCCTGCTGGCTACCTGTGGTGACGATGAGTTGCTCGGGAGCCACATCGGACGCGCCCTTTTCGGCCATGAAGCCACTGAGCTGCTGGCGCAGCGGTTGGTAGCCCTCCGTGGCACCATATTGCAGGGCCGCACCGGGTTCTTCGGTCAAGGCAGACTCGGTCGCAGCGCGAATGCCATCGACATCAAACATAGCGCTGTCTGGAAAACCCCCAGCAAAACTGATAATACCGGGCTTGCCCAGCAGTTTAAAAAGTTCGCGGATGGCCGATGTTTCGACGTGATCTAAACGTTGGGCAAATTGCATGGCATCAAAATTTGGGTAGGTACAGAATCTGGCATTGTGCCCACCTGCGCCGGGGCCTCTACACTGCTCGCCATGAAAACCGCGCTGATTGAACCCTTCTTTGCCACCCTCAAGGCCGCTACCCCAGAACCGCGCACCGAGCTGGAATACACCAGCCATTTTGAATTGCTGACAGCAGTCCTGTTGTCGGCACAAGCCACGGATGTGAGTGTCAACAAAGCCACGCGCAAGCTGTTTGCCGTGGCCAACACACCGCAAGCGATGCTTGATTTAGGCCAAGAAGCGCTGGAGGGCTACATCCAAACCATTGGCCTGTTTCGCAGCAAGGCCCGGCATCTGATTGCCACCTGCGAAATCTTGCTTCAACAACATGGCGGCCAAGTGCCGGACACCCGCGAGGAGCTACAGCAACTGCCCGGTGTAGGCCGAAAAACAGCCAACGTCGTGCTGAACATAGCCTTCGGCCAACCCACCATGGCAGTGGATACGCATATTTTCCGGGTGGGCAACCGCACCGGATTAGCCCCCGGAAAAACCCCATTGGCGGTAGAAATGCAGCTTTTAAAACGTGTACCACCAGCGTATGCGGTCGATTCACACCACTGGCTGATTTTGCTCGGACGCTACGTCTGCCAAGCGCGCAAACCACGCTGCTGGGAGTGTGTCGTGGCTCCCTATTGCGATCACGCGCCGAAAACGCCCACCCCGCCATAGCGATGGGGTTGGTGTACGTTGCCTTTAACTGGGAGACTTCTCAGCCACGCCCGCCGAGGCAAAACTCGCCATCTCGCGCAAAATGGCACAGGCCGACTCCAACAACGGCCAAACCAACGCTGCACCCGAACCTTCACCCAAGCGCAAGCCCAACTCAAGCAGCGGCTGTACCTGCATTTGCGCCAGCATCAGCGCATGGCCCGGTTCGCCCGATTGGTGGGCAAAAATGCAGCGTTGCAGCACTGTGGGTTGCAGGCGTGCTGCCACCAAAACGGCAGCGCTGGTAATAAAACCATCGACCACAATCACCCGGCGTTCAGCAGCAGCCTGCAGAACAGCGCCGGTCATGGTTGCCACCTCAAAGCCACCCAGCGCTGCCAACACGTCAAGCGGCTCGACGGCTGCTGCATTGGCCTGCAACGCTTGCTGGAGCACCACCCGCTTACGGGCGACTCCGGCAGCATCCAGCCCAGTGCCGGCACCGATGCAATCGACCAAATTGAGATCGCACAGACGCGACAACAAAAGCGATGCCACCGAGGTATTGCCAATTCCCATCTCGCCCAGCAATAAGGCATTACCGGGCAAGCCACGCACCACCGCCATACCGTTGGTCAGTGCCTGCACACACTGTGCAGCTGTCATGGCTGGGCCGACCGAGGCATCTTGCGTGCCCAAGGCCACCTTGTACGACAGCAACTGTGGTTGCCCCGGTACGGTTGGGCGCGGCGCGATGTCGCGGGCGACACCACAATCGACCACACTCAGAGCCAAACCATGCTGGCGCGCCAACACACTCACAGCAGCGCCACCGGACAAAAAGTTTTCAACCATCTGCCAAGTCACATCGCTGGGGTAGGCAGAAACGCCACGGGCCGCTAAACCGTGGTCACCTGCAAACACCACCATTTGCGGCATTTGCAGGGCGGGGCTGTCGGTGCCCAAAATCTGCCCCAACTGCAACGCCAAGGCCTCCATGCGACCCAATGATCCCTGTGGCTTGGTTTTACCATCCAGCTTGTGCTGTAACGTATTTGTCAGTGCTGAGTCGGTCAGATCGACCAAAGCTGGAAGTTCAAAATGCAAGGGCATGGGATGTACCAAGATTCAAAATGGGGGTGCCATTTTCATCCCTCAGCGCACCAATGCATCCAGTACCCCGACATCAAAATGTTGCTCCACATAGTCGGCCATGCCATCAAATACGCTGTCAAGCGTCGGCGTGGTGGCACCAAACAAGGCACACAACACCGCAGAATCTTCGAGCAAGCCATGCAGGTACAGGCCCAGCACATTGCCCGCCGGATTTTGCCAAGCCAAACCGGGTAACACCTCGCGCGCCACGTCGCCTTTGGCAGCCATTGCCGGGTGCTGTGCCGTCTGGCCGTGGTGTATTTCATACCCGGCCACTTCAACACCCGAGAGCGTAGCCCATGCACCCGTAAGAAAACCAAAGCGGGCTTGTGTACGCCGCACGGTTTTGGCTGCTTCAAACACGGTCACCAAGGGCAATAAGCCAAGACCAGGGCCATTTCCATCAATGCCATCGGTATCAATCAACGCCTCACCCAGCATTTGAAGACCACCGCAAATGCCCAACACAGTTCCCCCACGGGCAGCATGCGCTGCCACAGCAGCATCTAGCCCCTGTGCCCGCAGCCAAGCCAGATCGGCTGCCGTGGCTTTAGAGCCGGGCAGAACGATCCAATCTGACGGGCGCAACCCAGCCACATCAGCGGGGCTACGCGCCCAAAGCAAGCGCACCCCGGGTATATTTTTGAGGGGCTGAAACTCGTCGATATTGCTCAAGCGTGGGTAAGCAATAACCGCCACAGTGGTATGCACGGCACCGCAGCTACGGCTGCGGTCGTCAAAAACACCATCTTCTTCAGGCAAGCCATGTTGCCACCACATCGGCAGCGTAGCTACGGTAGGCACACCCGTGCGCTCTTGGAGCATCTGCGGCGCGGGCGACAACAGTGTCGCGTCGCCCCGAAACTTGTTCAGCACAAACCCATGAATCAGCGCCCGCTCATCGTCTGGAAGCAGCGCCCACGTGCCATACAAATGGGCAAAAGCGCCGCCACGGTCAATATCCGTGACCAGCAAACAACGCGCTTGTGCATGCCGCGCGACACGCATATTGACGATATCACTGGCGTGCAAATTGATTTCGGCGGGTGATCCTGCCCCCTCAATCACCACCACATCGTTTTCTGCGCACAAGGCATCCAACGCAGCAGCAATCTGCGGCCACACATGCACACTGCGGCCACGCCAAGGCATCGCAGTGAGCGTCTCACTCACCTTGCCCAACAGTACCACTTGACTTTTGGTATCGGCCTCGGGCTTGAGTAAGAGCGGATTCATTCGCACTTCAGGCAGGGCACATGCTGCCAGCGCCTGAAAATACTGGGCGCTGCCAATTTCACCCAAAACACCATCAGGCCCCTCCACAACACGAGCGTTGTTGCTCATATTTTGAGCCTTAAAGGGGGCCACTTTAAACCCCTGACGGGCGTAGTAGCGGCACAGCGCGGTAGCCAGCCAGCTTTTGCCTGCGCCGCTGGTGGTACCAAGAACCATCACGCAGTGGGCGGTGCCCAAAGCGGGTTTACGAAAAGGTAGTGAAGAATTCATGGGATGCATTGTGCTGAATGTAAGCACTCAGCATGGCATCCCAGCTGCCTCTGTCAAGAGGCAGCGACCGGGCGACTCTTACCGTGGTCGATCCTGTTGTGGTGTGGCCGCATGATTGCGTCCATTTACAGCGGGGACAAGATCGGCTCGAACATCTTTCAAGGTGCTGTTAATCTCGATTCCTTTGCGATAGTAATCACTATCAACGACTGGGTCTGGTGTGCGCACAGCCAACCACAACGTATAAAACCCAGCAACAACAACAGCTGCAGGGCCAAAGATAATTAACCATACATAGCCAAATTTCCACCATGGAGTGGAGGAAGAAGGCGCAACAGGGGTTTTAGGTGCACTAGAAACTGATGTCATGAAATTTGTCCTAAAAGAAATAAATCAACGAGGAACCAAAAAGACAGACTTTTCAATCACATGTGCAGTTGCACCAACTGCTTCAATATCAAAATTGACAGGATGTGAGCCTGATGGCAGAGAACCATAAGGAATCTGTAACCGCACAGCAATCCAGCGTGATTGGGCGGCATCAACCTTCAAATCAGCATCAGATAAAACTTCAACACCATTGAGGCCACTGGCACTGATGCGGTAGCTTTGTGCAGATTCAGTGGCATTCATGATTTGAAGTCGGTAAACATTTTCTAATTTTCCGCCAGCCACAATACGAGATAAGGAAGTGCGGTCACGTACCACATCCACCTTGAGCGGCGTACGTGTGACCAAACTGGCCAGCATCGCAACGCACAACGCCACAAGTATGGAGGTGTAAACCAAAACCCTTGGTCTGAAGACACGGCGAACAATTTCTGACTTTGTCCAGCCCTTAGAAACCGCATGTTGTGTTGAAAAACGAACCAATCCACGTGGATAATGCATTTTATCCATCACGGTATTGCAAGCATCAACACACAAACCGCAGCCAATACACTCGTATTGCAATCCATTTCTAATATCAATGCCAACCGGACAAACTTGCACGCACAATGTGCAATCGATGCAGTCACCCAAGCCTTTGGCCTTGTAATCGACTGTTTTATTCCGTGGGCCGCGTGTTTCCCCCCGAACCCCATCGTAGCTAACAATCAGGGTATCTTTATCAAACATTGCGCTTTGAAATCGCGCATAAGGGCACATATATTTGCAAACTTGCTCACGCAGAAAACCTGCGTTTCCATACGTTGCAAAACCGTAAAATAATACCCAAAAAATCTGCCAAGCGCCTTGAAATTGGATTAACTCTGCACCCAATTCACGAATTGGCACAAAATAACCAACAAAGGTAAAACCTGTCCATGCCGAGATAGCAATCCACAGGATTTGCTTAAGTGATTTTTTCCATATTTTCTCAGCAGTCCACCCGCTTGAATCCAATCGTAGACGGGCACTTCGATCCCCTTCAACCTTGTGCTCTATCCACATGAAAATTTCGGTATAAACCGTTTGTGGACAAGAAAAACCGCACCACAACCGTCCAGCGACTGCAGTAAACAAAAATAGCGATAACGCAGAAATAATCAACAAACCCGTAAGATAAATAAAATCTTGCGGATAAAGAACCAAACCGAAAATGTAAAAACGCCGGGCTCCAATATCAAAGAGCACCATTTGGCGCTGACCCCATTCGAACCACGGCAACCCATAAAAAACCAACTGCGTTAAGAACACCATAGCCCAACGCCAGCGCGCAAAAAACCCGCTGATAGATCGCGGGTAAACTTTTTTCTGAGCCTCGTACAACGAGACAAGATCATCTTGCGGCTTAGATTCTGGTGCTATGGGTGCGATTGGAATAACTTTTCGCGGTTTCTCATCAGGAGAATTCATGGTCAGCAGCACTCTTTCAGTTTGGCTGGCACCGAAGTGCCAGCCGGGTAGCGCAACGATTTGCGCTACTTGTCTTCAAGACCTTCGAGCAAGAAATTACTTGTTCGAAAATCCCCAGACATACGATGCCAGCACGTCAAGCTGGGCTGGCGTCAGCTTGCCAGCTTGTGCCGGCATCTGATTAACCTTGCCATTATTAATCATCGCTGTAATGGCCGCTTCTCCCCAGCCATGAAGCCAGATGTCATCGGTCAAGTTAGGCGCGCCAATAGCATGCATCCCTTTACCGTCCACACCGTGGCAGGCAGCGCAGGCAGCAAACTTTGGCTTACCCAGCGATGCACGAACTGCATCGTGTGGGCTACCAGAAAGACTGAGAACGTAGTTAGCAAGATTGCGAACATCTTCTGGGGCTCCAACGGCAGCAGCCATAGGAGGCATGTTACCGATACGACCCTTTTCGAGAGTTTCACGAATTTTCTCGGGTGTACCGCCGTGCAACCAATCATTGTCGGTCAGGTTCGGAAAACCCTTACCACCGCGAGCATCAGAACCGTGGCACTGCGCGCAGTTATTCATGAAAAGACGCTCACCAATAGCCTTGGCCTGAGGGTCTTTTGCTCGCTCTTCAGGCTTCATAGCGGCAAAACGTGCGTACAAAGGTTCCAACTCTTGCTGGGCCTTGGCTACTTCAGCGTCGTAAGCACCGTATTGGCTCCAACCCCACTGACCGGGAAACTTCCCAGCGCCAGGATACAGGGCCAAATAACCCAGTCCAAAAATAATGGTCAAAACAAACAACCACATCCACCACCGTGGCATTGGGTTGTTCATTTCGGTCAGGTCTTCGTCCCAGACATGGCCTGTGGTGTTGTCGCTGGTCGATGCGACTTTCTTTCGCGCTGTCATCCAAAGCAGGAGCAAACAGGCAAAGATGCCGATGATCGAAATCCCGGCCACGTAAACCGACCAGAAATTGCTAGTGAAGTCACTCATGGTGTGTTCTCGTTCTGGTGGTATTTAGTCTTGTTGAAAAGGGAGCTGTGCTGCCTCGTCAAATCGGGATCTATTGTTGCGCGCATACGCCCAAACCCAGATACCGATAAAACAGGCAAATGAAACCAGCGTAACCACAACTCGCATGGTGGTGATGTCCATGGGTAGCGCCTTTCTTATTTAAGCGCCAAGCCCAGAACCTGAAGGTAGGCGACCAATGCATCCATTTCTGTCTTGCCTTTGACTTCGTCAGCAGCAGCAGCAATTTGCTCATCGGTGTAAGGCACACCCACAGTGCGCAACGCCTTCATTCGCGGTGCAAGCACAGTAGGATCAACCGTGCTTTTTTCCAACCAGCTATAGGCAGGCATATTCGACTCTGGAACCACATCGCGTGGATTGTTCAAGTGAATACGATGCCATTCATCGCTGTATTTACCACCGACACGGTGCAAATCAGGGCCAGTGCGCTTGCTACCCCATTGGAATGGGTGGTCGTACACAAACTCACCCGCCACTGAGTAGTGACCGTAGCGCAATGTCTCAGCACGGAAAGGACGAATCATCTGCGAGTGACAGTTATAGCAACCCTCGCGCAGATAAATATCGCGCCCCACCAACTGAAGCGCAGCGTAAGGCTGCACGCCCTTGACTGGCTCCGTAGTGGACTTTTGGAAGAACAACGGCACGATTTCAACCAAGCCGCCAAAGGCAATCACCAGAACGATCAAAACGATCATCAGGAAATTGTTGGTCTCCAGCGTTTCGTGGGAGAAACCAGTCGATGCTTTGTTGTTATGTTCGGACATAAATGGAACTCCTCGGGTCTCAGGCGTGCGCCGGCTGAACGGCAGGGATGGCCACAGTGACCGAGCGACCAGAAATGCTTGTCATCGCCACGTTCCAGGCCATCATGATCATGCCAGTCAGGTAAAGAATACCGCCCGTGAAGCGAATCACGTAGAACGGATACGTAGCCTTAACACCTTCAACGAAGGTATAGGTCAGCGTACCGTCGGTATTGATAGCACGCCACATCAGGCCTTGCATCACACCGGCAATCCACATCGCAGCAATGTAGAGCACGATACCAATGGTCGCGAGCCAGAAATGGATTTCGATCGCTTTGACCGAATGCATCTTTTCCTTACCAAACAGGCGCGGAATCAGGTAGTACATCGAACCCATCGTGATCAAGCCCACCCAACCAAGGGCACCAGCATGCACGTGACCCACAGTCCAGTCGGTGTAGTGACTCAGGGCATTCACTGTCTTGATAGCCATCATGGGGCCTTCGAATGTAGACATGCCGTAGAACGACAGCGACACAATCAGGAAGCGCAAGATAGGATCATCACGCAGTTTGTGCCAAGCGCCCGACAGAGTCATGATCCCGTTGATCATGCCGCCCCAGCTTGGTGCAAGCAAAATCAGCGAAAACACCATACCCAGCGATTGCGTCCAGTCAGGCAAAGCCGTGTAGTGCAAGTGGTGTGGGCCAGCCCACATGTAAGTGAAAATCAACGCCCAAAAGTGGACGATCGACAAGCGGTAGCTGTACACCGGACGACCCGCTTGCTTAGGAATGAAGTAATACATCATGCCCAAAAAGCCCGCTGTGAGGAAGAAGCCCACCGCGTTGTGGCCATACCACCACTGAACCATCGCATCTTGCACACCAGCGTAAGCCGAGTAGCTCTTCATGAAGCCTGCAGGAATGGCTGCGCTGTTCACAATATGCAGCACTGCAACGGCCAAGATGAAGGCGCCATAGAACCAATTGGCAACGTAAATATGCTTGACCTTGCGCATACCTACAGTACCAAAAAAGACGATGGCATACGCGACCCAGACCACTGCGATCAGGATGTCGATGGGCCATTCGAGTTCTGCGTATTCCTTGCCTTGGGTGTAACCCAGTGGCAAGCTAATGGCCGCAGACAAAATGACCAACTGCCAGCCCCAGAACGTAAACGAAGCAAGGGAACCTGCAAACAAGCGAACTTGGCAAGTGCGTTGAACCACGTAGTAGCTGGTAGCGAACAAGGCGCTACCACCAAACGCAAAGATCACCGCGTTGGTGTGCAAAGGACGCAAGCGCCCATAGCTTAACCACGGAACACCGAAGTTGAGTTCGGGCCAAGCAAGCTGGGCGGCGATAAAAACGCCTACCAGCATGCCAACCACCCCCCAGACTACGGTCATGATAGAAAACTGCCGCACGACACCATCGTTGTAGTGGGCAGCATCTGCTTTTTTGGGAATATCCATCGGGCACCTCTTGATTTGAGCGAAAGTATTAACCGGATAACTGGTAGTGTTTTTGACAGGGGTCAATTATCGCGAAGAATGCGCTCACCTTCTTGTTCCACGTTCTCAAATTGACCTCGGTACACAGCCCACCACAAACCCAGTAGGATCAACAGCACCAGTACCACTGACAGCGGAATTAATAAGTAAAGAATGTCCATGCACTGGTTCCAGTGGTTATACCTCTAAGGAGAGCGCGTTCTGCGCACCGATCGCACCAACTCTTGCGCAGGATTGAGCGGCGGCAATGACCGCGATAGGCGGGCAGCATTAAGCACCACCCACAATGAACTCAGTGCCATCCCTAATCCAGCGAGCCAAGCGGGCATGTAGCCTGCAACGGCCAATGGCACGCTCAGAGCGTTGTACCCAGCAGCCCACCACAAGTTTTGGCGCACCACACGCAAGGTGCGTCGCGCCAATACGATGGCCTGAGGAATCAACTCTAGGCTGCCCCCTAAGACGACGAAATCGGCCTTCGATTGTGCCAGTGCTACGGACTGCCCAAACGCAAATGACACATGTGCCCCTGCCAGCACCGGGCCATCATTGAGTCCATCCCCCACCATCGCCACACGCAGCCCCTGGGCTTGCATCGTTTGCAGGGCTTGCAGCTTGTCTTGCGGTGTGCAGTCTGCGCGCCAGTGCTCAATGCCTGCTTGCCCTGCGATACGTGCCACAGCCTGCGATCTGTCGCCAGAAAGCAGTTGAACTTGCACGCCGACTTGGCGCACAGCGCTGATGGCATCTACAGCCTGTGGACGCAAGTCCTCGGCCAAATCGAATCGCGCCCATTCGACGGGTGCAGAGCCCTCTTCTTGTCGCGCCAAAAAAACCTGTTGCGTATTGCCGCTTTCGCCCGGTATCGCCCCGGTGTAGCGCGGTGAACCCAACAAAATCCGGCCTGCTGGCACTATGCCTTGGGTGTCCTGCACCCAGGCACTCAAGCCATGTCCCACTTGCTCCTGCACTTGACTGACCTGCCAGCGTCCATGAGCGACCGCTCCTTGCACTGCTGCTGCAGTAGCCAACGCACGCGATACCGGATGCAAAGAATGTTCGGCCAGCGCAGCCGCCAACGCCAAAGCGTCCTGCGATGACAAGCCTTGGCTGGGATGAATCGCCTGCATCACCATACCGTCACGGGTCAAAGTGCCAGTTTTGTCAAAAACGACCGTATCGATATCAGCCAAAGCCTCCAAACCCTGCAAATTACGCACCAATACGCCGTGGCGCGCGAGCGTACCTGCCGCCGACAACATAGCCACCGGGGTAGCCAGCGACAAAGCACACGGACAAGTAACGATGAGCACCGATACCGCAACCATGAGTGCATGGCCCGGATCGGTCGGCCACCACCACACTGCCGCCAAGGCAGCAGCCACCAACACAGCCACTAAAAATGGCCGCGCTACCCGGTCTGCCACCTGTGCGAGACGGGGCTTTTGCAGCGATGCGCTTTCCATCAAGGCAACGATTTGCCCAAACCGGGTCGCAGCGCCCGTACCCTGTACACAAACCTCCACCGCCGATTGCAGGTTGTAGCTGCCTGCGGTGACCATATCGCCTTCGGTACGGGGCACAGGGGTCGATTCACCCGTCAGCAGCGCCTCGTCTGCCAAGGTCTGGCCGATGGTAATTTGCCCATCGGCCGGAAACGCCTCACCGGGCAACACACGCACCACATCTCCGACCCCCAGTCGGCGCACCGCCACACGCTCAAACGTACCATCGGGGTTTCGCCGTTCAATGCTGTCAGGAAGCCGGTTCATCACGGCCTCTAGGGCCCCTGCCGTGCGATCACGCAGGCGCAGCTCTAACCAACGACCCGTCAACAGAAAAAAGACAAACATGGTCAGAGAGTCAAAAAACACCTCCCGACCAAATAACCCAGAAGGATCGAAAGTACCCGCCGTGCTAACAGCAAAGGTAATGGCCATCCCGAGCGCGACTGGCAAATCCATGCTGACTCGGCGCTGGCGGATATCGCGCAGAGCGCTGGTAAAAAATGGCCCACAAGCAAACAGCACCACCGGCAACGTAATAACCCACGAGGCCCAACGCAGCAGGCGCTCCATCTCGGGTGAGAGATCGCCGGGCAAAGCTACGTAGGCAGGCCACGCATACATCATCACCTGCATCATGCAAAACCCAGCCAACAGCCAGCGCCACAAAGCACGTCGGTTTTCTTGGCGGCGCTGCTCACGGGCCATCGCATCCATCGCCGGAAGTGCGCTGTAACCAGCTTGGCGCACCGCTGCCATCCACTGCGATGGCAAAACCAGCGCGGGTTGCCACACCACCCGTGCACGGTGGGTGGCGGCACTAACCTCAGCCTGCGCTACACCGGGTACGGCACGCAGTGCATCCTCAATCGTCAGGGCGCAGGCAGCGCAGTGCATCCCCTCAATCAAAACGTGCGACTCCCAAGGGCCAGTGGCAGTTGCCTCTGAACCACCTTCAGCACAGGGCCGACCAAAGGTCGCCCATTCTTGGCTGTCATCGAGTAACTTTTGTGCTTCTTGGAGGGATTGCACCTGCGCCGGATCGAGGGGATGACCCGCTTGCGGAACGACCTTGGAATTCATTGGCATGCTCCAAGCTTACCGCTTTTGCATGCCATACTGGTTAACGGCCTTGCCCTCAAAAAATACACTGCGCCAGCAAACCATTCTGCAGGAGGAATCTTTCATGTACCAGCATATCTTGATTGCCACCGATGGCTCCGAATTGTCTGAAAAAGCAGTTCAGAGCGGCCTGTCACTGGCGGCCCTCGCGGGCGCCAGCGTAGTGGCCCTTAAAGTGGTGCCGCGCTACCCGCACAGCTATTTTGAAGGCGGCATGCCGGTAGATGCCAGTGATATCGAGCAGATCGAAAAACAATGGAGCGACGCTGCCCAAGCGTTGGTCGATACCGTCAAAACCCAAGGCAGCGCGCAGGGGGTGGCCGTCAAAACCGTGATTGCCAAATCCGACTTGGTGGCCGAAGCAGTGATTGCCACCGCCAGAAAATACGAGTGCGACCTGATTGTCATGGCCTCCCATGGCCGCAAGGGTATCAAGCGCTTGTTGCTGGGCAGTGAAACCCAGCACGTCCTCACGCACTCGCATATTCCGGTGCTGGTACTGCGCTAAAGAGCACCTTCAAGCCAAAATCTTGGTTTTTTCAGTCTAATCGGTTGGTAGCCCTTATCTACCAACGATAAGTAGCTATCAATAAAATAGCAAAAAACTACCCGACTCACCGCTGATTTTTGAAGCAAAGGCCTTCCATCTCTTTGGATGCGGCTGCTCTACCCTG
This sequence comes from Burkholderiaceae bacterium, assembly GCA_019751915.1. Classification (GTDB taxonomy): domain Bacteria; phylum Pseudomonadota; class Gammaproteobacteria; order Burkholderiales; family Burkholderiaceae_C; genus Simplicispira. The sequence continues at coordinate 44,056 of JAIEMS010000022.1, forward strand.
CGCTAGCAGACTGCGATGCTTGTCAATTCGCTTGAGGTCGTACAAATAGTTCACCATCAGGCCATACGACTGCTTTTGTCCTTTGTCCGATGGATCGCCCGCCCAATTGAGCCGCTCAACGCGCGCACCGTTGCCCAAATGAAAGCGGGCCACAGGATCGGCAGGCTTGCCACCCGGCAACTCCCGTGCCAAATAGTGAGCTGCGCACTGCACCAGCCATTGGCACACGGGCGATTTGGCATCAAGTTCTGCTGCCTTGTCGCACGCGACCAGCAGAAGCGGCACTTGCAGTGCTTCAGGCGAAGCCACATTCACGGCACGGGCCAGTTCAGTGCGTTGCTTTTCACCTGCCAGACTGAGCATGGCTTGAGCATTTTTAGCCAGCCAAGGCCGAAAGCCCGGAATCGGCGACAACGTGGCAAAGGTGCGCAAACGGGGAAACTCAGCGCACAGTGTCTCGACGACATTTTTGATGAGTGAATCACCAAAGCTGACACCGCGCAGGCCGGTTTGGGTGTTGCTGATCGAATAGAAAATTGCTGTGCTGGCACGGGCAATATCAACCGGTGCAGCCGCCTCGTCCAGCAACGGCGTGATGCTGCTAGAGATGCTGCTGACCAGTGCCACCTCGACAAAAATCAGCGGCTCATTGGGCAAACGTGGGTGAAAAAAGCCATAGCAGCGCCGGTCACTATCGAGGCGATTTTTCAGGTCAGCCCAACTGCGAATGTCGTGCACAGCCTCGTACTTGATGAGTTTTTCGATCAGCGATGCGGGCGAATCCCAGCTCAGGCGTTGCAGCTCTAAAAATGCCACATCAAACCAGGTCGAAAACAAATGCTCTAGTTCGGCATCCAGAGCGGCCAACCGCTTATCGTCTTTGAGAAATAACAACAACTCAGCGCGTAAATCGAGCAAGAAACGCATTCCTTGCGGTGGTACCGCAAAGCGTTGCAAAAGCCGGGTGCGCGGCGATACCAGCGCCCGGCGCAAGGTGATTTCTGCCTGACTCTCTTCGTCGGTGCCCGCTGCAGCTTCGTAACGCTGGCGTGCCGATTTAAACCGCGTCGCATCCGGAGCAAACTGCTCGCACATCAGCAGCCACAGATCGTAGCGCTCTAGGGGCTTGGCCTGTGCGTACCAATCCGCCACCACTTGGGCACGACGACCGCCTTCGAGTTCGCTGGTACGTGGCTCGATCACAGCTTGCAAATCGGCCAGCACACGGCGCAGTACACGGGGCGAAAGCGCTTCGTCAGCGCGTCGCAACGTTGCTTGGAGTCGCTCATGGGTGGTGCGCGGTGCGGTTTTATCGACCGATTCGGTGGGTTTTGAGCGCAGGCGCGAGACACCGCGGGCGATCCAGTCGGGAGCATTTTTCATGGCATCAGAAAAGAAAGATGGGAGCAAACAACGACCCACGGCACCGGACATCAACGGACAACGCCACGCCCGATACCGCAGTGGCAACTATGCAGCAAAATTCACTAACTTTGCGCCATCGTGGTCGATTGAATGCGTAACTTCAGGTTTCTGAAACCAAAACCGAAAAATTCACCCCAACAACTGCAACCCCGGCGGCAACCCTTCGCCAAAGCTGCGCCGCTGGTCGGCCTCGCCCAATTGCACCACCTCATTCACCATCGTGATCCAGCTTTGCGGTGCCCTGACAGCGACCAAGCGACGCACGACCTCTTGGCGCAACGGAAGTGGCAAATCGCGAGCACGGTCACCACTGCAACGGGCAATCTGGGCAGCCGCAAAGGCGGCTGGCTCCAGCGCCTTCCAATCCAGCGCCAGCAAGACCTCCAGCCAGACAAGCGCCGACTCGGGCGGGACGACGTTGTGCACGCTGCCGTACAGCGGCACACGCGCACCAATACGGCCCACCGCCCACCAAGTCTGAGGGTTTTCAGCTGAGCGTTGTAATCGCTCTAACAGCCAGTGTCCAACGTCGATGCGGTGTGCTGCGGGTATCTGCTCTAGCGCTGCGGTCAGGCGTACCATATCGTCGTAACTGCCATGCAGCGGTGATTTAGCCCGGGGAGCCGCTGCCACATCTTCCAGATGCCCCACCAGCGACGGCAACAGCGCCAATTGCTGCGCCTGCGTCAAACCGGCAGCAGCACGGCGCCACAGCGTCCACCACTCCGACCAATTGGCACTTTCTGTAGCGTACTGAATGCCTTGCGGAAATATCTCCCAAAGCTGCTCAATACGCCAAGCATCCAGCGCTGCTCCCAAGCCGGGACGAAGGCAATATCCAGCCAAATTGAGCCAGACACGCTCATGCTCGGCGGTACGGCGGCGGCGGCGGGCGCGTGCTAACAAAGCATCAAACAGCGCCCGCAACAACGGCAAATCCCAGTCTTGGCGTGGGCCGAGAAAATGTTCTAAATGAACACGAAGCTGCCGCACGGCCTTCGCATCTGGTGGCGGCACCGTTGTGCCAAAAATGCGGTCTATCCGTTGCAGTGCGTCGGGCAAGCGGGGATGCTGTGCAATCGGGTGCTGAGGTGGTGCCTGACTCCCATCCGCCTCGATACCACCGCGCAATTGAAAGGCGAGCAGCCAGCGTTGATCGGCATCTTCGGTACTGACGCAGTGCACCTCGAGGGTACCGACCTCGGTCATGCTGGCCGTCAGTTGAACGCGGACATCGACCCGACGCCGCCCTTCAGGTGCGGGCAGTACGGCAGAAATCGCCGGCAAGCGCACGAAATGATCTTCACTGCCAAAATCATTGGACAAATCGACCAAATCACCCGCCTGCCAAGGGGTATCGGCCACCGACGACACCAAATGAAAACGCACGGCCTGCCCCAAACGCAGGGAGAAAGTGTGGCTCTTGAGGTGCGTTTCTACCCCCTCGCTGGTACCTCGCGGCAAAATGCAAATGCCCCGTTCGCACTGTTTCTTATCTTCGAGTACCAAGAAATAACTGCGGGCCGAACCGCCACCGATGCCGCGCTCCAAGCCAGAAACGCGCCCTGCACGCACCAAGGCATGGGCGACTGCCCCACGGGCCACAGCAACGTCGGGGGCATCGTTGTGCAGAACGTGAATCGGGCCACCGCGCCAATCGGTCAGGACATCTGTGATGCGCTGGGCCAGTACGGAAGAACGAAACACACCACCGTTGAGCAGCAAGGTATCTGGAATGGGCAGATCGTAACGACCCAAAAAAGCAGCCAGATGGCGGGTCATGGCTGGGTCAGCAGGATAGGGCAGACCCCACTCGACAATGCCCGAGCGCCGTCGCTGCGGGCGTGCACTGGCATCCTCGCGCGGCATAAAACCATCCACCAACCAATCCTGTACCTCCTGCCGGGTCAACTGTGCTGAACGTGCAGCCCCCACCAGTCGGGAGCCAGCTCCCAGCAACGTGATCCCGACCGACTCGGGTGCATCGCTGGACAAAAGCTGCTCTTTGGCTGCGCGACAGCGCTGAACAAGTTGGGCAAAACGAGCAGCAGTCAATGGTGCTGACTCCCCAAAGCGCGGCTCCATCCGCCGCGCCAAAGCCAAATCCATGTTGTCGCCACCGAGCATCAGGTGCTCGCCAACACCAATGCGGGTCAATTCGGGCGCTTGGTCATCCCCGGTCACAGCAATCAGTGTCAAATCGGTGGTGCCACCGCCGATATCGCACACCAACACCAGCTTGGAATGCTCCAATTGGGTCGCCAAACTAGCCCGGTGACGAAACAACCAATCATGAAAAGCTGCCTGCGGCTCTTCGAGCAAGCGCAGATGGGGCAAACCGGCAAGGTGTGCCGCCTCAATGGTTAAAGCGCGCGCACCTTCATCAAACGAGGCCGGCACCGTCAAGACAATATCTTGCTGCTCTAGTGCAGCATCCGGAAAACGGGCATTCCATGCTGCGCGCACATGGGCCAAATAGCCAGCGCTGGCAGCTACTGGCGAAACTTTCGCCACATCGTCACCAGCGCCCCAAGGCAAGATAGCGGCGGTGCGGTCCACCCCCGGATGCGACAACCAACTTTTGGCGCTAGAGACCAAGCGCCCGGGGACTCTAGCGCCCAAATCACGGGCATAGCACCCCATAACGGCTGGCACTGCACCGGCCACCGGGGTAGGCTCTGTCGATAAGGGCCAAGGCAATACCAGAGCTGCCGAAGGTAGCTCGCCCGTGGCAGGGTGGTAGCGCACCGAAGGCAGAAGCGGTTGGGCGGCGACTTGACCGGGGCCAACCAATTGATCAATCGGCAACAGCTCCACCGATAAACCACCTTGCGTCGCAGCATTGGCATGGTCGGCGTAAGCCACCACCGTGTGGCTGGTGCCCAGATCAATGCCGACGGTGTAGCGTGCAGCCATACCAGTGTGAGCTAGCCAGCGCAGTCAATGGCTGACATCACTGCGCGCATCAAGCTGTACCTTCCAACGCTCAGTTCCCCCTGCTGGCAGGGCTTCCAGCTCTAAGGTTCCAGCTTCGGTCACCCGGGCGTGGAGCTTGACCCGAACCACTTCGCCGGCAGCACGCCCTTCAGCGGGCAAACAGGCTTGGATTTCGGCCAATTCTTGCAATTCGTCTGGCCCCCAGAAATCCAGCAAAGTTCCCACCTGATCTTGGCGACGCACCGATGAACCAAAAAAGCGAAAACGCACCGGCTCACCCACCACCAAGCCAAACTCCTGTGCTGGCAAAGCCGCATCGGTACCCTCTTCCATACCAAACGGTGCCAAACACAGCGCCTGAATGGGTGGTTCCATACCGGGAATGGCGGGCATCGACGACTCAACGGCAATGTAATAGGCTTGTGCTGTACCACCCCGAATCCGCACACCACGCCCACGCCGAACATAGCCGTAGTAAGCGGCACCCCGTGCCACAGCCAAATCCAAATCAGCGCCCCCCAGCAAACGCGCTGGAGCTGCGCCCTCGGCAACCAACCAACCGTTGAGAATCGACAAAATCCGCTGCGCTAGCAAATCGGACTTCAGCACCCCCCCATTGAACAGCACGGCCGTTGGATGCAAAAAGGTCGCGTCATCGACCCTCGCTGCGCCAAAACCGTCTAGCTGCGCCGTGGCACCACGCTGGCGACTTAAAAAGGCCGCCAAATGCCGGGTAATAGCAGCGTCTTGGGCATAAGGCAGTCCGAGCTGGGTCAAACCACCACGGGCACGACTGACAGGCTGATCGGAGACCGCAGCAGCAGGGAAGAAGCCCTCCAGCAAGCTCTGTGTGAGTTCTTCGCGCGTCACCTCAGTGCGAATAGAACCGCCAATGAGTTTCGAACCCCGACTCGGCACCACCACCGGCACAGCCTGCACCGTAGCGTCACTGAGCAACGTCTCTTTGGCACTGCGACACGCATGGGCCAGCGCGCGCGTTTGCCACGCATCAAGTTGCTTGCCTTGTGTTGCCAACTTGCGTGCTACGCCATAGGCCAATGCCAAATCCATGTTGTCGCCGCCGAGCAAAATATGCTCACCCACAGCCACACGGTGCAATTCGAGGTTACCCTCGCGCTCTAGCACCGCAATCAACGACAAGTCGGTAGTACCACCGCCAATATCCACCACCAAGATGGTGTCCCCTTGGCGCACTTCCTTGCGCCACTGGCCGTCACTTTGTTGAATCCAACTGTAAAGTGCCGCTTGCGGCTCTTCGAGCAAGGTCAGGTGGCTAAAACCTGCCGTCTGCGCTGCCTCGGCGGTCAATTCACGCGCAGCAGGGTCAAACGAGGCCGGAATAGTGATGGTGATATCTTGGGCATCAAACAGCGCCTCCGGATGCTGCTGATTCCATGCGGCACGCAAATGCGCAAGGTAACGTACTGATGCTTCCAAAGGGGAGATACGCTCGATTTCAGCGGATGCTTCAGCAGGCAAAATGGCCGCACGCCGATCCACACCCGCATGGCACAACCAGCTCTTGGCACTCGACACCAAACGAGTGGGGGTCGCAGCACCGCGTGTGCGGGCCAATTCGCCCACAGCACAGTTTTCTGACGACGGCCAAGGCAGTGTCAAATCACCCGGGGCCAGTTCGCTGGCGTGGGGCAGGTACAAGAACGAGGGCAGCAAAGCTTTATTCTCTAGGGTGCCCGGAGCCGTCAATTGGGGCACTTGCAACACACCTTGCACCACTTTTTCACCATCGCTGGTTTGGGTATCGACCCAAGACAAGGCACAGTGCGTGGTGCCCAAATCAATCCCAATCGTATAGCGGGCGCTCACAATTCCACCTCTGCTTGGGCAACAATCGCGTGGTTATGGCTATCAGACTGGTGCGGCAGACGGGTATCGGTCACGCGCCATCCCCGGTGGCTCAAACTACCAACAAAGGGCGGTTGGCCGACAACGTTGCCCGTGACACGTACCTGCGTCGCATCAAAGCCCGCCGCCAGCGTGATACGACTGCCCTCACTCTCACTGCGCACCGGTTCTAGGCTGAAGTGTTCGCGCAGCACTTTACGGCAACCTTCGTGAACCACCCGCGCGGCAGCACCGATATCGGCATCACCATAAAGCGCCACATCTTCCTCGATAAAGTCGATAAAACGGGCCTCGCGTTGCAACAATCCAAGCAACTGTAGCGCCGGCGCTTCTGAAGGGTGCTGCACAGCAGAGGCGGCAGGTGCGGCCACTGGAGTCACCGGAGTGACAGGGAGTTCGCCTTCGCGCAGTTGTTCAACGCGGCTGGCAAATTCAGGGCTTGCAATGATGGAAAAAAAACTGCTGACGGCCAGCGCAATGCGGCTCAACAAGGATGGGGGCTGTCGTGTCATATTTCAATCTACGCCTTTCAAGAGGCGACTTTGGAGAGGCTGGCCCTATCCCAAGGCAATTTTATCCCCCTGAAGGGGGTGGGTTTCAAACCGAAGTTAGTTTTTGCTCTATAGAGCCTCAAGGGCATAAGCGGCACGATATTACCTAACCTGACCTTGGGCTATCCCGGAAAGACAGACAAAGGCAGGGTTACACTGTCGCAACTGCACCAGCTATTTGCCGTGTCCCCAACTCCACCCACCCACTTTGTTGACCTGCGTGATTTGCGCCTGGAGACAGCCCGCGCGCTGGTGGGGTCGGCTGGTGCAACCAATTCCACCGAAACTCCAGCGTCTCACTTGCAGCGCCTGATTGATGGACTGTGCGAGTTGTCTCTCAAAGACTCGCTGACAGGTTTGGCCAACCGACGCCACTTTCACACCGTGCTAGAACGCGAAATTGACCGGGTGGCACGCTCAGGTGAGGCAGCATTGCTACTGCTACTGGACATTGACCATTTCAAAAAAGTCAACGACACCCACGGACATTTGGCAGGTGACTTAGTATTGCAAGTGGTATCGCAAACTCTGAGTGCCTGCTTGCGCCCTATGGATACCCTAGCACGTTACGGTGGAGAGGAATTTGCTGTCGTGCTGCCGGTATGCAATGCGGCCTCTGGTCGGACCATGGCAGAACGCATCCGCCGAGCCGTCGAAGCGATACCGGTACGCATTGCTCCTGGCAAAGAAATCCACGTCACCATCAGCATTGGCGGCGCTTTTGCGTTGCAATGGATTCGTTCGACCACCGCGTTATGGATTGACCGCGCGGACCTGCACCTCTACAAGGCAAAATCAGCCGGCCGCAACCGCGTACATATTGAAGAGCAACCTGACAGCACCGTGACGGCCGAAGAAAAGGGGCTGCTGTTTGGCCCACTTGGCACACCGTCCGGCTGGGGCGATCTGCCCCCTTCCAATTCCACCGACAGCGCCTTTTGAAAGCGATGAGATGAGCGACGCGCCGTCCAACCCCACCCTCCTCGCAGACGCCAACCAGGTGCCTGCGCGTGCCGGTGCCCGCATCATTGCCGTCACCAGCGGCAAGGGCGGCGTGGGCAAGACCTTTGTTTCTGCCAATCTGGCCGCAGCGCTCACGCGGCGCGGTCATCGTGTGCTGGTACTCGATGCCGATCTGGGCTTGGCCAACCTTGATGTAGTGCTGAACCTGCACCCCAAGGTCACCTTGCACGACGTGTTTACCGGCAAAGCCCGTTTGGATCAAGCGGTGATTGCCGCCCCCGGAGGCTTCTCGGTCGTGCTGGCTGGTTCAGGCATGGTCGAGTATTCGCGCCTGACTTCTGAAGTACGCGCCCAATTCTTGCAGGTCATTCAAACGCTAACGCCACGTTACGACATGATCTTGCTCGATACCGGTGCCGGTATCTCCGATGTGGTGCTATTTTCAGTGTCGCTGGCCCCTGAGGTGCTGATCGTGGCAACCCCCGAACCCACTTCATTGACCGACGCTTACGCCGCAATCAAGGTACTGGCTACACAACAAAAACGCCAACACGTTCGCTTAGTCGTCAACCAAGCAGCACGCCCAGGCGATGGCCGTGCGATTACAGGCCAACTGCAACAGGTGCTTGATCGCTTTGTCGTGACCGATTCAGGCCGACCCCTGCGCCTGATTCACATGGGTGACATTCCCGCTGACCCTGCAGTGCGCGAAGCGGTCATGCGCCGCCAGCTTCTGCAATTGCAAATGCCGGGCTGCCCGGCAGCACTGGCTATTTCGCAATTAGCCAACAAAATTGAAGAAACCCTGCTCAAGCGCATCGCCTGAGCACATCAGGCGGTTTAAAAATCAGCGGTTTAGTGGCAAGGTGGTTCCTTGAGCACCGGTAAAGACCATGTGGCCGTCCTCGCCCAAAGCAAAAACACCCGGACCAAATTCACTGCGCAAGCGGGCCGTGAGTTTGCCAATTGATAGGTCTATAGCACCATCTGCACCACTGCCAATCTCGACCTTGGCCGTTTGCATCAATGCCAGTTCTTTTTCAAGCTCGGTACGTTCTGCCAGCGACTTACTCCATGCTTGCACCGCATGCTGCCACGATGCTTTGGCGCGTTCGAGCACGCCTTGGGGGTCGCCAATAGACTGCAAATGCTTGACCAGCTTGCTCAAGCGCACTTCGGCGGCTTCCTCTTCGGCCACACGCGCTTGCAATTGGGCATATTTTTCGTCCAGTTCTGGGTTCATGGCCACCACGACCCGGGTCGTTCCTGCTTTGTCTGAACCCAGTCTGCCAACGCGCACCAACAACATCGCCGTAGTTGAACCACCAATCAACCTGCCACGCCGAAGATCAGAACCGATGATGATCTGATTCAATGAGTGCAACTCGCATTCCAAGGCCATGTCTTTGAGCGAAATCACCGTGCCTGCCTCAATGCGAACACCTTCAGCAAACCGGGCACTGACCGCCCCACCCGCGCGCAACTTGGCACGGGCAATGACACCGCCGCTGATTTGAATATCGCCTCCAGCTTCGAGGGTGCCGGAATCGACCATTCCATTGACCACAATATCTCCGGTGGCCTTGACTGTCATGCCTTGTACCACTTCACCGGTAATGTGAACATTGCCGTCGAAGTGAATGTTGCCGGTCGCCATATTGACCTCTTTGAGGTTCAGGATGGGTTCGATCATCACGCCGCAATCGACCCGCACTGGCTGTCCACTGACCGCAGCCACCAACAAATCGGCATCTTCAGCGGAGACTTCTGCACCTTTTGCAGCAGCACCAAAACGCTTGTCACGCCCAGCGTGCGCCGCCAAGACACGGCCCTTGACCGTATGACCGGCCACACCCAACGTGGCTGGTGTACGCCGCATCAAGGCAGCGCCCACCTGTACGGTCAAAATTTCCCCACGTTCTCGGTAGTCAATCAGTCCATTTTCATCGAGCTTGGGTTCACGGTTGACCGTGTATTCAATCAGCTCATCAAATGTGGCATCGACACCATGTACCGGTGGTGCCCCAGCCGCCACAGGAAAGCTGGTGCAACTGCCCAATTGACAAACTTGCTCAATGGCCGTTTCGTCGATACCGAACACCACCCCTGCAGCGGACAGCGCCTGCATGATGGCCTCTTGGGTGACGGCCTTACCTCCCATCGGAGGAATGACCGTCAACATGGCCGTCATGTCGTCGTGGCTGGTGTGCACCTGTATTTGTGCATCAAAACGCTTAGCAACCTCAATGCCAAACGAGGTCTCTTGGACATTGCACATCTTGGCCGCGCTGTCAACGGCAACGGCATCAATCTGGCAGTCGCCATAGCCCTCTTGTATCAGCAAAGCATGCAACGTCGTACTGTCGATGGTGGGCCGCCCCTCAACGGGCTGAGAAACCAACAAAATTTGACCGTCCGCTTCGTTGAACGCAATGCCCGGAAAATGAATTGACATACTTATAAAAGTTCAGTGGAGTGCGTGGAATGCTCTCGGGCCAAAGGCCGAAGCTTGCACTTTACAGGCTTGTTTGCCCCTTGAACACGCAAATTCCAAAGAATTGCTGACTTCAAGCATGCAAATCAATCGCCCGCATTTCGGCATTTTTGGCCTTCGATCGCAACGGCAGCCCAGCGCGTGTAGAGTGCGAACGTGTGATGCTCCCTACCTGATTCATCCTTGCCCTGAAAGGCTTTTCATGCCCTCTCGCACTCCTACTCCCGCTCCCCGTCTTCGGCGCGCCCGTACTTCCGGTACATCGACCCCCGCCAGCGCACCACGCCACTTTGCTGTGGTTGGTGCGGGCATGGCGGGGATTGTTTGCGCACGCACACTGGTGCAGGCAGGGCACCATGTCACTGTGTTTGAAGAGTCTGACCAAGTTGGCGGACGCACAGCGACCCACAATACCCCGTCTGGCTGTTTTGATGCCGGGGCGCAGTATTTCACGGTGCGTGATGAGCGCTTTGCCCAAGCCCTAGACACCGTGCCAGGGGTGTTTAGACCTTGGAGTGCTACCGCAGTGCGCGTGCTCGATGCCGTTGGCCGCGTCGCCATTGCCAGTCGCCCGCCCACCGAAGCCCACTGGGTTGCCAGTCCGGGCATGGATGCGCTGGTGCGTGCTTGGGCACAGCCACTGCAGCAAAGCGGTAGTCTGCGGGTAGATGCCCGCGTCCTGCGCATCGGACGTGATCGGGTTCAACCGCAGGGCTGGCAGCTACACACCGAGACAAGCGAGGGTGCTTTGCAAGTGGTGGCAGGGTTTGATGCCGTGCTGCTGGCAATTCCAGCGCCGCAAGCACATGCTTTATTGACCGCATCGGGGCTAGAAAGCACGCTCAACAGTCCTTTAGCCGATGTGTTGATGGTGCCATGCTGGACGCTGATGCTGGCTTTTCCGCAAGCCGTACGTCCAGACTTGACCACGCTAGGCCCACAATGGAACGCTGCACGCAGCACCCACCACCGCCTTGGGTGGGTAGCGCGCGAGTCCTCCAAACCCGGTCGCAACAGCATTGAGCGCTGGACGGTGCAAGCCAATCCAGCATGGTCGCACGAACACCTCGAAGACGATGCGCCCCGTGTCCAAGCCAAGTTGCTCAAGGCTTTTTCGGAAGTAACGGGCATCCGCGCCGAACCCAGCTACGTCGAGATGCGCCTGTGGCGTTACGCGCAGACCTCTTGGCCCTTGGGCAGTAGCCATTTGTGGGACAGCGCCATCGGCATCGGTGCCTGTGGCGACTGGTGCTTGGGCCACCGACTTGAGGACGCATTTATTTCTGGCCTCGAAATGGCCCTTGCCGTGGCATGAACGCCCGCGCCAGCGCCCACCGCTACACAGGGCGGTTTGCGCCCTCTCCTACCGGGCCGCTGCATGCAGGCTCGCTGGTAGCGGCGCTGGCCAGCTGGCTGGATGCCCGTGCCCATCACAACGGGCGCTGGCTGGTGCGGATAGAAGATGTCGATACGCCCCGCTGCAGCCCCGGTGCGGACCACATCATCCTGCAACAACTGGCCGCCTGTGGTTTGCTGCCAGACGAAGCACCGCAGTGGCAGTCGGCGCGCAGCACCCTGTACCAGCAGGCACTGGCGCAATTGCTAGCCCAAGGCATGGCCTACCCCTGTGCCTGCTCACGCAAAGACATCGCGCAAGCCCATGCCGCCCAAGGCCACGCCCGCGAACGCCATGCGGCGCTGCCCTACCCCGGCACCTGCCGCAACGGGCTGCGTGGGCTGCCAGCACGGGCTTGGCGCTTGAATGTGGATAAATCTGAGTCAAAAGCGGCTCTAGCGCCTGTTCAGCAAGAAAAGTCAGCTCCTTTTTTTATAGCAGATAAAATCCTCCAGTGGTATGACAGGCGCTTGGGAGCGCAACAGCAAAACGTGGCGCAAAGCGTTGGTGATTTTGTTCTTTTGCGTGCCGACGGTCTGTGGGCCTACCAGTTGGCCGTGGTGGTCGATGACGGTGCCCAAGGGGTCAGCCATGTGGTGCGCGGCGAGGATTTGGCCGACAACACACCGCGCCAAATTTTGCTCCAGCAGGCACTGGGCCTGCCCACGCCGCACTACTTGCACACGGTGCTGGTGCGAGGTGCCGACGGCGAAAAGCTCTCCAAACAGCACGGCGCTCCCGCTGTCAACACCGATCATCCCTTGCAAGCCTTGTCCCAAGCTGCCACCCTGCTGGGCTTACCGCCGATAGCGCCTTCAAGTCACAGCACTCTGGCCGATGCACTGGCACTGTGGGTGGCCGCGTGGAGGCATCTCTACAATCGGCACCGTGACTGAATCTGACCTAACACCCGCCCCCCTCGGTGCAGCCGCTGGCTTGCCCCACACCCCTTTGACCACTGCCACAGGTGCCACCGGCACCTCGCCGCCCGATGTGGCCCATCCCAAAACCATCAAAAGCTTTGTTCGCCGGGCCGGTCGCACCACCACCGGCCAAGCCAAAGCCTTTGAAGACTTGGGGCCACGCTTTATCTTGCCCTACACCGCCCAACCGTTGGATGCCAACGCTGCCTTTGGCCGCGCAGCACCATTGATTCTGGAAATCGGTTTTGGCATGGGTGAAGCCACTGCCCACATCGCCCGCGTGCGCCCGGATGACAATTTTTTGTGCTGTGAAGTCCACGAACCCGGCGTGGGCGCATTGCTCAAACGCATTGGCGAACAGGGCCAGACCAATATTCGCATCCTGCAACACGACGCGGTCGAAGTCATCGACCACATGCTGGCCCCAGCGAGCCTAGACGGCATCCACATTTTTTTTCCAGACCCTTGGCACAAGAAAAAGCACAACAAACGCCGCCTGATTCAATCGCCCTTGGTGGCTAAACTGGCCGCACGGCTCAAACCCGGTGGCTACCTGCACTGCGCCACCGACTGGCAGCCCTACGCCCAGCAAATGCTGCAAGTGCTCGGTGCCGAGCCGCTGCTGCGCAACAGCGCCAGCGACTACGCACCCCAACCCGCATACCGCCCCCTGACCAAATTTGAAAACCGTGGCCTGCGCTTAGGCCACGGTGTTTGGGATTTGGTTTTTTTGCGCCGCGATTGAACCAAATCTCCTCCCAAAGGGCCATTGCCCTGCGTTTCAATCCACGCCTCTGCACAGGCATTCCATCCCCCTGACGGGGGAGGTTTCCAACTGAAGTGAGTTTTAGATGAAGCCCATTTTGCAAAATCTGGTCGAGATGACCGGCCACCGTGACCACCTTCGCTTGGAGGTTTCCGTGCTGTCCACCATCGAAAAACTGACCGGCATCTTGGCGGTGCGCTCGCTGGAGATATTTACGCTGGGCGACGTGCTGCACGTACGCCCCCGCACTTGGCGCGGCCCTGAAGATTGGGTTTCAACCGACGAAGATGCCGCCAAAGACCCACGCCGCGAGCCTCTGAGCAACTACCCAGAGCTGCAGGCCTGCGTGCTCGACCACGGCGCTTTGGCAAAAGCGTCGGGCACAGTGGGCGGCAAAAAACGCTACACACTCTGGTTGCCGGTGTGGATGAACGACAAAGTCACCACCTGCCTAGAGGTCAGCCAAGTCAGGCGCTTTTCGGCACACCGGATCGACGTGATGATCGGCATCTTCAGCGTTTACCAAAACTACCAAAGCTTGCTCGACTACAGCGAACGCGATGCTCTGACCGACCTGTACAACCGCAAAACGTTTGATGAACAGTTTGCGCGCCACGCCAGCACCCGGGCTGACGATGCCGAAGCCCCGACGGCACAAAACCAACAATGGTTGGCAGTGATCGACATCGACCACTTCAAGCAAGTCAACGACCGCTTTGGTCATCTGTATGGCGACGAAGTGCTGATTTTGATGGCCAACACCCTGCGCAGTTCGTTCCGGCCCCATGACCGAATTTTTCGCTTTGGTGGTGAAGAGTTTGTCGTGCTGCTGCGCTCGACCAATTTGGCTACGGCACAGCAAATTTTTAACCGCTTTCGCAAAACGGTCGAAAACCAGCATTTTCCGCAGGTGGGGCGCGTCACCGTCAGCGTCGGCTTTGTTTCAACGGCGGCAGGTTCTTCGGTCGAGATTTTGGGCCAAGCCGACCAAGCCCTGTATTTTGCCAAGGAAAATGGCCGCAACCAAGTGCGCTACTACGGCGATTTGGTGGCCCAAGGGCTATTACAAACCAAAGTTCACCACGACGACGTTGAGTTGTTTTAATGTGTTGCTACTTCGCTTTTTTGTTCAAATCTTGATTGATCGATCATGGGCACTCCACAACATACCCCTTGGCACACCCTCTCTGGCGATGCTGCAGCGCAAGCGCTGGAGGCGCACCCTGCGGAGGGCTTAACCCGCTCTGCGGTGGAGCAACGCCTGAGCACTTACGGTGAGAATAAATTGGACGAAGCGGCGGCGCGTCCGTTGTGGCTCAAATTTATCGATCAATTCAAAAACTTTCTGGTCATCGTTTTGCTATTGGCCGCTGGGTTAGCGTGGACCATTGGTGACTTGAAAGATTCGGCGGTCATTTTGATCGTTGTGGTCTTGAACGCAGGCCTTGGTTTTTGGCAAGAGCACCGGGCAGAGCGCACATTGGCGGCGCTCAAAGATATGCTGGCAGCGCACGCCCGGGTGCGCCGTGACGGGCAGGTGACCGAGGTAGCAGCCAGTCAGTTGGTACCGGGCGACATTGTTTTGCTCGAAGCCGGTGATAAGGTTCCTGCCGATGGCCGCCTGCTGGTGGCCCACAATCTGGAGGCAGAAGAGGCGGCATTAACCGGCGAATCCCACGCGGTCAACAAGCACACCCGTGCCCTTGAAGGGGCAGATCTGCCACTGGGCGACCGTGTGAACCTTCTGTTCATGAACACGGTGCTGACCCGTGGCCGCGCTGAACTGCTAGTCACCAACACCGGTATGCGCACCGAAATGGGCAAACTTGCCGGAATGATTGCCGGTGCCGACGAAACCAGCACACCGCTGCAACGCCAACTCGATACCTTGGGCAAAAAATTGGCCGCGATGGCTGGTGTTGTCGTGGGTGTGATTTTTGGGATCAATTTTGTCCGGGGCTTGCCGTTGGCAGAAGCGGCAATGACCGCCATTGCGCTGGCGGTTGCGGCCATTCCAGAGGGGTTACCGGCTGTCGTGACAGTAACCTTGGCGATTGGGATGTGGAGAATGGCAAAGAACCGCGCCATTCTCAAAAAATTATCTGCCGTAGAGACACTTGGCTCGACCACGGTGATTTGTTCCGACAAAACGGGAACCCTGACCTTAAACCAAATGACCGCCCGCGCTGGCTGGTTTGCTGGGCAGTCTTTCACGGTCAATGGCGAGGGTTACAACGCCGAGGGCAGCATTGAAACCAGCGCCGATACCGATTTGCGCCCCTATCTGTTGCCAATGGCCTTGTGTACGGATTCACGCATCAACGATGGTCAACTGATTGGTGACCCGACCGAAGGCGCGCTGTGGGTGCTGGCACAAAAAGGCAGGGTTGATCCGATCACAGAACAGACGCGTCACCCGCGTATTGCTGAAGTTCCTTTTGATTCGGCCTACAAATTTATGGCGACCTTTCACCAAACGGGTGAAGGGGTAGAAATGTTCATCAAAGGAGCGCCGGATGTTTTGCTGGCGCGCTGCTCGCGTTACCTCAGTTCAGAGGGCGAGCAAACCCTTGACAACACCTGCCGCCTGCACATTGAAAAAGAAAATCTGGCCTTGGCCGACCAAGCCTTGCGGGTTTTGTCTGTGGCCCGGCGTACCATCCCAGCCGGTGATTTTGACCCCGCCGGTGATCTGATGGTCTGGGCGAATGACTTAACCTTCCTTGGGTTGGCTGGTTTGATGGATCCGCCACGCGCTGAAGCCAAAGAAGCCATTGGGTTGTGCATGAAGGCAGGCATCCAAGTCAAAATGATTACCGGCGACCACAAAGCCACGGCGGCAGCTATCGCCCGTGAGCTGGGCTTGCATGGCGAGGTCATGAGCGGTGCTGAACTGGATGCGCTAGACGACACTGCCTTGGCAGCCCGCGTGAACGACACGACCGTTTTTGCCCGCGTTTCACCTACGCACAAGGTGCGCATTGTGCGTGCGCTCAAGGCGCTAGGCCATGTGGTTGCCATGACCGGCGATGGTGTCAACGATGCCCCGGCCTTGAAAGCCGCCGATATTGGGGTTGCCATGGGCATCACCGGAACCGCCGTGACCCGCGAAGCAGCAACACTGGTTTTGACCGACGATAACTTTGCCACCATCGTTCGCGCGGTGCAAGAAGGCCGCGTGGTTTACGACAACATCACCAAGTTTGTTCGCTTTCAGTTGTCCACCAATATTGCTGCGATCTTGACGGTGCTGACGGCTACTTTGCTGGGCTGGCCCGCACCATTTACCGCCATTAATCTGCTGTGGATCAACATCATTATGGATGGGCCACCGGCCATGACGCTGGGCATTGAGTCCGCTCGACCCGGGATCATGAACGACAAGCCCCGGTCGCAACACGCGCAAATTTTGACCCTTGGACGCTTGGTGCGTCTGGCACTTTATGGCCTAACGATGATGGTCGGAACGCTGTTTATGTTCCAGTCTGGCCTTGCCAGCGGGGGGCAAGATTACGCTTTAACACTGGCTTTCACGACCTTTGTGCTGTTTCAATTTTTTAATGTCTTCAATGCCCGCTCAGAGTACAGCACCGTTTTCAACCAGAATTTTTTCAGCAATGGCAAACTTTGGCTTGCCTTGGGTGCTGTTCTAGGAATGCAAATATTGGCTGTCCACTGGATTCCGGCACAGTCTATTTTTGACACCGTCGATCTGAAACTGAACGACTGGCTGTGGGCCATTGCTGTCGCGTCTTCGGTACTTATTTTGGATGAAGGCCGCAAGCTCCTCATGCTGCTTGCGCGGCCTACACCAGCAAAGCCGATGGCTTTTGACACCACCGGCCACTCTGGGCCTTCATTTTGAACGTCGTGTGGGGGGTTATGCGCTCAGGCGCGCTGTGACCCATCCCAGCACCGAAGCCAGCGCCGCAGGCAAGCCCGCAGCGTTGGTACCGCCAGCCATTGCCATATCGGGCTTGCCACCGCCCTTGCCGCCGACCTGACCGGCGACAAAGTTCACCAACTCACCGGCCTTGATGCGTCCCACGCTGTCGGCGGTGACACCAGCGGCGATCTGCACCTTGTCGCCCTCGACGGCGGCCAGCACAATGGCAGCGGTCTTGAGCTTGTCTTTGAGCTTGTCCATCGTGTCGCGCAGTGTTTTGGCATCGGCACCGTCCAAGCGCACCGCCAGCACCTTGAGGCCACTGATTTCCACCGCTTGGCCGACCAGCTCATCGCCTTGCGACGAGGCCAGCTTGCCTTTGAGTGCCGCCACTTCTTTTTCGAGGGCCTTGATTTGCTCCAGTGCCTGCCCAATGCGGCCCGGCAGTTCCGCCACCGGGGCCTTGAAGCTGCCAGCGGCTTGGGTCACGGTGTCTTCAAGCTGCTGCAAGTAGGCCAGTGCATTTTGGCCGGTGACGGCCTCGATGCGGCGTACGCCTGCGGCCACGCCACCTTCGGCGACAATTTTGAACACACCGATGTCGCCAGTGCGCTGCACATGGGTGCCGCCGCACAGTTCGCGGCTGCTGCCAATGTCCAAAACACGCACCGTCTCGCCGTATTTTTCGCCAAACAGCATCATGGCACCGGTTTTTTGGGCCGATTCGATGTCCATCACCCGCGCTTGGGCAGCGGCGTTGGTAAAAATTTCGTCGTTGACCAAGCCTTCAATCTGGCGGATTTGGGCATCGGTCACTGGGGCGTTGTGGGCAAAGTCAAAACGGGTGCGTTCGGCATTGACCAGCGAACCCTTTTGCTGCACATGATCGCCCAGCACTTCGCGCAACGCCTTGTGCATCAGGTGGGTGGCCGAGTGGTTGCGTACTGTGGCCGCGTGGACGGCAGTGTTGACAGCCGCATCGACATGGTCGCCGACATTGAGCGTGCCTGCTTCCAGGGTGCCGTGGTGACCGAACACATCGGCCTTGATTTTCAGGGTGTCGGTGACCGCAAAACGGGCCGAGCCGCTGGTCAATTGGCCTTCGTCGCCGACCTGCCCGCCGCTTTCGGCGTAGAACGGCGTTGAATCGAGCACCACCACACCGTTTTGACCCTGTTTAAGGGCTGCAACGCTGACTCCATCTGCATAGAGTGCTACGATTTTTGCAGTGGTTTGAAGCTGCTCATAGCCGACAAAGGTGTTGCCAGCGCCCGTGTATTCGAGCGCCTTGTCCATTTTGAATTTGCCAGCAGCACGGGCTTGGGACTTTTGCTTTTCCATCGCCACGCTAAAACCAGCTTCATCGACCTCAACACCACGCTCACGGCAGACATCGTTAGTCAAATCCAGCGGAAAACCGTAGGTATCATGTAATTTAAAGGCTACATCTCCAGGAATATAAAGGGCTAACTTCACATCTTCACTGGTAAGAGATCTCAAAATAATTTTTTCTTTATGTTGCGTAGCCAAATCTAAAAACTGATGTGTAGCAATATTATTTGCATCACCAGAAACAAACATGAGAATTTTCGAATTCTCCAACACATTCATTCTTGATCGAGCTTCTTCGTCAGACAAAACCCTAAGTGCAAGCTCAAACCAATCCTTTGCGGAATCGATTGCTTCCTTCGAATGAGGCATCACATTTTTTACAGGGTAGAACGTTCCATTCCATTCAAAAACAGCATCAAAAATACGTGTTTCCCAGCCTAATCCCCATCTTTGTTGAGGCGGAATAACTTTCGTTGAACTTCCAATAGCCTTTGCAGATGCCTGTAACTGTAAGAATCTGGTTGTTGTGTAATCTTCCAAAATCTCCATGCCATTGGCCAGCGTTTCAAAGAAGCGCTCTTCCTCGACCTTCAGAATGTCGGTGATGCGGGCCTCTTGCGCCCGCAGTTGTGGGTAAGCATCGCCCATCAAACGCACCAAATCGGCCACCAGTTTGTGGAAAAACGGTGTTTTTTGGCCCAGCTTGTAACCGTGGCGAATCGCCCGGCGCACAATGCGCCGCTGCACATAACCCCGGCCTTCGTTGCTCGGAACCACACCATCACTAACCAAAAATGCGGTGGCGCGAATGTGGTCGGCAATGACGCGCAGCGATTTGTTCGACAGGTCTTTTTCGCCAGTTTCGCGCGATGCCGCTTGGATCAGCGCGTCAAACAGGTCGATTTCGTAGTTGCTGTGCACGTGCTGCAAGATCGCCGCCAACCGCTCCAGCCCCATGCCGGTGTCCACGCAAGGCGCAGGCAGCGGCGTGACCTTGCCCTGCTCGTCCATGTTGAACTGCATGAACACGTTGTTCCAGATTTCGATGAAACGGTCGCCGTCTTCTTCGGGGCTACCGGGCGGGCCACCGGGAATGTGGTCGCCGTGGTCGTAAAAAATTTCAGAACACGGGCCGCACGGGCCGGTGTCGGCCATCATCCAGAAATTGTCGGACTTGTAGCGCCCGCCCTTGTTGTCGCCAATGCGAATCACACGGTCTGCGGGCAGGCCGATTTCTTTCGTCCAAATGTCGTAGGCCTCGTCGTCTTCGGCATAGACCGTCACCAACAAACGCTCGGCGGGCAATTGGTACACCTGTGTCAGCAACTCCCAAGCCCATTGCAGCGATTCGCGCTTGAAATAGTCGCCAAAGCTCCAGTTGCCCAGCATTTCAAAAAACGTGTGGTGGCGAGCGGTGTACCCGACGTTTTCTAGGTCGTTGTGCTTACCGCCAGCGCGCAAGCAGGCTTGTACCGATGTAGCGCGGGTGTAGGGGCGCTTGTCGGTGCCCAAGAACACGTCTTTGAACTGCACCATGCCCGAGTTGGTGAACATCAGCGTCGGGTCGTTGCCCGGCACCAAGGGGCTGGAGGCCACCACCGTGTGGCCCTTGGCGGCGAAAAAGTCCAAAAAGGTCTTGCGAATGTCGGCGACGGTGAAGGTGGGTGTGCTCATGGAGGTGTATTAGAGGGGTGTGCAGGGGGCTGGCAGGCAGGCGGCCAGCCCTTTGAAGCCAGCCCTCGATTATAGATTTGGCCCTGTCCAGTGCGCGGCACTTCACAGGGCGGCTGTCGCTATGCTTTGCGGCTGGCTTTTTTTATCCTCACCCCGGAGCACCACCCCATGACGACTGCGCCCTTTTTGCCCACCTCCCCCCTCGCCCAACTCCAAGACCCCAGCTTGCTCAAGACCGATGCTTTTATCAACGGTGCTTGGATTCCCGGCAGCAGCCGCTTTGCCGTGTACGACCCGGCCACGGGCGGGCATCTGGCCGACGTGGCGAACTTGGGGCCACAGGAGGCGCAAGCCGCCATCGATGCCGCCAACGCTGCGTGGCCCGCTTGGCGCAGCAAAACCGCCAAAGAGCGCAGCGGCTTGCTGCGCCGTTGGTACGACCTGCTCATGCTGCACCAAGACGATTTGGCCCGCATCATGACCGCCGAGCAAGGCAAGCCGCTGGCCGAGGCCAAGGGCGAAGTCGCCTACGGTGCCAGTTTTGTCGAGTGGTTTGCCGAAGAAGCCAAGCGCATCAACGGCGAAATGCTGCCGCAGTTTGACAACAACCGCCGCCTGATGGTGCTGCGCCAGCCCATAGGGGTCTGTGCGGCCATTACGCCGTGGAATTTTCCGCTGGCCATGATGACGCGCAAAGTAGCCCCAGCATTGGCGGCGGGCTGCACCGTCATCATCAAACCAGCAGAACTGACCCCCCTGACCGCACTGGCAGCGATGGAGCTAGCCCAGCGCGCAGGCATCCCGGCGGGGGTGGTGAATGTGCTCAGTGCCGATGCCGCCCAATCTATCGCCATCGGCAAACTGCTGTGCAGCAGCAGCGTGGTGCGCCACTTGAGCTTTACCGGCAGCACCGAAGTCGGGCGCATTTTGATGGCCCAATCAGCGCCGACGGTGAAAAAAATGTCGCTGGAACTGGGCGGCAACGCCCCCTTCATTGTGTTCGACGATGCCGATATCGACAGCGCCGTCGAAGGCGCTTTTGCCAGCAAGTACCGCAATGCCGGACAAACCTGCGTCTGCTCGAACCGTTTTTATGTCCAAGAGGATGTGTACGAGCAGTTTATTGCCCAATTTGCCGCCAAGGTCAAAACGGCCAAAGTCGGTAATGGGTTTGACGATGGTGTCAACCAAGGGCCGCTGATTGAAGAAGCCGCGCTCGAAAAAATCCAGCGCCATGTCGATGATGCACTCGCCAAAGGAGGCCGGTTGCTGGTCGGTGGCAAGCGTTTAAGCGACTTGGGCAGCGGCCAATTTTTTGAACCGACGGTGGTGGCCGACGCTCACGCCGACATGCTCTGCGCCCACGAAGAAACCTTTGGCCCCTTTGCCCCAATCTTCAAATTCAAAACCGAACAAGAGGTTATTGATGCGGCCAACGCCACCGAGTTTGGTCTTGCCAGCTATTTTTACAGCCGCGATATGGGCCGGATTTTTCGGGTTGGCGAGGCACTGGAATACGGCATGGTGGGTGTCAATGTGGGCATTTTGGCGACCGAGCATGTGCCGTTTGGCGGTGTCAAACAATCGGGGTTGGGCCGCGAGGGTTCGCACCACGGCATCGACGATTACGTGGAAATCAAATATTTGTGCCTCGGCGACATCCAAAAATAGGACTCGGCGAATTCCATCGCCGTCCGTTTGGAATATTTTTATGCTATATATTTTATAGCAATAAATAACCATGAAACAAGGGCTAGAGGCCTAAAAGATTGAAAGTTTATCCTTTGGAGCCTCTAGCGGCACTGTTTTACTGGCCCAGCTGAATCTGGTCAAAATAGACCGTGTTGGCCGTAGCGCTGCCCAGTTGGATATTGACCCGCTTGATCAGGCCGGGGTTGCCCATTTGGGCGTAGGTGACGGCAACGTAAGTCCATTTTTGGGCAGGCAAATCGACCGCAGCCATGCCCGCATCGGCACCACTGTCTTGCGTTTGCACACTGACCCGCAACTGGGTTGCCAGCGGCGTGTAAGCCCAAAAGTTCAGCGTGGTATTGGCTGAAGTGGCAATGCCCGTGGCGTGGCGCAGCGACAAACCTCCCCAGCCCGCAAAATCCACCTGCACCGATTTGGCACCGACCTTCACTTGGGCCGCATTGGCAAAGTCGCGGGTCGAACTCCACGACCAGTCTTGCCAGCCCAAGCCCAGTGCATCGGCATACAGCACCGTGCTGGCCGTCGGGCACGCGGGTGTTGTCACGGTCAAGGTGTTGCTGGGTTCAGAGGTATTGCCCGCCGCGTCGCGCGCTTTGAGAACCAAGGCGTAGCTGGTACCGCAATTGAAAGCACTCAGGCTGTTGAGCGCCAAGCGGGTACCGCTCAGGCCTGAGGCCAACAAGGCACTCCCGCTGTAGAGGTCGTAGCCTGCGACCCCGATGTTGTCGGTGGCTGCTGTCCAAGTCAGGGTGGTATTGTTGGCCGCATCGGTGCTGCTGCTCAGGTGGCTGGGGGCGCTGGGCGCTTGGGTGTCCGAGCTGGTATCGGCGCTCACCATGATCCGCGCCAGCAACTGAATGTAAGCCGCTTGGGTGTAGATGGCTGGCTCACTCAATTCCCACGAATTTTCCGGCCAAGCGCTGTTCCAGTCTTTGTAGGCTTTTTGCGGTGGCTGGTCGGTAATGCCCGGTACGCTGCCGCTGTAATCGGGATTAGGGCCGCCGGTCAGGTAGCCGGGGGGCGGGCCATTGGGCGAGGTGCTGGCGTTGTCCCACACCGTGCCATCGTCAAACCAAGCGTGGTAAATCTCGTTCACGGAGTTTTCGGCCCCATAAGGCCCCATGTGGCTCAACATGACCAAACCCAGCGGATTGGCTCCATGCAGCCAATGCAGGTGCTGGTGGGCCACTTCGCGGTAAAGCGCGGCGTTGGTGCCGTCGATGCCAAAACTGGCGAAGTCGAGGTTCAAATTGCCGGTATTGGCGCGCACCTCGTTGTGGCCCCAGTGGTATTGGGCATCGGGCACGTAAGCCCGGTAAAGGTCGGTATTGGCGTTGTAGTCAGTGATCGACATCACCGACTTTTGTGCCTCTTTTTGAACGCGAATGGCGCTCACTGCGCTGGCCGAGGCACCACTCAGGTCGGCATACCGCAGCAGGGCCACTTGCACCGTCTGGTTGTAAGGCCCCCACCAGCCATTGCTGATTGGTTTCACCCCGGTGTAGTGGCTTTCAACAAACGATTGGTATTGCGCCTTGCCAGTGGCTTCGTACAGGTAAATGGCCGCCAGCAGCGCACTCTGCATTTGCCCGGCGGCGCTGACATCGGAATTACCCGATTTGATGTCGCCATCGTCGCACGCGGTCTGAAAGGTCGTGAAGTTGGCCGTGGTGGTCTTGGCCCGTGCCCAAGCGCGTTCAGCGCGGGCAATCAGGTCATTGCCATAAGCAGCTTGGGATGCCGTGGCTTTGTAAACCACTCCAGCGCTGGCAAACATCGCGCTGCCTGCTAGCGTGGCCGAGGTGCATTCGGGCAGATAGTAGCGTGGGCGGGTATCGGCACTGAGGGGCGAAACGCTGCCGTAATGATCGACCCCCACCTTGAGCAACAAGCCATCGGTGCCGGTAGCGTTCTGCATCCGCTTGAGAAACTCCAGCTCCCACTTGATTTCGTCGAGTAAGTCGCTGGTGCCGTTGCCCGATTCTGGAATCCCGAAGGCATCGCCAAAAACGCCCGGATTAAAACGGTACGCATCCAATAATTGTAAAACAGCGCTCTCGGCAAAGGTGGTGTATTTGTTGGTATCGCCAGCGTCCATCCAGCCACCGCTGAGGTCGCGGGCGGTGCTGGCATCGGTTTTGGCCCAGCGGCTTCTGGCAGATCGGTCTTGGCCTGCACCCTCGTAGCTGCTGGCATCTGTCCAGCGTGGGTCGGCATAGGGCACGGCCTTGGCTTGGTTGATGCGTTGGTAAAAAAAGGTGCGTACCGCGTGGCGCAATACGGTGTCATAGACGCGCGGGCCGATCTCAAAACGCCCCGAGCCGACCTTGTTTTGGGTGTCGTAAACGTAATACGAACCGCTGCTCATCAGTACGGAGAAGTCAAAACTCCAGCCCTTATCGCCCGACTGGGCATGGGTGGCACCACTGCGCCAAGGCTGCAAAGTGCCGCTGGCGACCACCACATCATCGGCCCACCGGCGCACTTGGTATTGATTAGATTCGGTGCTGGGCTTGAAACTATTTGCGCTTTTTATGGCGTTCGACCCGACCTGTGGGCTGACTACCACCGCCACCTTTTTCATGGTGTTGAGGTACCCAAACTGGTCGATCTTGATAAAGGGTGTGACAGTGGCAGGCGCGGCCACCGAAGGGCTACCCAAGGCACCTAAAAAACCCGCAATCACTGCGGCGCGCAGCACCCAAGCTGCTGGTATTTGAAAAGTAAACATCTGGCTTAGATTGGATACTTTCGCCCCGACAAAGGCAAGCAAAGTTGCAGGCCGTTGCAACCGTTGCACGACAACTGCGCCCAGCGTTCGATAATCCCCCCATGTCCTCTCCCAAAGTTCTCTTCGGCTTTCATGCCGTGGGCGTGCGCCTCAAGACCGCGCCACAATCCATCATCGAAATTTATTACGAGGTCACACGGCGCGATGCGCGCATGCGCCAATTCATTGACCGCGCCAAAGAAGCCGGTGCCCGCCTGATCGAGGCCGACAGTGTGCGCATTGCCAAGCTCGCTGGCAGCCACGGCCACCAAGGGGTGGCTGCCCGGGTTGAACCCGTGGCGCAAATTACCTCGCTCGATGAACTGCTCGAAAACCTCGAAGCAGCAGGCATCGATCAACCACTGCTGCTGGTGCTCGATGGTGTTACCGACCCGCACAATTTGGGTGCCTGCCTGCGCGTAGCCGATGGTGCTGGTGCCCACGCCGTGATTGCCCCCAAAGACCATGCAGTGGGCATCAATGCCACCGTTGCCAAGGTTGCCAGCGGCGCTGCCGAGACCATGCCCTACTTTATGGTGACCAACTTAGCGCGCACGTTGAACGAACTCAAAGAGCGCAACATTTGGATCATCGGCACCAGCGACGATGCACCCCAAAGCATCTACCAAGCCGACTTGAAAGGCCCCGTGGCGTTGGTTCTGGGTGCTGAAGGCGACGGCATGCGCCAACTCACACGCAAAACCTGCGATGCGCTGGTCAGTATTCCAATGAAAGGCGCTGTCGAGAGCCTGAACGTCTCGGTTGCCAGCGGCGTGTGCCTGTACGAAGCACTGCGCCAGCGCGGGGGTTAAATCCGCTCGGACGCTGAGGACTGCACCGCAGCAGTGCTCTGGATCTGCTCCTTGAGCTTGCTGCTGGCATGAAAAGTCACCACCCGGCGCTCGTCAATCGGCACCAACTCACCCGTGCGCGGGTTGCGCCCCGGCCTTGGTGCCTTGGTGCGAATTTGAAAATTGCCAAAACCCGACAGTTTCACATCCGCACCGGCAATGAGCCGTTGGGCCACCATGTCAAAGAAAGCATCGACCATTTCTTTGGCCTCGCGCTTGCTCAGGCCCACATGGTCAAACAACAAATCCACCAACTGGGCTTTGGTCAAGGCGGTGGCTTGCGGGCTTTCGCTGGTCGATTCGTCGGTCACGTCGTGGCTCCTTGTTAACGATTAAACCCGCAGTCGGGCATCGGTTTGTGCCGTCAATTGCACCACAACGGCTTGCACTGCGGTGTCGATCTCGGCCTCGGTCAGGCTGGCATCGGCGCTGCCCAGCGTCAAGCGTACCGCCAAGCTCTTTTCGCCCGCCGCCAATCCGGTGTTGGTAGCGACTTCGCCCGCTTTGGGCGGCTTGGCACGGTACACGTCAAACAACACGGCACTGCGCAGCAGTGTTGCGGGCAAAGCCGACTCGATGGCCGCCATCAGCTGCGCATGGGTCACGGACTCGGCCACCACCACCGCCAAGTCGCGCTCGACGCTCTGGTGCTTGGGCACGGTCTTGAACTGGGGCACGGCACGTTGCAGCACCGCATCGAGTTCCAACTCAAACATCACCGGTGTCTGCGCCAGCTCCCACGACTGGCGCCATTGCGGGTGCAATTCACCTATAAAGCCGATAGCACGGCCCTGCACCAACACCCGAGCACAACGCCCGGGGTGCATGGCCGGGTGGGTGGCAGGCTCAAACTGGGCTTTCAAAGGTGCCAGCAAAGCCTCCACGTCGCCCTTGACATCAAAAAAGTCAATGGCTTGCTCCTTGCGGCCCCATTGCAAGACATCCGTCGGGCCGCAAGCCAAGCCTGCCACACGCATGGGCTGGTCAAAACCCTCGACGGTGGTGTCGGTGTTGGCCACCGAAGCATCACGCAAAAAGACCCGGCCCAACTCAAAGACACGCACCCGCTCGGCACGGCGGTCAAGATTGAACTTCAAAACTTGTAGCAAAGAACCCAATAGGGACGAGCGCATCACCCCCATTTGGCTTGCAATCGGGTTCAAAAGCTTGATCGGGTTGGCATTGCCGGCCAGCTCGTGCTCCCAGCGCTCATCGACAAAACTAAAGTTGATGGTTTCCTGATAACCCAGTGCGGCGATTTGGCGGCGCACAGCAAAGGCGCTGCGCTGGTTTTCAGCGCGCAGTTGGGGCGTGATGGGGGCCAGCGGCGGCGTGGTCGGCAGGTTGTTGTAACCCACCATGCGCGCCACTTCTTCGATCAGGTCTTCTTCGATGGTGATATCGAAACGGTACGAGGGCGGCGTGACCGTCACCGTGCCATCACCTTGCACCAAGGGCAGACCCAAACGGGCCAGTGCATCAACGCACTGGGCCTGCGTCAGCGCCATGCCAATCACGCGGGCCGCACGCGCCACACGCAACGTCACAGCTTTGGCAGTGGGCACATTGACCTGCACATCGTCCATCGGCCCAGCAGCACCGCCGCAAATGGACTGCACCAAAGCCGTAATGCGTTCAATGTGCTCGACCGTTTGACCGGGATCGACACCGCGCTCAAACCGATGCCCCGCATCGGTCGAGAAGTTGTAGCGGC
The DNA here is from genome assembly GCA_019751915.1 of Burkholderiaceae bacterium. Lineage (GTDB taxonomy): Bacteria > Pseudomonadota > Gammaproteobacteria > Burkholderiales > Burkholderiaceae_C > Simplicispira. Next base: position 71,338 of record JAIEMS010000022.1, read on the forward strand.
GCGAGCGCCCAGCAATCGCCTTGGGCCACCAAAAAGCCGCTTCGATATAGACATTCTGGGTGTCGTCAGACACCGCCGTGGCATCGCCGCCCATGATGCCGGCCAAGGATTCGACCTGCACATCGTCGGCAATCACACCCACTTGCCCATCGACCGTGACAGTGTTGCCATTGAGCAATTTGAGCTGCTCACCCGGATTGCCCCAACGTACATCAAGGCCACCGTGGATTTTGTCGAGGTCAAAAATGTGCGAAGGCCGACCCAGCTCAAACATGACGTAGTTGGAAATATCGACCAACGGCGCTACGCTGCGCTGACCACAGCGGGCCAACCTATCGACCATCCACTGCGGCGTGGAGGCGCGTGGATTGACACCACGCACAATGCGGCCCGAAAAACGTCCACACAAGTCGGGCGCACTGACCTTGACGGCCAGACGATCGGTATGTGCCGGAGCTACAGCTGGAAATTCGGGGGTCTTCAGGGGGGCACCGGTCAGGGCAGCCACCTCGCGGGCAATGCCATAGACGCTCAGAGCATGGGCCAAATTCGGCGTTAGCTTGAGGGTAAAAAGGGTGTCGTCGAGATTCAAATGGGCGCGAATGTCTTGCCCGACCACAGCGTCAGCGGCCAACTCCAGTAAACCGCCCTGTTCTTCCGAAATTTTCAACTCGCGGGCCGAGCACAGCATCCCCTGACTCTCTACGCCACGCAACTTGCCCAATTTGATGAGAAAGGGCTTGCCGTCTTCACCCGGCGGCAGCTCGGCACCAACCAACGCACAGGGCACTTTGATACCGACGCGGGCATTGGGCGCACCACAAACGATGTTGAGCCACTCGCCTTGGCCGACATCGACTTGGCACACGCGCAGACGGTCGGCATTGGGGTGCTGCACCGCCTCTTTAATTTCACCGACGACGATGCGGGTAAACGGCGGCGCTACGGGCCTCAGTTCTTCCACTTCAAGACCGGCCATGGTCAGGGTTTCGGCCAGCTCAGTCGTCGTGAGCGGTGGGTTGCAAAATTCGCGCAACCAAGATTCAGGAAATTGCATAGTCAGACTTTTCGACTTTGGTACGGTTCAGAGGCTTGGCGACAAGGCTTTATTGGAATTGCGACAGAAAGCGAATGTCGCCGTCAAAAAACAAGCGCAAATCGTTGACACCGTAACGCAGCATGGTCAGGCGATCCGGGCCCATACCAAAGGCAAAGCCGATGTATTTTTCCGGATCGAGGCCCATGTTTCGCACCACATTCGGATGCACTTGCCCAGAACCGGCCACTTCGAGCCAACGCCCAGCCAAAGGGCCGGTTTGGAACTGGATATCGATTTCGGCACTCGGCTCCGTGAACGGAAAAAAGCTCGGGCGAAAGCGCAACACCAAATCGTCGCTTTCGAAAAAGGTGCGGCAAAAGTCGGTAAACACGACTTTGAGGTCTTTGAAACTGACGTTTTCGCCAATCCACAACCCTTCGCACTGGTGAAACATCGGCGAATGGGTGGCATCGCTATCGACGCGGTAGGTGCGGCCAGGGGCGATGACACGAATCTCCGGCATTGGCTGACCCGCATCCAAAGCGCTACGGTGCTTTTTGACGTGCTGGACTGCATGGCGAATTTGCATCGGGCTGGTGTGCGTGCGAAGCAAATTGGGTGCATGGGCCGGGCCACCTTCGACATAAAAAGTGTCGTGCATTGAGCGCGCTGGGTGGTCTTCGGGCGTGTTGAGCGCCGTAAAGTTGAACCAATCGGTTTCGATCTCTGGGCCTTGGGCCACATCGAAACCCATCGAGCCAAAAATGCCCTCAATACGCTCGAGCGTCAACGATACCGGGTGCAAACCACCCGTACCACGCTGGCGACCGGGCAAGCTGACATCCAAGGCTTCGGCTTTGAGCTGCATTTGCAACTCGGCATCGGCCAGTGCTTGGCGACGCGCTGTAAGTGCTGCTTCGATGGCCTGTTTTGCCACGTTGATGGCCGCGCCGCGCGATTTTTTCTCGTCCACGGAAAGCTGCGCCATGCCCTTCATCAGTTCGGTCACACGACCGGACTTGCCCAAAAATTGGGCCTTGGCATTTTCCAAATCGGCAGGGGTGGCGCTTTGTGCAAACAATTGCTGCGCGCTTTCAACCAGAGAGTCCAACTCGTTCATTATGTGCTCTTCAAAAGAAACAAGGGCTAGTGCTTTTTCAAGCTCTAGCCCTTGCTGTTTATGCGCTAAAAGCTATCAAAAAGATAGCTTTTTGTCGTGAACTCAAGCAGCCAGTTTGGCCTTGACTTGTTCCACGATGCTGCCAAAGGCAGCCTTGTCATGCACTGCGAGATCGGCCAGCACTTTGCGGTCGATTTCGATGCAAGCTTTCTTCAGGCCGTTAGCGAATTGGCTGTACGTCAGGCCCAATTCACGGGCACCAGCGTTGATACGGGCAATCCAGAGGCGGCGGAAAACGCGCTTCTTAGCGCGGCGGTCACGGTAGGCATATTGGCCTGCCTTCATCACCGCTTGTTTAGCGATGCGATAGACGTTACCGCGGCGACCGCGAAAACCCTTAGCGAGGGCGAGAACTTTTTTGTGACGGGCGTGAGCCGTTACACCACGTTTGACGCGAGGCATGTATCTATTCCTTGTTCGTCGTTATTACAGGCCGGCAAACGGCAGCATCTGCGCCATGTGACCCATATTGGTCTCATGAACGGCGGCAATGCCGCGCAGTTGGCGCTTGTTCTTGGTCGTCTTCTTGGTCAAAATGTGACGCTTGAAGGCATGACCGCGCTTGACGGTACCACCCGGACGAACGCGAAAGCGCTTTTTGGCGCTGCTCTTGGTCTTCATTTTGGGCATGTGAATGCTCCTTTACTTGTGCTCGTGAGGCGTTCGCAAACCTGTATGCGAACTTGTTGGCCCCGAGCCACTTTTATTAGCAGGCGCAATGCCTGCTACAGAAAAATGCTTTCGCACCTTTCTGTGTTCAGTGCAGCTCTCCGGCTGCACCGCTCAATTCAATGCCATGTGACTGGCTGAGAATTTATTCTGCGTGCTCAGACCCAGCAGCCACTTCGGCAGAGGGTTTGGCGGCAGAAGACTTTTTGCGTGCCGGCGCAATCATCATGATCATCTGGCGACCTTCGAGTCGAGGAAATTGCTCGACCAAAATGGTATCGGCCAAATCATCACGGATGCGATTGAGCAATGCCAAGCCCAATTCTTGGTGCGTGATTTCACGACCACGGAATCGCAACGTAATTTTGCACTTATCGCCATCCGCCAAAAAGCGGCGGATATTGCGCATCTTGATGTTGTAGTCGCCGTCGTCTGTACCGGGTCGGAATTTGATTTCTTTGATTTCAATCACGGTCTGCTTGGCTTTGGCTTCGGCAGCACGTTTTTGCTCTAGGTACTTGAACTTACCGTAGTCCATCAGACGGCACACCGGGGGATTGGCTGTGGCGGCAATTTCTACCAAATCCACATCCAACTCGCCCGCCATGCGCAGGGCTTCCATCAAGCTGACCACGCCGAGCGGCTCATTATCGGGGCCGGAAAGACGCACTTCAGGCGCCATAATTTCACGGTTCAGACGGTGTTTACGCTCTTCGCGGTGGCGACGATCACGAAATTCAGTAGCTATGGCTATCACCCTTAAATCAAAATGCTACAAAAAGTGTAGCCTCTTTGGTACCAACGCAGGCACGCCAAAGCCTATTCAAATACTGGTCAAGCTTTGGAGGCAATGTCTTGGGCGATGAGTTCAATAAACGCATCTACCGACATCACACCGAGGTCTTTATTGCCCCGAGCGCGCACTGCAACGGCACCAGCCGCCCGCTCCTTGTCGCCAGCGACGAGGATATAAGGCAACTTGCGCATCGAATGCTCTCGTATTTTATACGTAATCTTTTCGTTGCGCAGGTCCAGCGCGGCCCGTAAGGGGTGTTGTGGCAAGGCTTTTTCGAGTTTTTCGGCAATTTCGCGACAGTAATCGGCTTGTGCATCGGTGATGTTCAGAATAGCCACCTGCACAGGTGCCAACCAAGTGGGCAAAGCACCAGCATGCTCTTCGATCAAAATACCGATAAAACGCTCTAAGCTACCAACAATGGCGCGGTGCAACATCACCGGGCGGTGCCGAGCACCGTCTTCACCCACATATTCGGCATCGAGCCGTTCTGGCATCGAAAAATCGACCTGAATGGTGCCGCACTGCCATTGGCGGCCAATCGCGTCTTTCAAGGTGTATTCGATTTTCGGGCCATAAAACGCACCATCACCGGGGGAAATTTCAAACTCACAACCCGATGCGCGCAGGCTCTCCATCAAGGCATATTCGGCTTTATCCCAGATTTCATCCGAGCCAATGCGCGCTTCAGGCCGCGTTGCCACCTTGTAGATGATGTTCTTGAAACCAAAGTCTTTGTAGACCTTTTGCAGCAAGGCGGTGTAGGCCAAGCACTCGGGCAAAACTTGGTCTTCGGTACAGAAAATATGACCATCGTCTTGGGTAAAGCCACGCACCCGCATGATGCCGTGCAAACCACCCGAAGGCTCATTGCGGTGGCATTGACCAAACTCACCGTAACGCAATGGCAAATCACGGTAGCTCTTGATACCTTGCTTGAATATCAAGATGTGACCGGGGCAGTTCATCGGTTTAAGGGCGTAATCGCGCTTTTCGCTCTCGGTGACGAACATGTTGTCACGGTACTTGTCCCAGTGCCCGGTTTTTTCCCAGAGCGTTTTGTCCAGAATTTGCGGGCCTTTGACCTCTTGGTAACCGTTGTCACGGTACACGCGGCGCATGTATTGTTCGACCTCTTGCCACAGTGTCCAGCCCTTGGGGTGCCAAAATACGGTGCCCGGTGCGTGTTCGTCGATGTGGAACAAATCCAGCTCCCGGCCCAACTTGCGGTGATCGCGCTTTTCAGCCTCTTCCAGCATGGTCAGGTACTGTTGCAGTTCGTCTTTGCTGGCCCAAGCGGTGCCGTAAATACGTTGCAGCATTTCGTTGCGGTGATCGCCGCGCCAGTAGGCACCTGCGACCTTCATTAGTTTGAAATGCTTGAGCTTGCCGGTGCTGGGAACGTGCGGGCCACGGCACAGGTCTTCAAACGCGCCTTCGCGGTACAAACTCACGTCTTCGTTGCTCGGAATGCTGGCGATGATTTCAGCTTTGTAGTTTTCGCCCAAGCCCTTGAAATAAGCCACCGCTTCATCGCGTGGTAATACACGGCGCACCACAGGTTCGTCCTTGGCCGCCAGCGCGGCCATGCGTTTTTCAATGGCGACCAAGTCTTCCGGAGTAAACGGGCGTTTATAGGAAAAATCGTAGAAAAATCCGTTCTCAATCACCGGGCCGATAGTCACTTGAGCGTCAGGAAACAAATCCTTGACGGCATAAGCCAACAAGTGTGCACTAGAGTGGCGGATCACATCCAGCCCATCCGCATCCTTGGCAGTAACAATAGACAAAGGGCTATCAGCAACGATTTGGTAGCTGGTATCGACCACTTGGTCACCGATTTTTCCGGCCAAGGCGGCCTTGGCCAAGCCAGCGCCAATCGAAGCGGCGACTTCAGCCACCGTGACTGGGCCGGGAAACTCACGTTGGGAGCCGTCGGGAAGCGTGATGTGAATCATAAGAGTTGTCCTGAATTCAAAAACAAAAAAGCGCGGAACCAGTTGGCCGCGCTTTGAAAGGTTGAGTGCAAATCTCGTGCAGGCGCGAACCGCCCAGCCCTAGCGGCGGGCAAAAGTCTCCGTGGTAGTTCGCGGTGTCATAACCAGATTGCCTTTCTCGCCCTTGTGAATAGTCTGAATGGTGTAATGCCGCAGCATTTTAGCCGAACAAAGAAAAAGCCCGGAGCGTGGTGCACCGGGCTTTTAATGTGCAGCCGTCAGGCTACAAGCCAAATAGTAGTCGATAAAACCTTCGTCGCCAGGGTTAATGCCACGGGGCCCCATTGAATTTCGTCAGTGCGCTTGAAGGTGTTGTTGATGCGGCGCACCATGGTGGGCACCGAATCGTAAGCGTACAGCGACTGGTCGGGGTACATTGTCTCACTGGTGTTGCCGTCTGCGGCTACTTGCCAGCCCGACAGGTACACGGCTTCGAGGCCGGCCTTGGCTTGCTGCATGGCTTGACCGGCAGAGATAGCGCCGAAAGCGTTGACGTCACCCTTCTTGGCACCGTCGTTGACCTTGGCCCAGAGCTTTTCTGCGCCGTTCTTGGTGAAGGTGTGCTCGATAGGCAGGTTGCCGCACCCACGCACAAAAAAATTCCCAGTTGCGCTGGCCTGATGCGTTAAATACAATGTTTTCGTGCCGCACTAATTTAGCAATGCACTAAGGAAAATACCATGCAGGCTATCGCGCCCCCCACAGTCAAGGTCATCGGTGCCAACGGGCAGATTTCCCTTGGTAAGCAGTTTGCTGGCCGTCAAGTGCTGGTTGAAGAACAAGAGACTGGCGTTTGGCTGATTCGCACGGCAACGGTCATTCCCGACAACGAGCGCTGGCTGCATGAACCTGAAGCGGCGGCTGATTTAGCACGCGCTACGGCTTGGTCAGCGCAGCAATCAGCATCTGACGCACAAACCGATACCGTATTGGCTACTTTGACCCAAGGTTAGCAAGAAAAATGGGAGCAAACGATTCGCTGGTTCGGATTGATTTAAACAATCCGATATTCCAAGAACACCTTTTTTCTTTGCAAAAACCGGAACGTAACGCGGCTATTGATACTTTGAGAAAAATACGCCAGCTAAGTTGGGTGCAACTTTACCGCGACAGTGGCTTAAAGTGGGAAAAAATCATCAGCGTGAAACCACCGCAGGGCATAGATGCTATTTATTCACTGCGAATAACTCAATCCAGACGTTGCACAGCGTATCGTGATGGAGATTTTTTGCGCTTGTTAACGGTGGCGCCCGATCACGACAGCACCTATCAACGCAAATAGATAAGCTCTCAAAAGCTTCAGCGGATACTGGCTCCATTCAGTCGGTATTTTTTAGCGTGCTGTAGCCTAGTCGCTGGTACCACAACCCAAACCCTGCCTCTGGAGCGTTAGGGGCTGCATTCCGACGCTGGAGCGGGGAAACGATCAAAACGCAAAAAACTCATTTGAGCCTAGCCCCTTTATTTGTACAATTCTATTGTTGCACCACAGATTGCCAAGGTTGGGTGGTGCGTGCTTTGTGCCCTGTCATATCTGGAGGTGTTATGTCTGGTGAGAAATAAACCAGCTCAGTACCCCGCCTCGCATTTCCGTAAGCACTATAACGAAGATTCATCTCAAGCTCTGTTTTACTCCCATAGCACTCCCGCACCAGCGGGTGGTCGTCATAAGAAACCAGCCACGGTCGATGTAAATTAGTTCTCACCCACTTTGCGAGGCTCCTATGGTCTTCCTCCTTGAAGTGATTGAGATAGAGGCCCGGCCCTTTCTCCACATACGGTGGATCTAAATATACAAGACTTTTCGGCGGGAGTAGCGGCTGCACTCCTTCGAGAAATGCACGGACATCTTGGTTATAGACGTGAATGCGTGCCTTAAACGCCCCTATGGCTTGGAGCCTTCGAATAAGTTCTGCGATGTTGTACCTTGCATCCAGCTTCCAATTCCCAGTCTGCCCCTTACCACCGATGACACCAGCTTCCAGAATGCCAGAGCGATTAGTACGATTAAGGAAGAAGGTGGCAAAGCCTAAGTCAGCCAATTTTGCAATATCTCGGTTGCCGTAGATGGCCTTCTGTTCATGCCACGTGTCCATAGTGCATGGTGTCTGCTCAATGCGAGCACACAACTCATCGGTGTGATGAACTGCCTGATGCCAGAACGCATAAACAGCTCGGTCGAGATCGTTGATGTGGATGGCACTGACCACGTACCCAAGGAGCAACTCAATAGCTACTGCGGCTCCCCCACAGAATGGCTCAACATAGTGGGCGTCATAGAGATTGTTTTGTCGAATAAGTCGCTCAACATAGGGCCGCAATCGTGCCTTGCCTCCAGGGTATCTCAGCGGAGTTGCGTTTGCCATTATGGCTTTCCTTTTGGAGCAAGAGCTCTTGGTGCAGGCTGCGGCGTAGTTTCAGTATGATGGATACGTCTCCAAAGGAGATCCAAGCCTCCGAACAGATTTTTCCAAGCCACACGAACATGATCCGTTCCTGTAACAGTCACAGTACTGTGGGCCGTTTCGCACAGCTTCTCGTAAATGTCGGATGAGCTTTTGAACGCTTGCGCGAGAGCCTGACGGTCTGATGTATCCGTGGAATGAGAGTTTCCGAGAAGATGGTTAGCTGCCGCCATAATGTTGGAGGTCTTATTGCCTCCCGGTTTCTGGCCCATAGCATCGAGGTACAAGTACGCTGTCATCTCTTGGAACGACCTAAGAAGAAGCGCACATGCAAATGGAGCCTCAGTCACCTTGATTTTCCCCTTTAGTTCATCAATCACCAATCGGCACTTCGGATTTGTGACGTTCAACAGAACTTTTTTGTCCACCAAGTATGACGATGGCCGTTGTTTGCGAACTGGTGCAGGTGTGAGCGCCGGTGCAGGTGTGAGCGCCGGTGCAGGTGAGGGAGATCCATGGTTTGGGTCGTTGGGTGTTGGAGAAGTACCGCCCCCCAAGAGGGCGGACGAACTACTGGGAGCAGGATAGGGTGGTGCGGGCAGATTGACAAAAGCTTCGACCTCATCGAAATACTGCGACATGTTCTTAGCTTCGGTAAATTCCTCTCGGGAATGCACCCTGCCAGAAACCACGTCAGTGGCTACCTTTGATAGGGCCTTGTATGCACGCTCTTTTGATCCAACAACTGAAAAACTGCTGGCGAGGCTGTATCCAAAGCGATTCTGAAACGCCGCGACGTTCGCAACGCGTTCAAAGTTGGTTATCGCAAAGACTTCACGGTTGAGCGCATTTGACACATCTGGGGAAAGCGCATTGTCGCGTCTCAGCCGGTCAAGGCATTGCCATGTGCCTGTATTGTCGAACCGTGCTACTTGCAATGCAGACCAAGCGCTTCTGCCAGCGCCTGCATTCTCGCCAGTATGGCGGAGGCGGATGAATTCGTTGGCGGCCTCCCTGTTGTCGAACACCGCTACGTCCACCTTTGTTGGCCAAAAACCTGTATGCTTCTGTCGTAAGCGCTTCAATCGCTGCTGCATGGCGGACGAAAGGCCAATGTCGTCACGATCAACCAAATTTGCTTGAGATAGTAGACGAAGAGCCGTGAGTCGTCGATTTCCATCCAAGACAACGTAACGATCAGGTTCTGTCGTTGATGGAATCACGTAGAGTCGATCACCTGGATCCAGCATGCGCATATCACAGATGTTGGACGCAAGTGCGTAAATTTTTTCTGCATCTTTCTCTACTGTGAGTAACGCTTTCATCGCTGCTGTTTGATTCTCCACGGCGTGGATTCGTGGATTCTGTTGATCTAGATCAAGTTGCGAAACCGGGTAGGTCGCTTTCCTCATTACACATCCCCCTTGCCACAATTATTTAGTGTCATTTTAGTTGTGGAATTTTTTGGGCGTCTCTCCAGAGTAGTCACTTCCACGACGGTTACGCGTCCTTACTTAGCTATCACATCCCGGATATTTGTACAAATTCATGCACCCAAAGAAAAAGCCACCCCGCAGGGTGGCTTTCTGTCATCTAAACCCCAGTGCCTTCACTAGCGCCGGAGTCCGTCAAATCAATGGAACTGTTCTTCTTCGGTAGAACCAGTCAGTGCCTTGACGGAGGACGAGCCGCCTTGGATGACCGTGGTCACGTCGTCGAAGTAACCAGTACCCACTTCTTGTTGGTGCGACACGAAGGTGTAACCTTGTTCGCGCGCAGCAAATTCTGGCTCTTGCACCATTTCGACGTAGTGCTTCATGCCTTCGCCGCCAGCGTAGGCCTTGGCAAACTGGAAGGTGTTGTACCAGTTGATGTGGATACCGGCCAGCGTGATGAACTGGTACTTGTAACCCAGAGCCGACAGTTCTTCTTGGAAGGAAGCGATCTGGCTGTCGTTGAGGTTCTTCTTCCAGTTGAAGGAAGGCGAGCAGTTGTACGACAGCAGCTTGCCGGGGTTGGCAGCCAACACGGCTTGGGCAAATTCGCGGGCAAAGCCGATGTCTGGCACGCCAGTTTCGCACCACACCAAGTCGGCGTAAGGAGCGTAAGCCACGCCACGGCTGATGGATTGCTCCAGACCGTTCTTGACGCGGAAGAAGCCTTCTTGGGTGCGCTCACCAGTCAGGAAGGGCTTGTCGTTTGCGTCGTAGTCGGAAGTGATCAGGTTCGCGGCTTCAGCGTCGGTACGGGCCAAGATCAAGGTGGGCACGCCCATCACGTCAGCGGCAAAACGGGCCGAAATCAGCTTTTCGCAGGCTTCACGGGTAGGAACCAGCACCTTGCCACCCATGTGACCGCACTTCTTGGCGGCAGCCAGTTGGTCTTCAAAGTGAACACCAGCGGCACCGGCGGTGATCATGTTCTTCATCAGTTCGAAGGCGTTGAGCACGCCACCAAAACCGGCTTCAGCATCGGCCACGATCGGCAGGAAGTAGTCGATGAAACCTTCGTCACCGGGGTTGATGCCACGGCCCCATTGGATTTCGTCAGCGCGCTTGAAGGTGTTGTTGATGCGGCGAACCATGGTAGGCACCGAATCGTAAGCGTACAGCGACTGGTCGGGGTACATGGTTTCGCTGGTGTTGCCGTCAGCGGCGACTTGCCAGCCCGACAGGTACACGGCTTCGAGGCCGGCCTTGGCTTGCTGCATGGCTTGGCCTGCAGAGATGGCACCGAAAGCGTTGACGTAGCCTTTTTTGGCACCGCCGTTGACCTTGTCCCAGAGAACCTTGGCACCGCGTTGGGCCAAAGTGCATTCTGGTTGCAGGCTGCCACGCAGGCGCACGACGTCGGCGGCGCTGTAGCCGCGCTTGACACCCTTCCAGCGTGGATTTTCAGCCCAGTCTTTTTCAAGGGCGGCAATTTGCTGTTCGCGAGTCAGTTGTTGGGACATGAATTCACTCCAGAGGTTGATTAAAAACTGTCGGGTGGCAAAGCGCCGCCCATGTATCCACTTTAAGTCTTCTATAAGACCAATGCAATCTCTTATGTCTTATATAAGACAAATAATTTATCGTTCTAAATCAATGCTTTAAGAATTGAATTTCTCAATACGAAACAAAGTTCAAGGATATGAAATTTCATACTGCCACAAAAATTCTCCCATATTTCGTAATATGAAAAAATTATCGCATCATACGAAAAATAGCACAGGGTGACGATTTTAGATCACGCTTTCGGTACAGGCTGGTGGCGCTCGGAATGACCGCTCCACCAGCCCAGCGACGGAGTTATTTGTTTTTCAACTTGCCGCGCGGTGCAACCGTGGTAACGGGTGGCATGGGCCGGTCAGAACCCGCTGGCTCTTTCGGCAGCGAAGTATCCTTTTTGGGCTTTTTTGCCATTTTGTTGTTGTGCATCTGTCCCTTGGCCATGTGTTTTCTCCCTATTGGTCTCGGAATGGGACCTTGGTCGCCGATGGTAAAGCAAACCACAAACGCACTATTGCCAGTACCACGCAGCGCACCCAAAGCACACAGCAGCGCGACAATTGCCCCCATGAAAACCATTCTTCCCCTGCAACTGCTGGTAGCGCCAGCACTGAGCGACCCCCGACCTTTGATTCTCTACCACGGGCGCAATTGCTCTGACGGCTTTGGCGCAGCGCTGGCTGCGTGGCTGTTCTACGGCGACCGGGCAGAGTTTGTCGGGCTAGACCACGGCGACGTGCAAACATTGGCCGATTTACCCGCCACCGACGGTCGGGCGGTTTACATCCTCGATTTTTCGTTTGCTAGCGATATCCTCCAAGGCATTGAGGAGCGTGCTGCCAAGCTGGTCATGCTCGACCACCACAAGAGCGCGGCGGAAAAACTCAGCGGCTTTGCCTGCCGCTGCGGTGTGGTTCACTTTGACATGAACAAATCAGGCGCTCGCTTGGCGTGGGAATTCTTCCACCCCGAGCAGCCCGTGCCCGCCTTGATCGCCTACATCGAAGACCGCGACATCTGGAAGTGGCAGTTTGCGCAAAGTGCTGGCTTTTTGTCTGCGCTGGACATGGAGCCAAAAGAGTTTGCACGTTGGCAAGAAATTACCGCATTCAGCGCCGAGCAGCTGGCGTTTTTTATGGCACGCGGCGAAGCCATGGATGCCAAGTACCGCAAGATGGCCACCGATTTGGCCGAAAACGCCCAACCGTTGGTCTTCAATGGGGTCGAGGGGTTAATGCTCAATGCGCCGGGCGTGTTCCACAGCTTGGTGGGTGATATTTTGTCGGCTAAAACCGGCACCTTTGCCCTGATGTGGAGCGCCAGTGCCAAAGGCGTTAAGGCGGGCTTGCGCTCACAGCGCAACTTTGATTGCATTGCTTTGGCAGAAAGCATGGGCGGCGGCGGCCATGCACAGGCCTGTGGGTTCAAGATGGGTGTTGATCGGCTACCCGAGTTGCTCAGTGGCGTTTTTTGTGCCCAGCCACCCAGCGCCAGCTAAAAAATCCTAGCACCGACACTGACACCCACCCCCTGCCACGGCAGGGTTTGTTGCAGGCGCAACCAATCGGCAGCGTCGGGCACGCTGAGGTGGAGCGCCGCCCCATCGCAGGCGATGTCGATCTGTTCGCCGGTCATCGGGTGGGGCAATGACAGTGCTTGTGCATGCAGCCACAGCCGTGTCTGGCCCAAGCGCTGTGCCCACCAACGGTTGAGCGGGCCTTTGCCGTGGGTTGCATCGCCCAAAATGGGGTGCGCTAGGTGCTTGAGGTGGCGGCGAATTTGGTGCCTGCGCCCCGTGGTTGGCACCGCCTCGACCAGCGAAGCACGGGTGCTGGCGTGGCGAGGATCAAAAGACTCTGCCAGTTCCAGCCGCGCCAGACAACGAAACCGGGTGTGCGCCTCTTGCGCTGGGGCGTTTTCAGGAGCGTCGTCGGGCTTGAGGGCGTGGTGTACGTCAGCACTGTCTGGCAGCCAACCGCGTACCAGTGCAATGTAGCGCTTGTGTGTGCGGTGCTGTTCAAACGACTGCGCCAAGGCCCGGGCTGCGTCGCTGTGCAGCGCCATCACCAAAACGCCGCAGGTGCCTTTGTCGAGCCGGTGTACCGGATAAACGCGTTGGCCGATTTGGTCGCGCAGGGTTTGCATGACAAAACGGGTCTCACCTGCATCCAACCCCGTGCGATGAACCAACCAACCCGCCGGTTTGTAAACGGCAACCAGATGCTCGTCGCGCCACAAGATGGTCAGCGGTAAGCCTGTGGACATAGCAGGGGCAACGATCATCTGCGCTGCTGGTAGCGGCGGCGGTAATCCCACGGGGCCAGTGGGCGCGGCTGCGACCACAAGCCTGTGCCGCTTTCGCGGGCTTGGCGCTGTAGCGCTGGCAGGTGTGGATGGTTTTTGGCGTATTGCGTGTAAACCCATGCCAGACCGGCACTGACTTGTGCCGTAGCCACATCGGTGCTGCCACAACGCACATTGGCCACTGTGCGGCCATAGGCATCGGTGGCCAACGGCTCGATGGTGGCCTGCTGACGGGCACACAAATGCACCAAGTTCGCCCGGGCCTGTGGGCCGTAGGCCTGTTTGCGCTCAGGCGCATCGATGGCAGCAATGCGCACTTTGATCGGGGCAGATGCCCCAGACGCATCGCAACGGGCAGTGAGGGTGTCGCCATCGCTGACAGCGACAACGAAACACAGCATGAGGGCAAGGGACACAGGGCAGAGGTAAAAATGGCTGCGCGCTAGGCGCCGGAGCGGGGTGCGAACTATACCTGTTGTCTGTGACTGGCACAGTGTGCCTATTTTTTAGGCATTCTAATGAAACCCAGTCCTGGCGCGGCTTTGCGGGCTTATCCCCGGAGTTTTCCACAGGTCAGCCCACAGCCCTTGGGTACAAGTGGGGGCGGTGTGGCAGCAACGCCGAGCTCTGGCGGTCGTTGGGCCACGCCCCCTGCACAGGGCGGTGGGGAAGCATTCAGACGCTACTTTTCAAGCAAAAATGGCTGTAGCCATTATCCAGCAACACATTGTAGCTATAAAATAAATAGCAAAAAGCAAGGCCGAACGGCATCCGAAGCGCCGATGAAAACAACCCCATCCACACCCTTTGGAATCGGCCAAGAGCCAGCACTGGCGCGGGGCAGAAGCCTTTACCGGCAAAGTTATCCACAAATATGGCCTCCTCTCCTTTCCGGCGATTGGGCGGCAGAGGCGGGCGACAATGGAGCCTTGTTGTTTGTCACGGAGATTCGTTGTGCCCCATATTCAAGTCGTTTCACGCCAACGCCACAGCCAACTGCGCTGGGCGGCCCCACACCATTACCTTTTTGCCGCCCAAGACACGGTGGCGCCACTGGTCATAGCCGAGTTGCCCAAGGCACAAGCCTCATTGCCCTTGGCGTTTGTAGCGACCGGAGAGGGCGACGCGGTGCAATATGTGCCCGTGGCTGTGCTGGGACTGGCACCGGGGAAAAATTTGTTCGTGGCCCCGGATGGCCGCTGGCTGGGGGCCTACATTCCAGCAGCCTACCGCGCCCGGCCTTTCTTGCTGGCAAACACCCCTGAGGGTTCGCAGGTGCTGTGCATCGACGAAGAAGCCGGTTTGCCCGGTGGCGATGCCGGCGCTCAGGGTCAGGCCTTCTTTACCGATGCGGGCGAACCTGCCCCAACCGTAGCCAACATGCTGGCCTTTTTGACCGAAGTGCAAACCAGCCGCACCGCCACCGCCAAAATGTGCGCAGTGTTGCAACAGCACGGCTTGCTGCAACCGTGGCCGATTACGGTGCAAACCGATACCGGAGCACAGCCGCTATCGGGATTGTTTCGCATTGACGAAGCGGCCTTCAATGCACTGCCCGCCGAGGCCTTGCTCGAAGTGCGCCAAGCCGGTGCGCTACCGCTGGTTTTTTGCCAATTGCTGTCGATGCAGCATCTGCCCCAACTGGGACAATTGGCCCAAGCGCACGCCCAAGCAGCCCAAGCCGCACAGGCACAGGCAGCGCAAGCGGCCCAGACATCGGTGCGCACCACAGCGGCGGGTGAGTTGGATTTGGAATTTCTGAACCAAGGCGGTACGCTGCGTTTTGGTGCTTAAGCTATGGCCGTGTTGCAGCGCTTCACCACCGAATACATCGAGACCGAAGACCGCCTGCGCCTGACCGGCGAGCTGGAGCAGCAAAAAACCGTCGTGGTCTGGTTGAGCCTGCGGCTGCTCCAGCGCTTGCTGCCGCACCTGCTGCAATGGCTGCAGCAGCAAGACCCGGTCGTCGGCGTGCAGCACCCAGCAAGCCACAGCACGCACTGGCACGATGAGGTCTGGCACGGCTTTGCCCAACAAGCAGCACAGGCCCGTTTGCCCCAGCAAGCGCCCGTGCTGGCAACGCAGGCCCAATCGGCTTGGCTAGCGCACTCGATTGACGTGGCCGCAACACCAGAGCACATCCTGCTGACCTTCAAAAGCGCAGCGGGTGAGCCGGTGGAGTTATCGTTGGCAGCGCAGCCTCTGCGCCAGTGGTTGGGCATCGTCCACAACGCTTGGCGCTTGGCGCAGTGGCCTGCACAGGTGTGGCCGCAGTGGATGCACGACGCACTGGTGCAGCCGTCGGGCGCACCGACACCAAACCAGCTGCACTAGCGGGGTATTTTGCAGCTCTCTTTTTGATAGCTGCAAAATCTCACCAGATAAGCGCTACAAGCCATTTGATCTCCTATTTTTGCCAAAATTTTTATTCTTATATGAATTTCATATAGGAGACTGGTACACTCCACCTCCTATATGAACTCCATGCTGTGCATTCCACTCAACGCTTCGCCCGAACAGGCGCAGCGCCTGCTGGCTTTGCAACAGGGTTTTGCACAGGTTTGCAATGCACTGGCACCACTGGTGCAAAGCACACGGGTCTGGAACCGGGTCGCGTTGCACCATTTGGCCTACCGGCAACTGCGCGAGCAGTTTCCCGACATGGGTTCGCAGATGGTGTGCAACGCCATTTACTCGGTCTCGCGCACCAGCCGGATGGTGTTTCAGCACCCGGCCAGTCCTTTTTATCTGGCGCGCTTGGGCAACAAGCCCTTGCCGTTGCTGCGCTTTGCCGACAGTTGCCCCGTTTACTTTGACCGCCATACCTTGAGCATCAAAGCCGGGCAGTTGTCGATGTTCACGCTCGATGGCCGGATGCGTTTTCAGTTGGCACTGCGCCCTGAGGACGAAAACAGTTTTCACACCCGCAAACTGCGCGAAATCGTGTTGGCGCGCCGCAGCGACGGTGTGTACCAATTGTCATTTCTGCTCGCCAATGAGCAAGGCAGCGCAGAAGCCCCGCCCAGCGCAGAAGCCGGGGACGGCGAAATTCCCGAATACGTCATGCTCGAAGAGGCACTATGTTCCGATCCACACCCCTGAAGGGGCAGGCCTTAACCCAAAGTTAGTTTCCGATGAACCCGAACAAACCCCCTTCAGAACTGCAAGAAGCTATCGCTTCGCTGCGGCCTTATTTTGTCCGTGCAGGCTGGTTCAGCCTGTTTTCTAGCTTACTGGTGCTGGCCCCTTCGGTTTATATGCTGGAGGTGTACGACCGCGTCGTCAACAGCCGCAACCACACCACGCTGGTCATGCTGACGCTGCTGGTTCTGGGTGCTTATGTGGTGATGGAAGTCTTAGAGTGGGCGCGCAGCGAGGTCATGTACGAAGCGGGCACCGAGCTGGACAAAAAACTCAGTGGCCGCGTCTTCAACGCCATCTTTGAAGCCAACCTCAAACGCCAACCCGGCGGTACGCAACAACCCTTGAACGATCTGCGCCAAGTGCGTGATTTTTTGCATTCACCCGCTTTGCTGGCAGTGCTGGAGTCACCCATTGCGCTGGTCATGATGGTGCTGCTGTTTTTAATCAGCCCGGTACTGGGCTGGTCATCGCTGGTGTTTGGCGTTTTGCAAACACTGGTGGCTTGGTTGAACGAGCGCAGCACCAAGCCACCGCTGACGCAGGCCAACCGCAGTGCCATTGCCGCGCAGCAGTATGCCGACGGCACTTTGCGCAACGCCGAAGTGATTGAATCGATGGGCATGCTGCGCAACACGCACCGACGCTGGCTGTCCAAGCAGCAAGATTTTCTGCGACTCCAAGCACTGGCCTCTGAACGCGCTGGGGGTTTTCAAGCGCTATCGAAATTAGTACAAAACATTTTGAGTTCCCTGCTGCTGGGGTTGGGTTGCTGGCTGCTGCTGCACAACCAACTCAATGGCGGCGGCGGCATGATGATTATTGGCTCGATTTTTGGCGGACGCATGCTGGCACCACTGGTGCAGGTGGTGTCGCAATGGCAAGCCGTGGTCAATGTGCGCGACGCTTGGGGCCGCTTAGACCAACTGCTAACCACCATTCCAGCCAAACCAAACAACATGGCACTGCCAGCACCGCGTGGCACATTGCAAGTCGAACAACTGGTGGCTGGTGCCCCCGGTAGCCCAGTGCCTATCTTGCGCGGTGTTGCCTTTGCACTGAACCCCAGCGACGTACTGGCAGTGGTCGGGCCTTCGGCCTCGGGCAAAACCACACTGGCACGCCTGCTGGTGGGACTGTGGCCGGCAGTGGGTGGCAAGGTACGCCTCGACGGTGCCGATGTTCACACTTGGGACAAAGGCGAACTCGGCCCGCACATTGGCTACCTACCTCAGGGCGTAGAACTGTTTGAAGGCTCTCTGGCCGAAAACATCGCCCGTTTTGGCGAAGTCGATCGTGCCAAGGTCGAGGCAGCAACCCGCGCAGTGGGTCTGCATGAGTTCATCCTGTCACTGCCCCAAGGCTACGACAGCCCGGTGGGTGCCGACGGTGCTCGCTTGTCCGGCGGGCAGCGCCAGCGTGTTGGTTTGGCGCGGGCGCTGTACGGTGACCCGGTGTTTGTTGTCCTCGACGAACCCAACTCCAGTTTGGACGAAGAAGGCGATGCAGCCTTGGCCAGCGCCATCGTGACGGCCAAAGCACGCGGCACCACCTTCGTCGTCATGACGCACCGCACCAGCATACTGGCCGTGGCCGACAAGATGCTGGTGCTGCGCGATGGCCAGCAACAGGCCTTTGGCCCACGCGACGAAGTGCTGGGCGCACTGAACCAAGCGGCTCTGCAAGCCCAAGCCCCCGCACAGGCGGCTGCACAGCAAGCAGCCCGTGCTGGACAAACACGCATTGTTGCCGCCTGAGAACCGTATGACCGGGCTACCGACCGAATTTCACAAGGGCACAACCCCATCATGAGCACCCCTGGTTTCTTTCAACGCAGCGAACTCACGCAAGTGCTGTGGGCTTTTCGCCGCGAATTCATCGTGGCGGGTATCTTCAGCATGGTCATCAACGTGCTGATGCTCTCGCCCACGCTGTACATGTTGCAGGTGTACGACCGCGTCATGGCCAGCCAGAGCGAATTAACGCTGGTGGCCATGTCGCTGATTACCCTGTTTTTATTTGGTGTCATGGCATTTGCCGAATGGATGCGTTCGCGGGTGCTGGTGCGCTCGGGTGTGCGTCTGGATGGTTTACTGGGCACGCGCGTCTTCAATGCCAGCTTTGAAGCCCACCTCAGCCCTTCGGGGGTCAGTCCGACACGGGCCTTTGGCGATTTGATCCAGATTCGCCAATTCCTGACCGGCAGTGGCATCTTGGCCTTCTTTGATACGCCGTGGGCACCGGTCTATCTGGCTGTTTTGTTCTTTTTGCACCCGATGCTGGGCTTTTTGGCACTGTTTTTTGCAGCAATTCAAGGCTTGTTGGTGTGGTTTGGTCACCGCCAAACGGTGGCCCCTGCCGAGGTAGCATCCAAAGCCAGCAGCGAAGCGGGCACCTACCTGCACAGCAAACTGCGCAATGCCGAGGCCCTCGAATCCATGGGCATGGTGCACAACCTGTACCCCCACTGGGCACAGCGCCACGCCAAAGCACAAGCCTTGCAGGGCAAAGCCTTGGCACTGACGCACCGCATTACCGCTTGGAGCAAATTCATCCGCTACACCCAGCAGTCGCTGGCGCTGGGAGCCGGTGCATTGCTGGTCATTGATGGGCAACTCTCACCGGGGGGCATGATTGCTGCCAACGTCTTGATGACGCGGGCGCTAGGCCCCATCGACATGCTGGTGGGTACTTGGCGTGGTTTTATCAGCGCCCGGGCAGCTTTTGAGCGCCTAGAGGCATTGCTGAACGCCCACCCTGAGCGCGATCCGGCACTCTCGCGCGTGGCACCGCAAGGCGCGCTGACGCTGCGCAACGTTGTGGCAACGGCCACGGGTCGTGCTAGCCCCATCCTCAAAGGGGTCAGCACGGCGGTCGAGGCTGGCACGGTCACGGTTGTGCTCGGCCCCTCCGGTTCCGGTAAATCAACCATGGCCCGCTGCATGGTGGGTGTTTGGCCCGACCTGTCGGGCGAGGTACTGCTCGACGGCCTGCCCATCAATGGCTGGGATCGCACCGAACTAGGCCCCTATCTGGGCTACCTGCCACAAGATATTGAGCTGTTTGAAGGCTCGATTGCCGAGAACATCGCCCGCTTTGGCGAAGTGGCACCCGACAAGGTCATTGCCGCAGCGCGCAGCGCGGGCTTGCACGAAATGATTTTGCGCTTCCCCAAAGGCTACGACACCCCCATTGGCGAGGCGGGAAACCTGCTCTCGGGCGGTCAGCGCCAGCGCATCGGTTTGGCCCGGGCCATCTACGGCGATCCGGTGCTGGTGGTGCTGGACGAACCCAATGCCAACTTGGACGACGTGGGCGAAGCCGCTTTGGTACGCACGGTGCAAGAACTCAAGGCCAAAGGCCGCACCGTGTTCTTGATTACCCACCGCCCCGGCATCTTGGCCGTGGCCGACCGCCTGCTGATTTTGCAAGACGGCAAAGTGCAGGCCGATGGCCCGCGCGATGCCGTGCTGGCAGCGCTGCGCAACGCCCAACAAGCTGCCGCACAAGCCAATACGCCAGCGGCTGCGCCCGCTGGCGTACAGCCCACACCAGCCTGAGCCGGTCAACGCCGGTGCAATCTCTTTTACTGATGCCTCTTTCTGTCGGGTACTGACATGGTCAAATCTTTGTTGTCTTCTAATCAAAAACCGGGTGTAGCGCTTGTGGGCAATGTCCAAGATGCTACTGAAACAATAGCTAAAATCGACACTAGCCACCCCGGACGTGTCGGTCTGTGGGCACTGGCCATCGGCTTTGGCGGCTTTCTGCTGTGGGCTGGGCTAGCGCCACTCGATGAAGGTGTGCCCGCACAAGGCACTGTAGCTATCGATACCAAGCGCAAATCGGTGCAGCACCTGAACGGTGGCATCATCAAAGAAGTGCTCGTCGGCGAAGGTGACGAAGTCAAAGAAGGGCAATTGCTCATCAAACTCGACTCCGCCGTGGCACGCTCGAACTACGAATCGGTGCGCCAAAGCTACTTGGGCCTGCGGGCCATGCAGGGCCGCTTGGTGGCCGAGAAAAGTGGGCAAGGCTCGATTGTTTTCCACCCCGATTTGCAAGCCGCCGCCAGCGACCCTTTGATTCGCCAGCAGATGCAAAACCAAGAGCAACTGTTCATGACGCGGCGCAGCCTGCTGCGCTCAGACTTGCAGTCGATTGAAGAAAACATCCAAGGCCAAGAAGGCTCGTTGCAAGCCTACAGCAGCATGCTGGAAAACCGCACCAGCCAGCAGCGCCTGATTAACGAAGAACTGAGCAACCTGCGCGGACTGGTCAAAGACGGCTATGCACCACGCAACCGCCAGCTTGAACTCGAACGCATGGTGGCCGATTCCAGCAGCGCCATTGCCGATTTGCAGGGCAATACGATTCGCGCACGCCGTGCCATTGGTGACTTGCGCCAACGCGCACTGTCACGCCAGCAGGAATACCGCAAAGAAGTCGAAACCCAACTGGCCGACGTGAGCCGCCAAGTGCTCTCGGACCAAGAAAAGCTGCACGCCGTCACCGACGAACTCGGACGCACTGAAATCAAGTCCCCCGCAGCCGGTCAAGTGGTCGGCTTGGTGGCCCAAACTGTCGGCGGAGTGGTTCAACCCGGACAAAAATTAATGGACGTTGTGCCCAAAGGTGCGCCGCTGCTGCTTGAAGCACGCGTAGCACCGCACCTGATTGACCGGGTTCAGACCGGCCTGCCAGTCGATGTCCGCTTTTCTTCGTTTGCCCACTCACCGCAGTTGGTGGTCGATGGCAAGGTCGTCTCTATTTCCAGCGATTTGCTGACCGAACCCCAAACCAACATCAGCTACTACTTGGCCCGTGTGCAAGTCACCCCTGAAGGCTTGAAGCATCTGGGAAAGCGCCAACTCCAACCCGGTATGCCCGTCGAAGTGATCTTCAAAACCGGCGAACGCTCCATGCTCACCTACTTGCTGCACCCACTGACCAAGCGTCTGGCAGCCTCCATGACCGAGGAGTAAGCAATGACCACCCACTACAAAAATCGTAGCAAACTAACCCGACTGGCCGGGGCCTGTGCCGCTCTTTTTGCCATAGCATTACCCGCTTGGTCACTGGATTTGCGCCAAGCCTACGAAGCCGCTTACGACAACGATGCAACCATCCGTGCCTCGCGCGCGGGGGCCGAGGCCACCCGAGAGCGCTTGCCCCAAGCCATCTCCCAATGGCATCCCAATGTGTCGTTCAACGCCGGGCGCAATTACAACGACCTGACCAGCCAAGGCCGCAGCTTTACCGGCCAACCGACCACCAGCCAAGTTCACTACTACTCTGGCAACCAAACCTTGTCGGTGCGTCAATCCATTTACCGCCCTTACCAAAGCGCCTCCGTACGCCAAGCAGAGGCACAGGTAGAGGACGCTGATGCTTCGCTCGAACGCGACGAGCAAAGTCTGGTCGTGCGGGTCGGTGAGGCCTACTTTGATGCACTACTGGCCGAAGACCAACTGCAACTGGTTTTGGCGCAAAAAACCACTTATGCGACCCAGCTTGATGCAGCGCGCAAAGGCTTTGCAGCAGGCTCAGGCACACGCACCGACATCGATGAAGCGCAGGCCCGCTTGGATATGACGCTGGCCCAAGAGCTGGAAATGCGGCAAAACCAAGATTTCACCCGCCACCGGGTCGAAGTGCTGACGGGCAAGCCCATGGAGCCACTGGCCCGACTCGATATAGCGCAATTTAAAGCTGTCCAGCCCGTGCCGGCTGCGGTCGATGCGTGGATTGAGCGCGCGGAACAAAACAGCCCCGAGCTGCGATCGCTGCGCGCCCAATTGGAGGCTGCACGCCAAGAAATAGACAAAGCGCGCGCGGGGCACCTGCCCACACTCGATGCCGTAGCCCAGTGGTCACGCACCCACAGCGACAGCGTAGTCAGCGTGAATTCACACTACGACAACAAGACCCTGGGTCTGCAACTGACGGTACCCCTGTACGCCGGTGGGTACGTCAGCTCGACGATGCGCCAAGCCGTGGCCGCACAAACGCGCGCACAAGAGGCGCTCGAAGCCACGCGCCGAGACTTGGGTGTGCGTGTGCACCGCGAGTTTCGCGGCATGACCGAGGGTGTGCTGCGCATTCAGGCACTCGAGCAAGCCGTGCGCTCCGCCGAGCAAGCGGTGCAATCGAACCGGCGCTCGTTCAGCGCAGGTGTGCGCACGACCATTGACGTGCTCAATGCCGAACAGCAAAAGACCTTGGCTCTGCGCGATTTGGCACAGGCTCGGTATGTTTATGTGGTGTCGCACATGCGCCTGCAATCTTTGGCCGGTGACGACAAACAAACCAGCGTCAGCCAAGTCAACGCTTGGCTCAAACCTTAAGCAACACCGGCACAGGTGCCCAGCATCTGTGCCCGTTTAGCGACGACGGCGGGCACTGGCAGTCTGCCAGCGGGCCAAGCACAACAGCGTGGTGGCTGCCATATAGCGCCCCACACTGATCCAAGAATTAAAAATCCGCGACTGCCCCGCTACCCGCAGATTCATCGACACCGGCACTTCCACAATCTGTAAACCGGCCCGGCGTACCATAATCAGTGCGCCCAAATCTTGGTAATCCAGCAAAGTAGCCTCGCGCGTTGCCAAAACACGCATGGCCGCTCGGTTGTAAAGGCGAAATCCCGAGGTCAAGTCGCGCAGGTCAAAACCTGCCAACTCCCGAAACCAGCGCCATGCCATCTGGCGCAGCGCACTGGCCCGCTCTGGAAAGGCCCCAATAACCAGATCGGCCTGATCGCGCACGTGCAGCAGGGTGGCGATTTCTTCGACTTCATGCTGGCCGTCGGCATCCATCGTGATCACCGTCCGGTAACCCTGTGCCAAAGCGTGGCGAATACCGGTTTGCATACCGCCCCAAGCCCCCATCGACAACGTCGGGCGCAGCACCGTGGCCCCGGCTTGGCGGGCGATGGTACCGGTATCGTCGGTACTTTGGTCGTCAATCACCAAAACATCCATCCAACCCGCCGCCCTCAGCCGGTGCAGCATGGCACCGATGGTGCTGGCCTCATCGCGTGCCGGAATCACAATCAGCACATCTTTGCCAGCCACCGGAGGGCGGCTTTCGGGGGCAGCGAGCGCATACTGGGCCGCGACCTGACGGGCACAAGCCTCTATCGTGAAGTGCGCTTGCAAGGCCTGCTGCCCGGCTTGGCCTAATTGTTGGCGCAATGCGGGGTTGTGCTGTAGGTGGGCAATGGCC
The DNA here is from genome assembly GCA_019751915.1 of Burkholderiaceae bacterium. Classification (GTDB taxonomy): domain Bacteria; phylum Pseudomonadota; class Gammaproteobacteria; order Burkholderiales; family Burkholderiaceae_C; genus Simplicispira. The sequence goes on from JAIEMS010000022.1 coordinate 95,086, forward strand.
TTTTTCCAATCTGCGGGGTCTTGGGGTGTGGCGTGTATGCCAGCGCCTGCTTGGCGCACCACCCAAGGCATGCCCGAGCCTGCTAGCTCTGAAACAATACAAGGGCGGGCATGGGCCATGGCCTCGAGCAGCACCATGCCAAAGGCTTCTGTGCGCTCACGCGAAGCCAAGCAAAACACATCACAGCTTTGCAACAGCGCGTTCTTTTCACGGTCACTGACACTGCCGAGCAAACGCACAGCCACTGCTTGGCCCGCTGGCGTGGTGCTCGCAATCAAGGCTTCCAGTTGGGGACGCAATTCGCCCTCGCCCACTATCAGCAACTCAACACTGGGCATATCGGCCACGGCAGCAATCAGCGTTTCAAAGCCCTTGTAATAAGTCAACCGGCCAATCGACAGCAGGCGCAAGGTGTCTTTGCGCCACGGGAGCGGGCCGAACCCAGCAGGGTCAGCACAAGCGCCCAAACCCAAGGGCACCACAGCACATTTACTGCGCCACGCTTGTAGCGGTTCGCTGGCCTGTAAATAAGGTGGCGAAGTGGCGATGATGCGGGCAGCACGCTCTAGTACGGCCTGCTCAAACGGGCGGTACAGACGGTAAGCCAAAGCCACCGAAGCGCGAATGCGCGACACCACCACGTCAGAGTGCCAATGCACGACCCAAGGAATGGCGCGGGCCTGTGGCAATGTCAGCGCCCAAAACGCCGAATTGTTGGGCATGTGCAGATGCAGCACATCGGGCTGGAATTGGTCAATAGCCCGCGCCAATGCGGCCCTAAAACCCACTGCAATCGGTGCATAAACCAAATGGCCTTGCACCGGAACCCGAACCAACCAGTCGGGGTCATCGGGTAAAGCATCACCATGCACTAAAGCACACGCATTTAAGCCTTGGGCACGCTGGGCAAGCACCAAGTCAGCCAGAAAGACTTCCATACCACCTTGGTGGGGTGGATAGAACTTGCCAATGTGCAAAACGGTAGCGCCCATCGTGTCAGCGGCTCAGGCGGTCATTGGCAATTTGGGCTCGAATTTGCGGATAACTGGGGTTGCCCGGTTCTAGCGCAATCGTTTGATCGAGGTCTTTCAGACTGGCGGCTTTATTGCCTGCTTTCAGGTGGGCCATTGCCCGTCCGTAGTAGGCCTTGGCACTGGGCTCTTGTGCAATCAACGGGTTAAAAATGGCCAAAGCAGCTTCTGGATTGCCTCTACCGACTTCAGCCAACCCCCATCCAAGCAACAAGCGACTGGAACGGGGCGCATCTTTGAGCAGCAACTTGAAGTCTTCCAGCGCCACATCGTACTGCTGCACTGCCAGCGCAGCCTCTGCGCGCAAAGTGCGGTATTTGGCAAGCTCTGTCGGGGCCACAGGCTCTGCCAACGGCGGCAGGGACTGCGACAAACTCTGGTAGGCCGGTGCAAATTGGCCCAGTGCGAACAGCGATTCACCCCGGTGGTAGTGCAACAGCGCTGGTGCAAAACCTTGGGCCTCAGAGCGAGCAAACCAAGCCAAGGCCTCGGTATGGTTCTTCTCGTGCTGAGAAACAAGCCCCATATTGAACATGGCATAGCCATGGTTCTCACCCAGCGCTTGGGCAGTTGTCAGGGCTTTGCGGGCCTGTACCAGTGAACCCGATTCAACGTGGTAGCCGCCCAAATTCAAAAAGGCCTGCCAGCGCCCAACAGCATTCGGGGGTGCCTTGAGGTCAATTTTTTCGGCAGCATCGCCCCAAGCCGTAAAACCATCGCGCAGCGAGACATTGCGCTCCAGCGCCAGCATCGAACACAGCACCATCAGAATGGCACCGAGCACATAAATAGTGCGTGGAGCAAAGCCAGTCAAAACCACCGCCACCAAGCCCGGCAAGGCAATGGCCCAAAGGTAGCTGCGGTAAAGCACAAACGGGTCTTGCACCCAAACAGTAGCGAATTCGGTGAAGAACAACAGCAACGGAAACAGCAAGCACAACGCAGCAAAACTCAGTGCGCCGCGCCCACGCAAGAAAAACCACACCGCAGCAGCCAGAAGTGCCAGATAGCCGATCCCGCCAACGATGTGCGGAAACGAAGCCAGCGACAGCGGAAAAACCGGACGCAAATCGATCGACATCCACAGCACATTTGGAAAAAACCACAACGCACCGTAGGCAAAAAATAGCCAAGCTTCGTTCAAAATGCTCAAGGGGTACATGCGCCCCGAGATACCGGGACTGAGCACTTCGAGTTGGCGAATGAATTCCTGCGAACGGGCATCAAATGCTGTGCCCAAAAAGTGGCCGTAAACCGCCCACAACGTGGCACTGGCAATGACCAAAACTGCCAGAGAAACTCCAGCAGTCACGGCCATTTTTTTCCAGTGTGGCCGCCGCACAAAAACGTACAACGGCAACGCCATCGCTGCCATCAAAAAAGCATGTTCTTTGGACAATACCGCCGCGACATAGCTGACCGATGCCCACCAGTACCAGCGCTTTTGGTTCGTCATCAGGCCACGGACATAAAACCAGCAAGCCCAGACCGCAAACAGCGTCGCCATCAAAATCGAGCGCTGCACCAAGTAACCAACGGCATACACCGCTACCGGATGCACAGCAAACAGCGCCACACCGATCTGTAGCGCAGCGCGGCGCGAAGCACTAAAGTGCGCAGCAGCTTGAAACTCAGGCGGAAATTGGGTTTGGGCCAACAAGTCGCGCACCAGTACATACAGCGCTGCCACGGTACCCAAATGCAAACCAATATTGACCAAACGCTGCTTCCACCAACCCTGCCCAAAAATCTCTTGCACCCAAACGAAGCTGCCATAGGACAACAGGCGCTGCTTGAGGGGCAACAAGCTGCCGTAGCCGCCAAAAATGGTGCCATCGGCCAGCCGCTGGTCATCAAACAGCAACTCATTGTGCAATCCGGGCAGGTAAATACCCAAAACGCCAGCAATGACGACGGCAGCAAAAACCAACGCCGGAATGTGTGCTTTGTTCATGGAGCGCAGCCGCCCACAAGGGGCGGCAGAGAGGTTACAGCGAGTCGATAAAGCTGCGCAGCTTGTCACTGCGGCTCGGGTGCTTGAGTTTACGCAGTGCCTTGGCTTCAATTTGACGAATGCGCTCGCGCGTCACGTCAAACTGCTTACCCACTTCTTCCAGCGTGTGGTCGGTGGACATTTCAATGCCAAAACGCATCCGCAGCACCTTGGCTTCGCGTGGTGTCAGGCCATCGAGGATGTCTTTGACCACATCGCGCAAACCCGCTTGCATCGCGGCATCGATTGGAGCGGTGTTGGCACCATCTTCGATAAAGTCGCCCAGATGGCTGTCGTCGTCGTCACCAATAGGCGTTTCCATAGAGATCGGCTCTTTAGCGATCTTCATGATTTTGCGAATTTTGTCTTCCGGAATCTCCATCTTCTCGGCCAAAACACTGGCATCTGGCTCAAAACCAAACTCCTGCAAATGCTGGCGGCTGATGCGGTTCATCTTGTTGATGGTTTCGATCATGTGCACCGGAATGCGGATGGTGCGCGCTTGGTCGGCAATCGAGCGCGTGATCGCTTGGCGAATCCACCATGTGGCATAGGTCGAGAATTTGTAACCCCGGCGGTATTCAAACTTGTCCACCGCTTTCATCAAACCGATGTTGCCCTCTTGGATCAAGTCCAAGAATTGCAGGCCCCGGTTGGTGTATTTTTTAGCAATCGAGATCACCAAGCGCAAGTTGGCCTCGATCATTTCCTTTTTGGCATCGCGCGAGGCGGCTTCGCCCTCGTTCATGCGCTTGTTGATACCTTTCAGCTCGGCCAGTGGCACCACCACACGGGCTTGCAAGTCCATCAATTTTTGTTGCAAATCCTGAATCGGCGGGATGTTGCGACCAATCACCGTGCTCCAAGGCTTGCCAGCGCTGGCTTGCTTTTCGACCCACTGCAGGTTAATCAAATTCGGTGGGAAGTCCTTGATAAAGGTTTCTTGTGGCATGCCGCATTTGTCCACAATGATGCGGCGCAGTTCGCGCTCTTTTTTACGCACATCATCGACTTGCGCCCGCACCAAGTCGCACAATTTTTCAATCGTCTTGGCGGTAAAACGGATGGTCATCAACTCGGCAGAAAGTGCCTGTTGTGCCTTCATGTAGGCGGGGGTGCCATAGCCTTCTTTGTCGTAAATTTTGTGAACTTTCTCAAACAGTTCACGCAGTTTGTCAAAGCGCTCAAGGGCCTGCTTTTTCAGTTCTTCCAGTTTTTTCGTCAGGGCCTTAGAGCCACCTTTGCCGTCATCGTCATCGGCTTCATCAAATTCGTCGAAATCTTCTTCGGCCACGTAGTCATCGGCTTCATTGGGGTTTGAAAACCCATCAACGATGGCCGAAATCACCACCTTGCCTTCACGGATTTCTTCGCCCATGTTCAAGATTTCAGCAATCGTGGCGGGCGAGGCACTGATGGCTTCCATCATCGCTTGCAAGCCGCCTTCGATGCGCTTGGCGATTTCAATTTCGCCCTCGCGCGTCAGCAGCTCGACCGTGCCCATCTCACGCATGTACATCCGTACGGGGTCGGTGGTGCGACCAAACTCGCTATCGACCGTCGAGAGGGCTGCTTCGGCAGCTTCTTCGGCTTCTTCTTCGGTAGCAGCCGTTTGGGCGGTGTTGGTCACCAGCAGTGTTTCGGCATCGGGGGTTTGCTCGTACACCGCCACGCCCAAATCGTTGAGCATGGAGATCACTACATCGAGCGTTTCCGCATCGATCAGCTTGTCGGGCAAGTGGTCGGAGATTTCGCTGTGCGTCAGGTAGCCGCGCGTTTTGCCCAGCTTGATGAGGGTTTTCAGGCGCGAGCGGCGCTTGGCCATGTCCTCTTCGGACAGCACGGTTTCATCCAGGCCAAACTCTTTCATCAAGGCGCGCTCTTTGGCCTTGCTGATCTTCATGCGCAGCGGTTTGACTTTTTCTGTCGTCGCTGTGGCAGTGGTATCGACTTCGGCCTCGACTTCGCCTTCCAAATCAGCATCCAAGTCTGACAAATCTACGTCGTCACCGGCTTCTTTTTCTTTCGGTTTACGCCCACCTTTGGCCGCTGTTTTAGCGGCGGCGGTGCCTGCGGTTTTGGCGGGTCGCCCGGGACGCTTTTTGGGCGCATCCGCCGTGGCAGCATCGGACTTTGCAGCCAGAGAATTTTTGGTTGCTTCTTCAGAAGCAGGCAGGGAGGCAGCAGACTTGATCACAGGCACAGTTTGGACTTTCTTGACGCCCGGCAGGGACGCAGCGACCACTGGGGCAGCAACGACTTAGGCCGGTGGTTTTTGGCAATGGCGGGGCACGCTTGGCGGTTAGAGGGGGGCAAGCCCTGAACGGCAAGATGTCTGGGCGAACATTTGGTGTGCAGTCCTTGCGGCTGAGAGGGCGGTTGTGCGTGTGTGTCACAGTGGCCCGATCCGGAGGTGTTGCTGTCGCTCTTGCCGAAAAACCCTACATTGTACCTACGCCGCCAATTTCAAGCATCTTGGCGACTTAGTTTTTCCAAGGCTACGCGCCGGGCTTGAAGGGAACGGTAGCGCTGCAAGGCCTCCGGATCACTCGGGGCGGCGCTCAGGGCTTGCATCTCTTGCCTTTCTTGGATGCGCAATTGCTCCGCCAATATCCGGTTGAGTAGCCCGCGCAATTCTTCATGCAGTTCGTGCAAATCGCCTTCGGTCTGGGCGTGCGAGCCGGTCATGAGCCGCACCGCGAGGGCTTCGCAGGCATGGCCGCGCAGTGCCTCGCGCAGCACCGCCCAAGGCTGGGCACCGTGCTCATGAAACTGCTCCTCAATCCAGCCAAACAAAGCACCGTGCGGTGCTGCAAGGGCGCACAGTGTGGCTTGGTCTTCGTGCGAGAGTTCGTCCAAAAAGTCCATGTGCGACAGCAGCAATCGGGCCGCGTGGTCGGCTCGGCTGACGGGCGGGGTGCGGGTGCCATGCCCGGCACTGGGCCACTCTGAGGGCTGCGGTCGGCGCGCAAAATTGCGGCGGGTAAAAACCGCTGGGCTACCAGAAGAGTCGCTGTGGCCCCAACCACGAGACTCGTCACCCAAACTGCTAGGCCGAAGGGGGCTACCGGCGTGGGGCGCGCGTGCGCCTTCCCGGGCACTGGCTTGTCCCCAGAGTTCGGTCAGGTCGTTGGTGGTCAGTTGTGCCAGCGCTGCCAGTTCGGCCAGCAACTGGCGCTTGAGGGCACCATCGGGCAGGGGTGTCCACAGCGCGCGGGCATTGCTGCTCATGTGGGCACGGCCCTCGGGGGTGCCCAAATCACAGCGCTCGGCGGCGGCCTCTAGCAGGAAGCGGCTCAAAGGCATGGCATCGGCCAACAAACGGGCAAAGCCCTCGCCACCGTGGGCACGAATAAAACTGTCGGGATCGTGCTCGGGGGGCAGAAACAAAAATTTGATGCTGCGCGTGTCGGTCGCGTAGGGCAGGGCCGCATCCAAGGCCTTGCGCGCTGCACGCTGGCCTGCAGCGTCGCCATCGAAACCAAAAACCACCGCATCGGTAAAACGGAATAATTTACCCACATGCTCTGGCGTACAAGCCGTGCCCAAAGTGGCTACGGCATTGGCAAAGCCCCATTGGGCCAGCGCCACCACGTCCATATAACCCTCGGTCACGAGGGCAAAACCATGCTCACGGATAGCAGTGCGCCCCTCAAACAGCCCGTACAGTTCGCGGCCTTTGTGAAACACCGGGGTTTCGGGTGAGTTCAGGTATTTGGGCTTTTCGTCGCCCAGCACGCGCCCGCCAAAGCCAATGCACTCGCCTTTGACGTTGCGGATCGGGAACATGATGCGATCACGAAAACGGTCATGGCATCTGCCGTCTTCCTCGCTGAGGATGACCAAGCCACTCTCGACCAGCAAAGGATCGCTGTAGTCGGCAAATACGCTCGCTAGGCCATGCCAACCCTCGGGGGCATAGCCCAAACCGTAGTCTCTGGCAATGACCCCAGACACACCACGGCCTTTGAGGTAATGGACCGCCCGGGGCGAAACGCGCAATTGCTGGCGCCACGCCACCCCGGCCTTTTCCAGCACATCCGACAGCGTGGCCTGTTTTTGCCGCTGCACCGCCGCGCGTTCGCGCTCTTGTGGCGAAACATCGTCGTCGGGCACCGATAAGCCCGTTTGCTGCGCCAAGTCGTGCACGGCTTCCACAAAGCCCATGCCGGCGTGCTCCATCAGAAAACCGATGGCATTGCCATTTTTTCCACAGCCAAAACAGTGAAAAAACTGCTTGGCCGGACTGACGCTGAAGGAGGGAGATTTTTCGCCATGAAAAGGGCACAGCCCCATGAAATTGGCACCGCCTTTTTTCAGTTGAACGTAGCGGCCTACCACTTCGACCACGTCGACACGCGAGAGTAGTTCTTGAATGAAAGATTGGGGGATTGTCACCACGGTATTGTCGCAAACCCGCTCTGTGTGGCTTCGTGCCACCGAGGCGGTAGGACAATCGAAAGAATTTGCTCTCTCTGAAAACGCTATGACTTCTATTTACGACCAAAATTTACCCCGTAATGCCGCTAACCATGCAGCCCTGTCGCCGCTGGGTTTTATCGAGCGCGCTGCAGAGGTCTATCCCGAGCGTCTGGCCATCGTGCATGGCAATCTGCGCCAAACGTGGGCTAGCACCTACACCCGCTGCCGCCAGCTTGCAAGTGCCTTGCAACGTGCTGGTATCGGCAAAAACGACACCGTGGCCGTGATGCTGCCCAACACCCCGCCGATGGTCGAAGCCCACTTTGGCATCCCCATGGCCGGTGCCGTGCTCAATGCTTTGAACACCCGGCTCGATCCCGAGGCCATTGCCTTCATGCTCGACCACGGCGAAGCCAAGGCCGTGATCGTCGATCCTGAGTTTGCCAGTGTCATGGCAAAAGCGCTGACCTTGCGCCAAGCGCCAACGCCGTTGCTGGTGATCGATGTGGAAGATGCCGTGTACGGCCCAGCCAGCCAAACACTGGGCAGCACTACCTACGAGGCCTTTGTCGCCAGCGGTGATGCCCAGTTTGCTTGGGAGCCTCCCGCCGACGAATGGGACGCTATCGCCCTGAACTACACCAGCGGCACCACCGGCAACCCCAAGGGCGTGGTGTACCACCACCGGGGCGCGGCACTCAACGCCATCTCCAATGTGATGGAGTGGGATATGCCCAAGCATGCCGTGTATTTGTGGACGCTGCCGATGTTCCACTGCAACGGCTGGTGTTTTCCGTGGACGGTGGCCGCGCGCGCGGGGGTCAATGTGTGCCTGCGCCGGGTCGAAGCCCAAGCGATTTTCAATGCCATCCGTGAGCATGGTGTCACCCATTACTGCGCTGCGCCTATCGTCCATAGCTTGCTGGTCAATGCGCCAGCAGCCATGAAAGAAGGCGTGCCCGCAGGTGTCAAGGCGATGGTGGCGGGCGCTGCACCACCGGCTTCGATGATCGAAGGCATGGAAACACTGGGCTTTGACCTGACCCACGTTTACGGTCTGACCGAGGTCTATGGCCCGGCCACCGTCTGCGCCAAACACGCTGCTTGGGATGACCTCGGTATTGGCGAACGTGCCCACCTCAATGCCCGCCAAGGGGTGCGCTACCACCTGCAACGTGCCGCGTGTGTGCTCAACCCCGAAACGCTCGAACCCGTGCCCCACGATGGCGAAACCATGGGCGAGATCATGTTCAGGGGCAACATTGCCATGAAGGGCTACTTGAAAAACCCCAAGGCGACCGAAGAAGCCTTTGCTGGTGGCTGGTTTCACAGCGGCGATTTGGCGGTGCAGTACCCCGATGGCTACATCAAAATCAAAGACCGCAGCAAGGACATCATCATCTCGGGTGGCGAGAACATCTCGTCGATTGAGGTCGAAGATGTGCTCTACCGCCACCCCGATGTGATCTCGGCTGCGGTGGTTGCCAAGCCCGATGCCAAGTGGGGCGAAACCCCTTGCGCTTTTGTCGAACTCAAACTCGGCGCTCAAACTACATCCGAAGACATCGTGGCCCACTGCAAAGCACACTTGGCCCACTTCAAGGTGCCGCGCACGGTGGTGTTTGGCGATATTCCGAAAACAGCCACCGGCAAAATCCAAAAATTTGAGCTGAGAAAGCAAGCTGGATCGGTGCAGGCAATTAACGTTTAAAACCAAAGAGCGCCCAAGGGCGCTCTTTTTTTAATAGCTATAAACCATTGCCATGCAAGGGCTACAGGCCCATTGAACCTGAAATTCTTTGGAAAATCAGTCCGAAAGGGCTTGTAGCAGCTCGGTTTCGATTTGAATCTGGCGGGCGTTGTGTTGCAGCTCTGGGCCTTGCACCAAGAAGGTGTCTTCGACGCGCTCGCCCAGCGTACTGACCTTGGCCAACTGCACACTCAATTGGTGGTGGGCCAACACCCGGGCCACCAAATACAGCAGCCCAGCGCGGTCGGTGGCCGAGATGCCCAGCAGCCAGCGCTGGGCTTTTTCGTCGGGGCGCAGCGTGACGCGCGGCACCATCGGAAAGCTCTTGGCCCGGCGCGAAAGGCGGCGACGGCCCGGCTCAGGCAGGGGGCCACCTTGCTCGATGGTGCGCGTCAGGTCGCTCTCGACCATGTGCGTCAGTTCACGGTAATGGCCTGACTGGTTGGTCGCAGCGACCACCTCAAAAGTATCCAAAGCATGGCCGTTGTGCGCTGTGTGAACCCGCGCATCCAAAATGCTAAAGCCAGCGCGGTCAAAATAGCCACAGATGCGGGCAAACAAGTCTGCTTGGTCGGCCACGTACACCATCACCTGCAAGCCCTCGCCCGCCAGCGACTGGCGCGCGCGCACCACGGGTTTATCAGACCCCACATGGCGCGACAAGTGGCGCGTATGCCACGCAATGTCGGCGGCATCGTGGCGCATAAAGTAGCTCACGTCCAGCGTGTCCCACAACGCCTTGTGTACCTCAAACGGCAGCGCACTCAGGGCCAATTGCACCAAGGCATCGCGTTTGCGGGCTTCGATTTCGGCAGCAGCATCGGGCGCGTGCCCACCTAAGGTACGCAGCGTAGCGCGGTACAGGTCTTCCAGCAGCTTGCCCTTCCAAGCGTTCCAGACCTTGGGACTGGTGCCGCGAATGTCGGCCACCGTCAGCAGGTACAAGGCCGTCAGGTAGCGCTCGTTACCGACCAATTTGGCAAAGGCAGCAATCACATCGGGATCGGACAAATCTTGCTTTTGCGCTACGGTGCTCATGGTCAGGTGCTCTTGCACCAGAAAAGCGATCAACCGGGCATCTTCGCGCTCCACCCAATGCTGGCGGCAAAAACGCCGGGCCTCGACTGCGCCAATTTTGGAATGGTCACCGCCGCGGCCTTTGCCAATGTCGTGAAACAGGGCTGCCGCATACAAAATCCAAGGCTTGCCCCAACCGGCGGCCAACTGCGAGCAAAACGGGTACTCGTGGGCGTGGTCGGCAATGAAAAAGCGCCGAATATTGCGCAGCACCATCAAAATATGCTGATCGACCGTGTAAACGTGAAACAGGTCGTGCTGCATTTGCCCGACAATGCGCCGAAACGGCCACAGGTAACGCCCCAACACCGAAGTCTGGTTCATCAACCGCATGGCGTGGGTAATGCCCGAGGGCTGCTGCAAAATTTGCAAAAAAGTGGCTTGATTGACCGGATCGCGCCGAAAAGCGCTGTCCATCAGTGCGCGGGCGTTGTACAGCGCCCGCTGGGTGCGCGCCGATAGCCCTTGCAACCCCGGCGAGACTTGGTACAGCAAAAAGGTTTCGAGGATGGCGTGCGGATTGCGCTGATAGAGGTCGTCGCTCACGACTTCGATCATTCCGGCCCGGTCTAGAAAGCGCTCGTTGATAGGCCGTGGAATGCGGGTGGGCGGATTGAGCCGCTCTTCAATGTTCAGCAGCAAAATTTGGCACAACTGCGATACCGCTTTGGCCGCCCAGTAGTAGCGGCGCATCAGCGCTTCGCTGGCCCGGATAGGCAGGTTGGCCCCATCGGGCGCTTGCGAGCGGTAGCCAAAAGACTCGGCCACAGCGTTTTGCAGGTCAAACACCAAACGATCTTCGCGCCGCCCCGCCATCAGGTGCAAACGGGCGCGCACCAAACACAGCAGCGCCTCGTTGCGCTCAATTTGGCGCACTTCAAACGGTGTTGCCAACCCGTTGTCGGCCAGCGCCTGCCAAGTGCTGCCCAAACCAGCCGCTTGGGTCACCCACAACAGCATTTGCAAATCGCGCAGGCCACCGGGGGATTCCTTGCAGTTAGGCTCTAGGGCGTAGGGGGTGTCTTCGTATTTGGTGTGGCGCTGGCGCATCTCCAGCGTCTTGGCAATCAAAAATGCCTGCGGGTTCAGGTGGGCACGGTACTGCTGCTGAAACTGCACAAACAGCGCCGCATCGCCGCACAGCAAGCGCGCTTCGAGCAACGAGGTTTGCACCGTGATGTCTTGGGCGGCTTCGGCCACGCACTCGGCCACAGTGCGCACACTAGAGCCGATCTCTAGCCCGACATCCCAGCAACTGCTGATAAACCCCTCAATGGCTTCGCGCGGCGCACCGCCCTCGCCCCCATCGGGCAGCAGCAACAGCACATCGACATCCGAATGCGGGAACAACTGATCGCGGCCAAAGCCCCCCACTGCCACCAGCGCCAAGCCCTCGGGCATGGCTGCGCGCTGCCACAACGCGCACAGCAAGCTGCCCGTCAGTGCCGAGAGTTTGCGCAGCCGGGCATTGATGTGGCGGGTCGAGGCGGTAGAGGCCCGCAACGAGGCCAGCAGGGTGGTTTTTTGTTGGCGGTAGCTCTCGCGCAGGGCTTGCAAATCGGTCATGGGCGTGGAGGTATAAAAAAAGACGGGATGGCCCGTACCATGCAAAAACCGTGCGCGATGCGGCGCATCTCAGGTGGTGGTGGCTTGGACAAAGGCGGGCAAAGGCGGCGCACCTGCCGACAGCGTCATCACTTCGTAGCCCGTGGGCGTGACCAGCACCGTGTGCTCCCACTGTGCCGACAGGCTGCGGTCTTTGGTGATGATGGTCCAGCCATCGTTGCCCAGCTCTTTGATATCGCGCCGCCCGGCGTTGAGCATTGGCTCGATGGTGAAAATCATGCCGGGACGCAATTCTTCCAACGTACCGGGGCGACCGTAGTGCAGCACTTGGGGTTCTTCGTGGAATTTTTTACCAATGCCATGGCCGCAAAACTCGCGCACCACCGACAGGCCGTGGCCTTCGGCAAATTTTTGGATCGCGTGACCAATGTCACCCAGCCGTGCGCCGGGCTTGACCTGCAAGATACCCAGCCACATGGCCTCGTAGGTCAGCGAGCACAAGCGTTTGGCAGCAATCGAACACTCGCCGACCAAATACATGCGGCTGCTGTCGCCGTACCAACCGTCTGGGGTGATGACGGTGACATCGACATTGACGATATCGCCCTTCTTTAAAGGTTTGTCGTTGGGGATACCGTGGCACACCACATGGTTGACCGAGGTACACAGCGAGGCCGGGTACGCCGGGTAACCCGGTGGCTGGTAGCCAATGGTGGCCGAAACCGTGCCTTGGCGGGCCATGCACTCGGCACCGATGCGGTCGATTTCGAGGGTGGTGATGCCGGGCTGAATGTGCGCTGCGAGGGAGTCCAGCACTTCGGAGGCCAAGCGGCAGGCTTGGCGCATGCCGGCGATGTCCTCTGCCGTTTTGATGGTGATGCTCATTAAGCAATTATCCCATTCACACCCCCGACCGGTAAAATACGGCCCTTCGACCGCGCGGGCGCTCGCCCCCTTTTCTCCCCCCTTTTCTCTACCCATTCAGGCCGCCAACGTGACCTTGCACATGACCACGCTTGCGGGCGCTAACGCCCTCAGCCCTTTTCGCGCCCAGCAACTCCAGCCTGCGCTCGAAGCCATCCACCCCAAAATCGCCGCTATTTCGGCCCGATTTGTCCATTTGGTCGCCACCGATGCGCCGCCCACGACCGCTGAGGTCGAGCGCCTGTCGGCACTGCTGACCTACGGCGAACCCTATGAAGGCCCCACCGACGGTGCGGCCATTGTGGTCACGCCGCGCTTGGGCACGGTGTCGCCGTGGGCCTCTAAAGCCACCGACATTGCCCGCAATTGCGGTTTGGTGCTGCACCGCGTCGAGCGCGTGACCGAGTACCGCATCCAAATGCAATCGACCCTGCTGGGCAAACCCAGTCTGAGCGCCGAGCAACTGGCCCAAGTGGCCCAGCTGCTGCACGACCGCATGACCGAATCGGTGGTGGCAGACTTGGCGGGCGCACAGGCCTTGTTTACCGAGTTGCCTGCCCAGCCGATGGAGCATGTCGATGTGCTCGGCGGAGGCCGTGCGGCGCTGCAAGCGGCCAACACCCAATGGGGCTTAGCGCTGGCCGACGACGAGATGGATTACCTCGTCAACGCCTTTCAGGGCTTGGGCCGCAACCCGACCGATGTCGAGCTGATGATGTTCGCGCAGGCCAACAGCGAGCACTGCCGCCACAAAATTTTTAATGCCCAGTTCACCATCGATGGCGCAGCGCAAGACAAAAGCCTCTTTGCCATGATCCGCAACACCCACCAGTTGGCCCCCCAGCACACGGTGGTGGCTTACTCGGACAACGCTTCGGTGATGGAAGGCAGCTCGGTGGAGCGTTTTGTAGCCAAAATGGCTGCTAGCCCCGATGCAGCAAGCGCAACCAGCTATGAAAAAGAGAGCGCACTGCACCACATCTTGATGAAGGTCGAGACGCACAACCACCCGACAGCGATCTCGCCATTTCCCGGCGCATCGACCGGGGCCGGCGGCGAAATCCGCGACGAAGGTGCCACCGGGCGCGGCTCCAAGCCCAAGGCGGGCTTGACCGGCTTTACCGTGTCCAAGCTCTGGGGCGGGGCCTCTGACCTGCCCGGCGGCAAGCCCGGCCACATCGCCAGCCCATTGCAAATCATGACCGAAGGCCCACTCGGGGGCGCAGCCTTCAACAACGAATTTGGCCGCCCGAATCTGGCGGGGTACTTTCGGGAATACGAACAAAACGTCGGCGGCGTGGAGCGCGGCTACCACAAGCCGATCATGATTGCCGGTGGCTTGGGCGTGATCGATGCCACGCTGACGCAAAAAATCGAGTTCCCCGCTGGTTCGCTGCTGATTCAACTCGGTGGCCCCGGTATGCGCATTGGCATGGGCGGCAGCGCAGCCAGCTCGATGGCGACGGGTGCCAACGCCGCCGAACTCGATTTCGATTCGGTGCAACGCGGCAACCCCGAAATTGAGCGCCGGGCGCAAGAGGTCATCAACCACTGCTGGGCGCAAGGTGCAGCCAACCCGATTTTGGCGATCCACGATGTCGGCGCGGGCGGTTTGTCCAACGCCTTTCCCGAATTGACCAACGACGCAGGCCGGGGCGCACGCTTTGACCTGCGCGCCGTGCAACTGGAAGAATCGGGCTTGGCCCCGAAAGAAATCTGGAGCAACGAAAGCCAAGAACGCTACGTACTGGCGATTGCCCCCGAGTCGCTGGCGCAGTTCAAGGCCTTTTGCGAACGCGAACGCTGCCCCTTTGCGGTGATTGGCACCACCACCCAAGAGCGCCAATTGGTGCTCGAAGACAGTGCCGCCGCCGAGGTCGACCAAAAATTCCCGGTCGATATGCCAATGTCGGTGCTGCTGGGCAAGCCGCCCAAAATGCACCGCGACGTGCAAACCGTGCTGCCCCAGCTCACGCCGATGAACCTGACAGGGGTTGATCTGCAAAAGTCGGTCATCGGGGTCTTGAGCCACCCGACCGTGGCCTCCAAGCGCTTTCTCATCACCATTGGCGACCGCGCCGTCGGGGGCCTGACGCACCGCGACCAAATGGTCGGCCCTTGGCAAGTGCCCGTGGCCGATGTCGCTGTCACGCTGGCCGACTACCAAGGCTTTGCCGGTGAAGCCATGGCGATGGGCGAGCGCACGCCGCTGGCGGCCCTCAACGCCCCAGCTTCGGGCCGTATGGCGGTGGCCGAGGCCATCACCAACTTGCTGGCCGCGCCGATAGAGTTGCCGCGCGTCAAGCTGTCGGCCAACTGGATGGCCGCTTGCGGCGAACCCGGCGAAGATGCCGCGCTGTACGCCACCGTCAAGGCCGTGGGCATGGAGCTGTGCCCAGCGCTGGGCATTTCGATTCCGGTGGGCAAAGATTCGCTGTCGATGCGCACCCAATGGAAAGACGGCGACATCGCTAAAAAAGTGGTCTCGCCGGTCAGTTTGATCATTACTGCGTTTGCTACGCTGGCCGATGTGCGTGGCACCCTGACACCGCAGCTCAACGCCACCGAAGACGACACCACACTGGTGCTGATTGATTTGGGCAAGGGTCAAAACCGCATGGGCGGCAGCATTTTGGGCCAAGTGCTCGACCAAGCAGGCGACACCGTGCCCGATGTGGACCAGCCCCAAGACCTGAAAAACTTGGTCAATGCCATCAACGCCTTGCGCGCGCAGGGGCAAATTTTGGCCTACCACGACCGCAGCGACGGCGGCCTGCTGGCGGCAGTGGCTGAAATGGCCTTTGCCGGTCATGTGGGCGTGGCGCTGAACGTCGATATGCTCGTCACCGAGGGCGACGGCATCACCGACAGCCGCATGGAAACCGGCGATGCCAAGAACTGGGCGCAGCAAGTCAGCGCTCGGCGCGAAGAACTCACCCTCAAGGCGCTGTTCAACGAAGAACTGGGCGTGGTACTGCAAGTGCGTACCGCCGAGCGCAACCAGATCATGCAAACGCTGCGCGAACATGGTTTGTCCAAGTTCAGCCACTTTATTGGCAAAACCCGTCCGGCCAGCTCCAGCATGGAAGCGGGCAAGGGCCAACTGTCGGTGTGGCGCGATGCCAAAGAAGTGTTCAATGCCCCACTCGAAGACCTGCACCAAGTCTGGGACAGCGTGAGCTGGCAAATTTGCCAACAGCGCGACAACCCGGCCTGTGCCGATGCCGAACACGCCGGTGCTGGCGCAGCTGCCGACCCCGGCATGCACGTTCACTTGACGTTTGACCCGGCAGACAACATTGCCGCGCCGTTCTTGAACCTCTCGCGCCCGAAAGTGGCCGTGCTGCGCGAACAGGGCGTGAACTCGCACGTCGAAATGGCCTACGCCTTTACCGAGGCGGGCTTTGAGGCCTTTGATGTCCACATGACCGACCTGCAAACGGGCCGCGCCCAACTGCAAGACTTCCAAGGCGTGGTGGCCTGCGGCGGTTTTAGCTACGGCGACACACTGGGCGCAGGCATTGGCTGGGCGCGTTCTATCACCTTTAACCCGGTGTTGGCAGCGCAGTTCCAAGGCTTTTTTGCCCGCCAAGACACCTTTGGCTTGGGCGTGTGCAATGGTTGCCAAATGTTTGCCGAGCTGGCCGACATCATCCCCGGAGCGCAAGACTGGCCGCGCTTTACCACCAACCAGAGCGAACGCTTTGAGGCCCGCTTGAGCATGGTCGAGGTGCTGGAATCGCCCAGCATTTTCCTGAGCGGCATGGCCGGTAGCCGCCTGCCGATTGCCGTGGCCCACGGCGAGGGTTACGCCAACTTTAAGCACCGGGGCAACGCAGCCCAAGCACTGGGTGCAATGCGCTTTGTGGACAACACCGGCACAGCCACCGAGCAGTACCCGTTCAACCCCAACGGCAGCGCTGGGGGCTTAACGGCAGTCACCACCGCCGATGGGCGCTTTACCGCCATGATGCCGCACCCCGAGCGGGTGTTTCGCAACATCCAAATGAGCTGGACGGACTTGGCCGCTAGCGGTGGCGCAGCAAGTTTCAGCCCGTGGATGCAGTTGTGGCGCAATGCACGCCGCTGGGCCGGGTAATTTTCACTATCAAAAAGATAGCTTCTAGCGCACACTGAGCAAGCGCTAGAAGCTATTTTGATCGGAAATTGAAGGGAATTTCATGGCCGGAGCCAGTTTGCTGACCTTGTTGGACGACATTGCCACCATCCTCGACGATGTGGCCCTGATGACCAAAATGGCCGCGAAAAGCAGCGCCGCTGCTGCCGATGATGTCTCGCTGATGACCAAAGTGGCGGCACAAAAAACCGCTGGTGTGTTGGGCGACGATTTGGCCCTGAATGCCCAGCAAGTGGCCGGTGTGCGCGCTGAACGCGAACTTCCCGTCGTGTGGGCGGTTGCCAAAGGCTCGATGCTCAACAAACTCATTTTGGTGCCTGCAGCCTTGCTCATCAGCGCCCTGATGCCGTGGGCCATTACGCCGCTGCTGATGCTGGGCGGGGCCTTTTTGTGCTTTGAGGGCTTTGAAAAAATCGCCCACCCATTTCTGCACGGCGACGAACCCGCCGATACCGCCGCTCCCATGCCCAGCACCCAAACCGTGGACTGGGTGGCGTTTGAAAAAAACAAAATCCAAGGTGCCGTGCGTACCGACTTCATTTTGTCGGCAGAAATCGTCACCATCGCGCTCGGCACGGTGGCGGCCGCACCGTTTGGGCAGCAAGTGGCAGTGTTGGCCGCTGTTGCCATCGCCATGACGGTGGGCGTTTATGGCTTGGTGGCGGGTATCGTCAAGCTCGATGATGTGGGCTTGTGGCTGACCCAAAAACCCAGCCGCGCCGCACAAGCACTCGGGCGCGGCATGCTGCATGCTGCGCCGTGGTTGATGAAAACCTTGGCAGTGGTGGGCACGGCGGCCATGTTTTTGGTCGGTGGTGGCATTTTGGCGCATGGTGTGCCTGCGCTGCACCACGGTATCGAGTCTGCCGGTGCCATGGCAGGAGCGTGGCCGTTGGGCGGACTGTGGCAAGTGCTCACCACCAGTGGACTCAACGGGGTACTGGGCATTCTGGCCGGAGCGCTGGTACTGGCAGGCACAACGCTGGTGCAACGGCTGCGCCCACGCGCCAGTGCAGATTGAACACCCGCGTAATTTCTGCGGACAAGTGCAACTATGGCCTAATAGAGGGCTTTTCTTTTTCTTTTTTACTTAGCGGAGGCCATTCATGGGCAACAAAATCGTCACCGAAGCAGATCGTAAGCGCACCCCCCGTCCCAAGACACCGAACGGTGTCACCTTGGCCACTCCTGGCCGTGGTCAGCGCGTGAGCCTGGAGCGTGGTGTTGCTACGCGCAGCAAGAAGAATCCGGGCAAGCGCTCGAAGAAGGGCGGCTAATCAGCCACTGGCAGCGGACTTTGCGTAGCTTTCAAAAAGCCCGCTGCCACCCTCCCCACCGGCACACCGCACAGCGCAACGCGGTGACATCTGTGGGGATACCCTTGATGGCATTGGGAGCGCAACGCCCCCTAGCGATGGTTGCCAAGCCTCTCCAAAAAACTAAATTCGCCGCAAACACCCTGCACAACCACCGATTGCTGGGCTTTTTGTGCGTCTTCTCAACTTTTGGTTTACTCCCATGACCTCCACTTCCCCCGCCTTCAGCACCTGCGATTTTTGCGACACCTTCAAAAACGATGACAGTGGTGCCTTTCGTGTCTTGCCCCCGGTATTTCGGGATTTTGGTGGCAAAACACAGTTTTGCGGCCCCGTCAGTACCGTCAAATGCCACGAGGACAACACCCTCGTCAAAGCAGCCGTCGATTCGCCCGGCCAAGGTCGAGTGTTGGTGGTCGATGGCGGCGCTTCGCTGCGCCGGGCCTTGGTGGGTGGCAATTTGGCCGCCGCGGCGGCACGCAACGGCTGGGCGGGTGTGGTGGTCGATGGCTGTGTGCGCGATCTGGCCGAGCTGGCCGCGGCCCAAGTCGGCATCCGCGCCTTAGCCCCCATGCCCTTGCCAACCGAAAAACGCGGTCAGGGCCTGAGCGACGTGGCGGTGCAAATTCAAGGGGTCTGGGTCTATCCCGGCGACTGGCTCTACGCCGATGCCGACGGCATCGTGGTCAGCCGCACCGAGTTGCTCACAGCGTAAGAATCGTCGAACCCGTGGTCTTGCGCGCCTCCAAGTCACGGTGGGCCTGCTGCACATCGGTCAGGGCGTAGCGCTGGTCGATGTGGATTTTTACCTGCCCGCTTTGCACCACAGCAAACAAATCATCGGCCATGGCTTGGGTGCTCTCACGGGTTGCAATATGGGTAAACAGCGTCTGGCGCGTGACGTAAAGCGAACCTCGCGCCCCCAAAGAACCCAGTGCAAACGGTGGCACCGGGCCTGAAGCATTGCCAAAACTGACCATCAAGCCAAAGGGACGCAGGCAGTCGAGCGATTTTTCCCAAGTATCTTGGCCTACCGAGTCGTACACCACCTTCACGCCCCGGCCTGCGGTGATGTCTTTGACCCGCGCGGCAAAATCTTCGCTGCGGTAGTTGAT
The DNA here is from genome assembly GCA_019751915.1 of Burkholderiaceae bacterium. GTDB lineage: Bacteria > Pseudomonadota > Gammaproteobacteria > Burkholderiales > Burkholderiaceae_C > Simplicispira. Next base: position 114,418 of record JAIEMS010000022.1, read on the forward strand.
GGCGTAAGCAGCACCGTTGTCCAGCGCCAGCTGGCATTTTGTGTCGGTTCCCGCAGTGGCAATCAGTTGCAAGCCCAGCGCCTTGGCCCACTGGCAAGCCATCAACCCGACACCACCAGCTGCTGCATGAAACAACACAAAGTCTCCATGTTCTAGGCCTTCAACCGGGCGGGTCTTTTTGAGTAAATACTGGGCTGTCAGCCCCTTGAGCATCATGGCAGCACCGGTTTCAAAACCAATGCCATCGGGGAGCGCGCAAACGCAGCGGGCCGGCATGACGCGCAACTCGCTGTAACTGCCCGGCGGCATACTGGCGTAGGCGACGCGCTCGCCCACACGCAGGTGGGTTACGCCCTCGCCCACGGCTTCAATCACACCAGCACCTTCCATGCCCATGCTAGCGGGCATCGGCAGTGGGTACACGCCTGTGCGGTGGTAAACGTCGATAAAGTTCAAGCCCACTGCGTGGTGGCGAATACGCACCTCACCGGGGCCGGGCGCGCCCACAGAAACATCGACGACTTCAAGGACTTCGGGGCCGCCATGCTGGCGAATCTGGATAGCGAGGCTCATAGGTTGGGGTCTGTGTAATGGTGGAACAAGCGGTAGGCCCATCGTGCCACGCTTGGGCACAATGTGCCACACCGCCGTACAGTGCCCCCTATGACACAAAAACTCACAATCGGCACTATTTCCCTGCTGGTCACGGCCCCACTGATGTGGGCAGGCAACGCAGTGGTAGGCCGGATGGTCAACGAGATGGTGCCGCCCATCACCCTGAACCTCATGCGCTGGCTCTTGGCCGGTCTGCTGCTGCTGCCTTGGACTTACAGCGTGATGCGCTCAAACAGCCCCCTGTGGCCGCACTGGCGGCGCTACGCAGTGCTGGGCTTACTAGGCATCGGCTGCTACAACGCTTTGCTCTACCTCGCGCTGCAAACCTCCACGCCGATCAACGTCACGCTGGTCGGCTCCAGCATGCCGGTGTGGATGTTGGCGATTGGGGCGCTGTTCTTTGGCGTTGCGGTCACGCGCCGACAGATGGTGGGGGCGCTGCTGTCGATAGCCGGGGTGCTGGTGGTGCTCAGTCGTGGCGATTGGCAGCAACTGCTGGCGCTGCGCCCTGTGCCCGGAGATTTGCTCATGCTGCTGGCAACGATGGGCTGGTCGTTTTACAGCTGGCTGTTGGTACGCACCCAAGAGCCAGCGAGCATTCGCAGCAATTGGGCGGCATTTGTCATGGCACAACTGGTCTTTGGCGTGGGCTGGTCGGGTATTTTTGCCAGTATCGAATGGAGCATCGGCCCCGCCCATCCACACATCCAGTGGGGCTGGCCGCTGGCGGCAGCGCTGCTGTTCATTGCCACCGGCCCGGCTATTTTGGCCTACCGCAGTTGGGGCATTGGCGTGCAGCGCGCAGGCCCGGCAGTGGGGGGGTTTTTTACCAACCTGACGCCACTGTTTGCCGCTGTGATGTCGGCGGCCTTTTTAGGCGACTTGCCCCAGCTCTACCACGGCGGTGCCTTTGCGCTGATTGTGGGTGGCATTGTGGTGTCAGCACGGCGCTGAACTACGTCCAAGACAGATTGGGCTGGTGCAGAGACTCTAATGCCTCGACCGTCATGGGCCGGCCCATCAGGTAGCCTTGGTACAAATCACAGCCGTGGCGGGCTAAGAAACTCTTTTGCCCTTCGGTTTCGACCCCTTCAGCGATCACTTCCAATTCCAGATTGCGGGCCATACCGATGATGGTTTGCACAATCACATCGTCGGAAGGGCGATGGCCCAAGTTGCGAACAAAAGACTGGTCGATTTTGAGCTGGTTCAGCGGCAGTTGCGTCAAGTACGCCAGCGACGAGTACCCGGTGCCAAAGTCGTCCACCGAGAAACGCACCCCTTTGGTACGCAGCATGTGCATTTTGGCAATGGTGTCGTCGATGTTGTTGAGCACCATCGACTCGGTCAATTCGAGCTTGAGCAAATGGGGGCGAATACCCATGTGCTGCACCAAATCAATCACCTTTTGGACAAAATCGGGCTGGCTAAACTGGCGCGAACTGACATTCACCGCCAGCAGCAGGTGCGACAGCCGGGGATCATCTTGCCAATCTGCCAATTGCTGACAAGCCGTGCGCAGCACCCAATCACCGATAGCAACGATCAAGTCGCTTTCTTCGGCAGCGGGAATAAAGTGCCCCGGCGGCACCATGCCGCGCATCGGGTGCTCCCAGCGCAACAAGGCCTCGGCCCCAACCATCGTACCGGCCTGCGTAAACTGCGGCTGGTAATAGAGCAAAAACTGGCCTTGGTTCAGTGCTGTCTGTAAATCCGTTTCTAGCTGGGCACGGGCACAAATGGCCATTTCCATTTCTGGATCAAAAAAGCAAATACCGTTGCCTTGCCCGAGTTGAGACTTGTTCTGGGACATGGCGATATCGGCCTGCTTGAGCAAGTCGGTGGCAGACTCGGCCGCGTTTTGAAACAACGCAGCACCCATGCTGCAAGTGCCTTGGTAGGGACGCTGATCGAGTAAATACGGTTGCGCCAGCTTTTGCAGCAAGCCCTCGCCCATGTGCCGCGCCAAAGCACCCGCTTCGGTGGGCTGGGCGGACAACCCATTGAGCAAAATCACAAACTCATCGCCACCTAATCGGGCCACGGTGTCGGTGGGGCGCACACTGGTACGCAGACGCTGTGCCACTTCTTTGAGCAGCTGATCGCCCACCGCATGGCCTTGGGTGTCATTGAGGCTCTTGAAACCATCCAAATCCAAAAACAGCAACGCCCCGACCTGCCCCGTGCGCTCGGCAGTGACGGTCGCTTGGCCCAAGCGGTCTAGCAACAAGCGCCGATTGGGCAGCCCCGTGAGGTGATCGTAATAAGCCAAATGCTCAATTTCAGCGCTGGCGCGGTGCAGTTTGGTCACGTCGTGGTAGGTAAAAACCAGACCACCTTCGGGCGTAGGACGCTCGGTGATTTGGATGTAACGCCCGGTGGTTAAACGCAACTCATAGGGCCGGCGCAGGTTATTGGGCTTGCGAAGCCGCCGCTGCACCCAATGCTGGCGCTCGGCGGGGGTGGCCTTTAGCAGCAAATGTTCGGCGGTAATTTCCAGAATTTCTTGAAAATGAATCCCTTTGACCATCGCGCCCAACAGCCACGGAAAGGTTTCCTCAAAACGGTGGTTCCACTGGCGCACCCGGCGCTCGGGATCGAGCAACACAAAGCCACTGACCATCGACTCCAGCGCCTGATCGAGCGCTTCTTTCGATTGCGACAGCTCCCGCCGGGCCGCCTCCATGCGCCGCATATGCCCTACTGCCAAAAACCCTGCAATGGCGATCAACAAACCAAAGGCCAGTGCCACAGCAGCCACCGCTTGGCTTTCGGTGCGCCAGCCAGACAGAGCCGCATCACGCGCCAAGCCAACAGATATCCACAAATCTGGATACATCAAGCGGCGCGTTTCAACTTGCCCAGCAACGCCACTGATACGTGTATTCATCTGCCAAGCGGGGGTACCGTCTTGCAATAGTTGCAGCGGGGGCGAGAGTACTTGGCCGGTTTGTCCTTGGGACTCAGGTAGTGCCAACAGCAAGCGACCGTCGCTGCGTTCGAGCGTCAGCTCTAGGCCCGGCATGACCACCCCCTGCATCAGCACCGACACCAGCATTTCGACCGGCACCTCGGCCACGGCCAAAAACAGCCCCCCCCCGCTTGGCTGAAAGCGCCGGGCCAAATACACCACACGCTCAGAGCTAGAAAAACTCACCATCGGCACACTGACCGCCAACATCGAAAAAGGCGCGTTGAGCACTTCACGAAAAAATGCCTGTGGCAATTGCTGTGCCGACAATACCCCGTTCGGATCCGACGACGCAACCACAGTACCACTGGCATCCATCAAGACAATAGAGCGCACCGGCAAACTGTGGTCCGCAGTCACGCGCAGCAGTTTGTGGGCTTTGGCAGCATCCCAAGGCAGTGCGCCCAGCCCTTCTTCGGTACTGGCAAGCAAGACATCAATACCTAAAAAAAGCCGGTTAATCGCAACCTCTGCCCCCGACGTGAAACGCAGTACCTGACTTTGGCTTTCTTCGAGCACATGGTGGCGATTGCTCCAAATCAGCACACCTGCAGCCACTGCCAATGCCAACAAAAACGCAGCAACGACGACCAAAACCGTGCGCTTGAACTGGCGCTGAGACCGCAGCACAGACCTCATGGAGTACCCGCCTCCCCCAGCGCAATAGCAGGCGCCACGATGCCACGGGCTTGGCCGACGGTTTGATTCCAAATATCAGTGCAGTGCGGGCCGCAGCGCTGCAGCCAACGCGGCAGTACCGTTTTCACAAAAATTTCCTGCCGCAAACGCTCATCGCGGTTTGAAAAAGGCACCACCGTCATATGGCCTCGCTCGGGATTGGGGCACGATGGTTGACCGCTGTTGCAGGCTAAACCTAGGCTGGTGTCGCGCTCAGACTCTTCCCAAATCGCCGCCTCGAGCTTGGGCAACTCTTGGCGCAAGAGCGCACGCAAGGGCTGTGGCAGTCCCTCCCACGCTGCGCGGTTGGCAGCAAAAACAGCCAGCCCCCACGTCAGCGGCATGGCGTAGAGGTAACTGGTCAGGTGGTCTAACCCAATGGTGTTGCCCGACATGGTGCCGGTAATAGCGCATTCGACCTGCCCGGCTTTGAGGCTAGGAACGATTTGCGAAAATCCAGCGTGGACTGGTTCAGCACCCAAAGCGCGAATAAAGTCGGCCTGCGATACCGAGGAGACACGGATTTTGCGTCCAGCCAAATCGGCCAATCGGGTCAGGGATTTCTGACAAAAAACCACCTGTGCCGGGTACACATAAATGGCCAATGGCTCAATGCTGTGCTTGTCGCGCAAGGATTTTTCAAGGTAGGGCCGAAAGGCGATCAAACTCTTGCGTAAACTGGCCATGTCGGGGTTCAAACCCGCCAAATCGGCTGCCGTGAACTGTGGGTGCTGCGCCGTTAAGTTTGCCATCAGCACCGTACCAAAAGGCACCACACCCATTTGAAGAAACCGCAGCATCTCAACCCCGGGAACACCCGCGCGGTCAAACGGCACAATTTCGGCGGTGTATTTCCCGTGGCTTAAGCGGGCCAAGTCTTGGGACCAAAATGGCTCTTCGCGGTGGGTGTACTGGCGGCCTGCAGCCAAACCACCGACTATGCGCAATTTCAAGATCGGGGTTGGCTGCGATGTTTGCGCTAATGCCGGTAAAGCCCACAGTGCCAATGCGCTACACCCCAGCGCAATCGCGCGGCGCAGTGAACGTTTGAATGAAATCGGTGCATGCATAGCAAAAGCCAAAAATAAAAAGCCAGCTAACTCCCGAATCATACGCACTCGATATAACTGGCAAGATGATTTAGGACAGGGTTCTTCGTGCTGCATGGCTAAAAACAAAAATCCCTGCAATAACCAATGCAGTGCCTACACCCACCCATGCCGTGAAAGGCTCCCCCAAAATCCACGCCCCCATCAAGATGGTGGACATAGGCCCCACCATGCCCGTCTGTGCCGCTGCGCTGGCACCGATGCGCTCAATCGCCATCATCACCATCAGTACCGGTGCTGCGGTGCACAACGTAGCGTTCAAGACAGACAACCAGATGACCTCGGGGGACACCGACCATGCTGCCGATAAGGGTCGCAGTAGCGCAAATTGCAGCAAGCAACACACACACGCCACAGTGGTTGCCAACCCGACCAATCGCAAGGCCCCCAAGCGCAGCACCATTTCGCCGCTATAGACCAAATAAATGGCATAGCTGATGGCACTGCCCAACACCAGCAAAGCACCCCAAACAGCGTCGGTGCCTTGGCTCTGTGCCTCGACACCAAACACCAGCACCACGCCGCAATAGCTGATGGCCATGCCCAGCACCTGTCCCCAGCGGATACCCCGGTCATACATGAGCCAACCCAACAGCAAAACGATGGTTGGGTTGAGGTACAGGATGAGCCGCTCTAGGCTGGCACTGATGTAGGCCAAGCCAGCAAAGTCGAGAAAACTCGCCAAGTAGTAGCCCGACACCCCCAAGCCCAACACCCCTAGCCAGTCGCGGCGTGTCAGTGGCGGCTTACCTCGGCTGGCCCACCAAGCCATCGTGGCAAAGATCGGCAACGCAAACAGCATCCGGTACATCAGCAACGTGACCGCATCGACACCGTGGCGGTAAGCGAGCTTGACGATGATCGCCTTGCCACTGAACGCAATCGCCCCGAGTACGGCAAATGTCAAACCGATTGCTATGCTTTCAGGAGCTACCAACGCTTTACCAGAGACGGCTATAGGTGTTTTTGATTCTGAATTTGTCATAAAAAACCAAATTTGGCCCGTACCAAGCGCCCACAGACGCAAGCGCAGCAGCCGGGCAAATACACACGACTGTCACAGCAGGCGGCTAATCTCAAAACAAAAAAGGGATTCAACTAGAAATTTCTCGAATAAAAATTAAGCACCAAGAACTTTCTGATTTTTACAAATGTTATTAATGATGCATTATCAATATCTTTGCAACACCTGCGGAAGATTTCATTATTTCGATATCAGGCAAAACAAAATGCATTATAAAAATGACTGCCGCCACCATGATCTGCAAAAGGCTCGACCATGAACGATCTTAAAATTTCGACCCGGCTGGTTATTATGCTGGGCACGTTATCCTTGCTGCTGATTATCATCGGTACCATCGGACTGCTGGGCATTCGCCAATCGAACCACGAAATCAAAGCGCTGCACGATCAAGCCATGGCTCCAGCTTTGATGGCCGACGAATCCATTGACCAACTGGTGCAAAACCGTATGCAGGTACTGCTGGCCTTCCAGCATGCCCCCGGCAACCCCTTGGCCGCGATCCATGACCACGCCACCGGCACACATCTTGATGCCATTGCCACCAACCGCACCGAAGCCAACCGCATTACGGCTGCTTTGCAAACGCTCGCAAAAAACCCTGAAGAAAAAGCGCTGTTGCAAAAGGCCCAAAACACACGCAACGCTTGGCGCGAAAAACTCGACCAAGTCAGCCACGCGATTGAGGCGGGCGACTTTAGCCCCACCACGATGGCGCTGTTTTTAAAAGCGGGCCGTGAGGAAGGCGAAGATGCCCTAAAAGCCCTGCGTGCCTACCGCGACTACCAAGTTCAGCAAGCCCACCACACCTACCAAGCAGCCGAAGAACGCTACCGCCACGCACTGATGGGATTTTCGATGGCTATCTTGCTAGGACTCCTGGCCGCCGGAATGATCGGAGCCAGCACCATCCAATTTCTGGGTCACCAACTCGGTGGCGAACCCGGCGCTGCCGCCGCCGTTGCCAGAAGGGTCGGCGCAGGTGATCTGAACGTACCTGTCCACACCAAACCCGGCGACAGCACCAGCCTGATGGCACAACTCCAGTCGATGCAAAGCAACCTCGGCCACGTCGTGACCCAAGTGCGCCAAGGCTCCGAGAGCGTCGCTGCCGCCAGCGCCCAAATTGCCTCTGGCAACCACGACCTGAGCACCCGCACCGAAACACAAGCCGGCGCACTCCAAGAGACCTCAGCCTCTATGGAGCAACTCAGCGCCACCGTTCGGCAAAACGCCGACAACGCGCGCCAAGCCAACCAGTTGGCGCTGCATGCCAGTGGCGTAGCCGCCAGGGGCGGCGAAGTGGTGGCCCAAGTGGTCGATACCATGCAGCAAATCAACGCTGCGTCGCATCGGATTTCTGAAATCACCGGAGTGATTGACGGGATTGCTTTTCAAACCAACATCTTGGCCCTCAACGCTGCGGTCGAAGCCGCCCGCGCTGGCGAGCAAGGCCGTGGCTTTGCCGTCGTTGCCAGCGAAGTGCGCGCACTGGCGATCCGTTCGGCAGACGCGGCCAAGAGCATCAAAGGCTTGATTGGTGCCAATGTCAGCAGCGTCGAACAAGGCAGCGCCTTGGTCGGTCAGGCCGGTGTAACGATGGCCGAGGTGGTCGATAGCATTGGCCGCGTTACCGACATCATGGGGGCCATGAGCATCGCCAGCGATGAGCAAAGTTTGGGGGTCTCGCAAATCAACCAAGCGGTAGCGCAAATGGACCAAGTAACGCAGCAAAACTCTGCCATGGTCGAGGAAATGGCCGCCGCCGCCAGCAGCCTGAAAATCCAAGCCCAAGAGCTACTCAAGACGGTAGAGGTTTTCAATTTGCCCCACGCCGCCAGCAACGCAGTGGCGGTGGCAACACCCAGCACCCCCTCTGTGGCCTCCGCACGGGTACCGACCTATGCGCCAACGCCACGGCCAGCGGTCACTCCCGCGCCCAACTCCAAGCTAACCTACCCCCAACCACCCGCACTGGCCACAGCCAAAGCCAAAGCTCCAACGCAGGCCACTGGGCACAACTGGGAAGCAGAAATGCTGGAGCTGTTCTTTGACAAACCGGGCGCAACGACCACGGCGAGAGGTGCATCGGTTCGCTGAAGGCGATCAAATCAAGGTTGGGGCGTGGTAGCGACCACCTCTTCCAAAGTGGTCAGGCCCTGCGCCACGCGCAGGGCACCCGCCATGCGCAGGGGGCGCATACCATCGTGCACCGCTTGGCGGCGCAAAGCATCCATCGCCGGCTCGCTGGTAATGCCCAACTTGAGCGTCTCGCTGACCACCAACAACTCGTACAAACCCATACGCCCCCGAAAACCGGTCATGCGGCAATCAACGCACCCGACGGGCCGGTATGGGTGGTAGCCCCCATTGAGCTTCCACGGTTTAACGGCAGCGGCCAGCGCCTCGTGGGTAGCCTGCTCATCGGGCAACTTGCACTGCACGCACAGGGTACGCACCAAGCGCTGGGCCAACACCCCCAACAGCGTGGCGTTAATCAGGTAAGTTGGCACCCCCAACTCACGCAAGCGGGTGATAGCGCTGGGCGCATCGTTGGTGTGCAGTGTGCTGAAAACCAAATGGCCTGTCAGTGCGGCCTGCACTGCCATTTCAGCGGTTTCCAAATCGCGGATTTCGCCGACCATGATGATGTCTGGGTCTTGGCGCAACAGGGCGCGCACCCCCTCGGCAAAGCTGAAATCCAACTGCGGCTGCACCTGCGTCTGATTGAAGCTCGGTTCAATCATTTCAATCGGATCTTCAATGGTGCTGACGTTGACTTCTTCGGTCGCCACGCGCTTGAGTGTGGAATACAGCGTGGTGGTCTTGCCCGAGCCGGTAGGCCCAGTGACCAAAATGATGCCGTTGGGACGCTGAATAAGCCCCTCCCAACGCTGGGCATCGTGCGGCGAGAACCCCAAAGCATCCAAATCTTTGACGGCGGTGTCGGGATCAAAAATCCGCATCACCATTTTTTCACCAAAAGCGGTCGGGAGCGTGGAGAGGCGCATTTCTACCTCATCGCCGCGCTGGTTGCGCGTTTTGATGCGGCCATCTTGGGGACGGCGCTTTTCGACCACATCCATGCGCCCCAACAACTTGATCCGCGCCACCATAGCGCTCATCACCACTATAGGCATCTGGTAAACCGAGTGCAAAACACCATCGATACGAAAACGGATCACGCCCTGTTCACGCCGGGGCTCGAGGTGAATATCACTGGCACGCTGGTCAAAGGCGTATTGCCACAACCAATCGACCACCCTGACCACACTTTGGTCGTTCGCATCGAGCTGCTTGTTGGTTTTACCCAGCTCCACCAACTGCTCAAAGCTGCTGCTACCGACGCTGGCTCCCGCCTTTTGCGCTGCCCGCACAGATTTAGCCAAGGCAAAAAATTCGGCGGTATAGCGGTGAATATCTTGCGGATTGGCCAAGACCCGGCGCACCGGGCGGCGCGCTTGGCGCTCGACCTCGGCCACCCAATCGTCAATAAAAGGCTCGGCGGTAGCGACCACCACTTCTTTGGGTGTCACTTGTACCGGCAACACCTTGTGGCGCTCGGCATAACTAGCGCTCATGGTGTCGGCAACCTTGCCCACATCGACGCGCAGGGGGTCGATACGCAGGTAGGGCAAACCGCAGTGCTGGGCCAAATACTCGGTCAGCATCTCAATGTCGAGGGGTTTGCCATCGCTGGCACGGGCCATTGCCACATTCGCAAGGCGCACCAAGGGGTGCTGGGTGCTCTCAGCCTGCGAGCAACGGGCAATGGTGCGCCGAGCCTCCTCGGGGGCAATCACGCCGTCGGTACTGAGCCAATCGACCACCCTGCGCCAGTCCAACGGGCCGCTGACCACAGCGACCAGCGCAGCCGGGGGCGAGACAACAGCGCCGGGGTTGCTCATACAGCAACCACTGGCTTAAAGCCACGTACCCATTTGGCCGTCGGTAAACCCCAGCGCAGACGCACACTGTCGCAACGCGCAGCCAACTCGCCACGCTTGAAGCGGCTGGGCGTGCGCTGGGCCAACACGATGGCATTGCCCTCGCGGGTCGGTTTGAAGGCCCACAAAGCATCTTCGCCGAAGGCTGCCGCCATTTTTTCAAGGCTCTGGGCATAGCTGGCAGAGCGGCCAAACAGGTTCACCGTCATGCAGCCCTCTTCGGTCAGTAGGTCGCGGCAATCGGCATAAAACTCGGCACTGTCGAGCACCGGAGCGGCTGCGTTGTCATCGTACAAATCAACGGCCAAAGCATCGACCGTGCCGCGCCACTCAGGTTTGCAGATTTCCTGCCCGGCATCGGCCAATACCACGCGCAGCATCGGCCCATCGGGGGGTAGCTTGAACCACGCCCGGCATACGGCCAGCACTTGCGGATTGAGCTCGATAGCCGTGGCGCACATTCGCAGTTTTTTATGGCAAAACTTGGTGATGGCCCCTGCCCCCAAACCCAGTTGCATGGCATGGCGCTCGGCCACAGTGTCAGGATCAAAAAACAGCAGCCACGCCATCATGCGCTGGATGTATTCGAGTTCTAGTTCAAAAGGGGCATCAATACGCATGGAGCCTTGAATCCAAGGCGTACCCAAGTGCAGGTGGCGCACATCGCCATCGTCGGAGACACTGACATCGGGAAGCCCAGTTTGCGCGTTTTTAGGAGATTTGGTTTTGGTGCGGGCCATTCGGTCTTGCTAGAAATTCATATGAAAATAACAACAGACTCCATTGTGGGCGATGCCCATCCCCGGGCGGTGCCAATGGGTCAAACGCCCGGCACAATGGCCGCAGAAAACGCGACATTTGCTATAATTTTAATAGCTACAAATACACGCCCATCAACCGCAAAATCCACTTTCGATTGGAAAAAGCGGTTTGGGATCACCTAAACCCCTTCAACCTCTCCATGCTGCGCCCTATGAGTCTCCATTTCATCCAATGCGTTATCTTCGCTGTGGCATTGCTCGCTGCACCGTGGGCCAGCGCCCAAAATGCCAAGGCCGAAATGCTGCTGTACTGCGGCATCACGATGGTTCGCCCTATGACCGAGATCGCCCAGATTTTTGAAAAGCGCGAAAACGTCAAAGTCACCATCTCTCAAGGCGGTTCAGACGATCTGTACCAAGCGGCCAAGCGCAGCGGCATTGGCGACTTTTACCTGCCGGGCGAGCCTACCTACCGTGCGCTGTACCTGAAAGAGGGCTTGCTGGGCGATTTCGTCACGGTGGGCTACAACCAAATGGCCTTGATGGTGCAAAAAGGCAACCCGAAAAAGGTCAAGGCAGACCCACATGAAATGCTACGCCCAGATTTAACAATGATTTTGGGCAATGCCACTTCGGGCAGCGTCGGCATGAATTCCAAAGAAATTCTTGATAATTTGGGAATTTATCCCAAAGCCATCAAAGTGGCGGCTTTTTTGTCGCCTGATTCTCGTAGTTTAGCCAACGCCATGAAGAAAAATGAAGCCGATTTGACAATGAACTGGCGCGCTGTTGGGTTTTTCACCGATAACGCAGCATTATTAGATACTATTGACCTTGATCCGCGCATTGCAAAACCACAGGCACTGCAATTGACTCTGCTCAAGAGCAGTAAAAATCAAGTACAGGCCCGCCGATTCATGGATTTAGCTTCGGGAGAAGAAGGCCAAGCTATTTTCCGAAAATATGGCTTTCTTGATAATAAAACTTCTGTACAACGCTAAGGGCTTAACGTGAGCATCCATGCCCACTCATATAAAGTAGCGACAGAAATTAGCGTCGGCACTGCCCTGCGTTGGCTAGCAGGCATTTTTTTGCTGGCACTGGTGGCCGTACTTGGAATGCGTGGCTTCTTCATTCATTTGCAAGAAGGATTAAACGAACGCCGTATCAACGAACAAGCCAGACTTTTCATTGGCGAAGAGATTGTTAGAAATATTCAAGGGCTAGAAAAAGATTTCTACCGAATGTCTGCCACTACCAATGCTGCTGGTGTGGCACGTGTACGACGGAGTTTAGAAGAGCAAACGGCAAAATTAATTTCCGACATGTCAGCGCTAGAAAAAGGTGGGACGGTTAAACGGGAAATTTCTCTGAATATTGGTGACCACAATGAAATGATTCATGAAGTCACTTATCAACCAGATGAAAAATATCCACACCATGTTTTGGAAATGATTGAACTAGCACCGTTGCTTGATCAAGTTCATAATCAAGCTGAAAAATTAGAAGGTCTTTTAGCTTTAGAAAGAATAGCTTTCGAGGCTGAAGACCGCCGAAAATTTTTTCTCATTGAGGAAGAAGTTTCTACTTTTTTAAAACACCTTCCACCTTATTTTGAACGCCTCAATGAAAATGCGAACCGATTATTTTTTGATAGCAGTGAGCAAATGCGGCAGTTAGAAATAGAACTAAAAATTCAAAAAAACCGCCTGCAAGCAGCTGAAATAGGTCTGATTGGTTTAGTCATCACGCTAACCATCATCGCTGGAACGCTGTTTATACGGCGTATAAAATTCGCCAACCAAAAAATGGCGCAAGCATTTAACCAGATGCGTGCAGCCCGCAATGAGAACGAGCAACAGCGCGCACAAAATGAAGCCATTCTTGATACACTGAACGATGGTGTTTACGCTACTGATTTAGAAGGTAAAATCACATTTTTAAATAATGCCGGAGAAACCATGTTGGGCTGGACTAGGGCCGAACTAATTGGGAAACCTGTGCATACAGCCATTCACCATACCCGGCCTACAGGTGAACATTTTCCGAATGAAGATTGCCCATTACTAGCCGTGCTAAAAGAAATTAAAACCGTCAATGGTGACGATTATTTTGTTACCCGTGATGGACGATTTGTTCCAGTCACCTATCGCTCGCGGCCTCTTTTTCAGGCTGGTGAAATGGTCGGGTCATTGGTGTCGTTTCAAGATACCACCCGACATCAGGAAGACGAGGCACGAATTCGCTTACAACAGGCTGCCTTGGATGCTGCGGCCAACATGATCGTTATTACCAATATTTTTGGAATTATCGAATATGTTAATTCTGCATTCTGCAAGATTAATGGCTACCATAAAGAAAATATTGTTGGTCAACATGTTCGAATTCTTAATTCAGGTGCTCAGAGCAAAAGTTTTTATGCAAACATGTGGGGCAAACTACTTGCTGGCCAAGTATGGGAAGGAGAACTTATCAACAAGAGATTGGATGGTAGCATCTACCAAGAACAACAAACCATCACACCAATTTCCAATCATAAAGGAATATCACATTTTATTGCTATAAAACGCGATATTTCAGAAGATGCAAGAACGAAAACTCGCCTTAAACTCATTGAAGCAGCCATTCAAAATATTGACCAAGGCATATTAATTAGTGACACCGATCTTAATGATGAAGGCGTTACAATTGAATATGCCAACGCGGGCTTCGGTAGAATTACAGGCCACTCTCCAGAATCTATCATCGGCCACCGAACAGGAATTCTATATGACAAGAGAACGGATTTCAATGAACTAGCAAAAGTCAATAATGCAATGCGCGAAGGAAATAGCATTGTTGTTGAAGGAGTTTACTGGCACAAAGATGGCCACCCTGTTAACGTCGAACTTCAATACTCACCTGTAAAAGACGATAATAACATTATAAGCCATTACATTGCATTGCTTTCTGACATTGGGCCACGCAAGCAAGCAGAAAATGCAATGTACAAAATACGAGATCAAGCGATAGAAACTTCACGATTGAAGTCTGAATTTCTATCGACCATGAGCCACGAAATAAGAACACCGATGAATGGGATCATCGGAATGACCGACTTATTGCTCGATACAAAATTAGATACAGAGCAATTAGAATTTACCAGAATTGTTCGCGATTCTGCCCAATCATTGCTCATTATTATTAATGACATTCTTGACTTTTCAAAAATTGAAGCAGGAAAGATAGAGATCGAAATTAGCGATATCTCACTTTCCCAAGTTGTAGAAGGTGCTATTGATTTACTTGCTGCCAGAGCACATGAAAAACACCTGCGCCTAATGTGTTTTATTGACCCTATTTTCCCATCTTTGGTTCGGGGCGACCCGATGCGACTACGCCAAATCTTGGTAAATATCGTTGGCAATGCTATAAAGTTCACGGCAGAAGGAGAAGTCATCGTCAATGTAACCATTGATTCTGTCACTAGAAATATACGCTTCGATATTATTGATACAGGCATAGGTATCTCTTTAGAAAACCAATCAAAACTCTTTCAATCTTTCACACAAGCCGAAAGCTCCACCACTCGCCGCTTTGGTGGGACTGGTCTTGGTTTAGCCATTAGCAAACGCCTTGTTGATTTAATGGACGGCGATATTGGTATCGTCAGCACAGAAGGCTGTGGATCCACCTTCTGGTTTACCCTTCCGCTTCTTCCTGCCACAGAAGTTGGCCCACCATCGCCTCAATTTCCGCAGCGCTGGCGTACATTGATTGCGGATGCTCAAGACTCCTCGCGCGGTATCGTCAGCCGTTATCTGCGTGCTTGGGGCCTCGATTGCGACGAAGCCATTGATGCAGATACAGCCCTGCACAAGGTTTGGCATGCGGTCGAAACGGGGACACCCTACGACCTGCTTTTGGTGCATGCCGAACTGCCCCATGACAGTGCCAACACACTGGCCCAAGCCATTGCCAGCGATCCAAGCACCGAGAAAACGCGCCTGCTGCTGCTGGCCGATTTGAATCAACGCGCACTCTCGGCACAGGCACGCGCTGCCGGGTTTACAGCACTACTGCCCCAACCCTTGCACAGCGTCAAACTTTGGAGAACCATCGCAGCCTCGTTCGATATGTCTATTGCCGCCAGTCCATCCGACATAGTGGACAGAAATGCACTGACTGACATCGACCTTGGCAGCTCGCACGCGCCCCCAGACTTACAACAGGCCATAGAAAATGATCGCCTCATTCTGCTGGCCGAAGATAACTTAACCAATCAAAAGGTTGCTCGCCTACAACTGCACAAACTTGGCTATGCTGTGCATGTTGTGGGCAACGGAAAAGAGGCCGTTGATGCCTATACCACTTTGCCCTATGCCGCCATATTGATGGACTGTCAAATGCCCATCATGGATGGCTTTGAGGCTACCGCAACCATTCGCCGCGCAGAACAAAACACTGCTGCCATGAAACATTTACCCATCATCGCCATGACTGCCAATGCCATGCAAGGTGACCGTGAACGCTGCATTGCGGCAGGCATGGACGACTACATCAGCAAACCCATCAGCCCTGAAGCATTAGGACAGGTGTTGGAACAATGGGTCGGTCATAAAGTTACTACGATCACAGACACTAGCCCCAAAATGCAAAACACTCCTGAACAAAATAAAGATTTGATAGATTTCAAACGTTTAGAAGAATATTTTGGTGATGATCCTGAAACCATCTTCGAATTGCTAAAAATCTTCCTATCTTCTACGTCTCTGCTACTAAAGAAATTGCCCCCTGCTATAGCAGAACGTGAAACCAAAGCCGTCATGAGCATTGCTCACGAGGTTAAAGGCAGCTGCTCTAATATCGGCATTGAGACCATGGCAACGCTGGCTGCTGAACTCGAACGTGCTGCATCTAACGGCGATTGGCCTCAGGGTGATAACCTTGGCCGCCAACTTGATGCGATTTTTCTTCAAGTCAGCGAAGCCATCGCCCAACAAGCAGGAGGGATCTCTTCATGAACATTATTATCGTTGATGACAATGCCACCAACTTACTGATGCTCAAGATGTTGGTCAGTCGGATTGAAGGCTGCGTACCGTTGACCTTCGATGTGCCAGCTAAGGCGCTGACTTGGTGCGATGAAAACAGCCCCGATTTAATTTTGCTTGACTATATGATGCCGGAGATGGATGGCATCGAGTTTCTAGAGCACTTTCGTGCCATTCCCGCGAAGAAAGAAATTCCAGTCATTATGGTCACTGCCGACCATGAATCAGGGGTTCGCCAACGTGCATTGGAAGCTGGTGCCAACGATTTTCTGACCAAGCCTATCGACAAACCCGAATTCATGGCTCGGATGAAGAATACATTGGCGTTGCGCCGCAGCCAAAAGCAATTGGCTAACCGTGCCGAATGGCTGGGCAAGGAAGTACGTAAGGCCTTGGCCGAAGTCGAGCTACGCGAACAAGAAACGATTCTCTTGTTGTCCAAAACAGCCGAATATCGCGACCCTGAAACAGGTGCCCATATCCAGCGCATGTCGCATTATTCTGCCTTAATTGCAAGACGATTGGGCTGGACTGATAATGAAACGCAGCTCTTATTTAGTGCTGCACCGATGCATGATATTGGAAAGGTCGGTATTCCTGACAATATATTGCTGAAACCAGGGCGACTTGATGATGCAGAAATGAAAATTATGCAGCAGCATTCGAATATTGGTTGGGATATTCTTCAAAGCCACTCTGAGAGCAATAAATTACTCGAACTGGCAGCAGAAATTGCCCTGTCGCACCACGAAAAGTTCGACGGTAGTGGTTATCCCAATGGTCTTCAAGGTAACGATATTCCACTGTCTGGAAGAATTGTTGCCGTCGCTGATGTCTTCGATGCCCTAACGTCTGTGCGCCCCTACAAAAAAGCATGGGACATTGATCGTGCTGCCCGATTTATGCGCGAGGGTTCAGGAAGGCACTTTGATCCTGTCTGCGTACAAGCTTTTTTTGACTCATGGGAAGAAGTGCTACAGATTCGCAGCCGTTACGACGACCCAGAAATGCCCGAACTAGAGCTTTCAGCCGATCCACGTTGAAGTTTCAAGAGCGGCAATGCAGCCAAAGCATTGGCCGTGCTTTGCTCGGCAAGTGCAGGCAAATCAATGCCGCGTAAATCGGCCAAAACCTGTGCAATACGCGGCAGTTCGGCGGGAGCATTACGGCGTTGGGCATGCCCAGCAGCACGCTCCATCGCCGTTCGGTACAACCACGAAGGAGGCATATCAGGTGCATCCGACTCCAATACCAGCGATTCAATCGGCAAGCTGCATGCCAACAGACGCAATTGCAAGGCCCGATCGAAGGTCATAGCCCCACCGAAACCCAACTTAAATCCCATCTTAATAAAGGCTTGTGCCTGCTGCAGGCTTCCCTGAAAAGCATGGACGATGCCACCAGAAACCGGAATCTCCCGCAACCCTTTGAGCAATCGATCTGCTGATCGACGCACATGCAATATCACCGGCAACCCAAAATACCGTGCCAGTTGCAGTTGCTCCCGGTAGAACTGCTCTTGTCTGCGTGCATCCAACCCCGGCGCAAAATAGTCCAAACCGACCTCCCCTACCGCTACCAAGCACGGATCGTCGCGCTGCTGGTGCAGCACCTGTGCCAACGTGGCCACATCGCCATCACCGGCACGCCCGGTATAAAGTGGGTGAATGCCCAAAGCGTAACTATCACCATAGCGCTGCGCCAAATGGCACACAGCAGTGGAGTGGGCCAACTCAACAGCCGGAATCACCAGATGCTGCACACCTTGGGCACGGGCTTGGGTGCGTACAGCCTCAACATCAGCAGCGAACTCTGGTGCATTAAGGTGGCAATGGGTATCGATCCAAAAAGACATAGTAGAAATCATGCACGCATCTGAGATGCATTGCCAATACCGCGACCGATTGCGTGACAATCCGACGTCCCCCCGAATTTGAGTAGCGGCTAACTCTGGAGTCCAATCCCATATGACAGGAGATTGGACGTGAAGAA
>JAIEMS010000012.1 GCA_019751915.1 Burkholderiaceae bacterium
TTCGGCTTCGCGCAGGAAGCCAATGATTTGTTCTTCGGTAAATCTCTTCTTCACGTCCAATCTCCTGTCATATGGGATTGGACTCCAGAGTTAGCCGCTACTCAAATTCGGGGGGACGTCGGAATGGCAACGGGTTTATGACCTTTGCTTCAGTCTCGGTGGTCGTCATGACACTGCCATCTTCAAGCGGATGGTCAACATCAAATTCGGTTTCCAAAAGAATCAAATTGAGGCTAGACGGCGGGGGTTTGTCTTCAGGCCACTGACCATTCAGTAAGAACTGCACTTCGTTGAATGTCCATAAATCGCAGTTTCTCCAATAGCGGGCTTTGTCATCCTCGTAGTTGTCCATATTGCATCCTCCCGAATGCTTCAACCCGTAATAGATGCCACCAGCAGGACAGCGGGAGGTCTGTCTTTTCAGCCCGGTTTCGAGGCAGGCCTAGCTGGGGCCAAAACGATCAGACGTGGGCGCGGTCTTGCCGCGTCAGGGCCAAGTGCAAGCCAGCAGCACCCAGCACAGCCAGCAGCGTCTTGATAGTGGGGTTGCCCTTGGGGCTAAGTGCCCGGTACAGAGTTTCACGCGGCATACCTGCACGCTCAGCCACGGCGGCCATGCCTTGGGCTTCGGCCACATGACGCAAGGCGGCCAACAACGCAACTTGTCCGCCGGGCTGGTCTGCCTCATCTAAAGCAGCGGCCAAATACTCGGTTGCAAAATCAGGGTCAGCCTTGAGCAGCTCAACCACAGCGGCATCATGCGGGCGGCTTGCAGGTGGGCGGGTGGTATTCATATCGGTTTCCTTCGGTGTTGCCAGTCGTGCCAGTTCGCCAGTGCTTGGGTGATGTCTGCTTGCTGGGTGCGCTTATCGCCACCGGCCACCAGCAATATCAACCGCTTGCCCGCTTGGGCGTAATAGACGCGGTAACCCGGCCCCCAGTCGATACGCAATTCCCAGACACCATCCGCTATAGGCTTATGGTCGCCAAAGTTGCCAGCAGCCATACGTCCAATGCGCACCACAATCCGCGCCTTGGCCTGTCGATCAGGCAACCCAGCCAGCCACTGGGCATAGGGGTCTTTGCCGTTGGGATCAAGGTAGCTTTGCACTTCAAACATGGTTGTTGTGCATTATGCGTTACAGATTGGGGCTGCGGTTCTGTCAGTACCTTTTCTGACCCTTTGTGAATTTTTGGGTGCTGGCCGTAAGGTGGGCCTAGCTGGTAACGCAAACGGTCAAGCGTGGGCCAGTGTTTTGCGTGTGACATGAATGGTCGGTGCCATGCCTGCTGCTGCGGCCATGTCCATCAGGGCATCCAGCGAGAACAGGTTCACCCTTCCCCGCATCAGGTCAGAAATGCGCGGCTGGGTAACGCCAAACAGGGCGGCGGCTTGGGCTTGTGTCATACCTTGCTGGCAGATCGTTTCGGTCAGGCTCATCATCAGGCTGGAGCGGGCACGCATACTGGCCGCTTGCTGAGGCGTGTCCTCGATGGCATCCCAAATGCTGGTAAATCGCTGTTGTTCAGTCATGGTGAAGTCCCTTCATCAGGTCTTTGAGCCGCTTCTGGTGCGCTATCCCACGGCGCGCAGCTTGCCAGGTTCGATGGTGCTCTCAAACTGCACCCTAGCCAAGTGCAGGATATGGGCCTCTATCTGCTCTAGGAATGGGCGCAGCGCGTCAACACTGCGCGGCCTGTAGCCTTCGGCGGTGGCGCTAGGTTTGTGCCCCATGACTTGGGCAATGGCCCCCGCTGGTGCCCCTGCCGCCTCTCCCAGTAGCGAAAAGCTGCGGCGCAACCCATGCAAGGTAAGGTGTTCAATGCCAGCGCTTTGCAAGGCTTTGGTATGGCTGGCGCGGGTGTCAGTGATGCGTCCGGCCTTGCCCGTGCTGGCAAAGACATACGGCCCCACTCTGGGCAAACCGTGCAGCAACTGCGCCAGATAGGGCGATAGCGGTATCGTTCTGGTGTTCTCTACTTTGTCGGCAATGGTCAGTTTGCGCCACTGAAAATCCACATCCTGCCATTTGAGCGCGGCCATTTCTTCACGGCGGGCACCCGTCAATAGCAGGGCACGAAGGTAAGCACTGGCAGTACGGTTGCCAAGCTGCTCAACACCCAGCCACCAGCCGGGCACCTGTGCCGCCTCTAGGGCATCGGTGCGGCGCTTGGTGCTGGGCAAGTTCTCTACGATGGCGGCGGCTTTGGCAGCTTCACGGTCGGTGAGGTTGCGATACTCAGGCCGGGTACAGCACCAGCGAAGGAAGCCTCGGAACATCATCAATGCGCGGGTGGCTTGGTGTCTGCCTGCCACGGCTTCACGGTCAAACCAGATTTTGAGCGTGTCCTCGTTGATGTTCGCCAGCGCCAGCGCCATGAGTGGGTGCAGCGGGCCGGGTCTTGTCACCCCTTGACCGCGCTTTTTCTCGACTCCACCGGGGCTGGCCATCGCCTCTAGGTCAGCACGGTAGCCGGGCTTCCAGTTGTCTTTGCGCTTGGGCCTGCCTTGCTCTAGGTACAGGGGCCACAGTTCGCCCACGGTCAGAACTTGGGCTTGCTTGGCCGCTTTGGCGGCTTCGCGGTCGGCCTGCTGCTGTCGCTCTATCTCTCTGGGGTCTTGCCCGTTGTCCAGCACCACAGCTAGGCGGCGGGCTTCTGTGCGTGCTTCTTCAATCGACCACACGCGAACATCTCCAATGGTGCGGCGGATGGTCTGGCGCTCGAGCTTGCGTTCAAACACATAGGACTTCGCGCCCGTGTTGGTTACGCGCACACGCAAACCGGGGGCTTTGGTATCTCTAAGGAACGCTTGTGCCTTCACGTCCGTGCGACACGTCAATCGCTCAATGACACCTGCTGTCAGTTCGATGGCTTGGGTGGTGTCTGGCGTTTCGGCTTTTTTGGGTCGGGCCATGCGGGTTCCTTTGGTGGTGTTGGCTACACCAAAACCGTGTAGCCACTGTGTAGCCACTTTTTAGCTATTTTGGCGAATATTCATCAACACTTGGCAGACTTTGCCAGTGGAGAAAAAAACCTAATGCATTGATTTTCATGGAAAAAACCAACAACAATCAACACTCTGGAATGAGTGTATCCCATCATTCGTAATGAGAAGGTCGGGTGTTCGATTCATCTCTCCGGCACCAAGTAAAACAACAACTTAGCCACTTCTTCGGGAGTGGCTTTTTTGTTGGTTGTGCTGGTATAGCCACCGGTACATGGTTTTGGTACCTTGGCTTGCACTTTGCAGGCACTGATTTGTAGTCAGCACACCATCAAAGTCCGGTCATATCCCACATCGCCGCAAAACACCCCATGCGAGTAGGGAAAACAAACTATTTATTCAGTACTACACGGTTCATTGGCGATGCCACCGTTGAGCGTGCCTGAACTGCGGCGCTTGCTCTGGAGACTGCCGTGGTCTGCATCGCATGCATTGGTCAACGTGGCACAGGCGACACCAGCGACGAACACAGCTGTGCCATTTACCGTCGCCGTGGGGGCATCCACGAACTAAATCTACGGCTGTAGTGCTAGGAACATATATCCTGAACTCAAGTGATGCCCTGGGTCAAGATGTCCGCGAAGCGTTGTGCCAACGATGTTGGCTCAAGCGGCAGGACCAAGGCACTGAGCGCCTGTGCACCCTCAACGTTTAGCTGTCGGTAAATAATGCCGTCTGCAGCAATGGTCGTCATGCGTTCAGGCACAACAGCCACGCCAAACCCGGCTGCGACCAAATTGAGCATGGATGTCTTGCGCGAGACAATCCTAGCGATTTCAGGCACGAAGCCACTGCGCAAACACAGGTCGGTCACCAATCTCGCCAGACCGCCTCGTTCCCTGTGTAGAGCCGACACAAATTGCTCTTGCTGTAGATCGGCGATACACAAGTTCTCACGACTCACTAGGTGATGACCCGCAGGCAGGACAACCCAAAACGATTCTGGTGCCAATTCGATGAATCTCACTCTCGGGTCCCGGCGCAGCACGGGCACGCGTACGATGCCAATATCGGCTTTCCCAGCTGCCACCTCACTAACCTGAATTTCAGACCCAATGCGGTCAAGGTCAATACGCGCCTTTGGGTACTCGTCAAGAAATCGCGTAATTGAAGGCATCAGGCTACCTGCCGGAATAGAGCTCGAATGAAGCAGGCGAAGCACACCGGCCTCGCCACGGGCCAGTTGCCCACCCTCTTCCGCAGCCGCATTGAGCAGGTGCTCGACCGCAATGACCCGATCGCGGTACACAACACCAGCTGGTGTGAGTTTTACTCCACGGGGCTCCCTATGAAAGAGCGAGAAGCCTAGCTCCTCCTCCAACTGGGCAATCTGTCGGCTCAATGCTGGCTGCGCAATGCATAACGCTGAGGCCGCTGGAGTGAATCCACCCAAATTAGCCACAGTCAGGAAATAGCGGACTTGTTTCAGAGTAGGCATGCGATTTCGGTATGGATTGTTGATAAATTTGCTATTTGTTTTATAGCTCTGCCACATTCAAAATGAAATCGTTCACCGTCCACAACTTATGACATGACCGATTTCACTGCTGTTCTTCTATTCACTGACAACCCGCTT
Source organism: Burkholderiaceae bacterium (assembly GCA_019751915.1). GTDB lineage: Bacteria > Pseudomonadota > Gammaproteobacteria > Burkholderiales > Burkholderiaceae_C > Simplicispira. The sequence continues at coordinate 4,584 of JAIEMS010000012.1, forward strand.
TACCTTGCATTGGCAATGGTAGTAGTCGTTGGAGCCTATGCCGTCTTCAGTTTGGTTGGGTTCGGTTCGGCTCTTATGGCAAGTGGTCCGCTGGCTCTAGTAATGCCCGTCGGCAAGGTTATTCCGATGCTCGCTCTGCTGGATTTTGCAGGTTCATCTGTACGGGGTTGGCATGCGCGCAAGAATGTTGCGTGGGGAGAGTTTTCACAACTTTTCCCTGGTATGTTGCTAGGACAATTGGCCGGCGTACTTGTACTGTCCCATATGCCCACCACTCTAATGGCCGTTGCGTTAGGGCTGTTTGTCGTTCTGCAAGGTATGAAGGGACTTATCAAACGAACGGCGCAGCCCAGCGCCATGCCGCAGCTCGCATTCGCATATGGACTGCTTGGTGGTGTACTCGGCGGACTTTTTGGGAGCGGTGGGTTCGTGTACGCATCGTACCTAGAGCGGCATCTGGAGAACCGCGTGGCGTTCAGGGCGACCCAGGCGGTGCTTATTGCGCTGTCGACCGCATGGCGTCTTGTCTTATGTACTTGGGTCGGACTGCTTAACGTCCAAGTTGCTCTCACAGCCATGGCATTTGTTCCGGCGATGGGCGTTGGCATCGCCATCGGACATCACATCGACCTGAAGATGAGCAGAGAACAGCTGTTCCTGCTGCTCAACTGCCTTTTGGTCGCAAGTGGATTGAGCCTCGTTGTCCGCTACTTGGGATAGATAAGTCAAGATGACCATACCAGACTTTTGTGCCGCACGCCCCGCACACTTATTGGCTTGACGGGGTCGTTTCAGGTCAGCGCACACTGCTGGCGATGAACGACCAGTTTCTCGCATCGACCAAGTACGCACAGCGATTTTGATGGGCATATTGTGACCCTTAGCCCAAGTGAAGTTGATGTTATCAATGCTATATATTTCATAGCTATAAATGCTTAATGAATAAGGGCTAGGCCGCGATATCACTCGTTTTTTACTTCAAAAACGGTGTGGGGCCTATATCGGATGCACAGCATGCGGCTACATTGCTGCAAGATACATCGGGTTTTTTGATGCCTCGGGAAGGGCTACGTCATGAAAAGTATAAAAACGGTTGGGGCGAGGTTGCGCCAAGGGCTGTTGGTCGCAGCACTGGTGCTGTCGGGCAACATGGCCGCCGCAACCGAACGGGTGGTGTTGGGGGATGCCAACTTGCGCACCGCGCTACAAGAGCTGCGTACAGCAGCGGCCAAGACGGGCGAAGTACGGGTCATTGTCGGGGTTCGTACCCCCTTTGCCCCGGAAGGCAAACTGGCCGCTGAAGCCGTCGGCCAACAGCGCCGGGAAATCGCCAGCGCCCAAGCTGCGGTGTTGGCCCAATTACCGCAGGTAGCACAAAAGAAAAACGCTTTGCGCCGCTTCGAGACCATTCCTTTTATGGCGATGGTGGTCAACAGCGCCGACTTGGCAGCACTGGAGCAAATGCCCGAGGTAGCCTCCGTCCAGCGCGACAAGCCCAACCGGCCTACGCTGTCATCGAGCGTGCCCCAGATTGGCGGCAGTACGGCGTGGAGCAGCGGCTACACCGGCACAGGGCAAACGGTGGCTGTGCTCGACACGGGGGTCGATAAGACCCACCCTTTTCTCACCGGCAAGGTGGTCTCTGAGGCCTGCTACTCCACCACCTTGGTGAGCGACAAATCGTACTCGGTGTGCCCCGGCGGAGTGGCGCAGTCCACTGCGGCGGGTTCGGGCATGCCTTGCGCTGTAGATTGTGACCACGGCACCCACGTCGCAGGCATTGTGGCGGGCAACAACGGCCCACAGGGAGCGCTGGCAGGCGTTGCCAAATCGGCATCGTTGATTGCTATTCAGGTGTTTTCTGAGATCCGCGACCCCAACTACTGCCAAAGCAGCACAAGCTGCCCAACGGCCTACGATGCCGACATCGTCAGTGGGTTGGAGCGCGTTTTGGCCCTGAGCAGCAGTTACAGCATTGCTGCGGCCAACATGAGCTTGGGCGGGAGCCGCTACTACAGTCAATCGACCTGCGATGCCGAGAATCTATCGACCAAAGCCGCCATTGACAACCTGCGCGCTGCGGGCATTGCCACGGTGATTTCTTCAGGCAACGATGGCTATACCAACTCGATGGGTTCACCGGGCTGCATCTCATCGGCCATCAGTGTGGGTTCTACCTATGCCAGATCGGGCTTTTCCAACAACTGCGATGGTAATAATTTGGGCACATCGTCGGTCGATTCGATCTCTTGTTACTCCAACTCGGCATCGTTTTTGAATTTGTTAGCCCCCGGTTCTGCCATCAACTCCTCGATTCCTGGCAATGCTTACGATGAGTATTGGGGCACCTCGATGGCCGCACCCCATGTGGCTGGCGCTTGGGCGTTGCTCAAGCAAAAGCAGCCATCGGCCAGTGTCACCGAGGTGTTAAATGCTTTCGTCTCGACCGGCCAAGCCATCACCGACCCCCGCAATAGCCTGACCAAACCGCGCATCAACGTCGCACAGGCGCTCAACGCTTTGGGCGGCAGCAGTAGTTTTCTTTTGGCGGTGAGCAAGGCCGGTACCGGCGCTGGCAGCATCACCAGCAGTCCTAGCGGTATCGACTGCGGTAGCGATTGCAGCGAGAGCTACGCCAATGGCACCAGCGTCACCTTAACGGCCACGCCTGCCAGCACCAGTACGTTTACCGGCTGGAGTGGTGCATGCACCGGCACCGCCAGCACCTGCACCGTCACCATGAGCGCGGCGCGCAGCGTCACGGCCAGTTTTACCAACGCCATTGTCAGCACCCGTTTGGTCGCGCTGACCAAGTCAGGCACCGGCACTGGCACGGTTAGCAGCAGCCCCAGTGGTATTAATTGTGCTGCCAGTTGCAGCAGTGCTTTGGTCAGTTTTTCAAGCACCGCCAGCGTGGTGTTGACAGCCACACCTAGCAGCGGCAGCAGCTTTGCTGGTTGGAGTGGCGCTTGCACGGGCACGGGCACTTGCACGGTGGCGGCTGGCACCAGCTCGGCCAGCGTTGGTGCGGCCTTTAACACCAGCAGCACCGGAGGTGGCAGCACCGTCACGTTGCTAGACCGCACCGGCTTGTCGGGTGCAGCAGGCAGCGCACAACGGTTTTCAGTGCAGGTGCCCTCGGGCGCGACCAACTTGGTCATCAGCACCTCGGGAGGGACGGGCGATGTCGATTTGTACGTCAAGGCAGGCACTGCACCCACCACCACCAGCTTTGATTGCGAGTCTTACCAAGATGGCAATACCGAAAACTGCAGCTTTGCCACTCCCACGCCGGGCACTTACCACATCCTGCTCGATGGCTATACCGCCTACAGCGGTGTCGCGCTCAAGGCCACGTACACCGGTACAAGCGCTGCCAAAGTCACTTTGACGGTGCAAAAAACAGGTTCTGGTCAGGGTACCGTGGTTTCCACCTCGGCCACGCCGGGTTTGGCACAAAACCTGTCCGCACCGCAGATTGTCGGCGGTCAGTTGGCGGCTGCCGGAGCATGGCCGTGGCAAGTGCGCTTGCGTATCACCACCGCCAGCGGCACTTTTTTGTGCGGCGGCTCTTTGCTGTCAGACCGTTGGGTACTGACCGCTGCCCACTGCGTTGTGGGCGACGATGAAATCACGACACTGGCCCCTAGCGCCATCACGGTGCGTGCCGGTTCGCTGCAAAAAGACAGCGGTGGACAAGTGGTGAACGTCACTCGCATCGTTCGACACGCCTCTTATTCGCCAGTCACCACCGACAACGATATGGCTTTGCTGGAGTTGTTCAGCCCTGTCACTTTGTCCTCGACCGCTAATGTGGTGCCACCCCTGCTCGCCTCCCAAGAAGCGACGCTGGCGGCTACCAACACGCTGGCTACGGTCACCGGTTGGGGGACTACCAGCTCTGGCGGCTCCACCAGTTCAGCGTTGATGCAGGTGCAAGTGCCTTTGCTGACTTCCAGTGCCTGTGCCAGCCAATCGGCTTACGGCAGCGCCAAAATCACCAACAACATGATTTGTGCTGGCTACCCTGCCGGTGGCAAAGACTCGTGCCAAGGCGACAGCGGTGGCCCGCTGGTGGTGCCCGATGGTCGGGGCGGTTATGTGTTGGCCGGTATCGTCAGTTGGGGCCAAGGTTGCGCTTTGCCTAATTACCCCGGTGTCTACACCCGCGTGGCCAATTACCAAGCATGGCTTGAAGCCAACACCGGCCTGACTTTTGGCACCACCCCGACCACTCCTACTTTGATTGATTGCGGTAGCACCTGCTCGGCCACAGTCGATCTCCAAACCACGATCACCCTCAAGGCCACGGCGACCAGCGGCTCCACTTTTGTCGGTTGGGGCGGTGCCTGTACCGGTACGGCAAGCACCTGCACCGTCACGATGGGGGCGAGCAAGTCGGTCACGGCCAGTTTTAATGCTGGCAGCACCAGCGGGCCTCTGCCGAATGCTACTGATTTTGTAGCGCAGCAGTACCGCGATTTTCTGGGCCGAGAGGCCGATGCTGCAGGTCTTAACAGCTGGGTGAGCCAACTCAATGCGGGCACCGTCAGTCGGGCGCAAATGGTGCAAAGCCTGATGGGTTCCAGCGAATCAAAAAATCGTTACGGCCCCTTGGTGCGCCTCTATACCGCTTACTTTTTGCGCCAACCCGACTACGCTGGTCTGATGTATTGGCTCGGTCAGATGTTTCCATCCAGTGGCGCTACTGGCACCAGCTTGGCACAGGTGTCTGGGGCGTTTGCCCAGTCGGCAGAATTTGTCAATCGCTATGGCAGTCTGAGCAACGATGGCTTTGTCAATTTGGTTTACCAAAACGTACTCGGTCGTCAGCCAGATGCAGCAGGCAAAGCCTATTGGTTAGGGCAACTGAACGGGGGCTTGTCGCGCGGTAGTTTGATGATTGGTTTTTCAGAATCGACCGAGAATCAAGGGCTAACCACCAATGCCGTACAGATTACAACCGGTTATGTAGGCATGTTGCGCCGCGCTCCTAGCACTACCGACCATGCGTACTGGCTGGCCGAAATTGCTGCGGGCCGCAGCACGGTATTGGTTTTTATTGATTGGATTTTGAAATCTACCGAATATGCACAGAGATTTTAAGGTGTTTTTTATGTCATTCATGAAAATGAAAAAGGTGAATTTATGTTAAAAATAAACTATTATTTAAAATATTTTTTACTTGGGTTTCTGGTGTTTTTTCAGCATTTTGCTCAGGCGCAGATGCTGATACAAATGACATCGGGCAAAGCGCCTACCACCACGGAGATGCAAAAAGCCCTTGCTGTTCCGGCGGGTGCTTCAATGCGGATTGAAAATTTTAAAATCAATGATGACCAGCCATCATTGGTTCACTTAGATGTTCATCGCATCGAAATCACCAATGAGCAAACAGAATTGGTGGTTCATTCTGCCAAAGGTCGCCGCGTAGAAAAATTAGCGAACCGCGCCCACTTTGCAGGAAAAATAGAGGGCGATAAAGACAGTTTTGTTTTTCTGGCAGTGGATGACCAAGGTGAAATGCGAAGCATCATCCACCGAGGTGATCGGGTCATTGTCAATGAATTGCGCGCTGCCACAGACAAACGCTCAGATAGCAACGTATCGCGCAAGGTCGATCAGCAGCTTGATTTTATGAATCGCGATTTCTCGTGTGACGTAAATGGCGAATTTATCAACCAAAACAAAACGCCTTCTACCGATCTTTTCCGAAAGATGGTAAACAATGCCATCGAGAAAAAAGCAGCTGCGGCTGTTGCGCCACAGGCAACGCAGCGGCGTGCTGATATTATTGTTGAGACCGATTATGAATACTACCAAAAGTTCAACAACACCACAGCAGCATCCAATTACGTAACCGATGTTTTTGCCTACGTTAGTACAAAATACCAACAAGAGATAAATGCACGCTTTTTGCTGAAGCAAATTAATATTTACAGCACCTCTGCCGATCCGTGGGCACAAACCACCAGCAGCGGCTTGTTGAATGAGTTGCGGGCTTATTGGAACGATGCTTCCAGATCCGCAACATCGCGCCACCATGTCCATTTATTCAGTGGTAAAGATACGCGTGGCGGCATTGCTTACACCAACACTTTGGGCATGCCCTCTTATGGTTATGGTGTCAGTGGCAGTATTGAAGCCGACTTCAGTGCCAGCAACCCCCAAATTGTCTGGGATTCGGTGGTCGTGGCCCATGAGATTGGCCATGCCTTTGGCAGTGACCATACCCATAACTACGATGCACCCGATATCGGCTCCAATGCCGGTGGAGCCATTGATTGCTGCTACGCGGACACCAGCGGTAGCCAGTGCGGTGTGCAATTGGGCGGCGCTGGTAAAAATGGATTTTTACCGGGACTGGGTTCTATCACCGGGGGCACTGCCGGACGCGGTAATGGCACCATCATGAGTTATTGCCACTTGCTCACGCCCTACATGAGCAATTTGACTTTTACTTTTGGCGAAAATCATCCCTACGGTGTCAATCCTGGGCGGGTGGCAACGGTGATGAAATCGTCAGCAGAGCAATTCTTGCCCACCGATACGGTCAGCACCTATACCTTGACGGTGGCTAAGAGCGGTACCGGATCCGGTAGCGTGACCAGCTCGCCCGCTGGCATTACTTGCGGCAGTGATTGCAGCGAAAGCTACGCCAGCGGCACCAGCGTCACCCTGACGGCTACCGCATCCAGCGGCAGCAGCTTTACCGGCTGGACAGGTGATTGCACTGGCACAGCCAGCACTTGCACAGTCAGCATGAGCGCAGCGCGCAGTACTACGGCCAGCTTTACCACGACGACGGCCAGCACGCGCCTGATTTCCCTGACCAAATCGGGCACCGGCACTGGCACCGTCAGCAGCAGCCCCAGCGGTATTAGCTGCACAACCGGTTGTGGCAGCGCATCGGCCAGCTTCGCGACCACCGCCAGCGTCACACTGACCGCCACGCCTGCCAGTGGCAGCACTTTTGCTGGATGGAGTGGCGCTTGTACGGGCACCGGTAGTTGCACCATTGCCGCTGGCAGCAGTGCCGCCAGTGTGGGGGCCACCTTTAATACCAGCAGCTCGGGTGGCACAACGGTCACGCTGTTGAACAAAACAGGTCTGTCGGGTGCTACCGGTAGTTCGCAAAGCTTTGCGGTGCAAGTGCCGTCGGGGGCAACCAACTTGGTCATTAGCATTTCTGGCGGCACGGGTGATGTCGATTTGTACGTCAAGTTTGGCGCGGCCCCAACACTACAAATCTTTGATTGCGCACCTTACAGCAATACCAACGATGAAACTTGTCCATTCTCTGCCCCCAAGGCAGGAACCTACTATATTTTGCTGGACGGTGCCATTGTTTACAGCGGCGTGTCACTCAATGTGACCTACACCGGTAGCAGCAGCGGCGGTTCTGGGCCATTGCCCAACGCAATCGACTTTGTAGCCCAACAGTACCGCGATCTTTTGGGCCGCGAGGCCGATGTAGGAGGCCTCAGCTGGGTGAACCAACTCAATGCAGGCACCGTCAGTCGGGCGCAAATAGTGCAAAGCCTGATGGGTTCTAGCGAATCAAAAAACCGTTATGGCCCATTGGTGCGCCTCTATACCGCTTACTTTCTGCGCCAACCCGACTACGCTGGCTTGGCGTATTGGCTTGGTCAGATGTTTCCATCCAGTGGCGCTACCGGTACCAGCTTGGCACAGGTGTCTGGGTTGTTCGCCCAATCGGCAGAATTTGTCAATCGCTATGGCAGTCTGAGCAACGATGGTTTTGTCAATTTGGTTTACCAAAACGTGCTTGGTCGCCAACCAGATGCCGCCGGCAAAGCCTATTGGTTGAGTCAACTGAACGGGGGCTTGTCGCGTGGTAGCTTGATGATCGGTTTTTCAGACTCGCCAGAAAACCAAAGCAAGACAGCCAATGCTGTGCAGATTACCATGGGGTACGTTGGCTTGCTGCGCCGCTCTCCCAGCGCCTCTGACCATGCCTACTGGTTGGCCGAGATTGCTGCGGGTCGCAACACCTTGTTAGGTTTTATTGACGGCATTTTGAAATCTACCGAGTACGCCCAGCGCTTCTGAGCACTCCCCATCCCATGCCCCGGCCTGTGGTGTTTTGCACCAGAGGTTGGGGCATTTTTTTGGCCTGATTTTTTGCCCGTCAGTTTCCCGCAAGCGCATCATGAATAATTATGAATTCAGAAAAGATGCGGCCCGTCCCTTTGCGGGTCGTCCAAGGAGATACCACTTATGAGTAGCTACGCCGACTTTCACCACCGCTCTATCACCGAGCGCGATGCCTTCTGGGCCGAACAGGCCCGCCTGATCGACTGGCAGACCCAGCCAGAGCAGGTGTGTGACTACAGCAACCCGCCGTTTGCGCGTTGGTTTGTCGGCGGCACCACCAATCTGTGCCACAACGCGGTTGATCGGCATTTGGTTGAGCGCGCGGATCAGGCCGCTTTGGTCGCAATTTCTACCGAAACCAATACAGAACGCAGCTACAGCTACGCCGAATTGCATGTCGAAGTGCAGCGCATGGCCGCAGTATTGCTGTCGCTGGGCGTTAAAAAAGGCGATCGCGTTCTGATTTACATGCCTATGATCGCCGAGGCTGCTTTTGCCATGCTCGCTTGCGTGCGGATTGGCGCATTGCATTCGGTGGTGTTTGGCGGTTTTGCTTCAGGTTCGCTGGCTTCGCGGATTGAAGATGCCCAACCCGTAGCTGTGGTCAGTGCCGATGCCGGTTCGCGCGGCGGTAAGGGTGTTCCTTACAAACCATTGCTGGACGAGGCCATTGCGCTGTCGAGCCACAAACCTGCTGCGGTGCTGATGGTAGACCGGGGCTTATCGCCCATGCCGATGCAAGCAGGTCGCGACCATGACTGGGCGACACTGCGCGCACAGCACTTGGATGCCAAGGTGCCTTGTGAGTGGTTGCAAGCCACCGACCCCAGCTACACGCTCTACACCAGCGGCACCACAGGCAAACCCAAGGGTGTGCAGCGCGACACGGGCGGTTATACCGTGGCGCTGGCAGCCAGTATGAAGCACATTTTTGCTGCTGAAGCAGGCCAAACCTTTTTTGCTACCAGCGACATCGGCTGGGTGGTCGGCCATAGCTACATCATTTATGGCCCACTGATTGCGGGCATGACGACCATCATGTACGAAGGTTTGCCGACCCGTCCTGATGCAGGCATCTGGTGGAGCATTATCGAGAAATACAAAGTCACGCACATGTTCTCGGCCCCTACCGCTGTGCGCGTGCTGAAAAAGCAAGACCCATCGTGGCTGGCCAAATACGATGTTTCCAGCCTGAAGGCGTTGTGGTTGGCTGGTGAGCCACTGGATGAGCCGACCGCACAATGGATCAGCTCGTCGCTCAACGTGCCGATCATCGACAACTATTGGCAGACCGAAACCGGCTGGCCTATTTTGGCGCTGTCCAACGGTGTCGAGCAACAATCCACCCGTTTTGGTAGCCCCGGCAAAGCTGTCTATGGTTACAACGTCAAATTGATCGACGAAGCCACCGGCGAAGAACTGACCACCCCGAACCAAAAAGGTGTGGTCACGGTCGAAGGCCCCTTGCCACCGGGCTGTATGCAAACTGTCTGGCGTGATGATGATCGCTTCGTCAACACGTACTGGAAGAGCATTCCGGGCCGCTTGGTCTATAGCACCTTCGACTGGGGTATTCGCGATGCCGATGGCTATTACTTCATTTTGGGCCGCACCGACGACGTGATTAACGTTGCTGGTCACCGTTTGGGCACCCGCGAGATTGAAGAATGCATCTCTGCCCACCCCAATATTGCCGAAGTAGCGGTGGTGGGCGTGGCCGACGCACTCAAGGGGCAAGTGGCATTGGCATTTGCGGTGCCACGTGATGCATCGTGTATGTCTGATGACGCTTCCCGCCGTGCCCTCGAAGTCGAAGTCATGAAGCTGGTCGACTCCCAACTGGGTGCTGTGGCGCGACCTTCGCATGTCCATTTGGTATCTGTTTTGCCGAAGACGCGCAGCGGTAAGTTGCTGCGCCGTGCTTTGCAGGCCGTGGCCGAGCGCCGCGATCCGGGTGATCTGACCACGATGGAAGATCCCGCCATGCTGCAACAGGTGCGTGATTTGATCGGTAATTAACCGCTGCCAACGCCGCAGTCAAGCTGCGGTAGTTTGCTATAAAAATAATAGCTGTCAGTGCTTGTGTACCAAGTGCTGGCAGCTATTTTTATTTTAAATACGACGGATTCAAAACTGAAGTGCAACACCCCAGCCATGGCCTACGACCAGGGCAGGGAGATGGCGCTGCACAAGAAGCTGACCGAGAAAACTGGCGTGGCGGTGTACTTTTGCGATCCGCACAGCCCTTGGCAGCGCTGCTCCAACGAGAACACTAACGGCCTGGTGCACCAGTACCTGCCCAAGGGCACGGACCTCTCGGGCTACAGTCAGGAGCAGCTCGATGCTATCGCCGATGAAATCAACAACCGCCCCCGCAAGGGTCTGGGGGTACGATCACCGCTGGCGGTCTATAACCAACTGCTCCTGAACGCCTCTCAGCACTCCACTCTCATTCATTAAAAACTAGGGTGTTGCACTTCAGTTTTTAATCCACCCGGCATACCCTTGATGCCAAATTGAAGATCAAAGCAATAATTAATTTATGCGGCTAATAACCCGGAAATTTTGGTTACTATCTATTTCCATTAGGAATTACAACAATTTCAGATAGGAGTATTCATGAGAACAATTGGCCTTATTGGTGGCATGAGTTGGGAATCAACTATTTCTTACTACCGTCAAATCAACGAGACGATCAAAGAACGATTAGGAGGTCTGCATTCGGCAAAGATCGTCCTTTACAGCGTAGACTTTCACGAGATCGAGCGACTTCAACATGCAGGAAACTGGGAGGCTGCTGGAGAAATCTTGGCCAGTGCTGCTCGCTCATTAGAAGCTGCGGGTGCTGACTTCTTGGTTTTGTGCACAAACACAATGCACAAAGTAGCCTCAATTATCGAGGCTGCTGTCACTATTCCGCTTTATCACATTGCTGATCCCACAGCGGCTGAAATTAAGAGGGCTGGTTACTCGATAGTGGGATTACTTGGTACCCGATTCACAATGGAGCAAACATTCTACAGTAATCGACTCAGTGAGCATCACAGCCTTCGAGTGATACTTCCTAATTTTAAAGATCGTGAAGTCATTCACCATATAATTTATAATGAATTATGCCTAGGAATTATCAATTCTGATTCTCTTGAAAAATATAAAAAAATTATGGTGGGTCTTGCATCTCAAGGCGCACAAGCTATTATTCTAGGCTGCACAGAAATTTCACTTTTAGTTGCTCAAAAAGACTCCGAATTACCATTATTCGATACCACGGCAATTCATGCCAGAATGGCCGCTGAAAAATCCCTATGCTTGTAAATTGCCAAAAATCGACTCAATAATATTTGGAAAAATATATACAGTATTTTTAATTTATTCTATGGCGGACTATAAACCATAAAAATTCACAAAAACTTGGATTTTGCCACCACTCCAAAACCTTCTAATGAAATCAATTGGTTGCGGCAAGTGCATAACACGCTCACGGTGGCAACAACAGCATCTGGTGGGCTTGCACGGTTTCGCGCAAAAATGCCCATGTCGCTTGCATGCGGGCCACATGCTTGTTATCGACCGGCATCGACATCCAAAAGGTGCGCGTAAACCGTGCCACCCCCGGCAACACTGGCTGTAGCGATGCGTCTTGGGCCGCAACAAAAGCGGGCAACACCGCCAAGCCTGCACCAGCGCGAGCGGCTTCGTACTGGGCCAAAATGCTGGTGCTGCGCAGGGCAAAATGTGCCGGGCGGTGCAGTTCGTCCAGAATTTGCAGCTCTTTGCTAAAGAGCAAATCGTCCACATAGCTGATAAAACTGTGGCCGCGCAAATCGTCTGTTTGGGTGATGGGCGGGTGCTGTGCCAAATAGCTTTGCGCCCCATACAACTGAAGCACGTAGTCGGTCAACTTGACCACCAGCACCGCGCCGCGTGCTGGGCGCTCGAGCGAAATCACAATATCGGCCTCGCGCCGCGACAGGTGTACCAAACGCGGCAGCGCCAGCAAGTCGATCACCAAACCGGGATGCGCTATAGCAAAACGCGCCAATTGCGGGGCCAACACCAAGTTACCAAAGCCCTCGGTGGTGCCAATGCGTACCAGCCCTTGCAAACGTTGCTGATCGCTGGAGGTGCTGCTTTGCACCGCCAAAAAAGCGGCCTCCATCGCCTCGACTTGGGGCAACAGCAAGCGCCCGGCCTCGGTCAGGCGGTGCCCCCCGGCCTCGCGGGCAAACAGGGCTTGGCCGAGTTGCTTTTCTAGCGCCTGCAAACGCCGCGCCACCGTGGTGTGATCGACCGTCAGCCGCCGCGCCGCACCCACCAACGTACCAGCACGGGCCAACTCCAAAAAGTAGCGCAGGTTGTCCCAATCCATCGGATTCTTTCTATGGTCGCAGTGACGGGCTGCATTGTGCATTTTTGCAAACCTTGTGCGCGTAATTGTCTATTGTGTTCACAATTCTGCACAGCTAATATGGTGGGGTTTTGGGCAACCGGCCCGGTATTTCTAAGTATTTTCAGGAGACATCCCCCATGAGCATCCCTACCGTCAAACTGCTGATCAACGGCCAGTTCATCGAATCGCAAACCACCGAATGGCGCGATGTGGTCAATCCGGCCACGCAAGAAGTGCTGGCCCGCGTGCCTTTTGCCACGCCCGCAGAAATTGACGCTGCCGTGGCCGCCGCCAAGCAAGCCTTCAAAACATGGAAGAGCACTCCCATTGGTACACGCGCCCGCATCTTTTTGAAACTGCAACAGCTCATCCGTGAAAACATGGGCGAACTGGCCGCGCTCTTGACCGCCGAACAAGGCAAAACCCTGCCCGATGCCGAGGGCGATGTGTTCCGTGGCTTGGAAGTGGTCGAGCACGCTGCCAGCATCGGCAACCTGCAACTGGGCGAGTTGGCCAACAATGTGGCCGGGGGTGTGGATACTTACACCATTTTGCAACCGCTGGGCGTTTGCGCTGGCATCACGCCGTTCAACTTTCCGGCCATGATTCCGTTGTGGATGTTCCCGATGGCAATTGCTACCGGCAACACCTTTGTGCTCAAGCCTTCGGAGCAAGACCCAATGGTCACCATGCGTTTGGTCGAGTTGGCCGTGCAAGCGGGCATTCCTGCCGGTGTGCTCAACGTCATTCACGGCGGCGAAAACGCTGTCAATGCCATCTGCGACCATCCTGACATCAAGGCGGTCTCGTTTGTCGGTTCGACCAAAGTCGGTACCCACGTTTACAACCGCGCAACGCTGGCGGGCAAGCGCGCCCAGTGCATGATGGGTGCCAAAAACCACGCCATCGTTTTGCCCGATGCCAACAAAGAGCAAACCCTCAACGCCATTGCCGGTGCCGCTTTTGGTGCTGCCGGTCAGCGCTGCATGGCCTTGCCGGTGGTGATGCTGGTGGGCGAAACACAGCAGTGGATTCCAGAACTGGTCGCCAAGGCGAAAACCCTCAAGGTCAGTGGCGGCACCGAAAAGGGCACCGATGTCGGCCCGGTCATTTCGTGCGCTGCTCTGTCGCGCATTGAAGGTTTGATTGAACGCGGCATTGCCGATGGCGCAACGCTCGAACTCGATGGCCGCAAGCCCAACGTGCCAGGTTTTGAAAAGGGCAATTTTGTCGGCCCAACCATCTTCTCGAACGTCAAGCCCGGCATGGCAATTTACGACCAAGAAATTTTTGGCCCGGTGCTCAGTTTGGTGTCGGCGGCCAACATCGACGAAGCCATTGAATTCATCAACGCCAACCCCAATGGCAACGGCACGGCCATTTTTACCCAATCGGGTGCGGCGGCACGCAAGTTCCAAGAAGAAATCGATGTCGGCCAAATTGGTATCAACGTGCCAATTCCAGTGCCAGTGCCACTGTTCTCGTTCACGGGTTCGCGCGCTTCTAAGCTGGGTGACTTAGGCCCTTACGGTAAGCAAGTGGTGATGTTCTATACCCAGACCAAGACCGTCACGGCCCGCTGGTTTGACGATAGCACCACCAGCCAAGGTGTCAACACCACCATCAGCCTGAAGTAATCTCTTAGCCCCCTTTGGAATCAGACATCGCATGGACTTTGAACTCTCTGAAGAACAGCGGGCCTTTGCGCAGGCCGCGCGCGACTTTGCCCAAGCAGAGTTAGCGCCCCACGCTGCGCACTGGGACGCTGAAGGCATCTTCCCGAAAGAAGCCATCACCAAGGCCGGTGAACTGGGGTTTTGCGGCCTGTACGCCCCCGAAAATGCCGGTGGCTTGGCACTGCCACGTCTGGATGCCACGCTGGTGTTTGAGGAAATGGCAGCGGTTGACCCCTCGACCACCGCCTTCATCACCATCCACAACATGGCAACTTGGATGCTGGGCACGTGGGCCACCGATGCGGTGCGCGAGCACTGGGGGCCGTTGTTGACCACGGGCGAAAAACTAGCGTCGTATTGCCTGACCGAACCCGGTGCTGGCTCGGATGCGGCCTCGCTGAAAACGCGTGCCGAAGTGGTCGGCAACGAGTACGTGATCAATGGCTCTAAAGCCTTCATTTCGGGGGCAGGGGCCACCGATATGCTGGTGTTGATGGCCCGCACGGGCGATAGCGCATCGGGCGCGGGCGGCATCTCGGCCTTTGCGGTGCCTGCCGATACCCCCGGCATCAGCTACGGCAAAAAAGAAGAAAAAATGGGTTGGAACAGCCAGCCCACGCGCACCATCAGCTTTGACGATGTGCGCATTCCGCTCGACCATCTGCTGGGCCGCGAGGGTGAGGGCTTCAAAATTGCCATGAAGGGCCTGGACGGCGGGCGCATCAACATTGCCACTTGCTCGGTGGGCGCGGCGCAAGGCGCGCTCAAGCAGGCCCAGCAGTACATGCAAGAGCGCAAACAGTTTGGTAAACCCATTGCCAGCTTTCAGGCGCTGCAATTCAAGCTGGCAGACATGGCAACCGAGTTGGTGGCCGCGCGGCAGATGGTGCGAATGGCCGCCAGCAAGCTCGATGCCGGTGCCCCCGACGCTAGCACCTACTGCGCGATGGCAAAACGCTTTGCCACCGATGCGGGTTTTAGCGTCTGCAACGAGGCACTGCAACTGCACGGCGGCTACGGCTATATCCGCGAGTACCCGCTAGAGCGCCTGCTGCGCGATGCGCGGGTGCACCAAATCCTCGAAGGCACCAACGAAATCATGCGCGTCATCATTGCCCGGCGCATGCTCGACGGCGATGCCCCCGATGCGATTCGGTAAATTGCTATCAATTAAATAGCTACTCATGCTCGCCAGACCAGCGCTGGCAGCATATTTCATTTAAAAAACGGAGACAAACCCATGAAAATCGCATTTATCGGCTTGGGCAATATGGGCGGCCCTATGGCCCTGAACCTGCACAAAGCGGGTCATGAAATCAGCGCCTTTGACCTGTCCCAGAGCGCTTGCGACAAGCTCGCCGCCGAGGGCATCGCCATTGCTGCCCATGCCAACGCGGCTGTGCAAGGCGTTGAAGTGGTCATCAGCATGCTGCCCGCCAGCGCCCATGTCGAAACCCTGTTTTTGGGCAACGGTGCGCAGGCCGGTTTGCTGGCGCTGCTGCCCGCAGGCGCGCTCATCATCGACTGCTCGACCATCGCTGCCGCCACATCGCGCAAAGTCGCGGATGCCGCTCAGGCCCAAGGCGTGCAGTTCATTGATGCACCCGTGTCTGGGGGCACCGGCGGCGCTATTGCTGGCACCCTGACCTTCATGGTCGGTGGCGATGCAGCGGTGCTGGAGCGCGCGCAGCCCTTGCTCGAAAAAATGGGTGCCAACATCTTCCACGCCGGTAGCGTGGGTGCGGGTCAAACGGCCAAAATCTGCAACAACATGCTGCTGGGCATTTTGATGGCAGGCACCTCGGAAGCCATTGCGCTGGGCGTTGCCAACGGTTTGGATGCCAAAGTGCTGTCCGAAATCATGCGCCGCAGCTCGGGCGGCAACTGGGCACTCGAAAAATACAACCCCATGCCCGGCGTGATGGAAACAGCCCCGGCCAGCAAAGGCTACGCTGGTGGTTTTGGCACCGATTTGATGCTCAAAGATTTGGGCCTGTCGCAAGAAAACGCCGCAGCCGTGAAAGCCTCCACACCTCTGGGCGGCTTGGCGCGCAACCTGTACGCAGCGCACAGCTTGGCCGGTCATGGTGGGCTGGATTTTTCTAGCATCATCAAAATGGTGCAAAAGGGCTGATTCAGCCTGCAACGCGGAACCGGGTCTGTGGGGATTTATAGGTTCCTTTTCAGACGGTTTACAACGCTTTGTGGAGGCCCCTCAAAAGCGCTAAAACGCTATAGGTAGCGTGTGGACTGCATTTCTGCGCTATACACTGGTGTCTTCCCCACTCGCGTGGGGGGTGTCTCAATCGTGCCCCACAGCAGCCACTGCGGTACTTTGTTGGCGCTTGGCCGCGCGCAAGCGCAGGCGTACATGCAAGGCGCAGGCAACAAACAACAACAGGCACAAAGCCACTTCAACCAGCGCCAGCCACGCACTCGGAGGGCGGTCGCTCCAAGCGCGCACCGCCCCTTCGGTGAAATACAACCACACCAGCAAACTGACCCAGCGGTAGGTGTACATGCGGTTTTTCAAGAACCCCGCCAGCGGAATACACAGCGGCAGCGCCTTGAGTGCCAACCACGACCCCCCCGGACGCAAAGGAGCCAAGAACAGCTCCCAAGCCAAGCACAGGGCAATCAAGCCCAGCAAGCTGGCGACGGCAACGCGGCGCGTGGCAACCACTTCAGGGCTGGCACTGGCCTGCGGCGTGGTAGAAAAAGAAGGAGTGGGGGAGGGGTTTTGCATCGGGCTGGCATCATAACGACGATGCTCTTAACCCTTAAAACACTGATCTCCCAACGGCTGCAAACTTTGCGCTCCAAGGCGGCCCAATACCCTTGGGCCACGACCAGCCAAACCCTGCGCCAGCGGCTGCACGAAGACAACCTCGGCTTGACCGCCAGCAGCCTGACCTTCACCACCGTATTGGCCCTGGTGCCTTTGATTACGGTGGCACTGGCAGCGTTTACCGCCTTTCCGATGTTTGGTGCGGCGCAAGAGGGGTTGCAGAATTGGCTGTTACAAAGTTTGGTTCCTGACAGCATTTCCCGCCAAGTGCTGGGCTACTTAACGCAGTTTTCGGCCAAAGCCAGTCAGGTCGGGTTGGTTGGCTTTAGTGCGTTGCTTGCCACGACGCTGATGTTGATTTTGACGATTGACCGCACGTTGAACGACATCTGGCGTGTGCCCCGGTTGCGCCCACTGGGGCAGCGCCTGTTTATCTATTGGACAGCACTGACGCTCGGGCCACTGCTGCTGGGCATGAGTTTGGCCCTGACCTCCTACGCTTTATCGGCCTCGCGCGGCTTGGTCGATGCGTTACCCGACGGCCTGCGCTTGGCTATCGGCTCGGTTGAGTTTCTCGGGCTGGCCGCTGGCATGGCCGGGCTGTACCACTATGTTCCCAACACGCTGGTCAAATGGCAGCACGCTTGGGCGGGTGGGCTGTTTGTCGCCATCTGCATGGAACTGGCAAAAAAAGGATTGGCCTTTTACCTGTTGAATGTGCCGACCTATTCGGTGGTCTATGGTGCATTTGCCACGCTACCGATTTTGCTGGTCTGGATTTACATGGCTTGGACCATCGTGCTGTGGGGTGCCGTGGTCGCAGCCTACCTGCCCAGCGTACTGGCGGGCGTAGCGCGGCGCACCGACCACCACGGCAGCACTTTTGAACTGGCCATCGAGGGACTTCAACAACTGCACCGCGTGCGCCCCACCACAGCACAAGGTCTGCGTGCGGGCGAATTGGCCCAGCGCCTGCACATTGACATACAGCAACTGCTGCCCGCGCTAGAGGCGCTGGTGGTGCTCGAATGGGTGGGCAAACTCCAAAACGCCAATGCCGATGCCAACGAGCCGGGCCACGACGACCCGCGCTATGTGCTATTGGCAGAGCCTACAACCACGCTGCTAGCGCCCTTGGTGCAGCGCTTGCTGCTGGACCGCCCAGCGAGCCTTGAACCCCTGTGGCGCAGCACCCACTTGGCCGGGGTCTGCTTGGCCGATGTGCTGCGGTGAGTCACCACCGTGACAGACCATTTGTAAGCTTCGTGCCAGTCAGTGGCTTGTAAGTGCAAGCGCCCAAAGTAGCGGGGATTTTTAACGATCCAGGAGACATTAAATATGAGTGCACAGCAGTCCGCCGTCGAATCCACCCTTGTTGAAAACCGGGTTTTCCCACCCACCGACGCCACTGTGCAAGCAGCGCGCGTTTCCGGTATGGCCGGCTACGAAGCACTGTGTGCCGAAGCCGAACAAGACTACGAAGGTTTCTGGGCACGTTTGGCGCGTGAGAACATCGTTTGGAACAAGCCATTTACCCAAACGCTTGACCAGTCTGATGCCCCTTTTTACAAGTGGTTCCAAGATGGCGAACTCAACGCCTCTGCCAACTGTCTGGATCGCCACATCGGCACACCCACAGAAAACAAAACCGCCATCATTTTTGAAGCCGATGGCGGCGAAGTCACCAAAGTCACCTACAAAGAACTGCTGGCCAAGGTTTCGCAATTTGCCAACGTGCTCAAATCCAAGGGCGTGAAAAAGGGCGACCGCGTCGTTCTGTACATGCCCATGACGATTGAAGGCGTGGTCGCCATGCAGGCCTGCGCCCGCATTGGTGCCACCCACAGCGTGGTGTTTGGTGGCTTCTCGTCCAAAGCCCTGCACGAGCGCATCCATGATGCCGGCGCTGTGGCCGTGGTCACTGCCAACTACCAAATGCGCGGCGGCAAAGAATTGCCCCTCAAGTCCATCGTCGATGAAGCCTTGGCTAGCGGCGGTTGCGAGTCGGTCACCAGCGTTTTGGTGTTCCAACGCACACCGACTGCCGTGAACATGGTTGCTGGCCGCGACACCTTCATGCACGAAGAAATGGCCGCCCAATCGACCGAGTGCGCCCCCGAAATGGTCGGCGCAGAGCACCCCTTGTTTGTGCTCTACACCTCCGGCTCGACGGGCAAGCCCAAGGGCGTGCAGCACAGCACCGGCGGCTACTTGCTGTGGGCCAAACTGACCATGGACTGGACTTTCGACCTGAAAGACAGCGACATTTTCTGGTGCACCGCCGACATCGGCTGGATCACCGGCCACAGCTACGTCGCCTACGGCCCGCTGGCTGCAGGTGCAACGCAAATCGTCTTTGAAGGCGTGCCAACCTACCCCAAGGCAGACCGCTTCTGGAAGATGATTGAGCAGCACAAGTGCACCATTTTCTACACGGCCCCCACAGCGATTCGCTCGCTCATCAAGGCCGCTGACAGCGACGAAACCGTCCATCCTGATCGCTCTGACCTGTCGAGCCTGCGTATTTTGGGTTCGGTCGGCGAGCCAATCAACCCCGAAGCGTGGATGTGGTACTACAAAAACATCGGCGGCGAGCGTTGCCCGATTGTCGATACCTTCTGGCAAACCGAAACCGGCGGCCACATGATTACCCCTCTGCCAGGCGCTACGCCACTGGTGCCGGGTTCGTGCACATTGCCGCTGCCAGGCATCACCACCGCCATCGTCGATGAAACCGGCCAAGACGTACCCAATGGCTCGGGCGGCATCTTGGTGGTCAAGAAGCCATGGCCTTCGATGATTCGCACCATCTGGGGCGACCCAGCGCGCTTCAAGCAAAGCTACTTCCCCGAAGAACTCAAGGGCTACTACTTGGCTGGCGACGGTGCTGTGCGCAGTGCAGACCGCGGCTACTTCCGCATCACAGGCCGTATCGACGACGTGCTGAACGTCTCGGGCCACCGCATGGGCACGATGGAAATCGAGTCCGCGCTGGTTGCGAAGAGTGACATCGTGGCCGAAGCCGCTGTGGTCGGTCGCCCCGACGATCTGACCGGCGAAGCCATCGTCGCCTTCGTGGTGCTCAAAGGCCCCGTGCCCACCGGCGAAGCTGCCAAGGCTCTGGCAAACGAACTGCGCAACTGGGTCGCCAAAGAAATCGGCCCAATTGCCAAACCAAAGGAAATTCGTTTCGGCGAAAACCTGCCCAAAACCCGCTCCGGCAAGATCATGCGTCGTTTGTTGCGCGGCATTGCCAAGGGCGAAGCCATCACCCAAGACACTTCGACGCTGGAAAACCCACACATCCTTGACCAGTTGTCTAAGACCAACTAACTAAGCCTCGTTCCCGCGCCGCCGCAAGGCGGCTGGGGGCCAGACCTTCAAAACCCGGCTTGCGTGCCGGGTTTTTTTATGGCTTCAAGGCAAAAGCTTGGTGCAAAGCCCGGGCGGCATGGGTGTGAGCGATACGTGCCTCGGGGATGGCGCGGCCCATTTTGATAAATTCGTGCGTGACACCCCGGTAAATCTCCAACTCGACCGCCACACCCGCTGCGCGGAGTTTGTCGGCGTAGTCCACACCCTCATCGACCAACGGATCGCACTCGGCCAGCCCGATCCACGCCGGTGCCACCTGATCGACATCGGAGGCATTGAGGGGGGCAAAACGCCAGTCTTCACGCTCTTGCCGCGTGGCGACGTAGTGGGCAAAAAACCAATCGATGGCTGCTGCTTCCAGTACCAATCCACGGCCATAGGTGCGGTGTGAGGGGGTATCTTGGTGGGCGGTGGTTCCGGGATAAAACAACAATTGCAAGCGCAGCGGCAGGCCCGCATCGCGCGCCAAAATTGCACACACTGCCGCCAACGTACCGCCAGCGCTGTCACCACCGACGGCCATCCGGGTGGTGTCGGCCCCCCATGGGCCGGCATGGGCAGCCAACCACTGCAAGGCATCCCAAGCATCGTGGCAGGCGGTGGGGAAAGGGTGCTCGGGTGCCAGCCGGTACTCTAGCGACACCACCATGCACCCGGCCAGCCGGGCTAGCTCACGGCACAGGGCATCGTGGGTGGCAATGCTGCCGATGGTGAAACCGCCGCCGTGCAGGTACAACAGCAGCGGCAAGCCCGCATCCAGCGATGGGGCGTACAACCGCGCGGCCAGTGCATGGCCGTCACGGGCTGGAATGTGCCGATCTTCGACCCGTGCCAACGCTGCCTTGGGCACTTCAAGCACCCCAGAACCCATCTCGTAAGCGGCACGGGCTTGTGCAGGCGTGAGGGTGTGCAAAGGCGCGCCACCCGCACGGGCCATGCGTTCGAGCACACCGCGCATGGCCGCAGTCAAGCGTGGCGGGTGGGGTGGGTGGGGATAGTGGTGGTGCTGCGCCGGGTGGTGGTGTTTTGTCATGCTGAATCCGATTGAATTGCTATTAAATATATAGCTAATGAGGCTTACCCATCAAGGGCTTTTGCTATTTTTACTGCTTAATTTTAGTTTTCTGCGAAAACCTTCATCTAGGGTACCTACACTGTGTTGCAGTCTCTGTACTGCTAAGGAGGTGAGCACATGCCAAGCCCCAATTCTGATTACGACCATCCGTTGCCAGATACACCTTTGGACGGTTTGACGGCTGCCGAGGCCGCCCGCCGTCTGGCTGCCGATGGCCCCAATTTGCTGCCGGGCAGCGCACCCAAATCTACCGCCGCATTGGTGCGCGACGTGGTCACGGAACCGATGTTTCTGATGCTGCTGACAGCCGGTGGCATTTACTTGGCGCTGGGCGACCGGGGCGAGGCGCTGTTTTTACTCAGTTTTGTTTTTGTCGTCATGGGCATCACGCTGGCACAAGAGCGCAAAACCCAGCGGGCGTTGGAGTCACTGCGCGACTTATCGGCACCCCGGGCACTGGTGCTGCGCGATGGCCAAGCGCAGCGCATTGCCGGGCGCGAAGTCGTGCGCGGGGATTTGCTGGTGCTACACGAGGGCGACCGCATCGCAGCCGATGCGCGGCTCGTCAGTGGCTTGTTGGAGGTCGATGAGTCTTTGCTGACCGGCGAGGCTGTGCCAGTAGCCAAGATGGTGGACACCACCGCCACCGGCTCCGACCATGCCAGCACTCTTTTTGCCAGCACCGTAGTGACGCGTGGTGTGGGGGTGGCACAGGTACAGGCAACGGCAGCGCAGACCGCAGTAGGCCGCATTGGTGCGGATTTGGCTGCAACGGTCGAGCCGGTTTCGGCATTGCAAGCCAGCTCGCGCACCTTGGTGCGCCGCCTCGGTATGGGCGCGGTGGTACTGGCCGTCGCTCAGGTGCTGCTGGGTTGGTGGTGGAATGGCAAGGCATTGCTCGATAGCCTGCTGTCGGGCATTGCGCTGGCAATGGCCATCTTGCCCGAGGAAATCCCGGTCATTTTGACGGTGTTTCTAGCCTTGGGAGCGTGGCGCATTTCGCAGCAAAAGGTGCTGACAAGGCGCGTGACGGCAGTCGAAGCGCTGGGAGCCATCACGGTGCTGGCAGTAGATAAAACCGGCACCTTGACCGTCAACCGCATGGCGGTGGCCGAACTGGCCACGGCCAGCGCCCACTTTAGCCCGCAAGGGGCCACCCACCTGCCCGAGGAATTTCACCTGCTGGCCGAATTTGCCATGCTAGCAACGCCGGGTGATCCGTTCGACCCGATGGAAAAAGCCATTCAGCAATTTGGTCACCAATGGTTGGCGGGAACTGAACATGTTCACGACGATTTTGAACCCGAGTTTGAATACGCACTGTCGGGCGAGATTTTGGCCATGACCCGGGTCTTTGCCAGTGCCGAACCGACCCAACACCTGTTGGCAACCAAAGGTGCGCCCGAGGCGGTGGCCGACCTGTGCCACTTGGACGCGGCACGGCGCACTGCCATTCGTGCGCAGGTCGAAGCCATGGCCGAGCGCGGCTTGCGGGTGCTGGGTGTGGCCTGCGGGCGTTGGTCGGGTGCAGCAGCGGGCAGCGATGCGCCTCCGCCTTGGCCGCAAAGCCAGCACGATTTTGATTTTGAATTTCTGGGTCTGCTGGCTTTGGCCGATCCACCGCGCCCCGAGGTACCCGCTGCACTGGCCGAATGCCACCGCGCGGGTGTGCGCGTCATCATGATGACCGGCGACCACCCCGCCACCGCCCGCGCCATTGCCCGGCAAGTGGGACTCTCAGAGCGCCCCGAAGTCATCACCGGCGCTGAAATGGAGGCGCTTGACGACATGGCATTGCGCCAACGCCTGCGCCATGTGGACTTGTGCGCCCGCCTCCAGCCCGCGCACAAGCTGCGTCTGGTGCAGTTGCTGCGCGCCAGCGGTGAGGTGGTTGCCATGACCGGCGACGGTGTCAATGATGCGCCCGCCCTCAAGGCAGCGGATGTGGGCATTGCCATGGGTGAACGCGGCACCGATGTCGCCCGCGAAGCGGCGGCGCTGGTGTTGCTCGACGATAGTTTTGCCCGCATCGTCGATGCGATTCGCTCAGGGCGGCGCATTGACGACAACATCCGCAAAGCCACCCGCTTTACCTTTGCCGTGCACCTGCCCATCATTGCGCTGGCACTGGTGCCGACGCTGCTGCAATGGCCTGCCTTGCTGCTGCCGGTGCATATCGTGCTGCTGCAACTGCTGATTGACCCGACCTGCGCCGTGGTACTAGAGGCCGAACCCGAAGCGCCCGGTTTGATGCAGCGCCCGCCCCGGCCCGTCACCGACTCCCCCTTTACGGCAGTGGCCTTGGGCTATGCGGTGCTACAAGGCTTGGGGATTGCGGCCATTTTGCTGCTCGGAAACGCCTGGCTCATGGCACAGGCTTGGGCTACTGCACCGAGCCGGGCCGTGGTGTTTTACACACTGACGCTGAATGTCATGCTGCTGATTTTGGCCAATCGCAACGTCACTAGGCCAGCCCTGTGGTCTGCAACGGCAGCCACGCCTTGGCTTTGGCGCATCACTGCGGCCATGTGTGTACTGCTGGCGGCAGTGGTGGGCCTGCCTTGGCTGCGCGACCTGATGGGTTTGGCCGTACCAGACGCTTCGGGGTGGGCTGTGGTGGGTGCGCTGCTAGGACTCTCGGTACTCTGGCTCGAGGCAGTGCGGCGCGTGGGCCTGCATTGGGGCTGGGTCGGGTCTGGGCACAAGAAGATGGACTAAAACCGCTACAAAGGCAGCGCGTCACTGCGTACCGCAGGTTGAGCGTGGTCTAGATCGGGCCTGCGCCACGGATCGACATGGGTCATTAAATTGAGCACCCGGTGGCGCTGCATGACCCGCTGGCGGGCTACCACAGCGATGTCGTGCCCAGCCTCGACGGTCAGACTGGCATCGACCTCGATATGGGCATCGACCACAATCATGTCACCCATCTTGCGGGTGCGCACATCGTGTACATCGCTCACGCCGGGAGTTTCGCGCAGGGTTTTGCCAATGGCCTGCACCTCTTGCGCATCCACAGCGCGGTCCATCAAGTCGTGCAAGGCATCCCACCCAAACGACCAACCCATTTTGCCAACCATAAAACCGACAATCAGCGCCGCAATCGGGTCAAGAATGGGATAACCGGCCAAATTGCCTGCAATGCCAATGCCCACGACCAACGATGAAGCTGCATCCGAACGGGCATGCCAAGCATTGGCTACCAGCATGCTCGATTTGACCCGCTTGGCAACCGCCAGCATGTACCGAAAAAGCAGCTCTTTACTCACCAAGGCAGCGCCAGCCACCCACAACGCCACACTGTGGACTTGGGCCACGGTGGTGGGGTTTTCGAGTTTCAGCACCGCTGACCACACCATGCCCACGCCCACCGCCAGCAGCAGCAAACCCAGCACCAGCGAAGCGGCGGTTTCAAAGCGCTGGTGGCCGTAAGGGTGATCGGTGTCGGCATCTTTTTGGCTGTGCCGATTGGCCAACAACACGACAAAATCGGCCACTAAATCCGAAAGCGAATGGATACCATCGGCGATCAAACCTTGCGATTTCGAGAGCACGCCAATGACAATTTGCAAGGTCGATAGCACCACATTGACCACCACGCTGACCCATGTGCTGCGCGTAGCTGCCGCAGAGCGGTCTTGTGCAGAGTGCTCTGCGTGTTCTGAGTTATCGTTCAGTGGAGGAAGAGGGGGTAATGGCATGGCAGAAGAGATAGTTTTTAATGCCAAAACATCGTAACGCCGTTGGATGACGGCAAATCAATGCTCACTTTTTTAGAGCAAAACAATATCGTACTGTTCTTGCCCCATCGCACTCTCGGCCTGTAGCGAAATGGGTTTACCGATGAAGTCCGACAACCCGGCCAAGTGGGCGCTCTCCTCGTCCAGCAGCAACTCGACCACCGGCGGCGCGGCCACCACGCGAAACTCGCGCGGATGGAACTGGCGCGCTTCGCGCAAAATTTCTCGCAAGATGTCGTAAGCCACGCTGCGCGCTGTCTTGAGGGCACCGCGCCCTTGGCACGCTGGACACGGCTCACACAGCACATGCGCCAGCGACTCGCGGGTGCGCTTGCGCGTCATCTCAACCAAGCCCAGTTGCGAAAACCCGCCCGCCGTGGTTTTGACCCGGTCGCGCGCCAGTTGCTTGCGAAACTCGGCCAGCACAGCCTCTTGGTGGTTGGGCCGCACCATGTCGATGAAATCAACAATCACAATGCCGCCCAAGTTACGCAAGCGCAGTTGGCGGGCAATGGCTTGGGCTGCTTCCAAATTGGTTTTGAAGATGGTGTCGTCAAAATTGCGCGCACCGACAAAGCCGCCGGTGTTCACATCCACCGTGGTCAGCGCCTCGGTTTGATCGACGATCAGGTAGCCGCCCGATTTCAAATCCACCCGCCGCCCTAGCGCCCGGGCGATGTCTTCGTCAATCGAATACAAATCAAAAATGGGCCGTTCGCCCTTGTAATGCTGTAGTTTGCCTGCTGCCGCTGGCATGAACTCTTGACCGAAGGCGCGCAACCGATGGAACTGCTCGGTCGAATCAATGCGGATGGTTTGCGTTTGTTCGCTCACCAAATCGCGCAGCACACGCTGCAACAAATCCAAATCTTGGTGCAGCAGTGACATCGGTGGCAGTCGCAGCGAGGCCTCTTTGGTGCGCACCCAAGTTTTGCGCAGGTAAGCAATGTCTTCGGCCAGTTCGGCATCGGTGGAGTCTTCGCCATTGGTTCGCAAAATAAAGCCACCACCACCGCCAGACTCTTTGGTACCGACCAAAACTTGCAAGCGCCCGCGCAGCGCATCACGCTCGGCCACCGGAATTTTTTGCGATACGCCAATATGATCGTCTTGCGGCAAAAACACCAGCAAACGCCCAGCAATGCTGATTTGCGTCGAAAGGCGCGCACCTTTGGTACCCATCGGGTCTTTAATGACCTGCACCATCAGCGCTTGGCCCTCAAACACCTGCTTTTCAATCGGCACCAGCAGCTCGCCTTTGCGGGCAAACATCGGCGCTTCGCCATCGGGCTGGCGCTGCCAAACGTCGGCTACGTGCAAAAAAGCAGCGCGCTCCAGACCAATATCAATAAAAGCCGACTGCATACCCGGCAGCACCCGTGCCACCTTGCCCAGATAGACATTGCCAACCAAGCCGCGCTCCATCGGTCGCTCTAGGTGCAGTTCTTGGACTGCGCCGTTTTCAACCACAGCCACGCGGGTTTCTTGGGGTGACCAATTGATCAGAATGTCTTGTTGCATGGGCGCTAGCTTACCCGGCTTCGCAGCAACTCAAGTGCGGTTAATGCGCAAAGGTTCCGTGTGCTGCGCTGAGCGCACCGCACTGCGGGCTGGCATCGATGGGGCATGGGTTTTGAACACCGAAACCACCTCCACCAAGTCTTGGGCCTGCGTTTTCAGGCTGGCTGCGGCTGCGGCCATCTGCTCAACCAAGGCAGCATTTTGCTGCGTGCCTTGGTCCATTTGGGCCACAGCATGGCCGATTTGGGCCACCCCGGAGCTTTGGTCAGAACTGGCGGCGCTGATTTCTTCCATGATGCTGGTGACGCTGCGAATGCTGCTGACCACTTCGCCCATGGTGGTGCCAGCCCGGTCCACCAGCGCACTGCCATGCTCTACACGCTGCACGCTGTCTTGAATCAGTTGCTTAATCTCTTTGGCAGCACCGGCACTGCGTCCAGCCAAATTGCGAACCTCCGAGGCCACCACCGCAAATCCACGGCCTTGTTCGCCAGCGCGGGCCGCTTCTACCGCCGCATTCAGGGCCAAAATATTCGTTTGAAACGCGATGCCGTCGATCACGCTGATGATGTCATTGATCTTTCTGGAGGACTCATTGATGTCTCGCATGGTGCCAACCACTTGGGCCACCACCTCGCCGCCTTGAACAGCGACGCTGGAGGCTTTTTGGGCCAGCTGGTTGGCTTGCCGGGCGTTTTCGGCATTTTGTTGGACGGTCGAACTCAACTCTTCCATCGAAGCGGCTGTTTGTTCCAGCGCACTGGCTTGGCTTTCGGTGCGCGACGAGAGGTTTTGGTTGCCCTGTGCAATCTCGGCAGTCGCCACGGCCAAGGCATCGGCACCTTCACGCACTTTGGCAACCACGCGGGCCAAACTTTGCTGCATTTGTTCTAGCGTAGTGGTCAGGGTCGTGGCTTCGTCTTGACCTTCGCTGTGGATGGTTTGGGTCAAATCACCATCGGCAATGGTGCGGGCATTCTGGGCTGCCTGCTGTATAGGATTGACGATAGAACGAGACAATGCCACCGCCGAGACCACGGCAAATACCAGAGCAATCATCCCCACCGTCAGCATAATGGCCTTGCCCTGTTCGGCATTTTTTTCGGCCATGACGACCGATGCTTCATAGATATGCCTTTGTCGATCTTCTAGTTTCTGAATCAAACCACTGTACTTTTCGGCCAATGGTCGTAACTCTTGGTCGAGCGCAGCTTCTATGTTTTCGCCAGCGGCGCGGCGCTTGAGAATTTGCGCCCTGGGTGTGCGGAAACCATCACGCGCTGCATCAATTTCCTTCAGCAAGGCTTTGCCTTCCTCGGAATCAATCAGGTCCAAAATTCTTTTGCGGGAAGCCACGGAAATTTCAGAGGTTTTGTCCATTTCCTGCTGCCACATCTGGATTCTGCCGGGGTCTCCATCGAGCATGGCCGCCTTGGTACGTACCCAGTTCAAATCAATGGTTTGGCGCCACTCTACCGCCACTTGCAGCTTTTCAGCATCGACTGTGGCGAGGGTTCTGGTCGTGGTTGCCAGTTCACTCAATCGCCAAACACCAACAGCGACGCAAATAACCAAGAAAATCAACATCATCCCGACAGCCAGCGTCAAACGCTTGCCAATCGAGATGGCACGAAGTGCATTCATAAAAAACCTCTGGAATTAGATGGGGAATCCGCCCAAACGCAGGAGCTGGGCCGTCTCAAACAGGGGCAACCCCATGATTCCCGAATAGCTACCACTCAAACGCCGAACATGGGCAGCCACGCGGCCCTGAATGCCATAGGCACCTGCCTTGCCCAGTGGCTCCCCGGTAGCAACATAAGCCGTGATTTGGGCTGGTGTCATGGCCTCCAAAGTAACGCGGGAGACCGATAGCGCCGTCCAACGCTGCGTGCCATGTTGCATGGCAACGGCAGTCAATACACGGTGAGTTTGCCCCGACAGCTCGCCCAGCATGCGCTGTGCATCGGCTGCATCCTCGGGCTTGCCATAAATAGTACGGCCACGCGCCACAGTGGTGTCGGCACACAAAATCGGGGCATCTGGCAAGCCCCGGCGAGCACGACGGGCCACCGCAGCATCGAGCTTCAACCCCGTCACGCGCTGCACATAGGCAGTGGGTGACTCGCCCAACAACACCGACTCTAGGGCTTCGGCATCCTCGACCTCATGGGAATCGGCATGGTCGGGGGCGTAGGCCAGCAGCAGTTGGTGGCGGATGCCCAGTTGTTCTAGCAATTGGCTACGGCGCGGACTTTGCGAAGCCAAGTAGATAAAGTCAGGCATAGCGAATCAAATAACGGTCAAAAGTGACTATAGCGCTTACTCTGAAAGAGTTTATAGCTATAAAAAGCATAGCAAATTAAAAGACAAGGACGAAGACCCAATTTTCTCATGGGTAAGTCACGGCCTTGTCATATTGCTACCGCAATTTCCAACTAAAAAAGGAAGGCGCAGGTTTTCAGCCCAAAACTACGACCTCACCTTGGCAACCAAACAATACAAAGCCTGAATCTGAATCTGCCCTGCCTTGACCTGCTCCACTATGCTGCCGCTTCACTCCCAATGGGGCCGGCTTTGTTGGCTAAATTTTGGGACGATGTAAGCCTTCATGCTACAGCCGTAAAATAGCGTATAGCAGTGGTCGCCGCCTGCGTTTGTGACGGAACCGACCAGTGACTGTCAGCAGGCGCGGGGGCCAAGGGCGAGTGCAGGCTCAATCACTACGAGGTACGCCGCTGACAGCGGCTGGTACTAACACACCACACCATCGCTACTGGCACACGCAATGCTGGTAGCGCTGCTGGTGCAAGCGAAAAAACGTCGCTCGTCAGCTACGTGCAACATCAGCAAGCGGATCGCGTCTGAAATGGCCAATCCCATGGCCTCCAGTGCTTCAGCGGCACGCTCCTTGGTGTGGATGTCAATGCAAACGCGAACAATATGGGTATGGGCCGTATGTACGGCTGCTTCCTGTCTTAATCAACAACCTGAACATTCTCAATCTTGGCGACGTGGTAAAGCGCTTTGGCCAATGGTTTTTGCCCAAAGAATTCGATAATGTGCGCTTCGGTTTCAGCCACCGTGCCACCGGATTTCGTGTGCTCCCCGGGCACCAGTGAGCGCCATTCCTTGTGGCCCACGAGCTTGCCACCCTGTGTCCGGTACAGGGCCAGCACTGTCCAGCGATCAATTTTCATCCCTATCGTTTCCATCGGACTTTCTTTTTTTAAATATAAAATCTGGTTTATCAGATGGGGAGGATTCCTCCTGCTGGGGCTGTTGAGCTTCTCGAGCAGCTCGCCAGCAGCCAAGTGCAGGCGCGGTGTGGGCCTTACATGGGCTTCTAGGCAAGTGGCGCGACCGCGCCACTTGCACACATCACCCAAATAATCGCGCCCCCTTGTTTTGCATTGGGGCCTCTGCCCTAAAGTAGCCCATCACAGTCGGGATGCTTTGGTGGCCGGTCAGGGCCATCGTGTCGGCCAGCGAGATATTCTGCCGCCCGGCTTCGGTCACAAAGCCTGAGCGCAAGGAGTGGGCAGAGAAGTTGCCATCAACCCCTGCCAAAGCGCAACGGGCCTGCACGATGTTACGCACGGCGGCAGGGTTCATGGGGCCGCCCAAGTGGTTGCCCTTGAGAATGCGTCGAAATATCAAGCCCTCGATGATGCCACTGGTTTGCAGCCATGTTTGCAGTGCTTGGCCTGCTGCCCCCAGCACGGGCTTTTGATTCTCTGGCCGGTCGCGGCCTGTTTGGTTCGTTTTGGAGTGGCTCAGGGTGTAAATGAATTCGGCAGGGCCAATGCAGCGCAGTGCCTGCATATCGGCGCTCACCACCTCGGAGCGGCGACGGCCGCCACTGGCCCAGGCAAACAGCAAGATGGCCCGGTCGCGCTGACCACGCATTGAGTCGTCACAAGTGGCCAAAAGCTGCTCGAGCAGGTCTTTGGTCAGCGCAGCTTTTTTCAGGGGCAAGTCGCCGCGCTTGGCGTAGGCCCGGCGAGTGCGCGATAGCAGTTCACGCACCTGTGCATCGTGGCACGGGTTGGCCCAGCCTTGCACTTGGTGCGCCTTGGACATCACGGCTACGCGGTGAACCAGTGTTGAGTGTGCCACTGGCCCCAATTTGCCTTTAAAGCCCCCAGCAACCAAGGCGCGGTCAATGGTGGGGGGCAATTCGCAAGCCAACCCCTTGGTGGTGGTGCGTTGTGCATGGTCAACGATGAACTGCAAAACGCAAGCCACGGGCAAAGGTAACTGCATGGGTGTGCCGCCATAGCGTAACTTGTACCAAGCCCCCCAGTAGCGGGCCGCGCCTTGGTAGCTTGCTACCGTGTTAAGCGATTCGCCCTCGCGCAGCAATTCACGGATAGCATCTTGTGCGGTGTTGTGCAATGCAACGGGGTGCAGTGCCGGAGAAATGTTAATCGACAAAATAAAAATATCCATTTTTATTTACCAAAATAAAATGCGGCAGCACTAATCATTAGCAAAAATAATTTACTATTTTATTACCACATTCTCATTACTGGAGTCTGCTACTCACCTACCACAACCCATTGATTTAATTGGAATTTTTTATATTGCAAGTTACGTTGGCAGTTTTT
Organism: Burkholderiaceae bacterium; assembly: GCA_019751915.1. Taxonomy (GTDB): domain Bacteria; phylum Pseudomonadota; class Gammaproteobacteria; order Burkholderiales; family Burkholderiaceae_C; genus Simplicispira. The sequence goes on from JAIEMS010000012.1 coordinate 35,877, forward strand.
ATAAAAATGCAACCTTATTAATTTACTAACTACTCAACATTTTTTATTATATCGACCGCCATTTCATAAATTGCAGGCAACTCACCCTCCTTCATATTTAGCACAACCATACAAGATTCACCTAGTTTATTCCACTCACACGTCTTACTCTCTCCTGTAACTTTTTGCAATATATGCTCTGCAGTTTGTGCAACTGCAATTAAATACCTACTTACCGAAGGAATACCAACTTCTAAAGGCTGAGAAAAATCCAAATCATGGTGATGGCGAATTGCAAGACATATTTCCTCGGGAAGCCACCAATTTTGCGCCAATAGACAACCAATCATGGCATGATTGGTTGGAAGATCTTGATGCTCAATGTCAACAAATGACTTTACCATTTCATCATTGGCACGAACAATGGTTTGTCGATATTTATCGAATCGAATTAATAAAACAGGAATTCCTGCATCACGAAAAAGGCCGTACGTATAGGCATCGTCTGGCCTTATATTTATTTTTACAATCGATTGTGCAAGCCATCCAGACAATGCGGCAATTTGTGCTGATGCATGCCAAAATCTGTCGAGTTGAATATTAGAAGGAAAAGCTTTGCGCAAACTAATTCCAGCAATAGCCCTGTTTGCCACATCCAGTCCAAGGCGCATTAAAGCCTCATCGACTGAACGCACTGGACTACGTGCACCGAAATAAGCAGAATTGGCAGTTTTTATCAACCCGGCTGATAAACCAACATCAGCACCGATAAGATGTCCCAAATGCTTAAAATTTGGATCTCCCTTGCGCATTTCGGCCTCAATCCGGTCCATGATGACAGGACGTGGAGGGATACCAATTTCTTTGATGGTCTGCTCTAGCACCTGACCAACTGACGGTGAGGAATCGAACAATTCGTTGTTCATTGCATTTTTCTGTCGTGCAGCCATGTTCGCAATGCATCTTCTGTCATAGGGGCGGCCTGTAGAAAGCCCTGAATGGCATCTACACCGGCCTGTTTAAGTGAATCAAGTTGATCTTGTGTTTCAACACCCTCAGCGACAACAGTCATCCCCAATTCTTGCGCTAGTTGGGTAATTGCCCTAACTACCGCAAATGCTCGTCGATCTTCTGGTAGGACACAAACAAAAGCGCGATCAATTTTTAATTTAGTGGCCGGAATATCTTTAATAGTTGCAAGGCACGAATATCCTGTACCAAAATCATCAATAGCCAAACCAATACCAATATTACGAACACTTCGCAAATTAGTTTGCACAATTTCCGATGTATCCATTACCAAAGACTCTGTTAATTCTAGCTCAATTAATTCTGGCGCAACGTTGGCACAAATCAAAGCCGCATGCACAGCCTGAGTGAATTTTGGTGAAATTAATTGCAATCGAGATACATTAATGGAAACCTTAGTTGGCATACCAATACTTTGCAAAAGAGCAGCATATCTTGCACCTTGCAACAAACTCCACTCACCCAGTCGAACAATCAAGCCTGTTTTCTCAGCAACTGGAATGAATTTCCCGGGGGATATCTGACGACCATTGGCCTTGCAGCGCATGAGTGCTTCAATAGCTTCAATACTACCATCAACACCAATAATTGGTTGATAGTTAAGCATTAGCCCACCGGTTTCAAGGGCCGTGTGTAAATCATTCTCTATAGCCAACTCTTCACGCGCAAGGAGTATTCCAACACGCCCCGGAACCGGCTCAGTTCCAGACACGATACAACGATTACCACCTTGGCGTTTTGCTTCTGCCATAGCGCGCTCAGAGCGCTCTAAAAATACCAGTACATCTTCTTGGTAAAAATGCAGTGCTATACCAATACTTGCCGATGGTCGAAACTGAATATCACCAATAGACAGCGGGGCCTCTATGACAGTTAAAAGATTGTGTGCTAAAAGCTCCGCCTCTGTGGTGTCAACCCCAGGCAAGAGACAAATAAACTCATCATTCCCCATACGGGAAACTTCACAACAGGCTGGCATCGTGGCCCGAATCCGCCGTGCAATAACGGCAATTACATGATCTCCGGCAACATGCCCAAAAGACTGATTGACTTGCCGAAATCGATCGAGACCCAACCATAAGATAGCCGAGTGAGAATGCTCAGCATTGGACTCGGATAAAACGCGGTGCGCTGCCTGCAAACCAGCGTGACGGTTGAGCACTCCGGTAACGTGATCAAGCGCGGGATCGGTCGTCAGCATCATGAAAATAGCGTTATTTTGCCCAAAGAAACGTCAAGCTACGACTCCCAGATTCAGCCGCTGGCCCAGATGGATTGACTTTAACCTACATTTTTAGAACGGTGGCGTTTATGGGCAATAGTGTTCAGGTTGCCTTGGTAGAGCCTGCCTCAATGGTGATACAACGCTGACAACGCTGGGCAATGTTCTGGTCGTGTGTCACCAGCACCAGCGTGGTGCCTTGCTCACGGTTCAGCTCAAACATCAGCTGCATGATCGACTCCCCCGTGGCAAAGTCCAAACTACCTGTCGGTTCATCGGCCAAAAGCACAGCCGGCTGCACTACGAAAGCACGGGCCAACGCCACCCTCTGCTGCTCGCCACCGCTGAGTACTTTGGGGTAATGCCCCAAGCGCTGGGCCAGTCCGACATGACCCAGCATTTCCGCAGCGGTTTTGCGGGCATCACGGCGATTGGCAAGCTCTAGAGGAAGCATCACATTCTCTAGTGCCGTCAGGTTGCCCATGAGTTGAAAGCTCTGGAACACAAACCCCATTTTTTGAGCCCGCAAGCTTGCTCGCCCGTCTTCATCTAAAGCAAATAAGTCCTGCCCATCCAATCGCACGGTGCCACTACTGGGAGTGTCTAAGCCGGCCATGATCGACAGTAGGGTGCTCTTTCCCGAGCCAGAGGCACCAACGATGGCCACGGTCTCCCTGCTTGCCAACTGAAAATCAATATCTCGCAAAATATCAAGCGTACCTGTCGAATCAGTGACAGATTTGCACACATGCTCGACCGCAATGATCGGTGTACTGAATGCAACGGTAGGTGCGGACATGAAAGGTCTTTGTTGTGAATCAAAACACGTATCGGCGCAACTTTACCCTGCGGCTGCTGCAGATTGCAGGCCTGTGTACTGCCAGCCAAATAGCCCAAGGTGCAGGGCTAGAGCGCAAGGCGACGCACTCACAAACCATCGTCGTTCTGGGCGATTCCTTGAGTGCCGAATACGGTCTTGTACGGGGCACAGGCTGGGTAGCTCTGCTCGAAAAACGCATCACCACAGAAAAAATCAACGCATCGGTCATCAATGCCAGCGTCAGTGGTGAAACCACCTCTGGCGGACGGGCACGTTTGACTGCTTTGCTAACCCAGCACGAACCAGCAGTGCTAGTGATTGAACTCGGAGCCAACGATGCGCTACGAGGCCTTGCGCTGGGGAATACTGAAGACAATTTAATCTGGATGACGCAGATGGCACAAAAATCGGGAGCCAAGGTACTGTTGATTGGAATGCAGGTGCCGCCCAACTATGGCAGCGCTTATGCAGAACAGTTTGCAGGAATTTTTGCATCCGTAGCCCGAAAAAACAAAGCTGGACTGGTGCCGTTTTTGCTCAAAGGAGTTGCCGATGGAGTTGACGCAATGGCTCTGTTTCAGGCAGATCGAATCCACCCACGCGCCCAAGCCCACCCACAGATGCTTGAGAACGTATGGTCAGCGCTGCACCCTATGCTGCACTGACCTGAGGGTTAGTTTGGGTTGCCCAAATGTGGCGGGATGCTGTCTGCACCTGAATCGGGTGCTACATAGGTATCACTGTGGCGTACCGGAGCAGTTTTAGCACGCAGTTTTTCTTCTTTCTTCTTCTTTTTGGCAAGCTCGCGCTGGCGCTTTTCGTATCCGTAGTTGGGTGTTGCCAAGGTATGTGTTCTCCTAAATGAAGACCCACTGTAACAGCTTGCCCTTGGGCAACACATTCAATCGCAGTGAATACACCCGCCTTCAGTGCAGCAAATGACTTTCTGGCATGGAGGCCTGTACCCGAAAGAAACCAGTGCCGGTACTGCCACGCCCAATTTCTTCTTCTGTCGCCTCACGCACACCACACACCTTCAGGTGCAAGCGGATGGCAATGCCCGCTAACGGATGGTTGCCATCCAGCACCACATGTTCAGGATAAATTTCTGATACGGTGTAGAGCACATCGCGCGGGGCATCGCGATTGCAGCCATCCGGCAAAGCGCAGCCCTCTATCGTCATGCCTTCTTCCAGTTCTGCGGGAAAGAGTTCCCGGGACTCCAAGAAAATCAATTGGTCGTCGTAATCGCCAAAAGCCTCTTCAGGTTCGATGTGCAGCGAGAGCGTTGCACCCACAGCATGGCCTTGCAGAGATTTTTCGATGGGTGCGAGCAAATCGCCACCGCCGATCAAAAACTCTACTGGCTCATCCAATACGTCCAATTCCTCGCCCAAGGTATCTTTGAGGGTCCACGTCAGTGCAACCACACATTGTTCGGTAATTTCCATAGCAAAATTTTCGCAGTATAAAATTCTCTGAGAAAAGGCGCTGCCTCTCCCTCAAGTCGCCTGTTAAGAAGTGTGGATTGAAACATGGATATTGACCAACCCCTTGCCTTGCTCGGTGGCCTGACACCTGCCCAGTTTATGCGCCGCCACTGGCAAAAAAAGCCACTATTGGTGCGTCAGGCCATTCCCGGCTTTGTCCCCACCTTGACCCGCACAGAATTGTTTGCGCTGGCAAGCCAAGAGGGGGTCGAGTCCCGCTTGGTACAACAGGTAGATGATGTTTGGAAATTACAGCACGGCCCGCTGTCGCGGCGCTCGTTGCCACCACTGCAGCGCCCTCATTGGACGCTGCTGGTGCAAGGTGTAGATTTACACCATGATCGTGTGCATGCACTGATGCAGCAGTTTCGCTTCGTGCCCGATGCGCGGTTGGATGATTTGATGATCAGCTACGCTACCGACGGCGGCGGTGTTGGCCCACATTTTGACAGCTACGATGTCTTTCTACTGCAAGCCCATGGTCGCAGACGCTGGCGTATTGGTCGGCAAAAAGACCTGTCGCTGCGCGACGATGTGCCAATGAAAATTCTCTCGCACTTCGAACCGGAAGAAGAATACACCTTGGAACCCGGCGATATGCTGTACCTGCCCCCCGGCTGGGCACACGACGGTATCGCCGAGGGCGAGTGCATGACTTACTCCGTCGGTTTTCGTGTGCCTGAGCGTACCGATTTGGCCCAAGAAATGCTGGTGCGCTTGGCCGACGAGGACGACTGTGAAACCGCTACGCTGCTGTACCGTGATAACAAACAACCTGCAGTAGCCCATCCTGCAGAAATCCCCGGCACATTACAAACGTTTGCCCGCGATGCGCTGCAACGTGCGTTGGAGCAGCCACGGGCACTTGAACGGGCGCTGGGCGAATACCTCACCGAGCCTAAATCCAACGTTTGGTTCGAGCCGGGGCCAGAAGGCAGCATGCTAGAAGAAATAGCCCTGGACAGGCGTACCCGCATGATGTACGACGCAGACCATATTTTCATCAACGGAGAAAGCTACCGTGCAGCCGGGCGCGATGCAGCACTGATGCGCCAATTGGCCAACCAACGAACTCTCGGTGGCCGTGAACTGGCACGTGCCAGCGACGATGCACTCGAGTTGCTTTCCGCATGGTGTGCTGCGGGTTGGCTGCACACCAAGGTGCCGAGCTAAGGGGGCCTGAGCATGAGCGCGGCACTGTACCAAGGTCGGTTCAGTGGCCGCGAAGCCTTCCAACAACTGGTGCGTGATGCTTTTGCGGCGGCAGCGAGCGAAGGCTGGCGCGAGATCATCATCAGCGATGCGCATTTCCACGATTGGCCATTGGGTGAACGCGCAGTCAACGACCATTTGCAAGCGTGGGCTCGTAGGGGACACCGTTTTACGGTGCTGGCATGCAGCTACGACGATGTGGTTCGTCGCCACGCACGTTTTGTGCGCTGGCGCAGCACTTGGGGACACCTCCTGCATTGCTATCGCGCACCCAACGTCGAACCCCAAGACATCCCGAGTGCTATTTGGTCCCCTGACTGGGTATTGCAGCGCTTTGACGCTGAGCGCTGTGTGGGTATGACAAGCACTGAACCCAAGCGGCGTGTGCTAGTGCGTGAAACACTCCATGAGTGGCTGCGCACCAAAAGTTCACCCGGCTTTGCCGCCACCACCTTGGGCCTATAGCGCAGGCCTTACACCGGCGTCGTCGTGCTTTCCATGGTCGTTATGTGTCTGATTGTTGCAACGTTTTGCGCTGTGTGGCGTGCGTGAGTGTTAGTCAGGATTGACGAATTCCCAATATAATCGTCGGTTGAGTAAGTAACGTGCAAGAAATTGCACACTCTGCCAAAGCGTAGCCGGGCCAACAGAGGCTTGACGTTGTGGCATCCCAATTTTTGATCGTCGTCCAACTAGGAACCCTGAAATGAACAAGTCCCTCGTCATCGCCTCCCTGATCGCCGCTGCTGCTCTGACGGCCTGTGGCAAGACGGAAGCTCCAGCTCCAGCTCCAGCTCCTGTAGCAGCTCCAGCTCCAGCCCCAGCAGCCTCCGCACCTGCTGAAGCTGCTTCTGCACCTGCCAGCGCTGCTGCTCCTGCAGCTAGCGATGCCGCTCAAGCTGCCGCCGGCGCTGCTTCGGCTGCTGTGGATGCAGTCAAGGCCACTGGCGCTGCGGTCACTGCTGCTGGCGATGCTGCCAAGGCTGCTGCCGACGCTGCTGCTACTACTGCAGCCAGCGCTGCTTCCGCTGCCAAGTAAATTGCAGTCGATGTGGCGGTGGCCGGTTTAGACCCGCCACCGCCATAAAGAAAGCCCCGAATCTTTCAAAGATCGGGGCTTTTTTGTCGGCAGCTTGCAAAAATTTACTTTAGGTCATCGGCCAGCAAACGCAAGATATTTTGAGCATTGGTAGAAGACTCTGGCGCGCCAGCCTCGTTCAATACTGAGACAGTGCAGGCTTCGCCTTCATTGCGCACCACGATGCGGTACTTCAGCGGCGGTGTGGCAGCCTTCGGGCCGGTAAATAGCTTGCTAAAGAAACCTGGGTCTTGTTTGTCGGTTCCCGGTGCCACATAGCGAACAAAATAAATGCCTTGGCTGCGGTCGCGGTCTTCGACGGTGAATCCGGTACGGTCTAACGCTAGCCCAACACGCCGCCATGCGCGGTCAAATCCCTCCTGCAACTGCACTACAGGGACATTGTTGAGGGTGGTCGTACGCGCTACCTGTGGCCGCTGCACCGAAGAGGCGACCACCGCTTGGGCCTGTTCTTGGCTGACACCCAATTTCACCATCAAACGGCGTAGAAATTCGGTTTCCAACTCTACATCTGCCGGACGGGGTTGCCAAATGGTGGAATCCTTGGAGCTGTTGGTATAAACCTCGGTCATGCCCCGGTGGCTGACGTAAATTTCGGTTCCGCCGTTGGCATTGCGCTCCAAACGGGTGCGAAACTTATCACGCTCACCTGTGGAATACAGCGACTCAAGTACCTTGCCCAAAGTGGCGCGGATCATGTCTTGCGGCAATTTGGCACGGTTTTCGGCCCAATCGGTTTCCATGATGCCAACACCAGCCTGATCTACGCCGAGCGTGAAGCCATTTTCAAGCCAGAAATCGCGTACTGGATCCCATAATTTATCGGCCGGACGGTTGACGACCAGCCAACGCTGGTTGCCCGCGCGCTCAATACGAACATCGCCCATACTGGCAACGGCAGCGTGGGGGCCAGAGGGTTGCAAGGCCTGACCTGCCTGCATCGCGTTGGCCGAGACAATGCCATCGGGTGTGGCATAACGGGTATCGCGCGAGAGCTGCTTGAGGTCGGGGGGAACCTCTAGCGTAGCCCCTTTGGAGGCACTCTTGTAGTCAATCTTGTCGGTCTCCAACGCAGAGCAGGCCGACAGGGCAATGGTCAGGCCGATGACGGCCCATCGTGCAGTAGGTTTCACGTAGAAATCCTTGGAAATTGTCACAGGCACCATCAAATTCACAGCAGGCCACTGGCGCGCAATGCGCCCTCGACGACCGCTTCGTTGTTGGTAGTCAGAGGAGTCATGGGCAAGCGCATGGTGGGGCCGCACAATCCCAAGCGGGACATCGCCCACTTGACGGGAATGGGGTTCGCCTCGACAAACAGGTTTTTGTGTGTGGGCATCAGTTGGAACTGAATTTCCATGGCCCGGCGTACATCGCCTGCCAAAGCCGCTACACACAGCTCGTGCATCAGGCGCGGTGCCACGTTGGCCGTGACGCTGATGTTGCCGTGGCCACCGCAGAGCATCAAAGCGACTGCAGTAGGGTCATCGCCAGAATACACGGCAAAGTCCTTGGGCAGGTCACGGATGAGCCACTGGGCGCGTTCGATGTTGCCGGTGGCCTCTTTGATGCCGATAATGCCGGGCACTTGGGCCAATCGCAATACGGTGTCGTGCTGCATGTCGGCCACAGAGCGACCGGGCACGTTGTACAAGATCACGGGCAAATCGCCCGTGGCCTCGGCAATGGCCTTGAAGTGCAGGTACTGGCCTTCTTGCGTTGGTTTGTTGTAGTAGGGCACCACTTGCAATTGGCTATCGGCCCCCACCGTCTTGGCAAATTTTGCCAGCTCAATAGCTTCGGCGGTAGAGTTGGCTCCGCAACCCGCCATGATCGGCACGCGACGCGCAGCCTGCTCGACGGCCACACGAATGATCTCGCAGTGCTCCTCGACATTGACCGTGGGCGATTCGCCCGTGGTACCCACCACACCGATACAGTCGGTGCCTTCGGCGATGTGCCAGTCGATCAGTTTTCGCAGGGTGGGGTAGTCCACGCTGCCGTCCTCGTGCATAGGGGTGACGAGGGCGACGATGCTGCCGGTGAGAAAGGCGCTAGAAGAGGTCATATCCGCAGTTGAAAACGGTAAAAGGGCATTCTAACTAGAGCCGCGCCCTCCACCACCACGACCGACCCGATGCAGCATGCTAAAAGCCCCGCATTGCACCGTTCTACCCCCTTAAGGAGACCCCCATGCTCAATGCCTTGTGGCTGGGATTTTTTATTACCGCAGCCGTCGCTGCCTGCACCCAATGGCTGGTGGGCGGCAACGCGCATATTTTTGCCAGCATGGTCGAAGCGCTGTTTTCGATGGCCAAACTTTCGGTCGAGGTCATGGTGCTGCTGTTTGGCACACTTACTCTGTGGCTGGGTTTTTTGCGCATTGCAGAAAAAGCTGGCATCGTCCAAGCACTGGCACGCTGGCTGGCACCGCTGTTTCGGCGGCTCATGCCCGAAGTGCCCAGTGGTCATCCTGCGCTGGGCTTGATGACACTGAACTTTGCTGCCAACGCTCTAGGGCTAGACAACGCGGCCACGCCCATCGGCCTCAAGGCCATGCACGAGCTGCAAACGCTTAACCCCCAGCCCGACACTGCCACCAATGCACAAATTTTGTTTTTGGTACTCAATGCATCGTCGCTGACGCTGTTGCCCGTCACCATCTTTATGTACCGGATGCAGCAAGGTGCACCCGACCCGACACTGGTGTTTTTGCCCATTTTGCTGGCAACATCGGCATCGACGCTGGTCGGATTGTTCAGCGTGGCGCTGGTGCAGCGGCTGCCGCTGTTCAGCCCGGTGGTGCTGGCCTATTTGCTGCCGGTGGCTTTGGGGCTGGGTGGTTTTATGGCGCTGCTGACCACCCTTTCGGGGGCGGCGCTGGCACAGTTGTCTTCGTTGCTCGGTAATTTGACGCTGTTTGCATTGATTGTGTTGTTCGTATTGGTGGGGGCATGGCGGCGGGTGGCGGTTTACGAGGCCTTCGTTGAAGGTGCTCGCGAGGGCTTTGATGTCGCCAAAAATTTACTGCCGTATTTGGTTGCCATGCTGTGCGCAGTGGGGGTTTTTCGGGCCTCGGGAGCGCTGGGCTATGTGCTAGAGGCCATTGGCTGGTGTGTGCAGGCGCTGGGCTTGGATACGCGCTTTGTCGATGCGCTGCCAACGGCGCTGGTCAAACCCTTCTCGGGCAGTGCCGCGCGCGCCATGCTGATCGAGACCATGCAAAACCAAGGTGTCGATAGCTTTGCCGCGCTGACCGCTGCCACGGTGCAAGGCAGCACCGAGACCACGTTTTATGTGCTGGCGGTGTATTTTGGTGCGGTCGGCATTCAGCGCGCACGCCACGCCGTGGCTTGTGCGCTGCTGGCCGAGCTGGCCGGTGTGGTAGCCGCCATTGTGGTGTGCTACCGATTTTTTGGCTGATGGTGGTCGATTTATCCGGCCAAGCTCACGAAGACGTTTTGCACGTCGTCGTTGCCATCGATAGCGGCCAAGAAGTTTTCGACTTCTTCCAGCTGTTCAGCGCTCAAACTGGCCGGGTCGATGGGGTTTTTGGCTTTGTAGCCCAGTTTGGCCGACAGCACCGTAAAGCCTTGTGCAGGCAGCGCACGACTGACCAAATCGAGGTCGGTAGGGTCGGTCAGGAACAGGGTTGTGCCTTCTTCTTCGCCCGCTTCAAAGTCTTGCGCACCCGCTTCAATGGCAGCCAGTTCTACATCGGCACCAGCGTTTGCAGGTTCGGCCTCGATCATGCCAACGTGGTCAAAGTCCCATGCCACCGAACCAGAGGTGCCCAGTTGTCCTTTGCGAAACAGCACGCGCATTTCGGGGGCTGTGCGGTTGACGTTGTCGGTCAAGCATTCCACCATCACGGCCACGCGGTGCGGGGCAAAACCTTCGTAGATGACGTGCTCAAAATTGACGGCTTCGTCGCCAATGCCCGCGCCTTTCTTGATGGCGCGCTCTAGCGTGTCTTTGGGCATCGAGACCTTGCGTGCTTGCTCGACCACCAAGCGCAAACGGGCATTGCCTGCCGGGTCTGCGCCACTGCGCGCCGCCACCATGATTTCCTTGGCCAGCTTGCCAAACAATTTTCCTCTGGCATCTGCGGCCTGTGCCTTGCCTTTTGCTTTCCACTGCGCGCCCATGTGGGGTTTCCTTGTGTTGTGGCGCGCGAAGGCGCCGGGTTGTGTTGCTATCGGTAGGGGGATGGTTATACACCGGCCCCAAACCGGGCCAAGGCTTTGATTTCAGAAAAAATCGTGCTCCAGCGCTTGTCTATCTTGCTCTAATAGCTATCAATTAAGTAGCAAGAACAATACCCCGCCCAAGGCGACTTTGGCTCACCGTTCGGGCGCAATCTCCTCGGCCCAATCGTAGAGCGCCGCCAAGATGTCCTCGGCGCGTTCGTCGGCGGTCTCTGAGAGTTGATCGATCTCGGTGGACAACTGATCGACGGTGCGCGCACCGCCAACACCATCAAACAACCGGGCTGCGCGGTACGCTTCCCAGCGCTGGGCTTCTTCGGGTGAGAGGGTGTCGGCAAAATTGCGTGCACGGTAGCGCCACAGCAGTTCGGTCAGGCGCGGGTCGTCAAAACTGCCTTTGGCCCGTGCCAGCGCCTCGCCCGAAAGCGTGCGCAGCTCGTTGAGCCGGTAGCGGTCACGGTTGCCAACGAAGCCCGCATACAAATCTTGCTCGGCATCGGGGTCGAGCGCTTCGAGCGGGCGGGCAAACACAGCAGGCCAAATGGCGCTCATGTCGGGCAAATCACGGGCGATGGCAGCATGCTGCATGCTGCTTTCCATGTCGATGCCCCAGCGCTGGGCCAAAGCCGGCGTGAGCGTTTTGAGGTTGCCAACCACCATCGGCGACTTGTTCAAATGGATGGTTTTGATCGGCAAGCGGCTGCTGCCTTCGGGCAAATCAGCGGTGCGGGTAAACAGGCGCAGGCGCAGCTGCTCGACGCTCAGCGTTGCCAGCTCACGCGGGTCGTGGGCCAAATCCCAGGCAATGACTTCGTTTTTGTTGGTGGGGTGGCTGGCCAGCGGCCACATCACGGCCAGACAACCCCGTTCAGCGGAAAACATGCCTGAAACGTGCAAAAAAGGCCGGGCGGTCTGGGCGGTGCTGGGCAGATGCAATTCAGCCATCACGCGGTCTTTTTTGTGCAGTGCAAAGCAAAAATCAAACAGGCGTGGATTGTGCTCACGCACCAGCCGGGCCAGTGCAATGGTGGCGCGCACGTCCGACAGCGCATCGTGTGCGGCCTCGTGTGCCAATCCATTGGCACGGCTCAGATGCTCTAGCTTGAAGCTGGGTGAGCCATCTTCTTTGGTCGGCCAGACGATCCCATCGGGACGCAGCGTATAGGCCATCCGCACCACATCGAGCAAATCCCAGCGGCCACACTGGTTTTGCCACTCGCGGGCATAGGGGTCGATGAGGTTGCGCCAGAGCATAAAGCGCGTGAATTCATCGTCAAAACGGATGGTGTTATAACCCACGCCCACCGTGCCGGGCTGGGCTAATTCGGCTTCGATGCGGGCGGCAAATTCGCGTTCGGGCACGCCACGTTCGCGGGCTATTTGCGGGGTGATGCCAGTAATCAGGCACGACTGCGGGTCGGGCAGATAGTCGTTGGGCGGCTGGCAATAAAGCATCAGCGGTGCACCCATTTCGTTCAACTGCGCATCGGTGCGGATAGCGGCAAACTGCGCCGGACGGTCGCGCCGAGGGTTGGCACCAAAGGTTTCGTAGTCGTGCCAAAGAAAGGTGTGGGTAGGCATAGGGCGCGGCGCAAAAGCGCTTCAAACAACAATCAATGCAATGTAACGCCAACACGTCACTAGAGGGTGATTTGGATACCATTTTGGCCGCTAGCGCTTTTTCAGCATGCCTGAGCAGCTATTGTATTGATAGCAATTAAAAAGCCAGCAACGCAGGCGTTGCTGGCTTTGGCAGGCAAGGTGCAGGCGCTTAACCGGCGGCAGCGGCCTCTTCTGGCTCGGCAGGCTCGGACTTGGCCGGACGCTCCTTTTTGGGCAGCGGCTGGATGTCGAGTTTCACCTCGGTCGTCTCGACCCCCTTGTCGTCGGGCTTGGACTCGATGTCCACCGTCAGGCGGCCCCCGTCGGTCAGACGGCCAAACAGCAACTCGTCGGCCAGTGCGCGGCGAATCGTGTCTTGAATCAAACGCTGCATCGGGCGTGCGCCCATCAGCGGATCAAAACCCTTCTTGGCCAAATGCTTGCGCAGCGCATCGGTGAAGGTAACCTCCACCTTCTTCTCGGCCAGTTGTTGCTCCAGTTGCAGCAAGAACTTATCGACCACGCGCAAGATGATGTTCTCATCGAGTGCCTTGAAGCTGACCATCGCATCGAGCCGGTTGCGAAACTCGGGTGTAAACAGGCGCTTGATATCGCCCATTTCGTCCCCGGCTTGGCGCGGATTGGTAAAACCAATGGTGGCCTTGTTCATGGTCTCGGCACCAGCATTGGTCGTCATGATGATGATGACGTTGCGGAAATCAGCCTTGCGCCCGTTGTTGTCGGTCAAGGTGCCGTGGTCCATCACTTGGAGCAGCACATTGAAGATATCGGGATGGGCCTTTTCGATTTCATCGAGCAGCAGCACCGCATGGGGCTTCTTGGTGATGGCCTCGGTCAGCAAACCGCCTTGGTCAAACCCCACGTAACCGGGCGGCGCACCAATCAGGCGGCTGACGGCGTGGCGCTCCATGTATTCGGACATATCAAAGCGAATCAGCTCAATGCCCATGATGTAGGCCAGCTGCTTGGCAGCTTCGGTCTTGCCCACCCCAGTGGGACCGCTGAACAAAAACGAGCCAATCGGTTTATCGGGCTTGCCGAGTCCCGAACGGGCCATTTTGACCGCAGATGCCAGCACTTCGAGCGCTTTGTCTTGACCGAACACCACGCTCTTTAAATCGCGCTCCAACACTTGCAGCTTGCCCCGGTCATCGTTCGAGACACTGGCAGGGGGAATACGGGCAATTTTGGCGACGATTTCTTCGATTTCGGTTTTGCCGATATTTTTCTTGCGTTTGCTGGGCACCAAAATGCGTTGCGCGGCACCGGCCTCGTCAATCACGTCGATGGCTTTGTCCGGCAAGTGGCGATCGTTGATGTATTTGGCACTCAGTTCGGCAGCCGCCTGCAATGCAGCGATGGTGTATTTAACGCTGTGGTGCTCCTCAAAGCGCGATTTCAGCCCCTTGAGGATGTCGATGGTCTCGGCCACGCTCGGCTCGACCACATCGATCTTTTGAAAACGCCGCGACAGGGCCGCATCTTTTTCAAAAATACCCCGGTACTCGGTGAACGTGGTGGCACCAATGCACTTGAGCACCCCGGAACTGAGTGCCGGTTTGAGCAAGTTGGAGGCATCCATCGTGCCGCCTGAGGCAGCGCCAGCACCGATCAGGGTGTGGATTTCGTCAATAAACAAAACGGCATTGGGCTTGTCTTTGAGCGATTTGAGTACCCCTTTAAGGCGCTGTTCAAAATCGCCCCGGTACTTGGTGCCCGCCAACAACGCGCCCATATCGAGCGAATACACCACCGCCTCGGCCAAAATCTCGGGCACATCTTTTTGCGTGATGCGCCAAGCCAGACCCTCGGCAATCGCCGTCTTGCCCACGCCAGCCTCACCGACCAGCAGCGGATTGTTCTTGCGCCGACGGCACAAAATTTGGATGGTGCGCTCGACCTCAAAGTGGCGACCGATCAGCGGATCAATCTTGCCGTCTTTGGCAAGCTGGTTCAAATTTTGGGTGAACTGCTCTAGCGGTGAGGCTTTTTCGGATTTTTCGCCGGAGGTGGCTTCTTCCGATTCAGCCGCGCCTTCAGCGCCCTTGGCTGGCTCGGGCGGTTCGGTCTTTTTAATACCGTGGGCAATAAAGTTGACCACATCCAGCCGCGTCACGCCTTGCTGGTGCAGGTAATACACCGCATGCGAGTCTTTCTCGCCAAAAATCGCCACCAACACATTGGCCCCGGTGACTTCTTTTTTGCCATTGCCCGTCGATTGGACATGCATGATGGCGCGCTGAATCACACGCTGAAAACCCAATGTGGGCTGGGTATCGACTTCGTCGGCACCGGCCACTTGGGGGGTGTTGTCCTTGATGAAGTGAGCGAGTGATCCGCGCAAATCTTCAATATGGGCCGAACAAGCGCGCAGTACCTCGGCTGCGCTGGGGTTATCGAGCAGTGCGAGCAACAGATGCTCCACGGTAATGAACTCGTGGCGCTGCTGGCGGGCCTCTACAAAGGCCATGTGCAAGCTGACTTCCAGTTCCTGGGCAATCATGTGAACTCCTTTGTGCTTGCAGAAAAAGTAGGGGCGTATGTCGGGACGGTGCGGCGCTTATTCAATGGGTTCGCACACGCATTGCAGCGGATGGCCTGCTTTGTGGGCCGCATCGAGCACCTGATCGACCTTGGTGGCAGCAACATCGCGCGAATAAATACCGCACACCGCTTTGCCATCCAGGTGAATTTTGAGCATGATTTGCGTCGCGTTTTCGCGGTTTTTACCAAAAAATTCCTGCAAAACGACAATCACAAACTCCATGGGCGTGTAATCGTCGTTCAGCATGAGCACGCGGTACATCTGCGGCGGTTTGGTTTTTTGCGGTCGTCTTTCCAGCACGACCGAACCGCCGTCGTCCGGCGCGGGCCGCTGCACGGCAGGCGCGGGGGGAGAAGATGAAGGTTGTGTTGCCATGAAATTCATTCTAGCCACGCGCGCGCACCGGCGCTGAAAAAATCGATACACCCACTTCACCGAGTCCCCAAACTGGGCCGCACTTGCCGTGCCCACAGCCACAGGCCCAGCCCGCCCCCGATCATCGGCAGGCAAAGCCACTGCCCCATGCTCATACCGAGCGGCAACAGGCCCAAAAAGTTATCAGGCTCTCGAAAAAACTCAGCCACAAAGCGAAGCACACCGTAGCCCAGCAAGAAAGCAGCCGCAACTTGCCCCTGACGCCGTTCGCGCCGGGCATACAGCCACAGCAGCACAAACAGCAGCAAACCTTCGAGCAGAAACTGGTACACCTGCGACGGATGGCGCGGCTGCATAGAGCCACTGTGGGCAAACACCATGCCCCAAGGCAAATCGGGGCTGGCAAAACGACCCCACAGTTCGCCGTTGATAAAGTTGCCAACCCGACCGGCGGCCAGCCCGGTCGGTACGCAGGGGGCGACAAAATCGGCCACTTCGAGCCAAGGGCGCTGGCGCGAACGCGCAAACCACACCATGGAGGCAATCACGCCCAACAAGCCACCATGAAAACTCATGCCGCCTTGCCAAACCGCAAAAACCTCCAGCGGGTGCGCTGCATAGTAGCCGGGCTTGTAGAACAAGCAGTAACCCAATCGCCCCCCCAAAATAACCCCCATCACCCCCAAAAACAAAATGTCTTCGACATCCCGGCGCGTCCAAGCGCCCGGCCCGGTGATGGCAGCAAACGGTGCATGGTGCAAGCGCAAGCTGCCCAAAAACATGAACAAACCAAAAGCGGCCAAATAGGTCAGTCCATACCAGTGGACAGCCACCGGGCCAAGTTGCAGTGCAACCGGATCAATCGAGGGGTAAATCAGCATGGGGGGAATGGGTCTCTTAGTCTTCTAGCAGCGACACGTCGCGCACTGCGCCCTTGTCCGCCGACATCACCAGCTTGGCATAGGCCTTGAGTGCCGCCGACACCTTGCGCTTGCGCGGTTGGGCGGGTTTCCAGCCCTTAGCGTCTTGGTCGGCGCGGCGCAATGCCAGCTCTTCCTCCGACACCAGCACGTTGATGGTGCGGTTGGGAATGTCGATGCGGATGCGGTCGCCGTTGCGCACCAAGCCAATCGCGCCGCCTGCAGCCGCTTCGGGCGAGGCATGGCCAATCGACAAGCCCGAGGTGCCCCCTGAGAAGCGGCCATCGGTCAGCAGCGCACAGGCTTTACCCAACCCCTTGGACTTGATGTACGAGGTCGGGTACAGCATCTCTTGCATACCGGGGCCACCCTTGGGGCCTTCGTAGCGCACGATGACCACATCACCGGCCTTAACTTGATCAGCCAGAATGTTGGCAACGGCTTCGTCTTGCGATTCGGTCACGTGGGCCGGGCCTTCAAACACCAACAAAGCATCATCGACACCGGCCGTTTTCACCACGCAGCCATTGAGCGCGATGTTGCCGTAGAGCACCGCCAGCCCCCCCTCTTGGGAGAACGCGTGTTCATTCGAGCGGATGCAGCCTTCGGCGCGGTCCACATCCAAGCTGGGCCAACGCGTGGCTTGGCTAAAAGCAACTTGGCTGGGTTTACCGGCAGGACCTGCCATGTAGAACTTTTGCACCTCGGGCGATTGGGTGCGCATGATGTCCCACTGGTCGAGCGCATCTTTGAGGGTGGCGGCATGCACCGTGGGCACATCGGTGTGCAGTTTGCCCGCACGGTCGAGTTCGCCCAAAATCGCCATGATGCCGCCCGCGCGGTGGACATCTTCAATATGGTACTTCTGGGTGTTCGGAGCCACCTTGCACAGCTGGGGCACCACGCGCGACAGGCGGTCGATGTCCTTCATAGTGAAGTCGATCTCGGCTTCTTGGGCAATCGCCAACAGGTGCAAGATGGTGTTGGTCGAGCCGCCCATGGCAATGTCGAGGGTGATGGCGTTTTCAAACGCCTTCATGCCAATCGAGCGCGGCAACACCGACGCATCGTCTTGCTCGTAGTAGCGTTGGCACAGTTCTACCGCCAAGCGACCAGCGCGTTTGAACAATTGTTCGCGGTCGGCGTGGGTTGCTACCACCGTGCCGTTGCCGGGCAACGACAAGCCCAGTGCCTCGGTCAAGCAGTTCATGGAGTTGGCGGTGAACATCCCGGAGCACGAGCCACAGGTCGGACAGGCCGAGCGCTCGACCTCGGCCACTTCTTCGTCGGACACATTGGCATCGGCAGCCATGACCATGGCATCGATCAAATCGAGCTTGATAACACCCAGCTTGGTTTTACCGGCTTCCATCGGGCCGCCCGAGACAAATACCACCGGAATGTTCAGGCGCATGGCGGCCATCAACATACCGGGGGTGATTTTGTCGCAATTGGAGATGCACACCATCGCGTCGGCGCAGTGGGCATTGACCATGTATTCGACCGAGTCGGCAATGATGTCGCGGCTGGGCAGCGAATACAGCATGCCGTCGTGGCCCATGGCAATGCCATCATCGACGGCAATGGTGTTGAACTCTTTGGCAACACCGCCAGCGGCTTCGATCTCGCGGGCCACCAGTTGGCCCAAATCCTTCAGGTGGACATGCCCCGGCACAAACTGGGTGAACGAATTAACGACAGCGATGATGGGTTTTTGAAAATCCTCATCCTTCATGCCGGTGGCGCGCCAGAGGGAGCGCGCACCTGCCATGTTGCGACCGGCGGTAGATGTTTTAGAGCGATAAACTGGCATAGAGGTTCTGCGTCAGGGGTTACGGGGAATTTGTCCAAGGATAGTATTGCTACTATTTTAATAGCTAACAATCAAGTATGCACAATGGCTATTGGCACTTTTGATGATTATTTTTGCTGTCAAGGGCTGCCAGTGGCCCTCAGCGGGGCTTGCGCGGCAGCATGCCCAAAGCGGCTTTTTGTTTGTTGAGTCGGTCTTGCTTGCGCTGCTCCATTTTGTCCATGGCACGGCGTTTGGTATAGCCCGTGGCATCGGCCCAAGCCCACCAGAGCGAGGCCAAAGCATAGGGCGCTAGCACCCACCACCACGACCACTGGGCAACGGGGCCAATTTCGAGGTATTTCAGCAAAGACAGCGCAATACCCAAAAGAAGCAGGTACATGGTTTTTTTCTCCCATTTAAACCGGCTGACACAGCTGAATTGGTCAACCCGGATCACTACAATCGCATTCAAAGCAATGTACCTCAACCACAGGAAAACCACGATGAAACGCACCCTGACCATTCTCGCCCTGACACTGTCGGCCGCTGTCCCCGCTATGGCCGACCAAGCCTTGGCAACTGCCAAGAACTGCATGGCCTGCCACGCCATTGACAAAAAGCTGGTCGGCCCAGCTTACAAAGATGTTGCCGCCAAGTACGCAGGCCAAAAAGACGCTGCTGCTAAGTTGGCAGCCAAGATCATCGCTGGCGGCGGCGGCGTATGGGGTGCCATCCCCATGCCAGCTAACCCACAAGTCAATGATGCCGAATCGAAAAAATTGGCAGCTTGGGTCTTGGGCCTGAAATAAACAAAGCGGCTTCACTAGACGGCCACACTGCGCTTTTGCGCGGTGTGGCCGTTGTCTTTGGGGCTTACCGTTGAACCCACACCGCCGTCACAGCGCGTTGTGCGGCACCTCATGGGCCACGTGGGTGCGGGCACCGGGCACCTTTTGGCGCGCCAGCAGCGAATACATGGTTGGCACGACAAAAATAGTCAGCAAAGTGCCTAACCCCATGCCACCGACAATCACCCAACCAATTTGCGTGCGACTCTCGGCACCGGCACCCTTGGCCAACGCCAGCGGCACCGCCCCCAGCACCATCGCGCCAGTGGTCATCAAAATGGGCCGCAGGCGCTGGGCTGAGGCTTTGACCAGTGCATCGACCATGTCCATGCCCTGCTCGCGCAGTTGGTTGGTAAATTCGACAATCAAAATGCCGTGCTTGGTAATCAAGCCCACCAGCGTGATAAGGCCAATTTGGGAATAAACATTTACCGAGCCGCCACTCCATTTCAGTGCCAGCAACGCCCCAACCATCGACAATGGCACCGACACCATAATCACCAGCGGGTCGATAAAACTCTCAAACTGTGCGGCCAACACCAGAAAAATAAACACCAGCGCCAGCACAAACACAATGCCCAAAGCACCCTGCGACTTGCGAAACTCGCGCGAAGTTTCGTTCAGGTCGGTGGTGTAACCGGGCTTGAGCACCTTGGCCGCCGTAGCATCCATAAAGGTCAGTGCCTGACCGAGCGAATAATCGGGTGACAAATTGGCCGTAATGGTCACTGAACGGCGTTGCCCAAAATGGTTCAGTTCGCGCGGACTGACACTCTCGCGCACCGTCACCAAACTCGACAGCGGAATCATGGCCTCGTTGCGACC
The DNA here is from genome assembly GCA_019751915.1 of Burkholderiaceae bacterium. Classification (GTDB taxonomy): domain Bacteria; phylum Pseudomonadota; class Gammaproteobacteria; order Burkholderiales; family Burkholderiaceae_C; genus Simplicispira. The sequence goes on from JAIEMS010000012.1 coordinate 55,867, forward strand.
GCGCACATAAATGCCATCAATGTCCTCGGGGGTCGCCCGGCCACTGGCCTGCGTCTGCACAATCACGTCGTACTGTTCGGCATCGCGCTTGTAACGGGTGACTGTGCGCCCACCGAGCATGGTTTCGATCGCTTTGGCCACCACATCGACCCCCACGCCCACATCGGCAGCGCGCTCGCGGTTGACCTCGATGCGCAGCTCGGGCTTGTTTAAACGCAAATCGACATCGGGCGACGTAATACCGGGGTTTTTGGCGATTTCGGCCAAAAGCTGTTGGGTCACAGTATTGAGGTTCTCGTAACTGTCGGAGGTCTGAATGACGTAGTTCAAGGGCCGAGAACGAAATCCCTGCCCCAACGATGGCGGCGTGATCGGAAAAGCATTGACACCGGGCAGACCGGAGAGCAAGGGTTGCAGCTCACGGGCGATGTCCAGCGTACTGCGCTGGCGATTTTCCCAATCCACAGTGCGGTAAACCACACTGCCCTGCGACACCGTAGGGCTACCGATGTTGGCAAAAATACGGTCAAATTCGGGGTATTTGCTGCCGATTTTCTCTAGCTCTAACGCATAACGGTTCGTGTAATCGAGCGTAGCCCCATCGGGGGCCGTGATGTTGGCCAAAACAGTGCCCCGGTCTTCCAGTGGCGACAACTCTTGCTTCATCGTCGGGTACACCAGCACCAACACGACACCACTGAGCACCATCATGCCAACGACCATCCAACGTGCCTGAAGCGCCCCCCCAAGCCAACCGCCGCCCAGTTGCCCCACAGCGCTGCGGCCCCAGCGCGCCGTGATAATCCAGCGCAACAGACGACCATACGCATCCGAGAGTGCCGTTAGCCAGCGCTCCATGCTGCGGTCAAACCAATGGGGATGGGGGTTGTGCTTGAGCAGCAGCGAACACATCATCGGCGACAGCGTCAGCGCCACAAACCCCGACACCACCACTGCTCCGGCCAGCGCCAGCGCAAACTCGACAAACAACCGCCCGGTGCGACCCGGCGTAAAAGCCAGCGGCGCATACACCGCCACCAGCGTCAGCGTCATAGCGACAATGGCAAAACCGATTTCACGCGCGCCCTTGATGGCCGCCGAGAACGGGTCAAGCCCCTCCTCAATGTGGCGGTAGATGTTCTCTAGCATGACGATAGCGTCGTCCACCACCAAACCAATCGCCAGCACCAGTGCCAGCAGAGTCAGGGTGTTGATAGAAAACCCGGCCAACTGCATCAAGGCAAACGTGCCCACCAAACTCACTGGAATGGTGATGATCGGAATGATGGAAGCGCGCAGCGTGCGCAAAAAAACAAAAATGACCAACGCCACCAACAACACCGCTTCAACGATGGTTTGGTAAACACTTTTGACCGAACGGTCAATAAACAACGAGTTGTCGTTGGCTACGTCCACCGCAATATCGTCGGGCAAATCGGCCTTGAGTATCGGCAACATGGCACGCACCCCAGCCGACAACTCCAGCGGATTGGCCGTGGCTTGGCGAATCACACCGACCGAAATGGCCTCGCGCCCATTCAGGCGCACTTTGCTGCGGTCACTGGCCGGGCCTTCTTCAACCCGGGCCACATCGCGCAGCCGCACCGGAAAGCCATTGACCGTGCGCACCACGATGTCGGAGAACTGCTCGGGCTGTACCAAGTTGGTCTGCGATGTGACGCTAAATTCGCGCTGCTGCGACTCAATACGCCCTGCGGGGAGTTCTAAATTATTGCGGCGAATAGCGTCTTCGATGTCCTGCGTCGTCAGCCGATAGCCCGCCATGCGCTGCGGGTCCAGCCAAACCCGCATGGCATAGCGGCGCTCGCCATAAATCGGCACATCAGCCACGCCAGTGACGGTTTGCAAGCGCGGCTTGACAATGCGGTTGAGCAGATCGTTGATTTCCAGCGGGCTTTTACTGTCGCTGCTAAAGGCCAACCACATCACCGGAAAGGCATCGGCCTCGACCTTGGCGATCACTGGCTCATCGACGGCATCGGGCAGGCGGTTGCGAACCCGCGCTGTGCGGTCACGCACTTCGGCAGCGGCATTGTCGGCATCTTTTTCGAGTCGAAAACGCACCGAAATTTGGCTGCGCTCGGCCCGGCTGATGGAGGTAATCACGTCCACGCCATCAATTCCGGCAATGGAATCTTCAAGCGGTTTGGTGACTTGCGACTCAATCACCTCCGCCGATGCCCCGGCATAGACCACGCTGACGGTGACAACGGGTTCGTCAATTTTCGGGTACTCGCGCACCGACAATCGGGTAAAACTGACAGCGCCTATCAGCAGCACCAGCAGCGACAGCACGGTGGCAAATACCGGGCGGCGAATGGAAGTTTCAGCAAGCTGCATGGTGCGGCATCAATGGGATGGGGTGGGTGCATTCGGCGTTGCGACGACCCGCACCGGCACACCATCTTTTTGCAACCGCTGCTGACCGGCAGTAACGACCGTATCGCCCAGCGCCAAACCATCGAGCACTTCGACCTGACCGTCACGGCGCAGCCCCAATTTAACCATCACACGCCGGGCAACAGGGTTGCCAGCGCCACTGCCCGGCACGACCTTGAGCACGTACTGGTTGCCACCTTGGGCCACGATAGCCTCTTCGGGCACCACACGGGCATCGGCACGGGCACCAAAAACCGTGGTGACGCGGGCAAACATACCGGGGCGCAATTGCAAACTGCGGTTGTCAATGCTGGCGCGAACCGACACTGAGCGGCCATTGGCATCAATTTGCGGATCAATGGCCTGCACAGTGGCGCTGAAACGGGTGCCGGGCATGGCATCCAAATCCACACGTGCTACCTGCCCGACACGCACTTGCCCTTGGTAGCGTTCGGGCAACCGAAAATCAACAAAAATGCTGTCAATGTCTTCAATATTGACAATGTCAGTACCATCTTTGAGGTAGTCACCCACATAGACGTTGCCAATGCCAGCAACCCCATCGAACGGGGCCACGATTTGCAGCCGCGCAGCGGTGGCTTGGGCCAGCGCCAGTTTGGCCTGCGCCACTTGCAAATTGGCGGCACTTTCGTCCAGCGAGCGCTGACTGACAAAGCCCTGTGCCACTAAATCTTGGTTGCGTTGGTGGTTGGCTTGGGCAATGGCACATTCGGCCTGCGCTTGCTGCACTTGGGCCCGTGGCAACTGATCATCAAACTGCACCAGCAACTGCCCTTGGCGCACACGCATACCATTGCGAAAGTGCAGTTGCGTGACGCGCCCGCTCACCTCAGGACGCAGCACCACACTGCGGCGCGAACGCAAACTACCTACAGCCTGAGCCTCATCGCTGATAGCCATAGCACGTACCTGAACCGCCTCGACGCTCACGGGCTTGGCAGCAGCAGCTGTGCCCGAGGCAACAGGGCCACTACCTGAAGAGGCCATGCTCTGCACTACGGGGGGCGTGGGTTTTTGCAACCACCAAGCGACCGTGCCGGTGCCAGCAATACCGACAGCGGCAACCACAAAATAAAACGCTCTGAAAGCCATGCAATTGAAACCGGGTGGGCTGTGGAAACCCGCCAATGTAGCAGGGCAACGTAAAGTTACCGCTACAGTAACGGCGCTGGAATGACCCCACCGGCTACCGACAAGAGCTGCGTCATTTCGCCCTCAGGCACGGCACGCGAGAGCAAATAGCCTTGAAACTCATCGCAGCCTTGAGAGCGCAAAAAGTCAAACTGTTCTTGATTCTCAACCCCCTCAGCCACCACCGTTTTGCGCAAACTCTTGCCCAACGAGATAGCGGCACGGGCGATCATGGCAACTTCTTGTTCGTGCTCAACCCCCGTCACCAAAGATCGGTCAATTTTGATGATGTCCAACGGAAAGCGGCGCAAATAGCTCAAGGATGAATAGCCAGTGCCAAAGTCATCCATTGCCAAGCTAACGCCGAGCGCCTTAAAGGCACTCAGCAGTGTCACCGCCCGCTCGCTGTCGCCCATGAACACCGATTCGGTGATTTCCAGCTCCACATGGTTCGGTGGTACATCGGCATCACGCAACAAATTGGCAACGTGCGAGACGATGTCATCGCTCAAGAAAAGCTGGGGCGAAAGATTCACGGCCATGCGCAAAGGCACCTCGCGGTGCAAGTTCCAGCGGTGGGCAGCAGCAAAAGCGCGGCGCAAAATAGCGGTGGTCAACGGCACGATCAGGCCGGTTTCTTCAGCGACCGGAATAAAGCGGTCGGGGCCGACAGTGCCCAGTTCGGGGTGCTTCCAGCGTGCCAGTGCCTCCATGCCGACAATGCGGCGGGTGTGGTCGACCTTGGGCTGGTAATGCACGTCAAAGCCATCGTGCTCCAAGGCTGAACGCATGGCCGCTTCAAGGTTCAAACGCTCATCGGCCATGCGATTGAGTTCGCGGGTGAAAAACTGAAAATTGTTTCGCCCTCGGTCTTTGGCCGCATACATCGCGACATCGGCGTGTTTTAGCAGCAGTTGTGCGTCGTCGCCATCGTTGGGAAACAATGCCACACCCAAACTGGCCCCGACATGAAACTCCCGACCCGACAACTGAATAGGTCGGCCAATTTCTTGCAGCACCCGCTCCAACAACGAAATGACGCTGCTGGTGCGGTAGTGGTCGTTGATGACCAACACAAATTCATCGCCGCCCAAACGGGCCACTGTGTCTGAGCTGCGCAGACAAGAGGCCAAGCGGGTGCCAACCTCTTTAAGCAGCTCATCGCCCGCTGCATGGCCCAAACTGTCGTTAATGAATTTGAAGTTATCGAGATCAATAAACACCAACGCCAAGTAGTAGCCCAAGCGCGTAGCCCGGGCAATGCCCTGCTCAATGCGGTCGCCCAACAACACGCGGTTGGGCAAGCCCGTCAGCAAATCGTGGTTGGCCTGACGCTCTAACTGCTCTTGGTAATGGCGCCGCTCAGAAATGTCTTGCACCGTGCCTTCGTAGCAGATGAATTCACCCTGCGGGCCACGGACAATATGGGCGTTTTCGGAAATCCAAATCCGGGTACCGTCGTGGCGGTACACCTCGGACTCAAAGTTGAGCACCTGACCTTGGGCTTTCATCAAGCGGTGAAAGACCTCGCGCCGTCCCGCCTTGACGTACAGCCTGCGGTCAATGTCAGACAAATCGGTCATCAATTCTTGCGCCGTGGCATAACCATAAATACGCGCCAGCGCGGGGTTGGCTGCCAGGTATTGACCATCGCGTGTCGTTTGGAAAATGCCCTCGCTGGCATGCTCAAAAATGTGCCGGTAGCGCAACTCGGCGTGCTCCAGCGCCTCCAGCGTCGTTTGGCGCAGGGTGATATCTTCAATAAAGCCTTCAATGACCAAGGCGTTTTGCTCATCGCGCACCGCAATGCCGCGCTCAACCACAAAGCGAGTCTCACCCGATGCGGTGCTAATGCGGTACTGCACCGTGAACCGTTGCCCAGCTTCGACGGCAGCGCTGATGACAGCGCGCACCCGCGCACGATCTTCGGGGTGGGTGATGTATTCCCACGAAATATCCGTTTTGCCCAAAAGCTGCTCGGGAGCATAGCCCGTCAGTGCCGTGCAACCTTGGCTGACAAAGACCATCGTCCAATAGGCATCGTTCAAAGAACGGTAAGCCATGCCTTCGAGGTTGTGAACCAACGTATCGAGCACACGCGACCGATCTACGACCTCGGTGGAGAGCAAATTGGCGCGGCGCGGGCGTGGAGCGGAGTGGGACACGGTAAAAAAGAATCAGCAAATAGAGTCAAACGAGAGCAAGCAAGCAACATGCCCAAAGAATCGGGCTTGCCGCCCATCTTAAACTGCCCATTTCAGTCGCGCCCTAGGGCTTGCTCCACGCCCCGATTGGCCAGTGCGTCAGCGCGCTCGTTGCCCGGGTCACCCGAATGGCCCTTGACCCAGCGCCAGTCAATACGGTGCCCCCCACCGCCGACCAGTGCATCTAGGCGCTGCCACAGTTCGACATTTTTCACAGGCTGCTTGGCCGCAGTGCGCCAGCCCCGCGCTTTCCAGCCGTGAATCCACTCGGTGATGCCTTTGCGAACGTATTCGCTATCGAGGTACAGCGTGACGGCACACGGACGCTTGAGCGCAGTCAAGGCTTCGATCACCGCCATCAGCTCCATGCGGTTGTTGGTGGTGCCCAGCTCGCCGCCAAAAAGTTCTTTTTCGATGGCCCCCGAGCGCAGCAATACGCCCCAGCCCCCCGGGCCGGGGTTGCCTTTGCAAGCCCCGTCGGTGTAAATCTCGATCTCGTTCACTCAATACGTCCTGTCTGTCGGTCTGTCGTCGAAAAAATGCCCGCCCGATTGGCAACCGGCATCGGTGCAGCGGCCCGTTGCCCGCTGGTGCGCCAAGCCGGGCCAAGCAAGCGCACGCCATGCACCCGCTTGATCGCCACCACAAAATACACAGCGCCAAGTATCGGCCAACAACGCGGCCCGACCCTGTCCATCCACGAGAAGCGCTCCAACCATGCGTCTGTGCGTACTGCGGGCCGATAACAACCAAAATGGGCCGATTCGACCTCAAAATTGAGCAATCGCAGCCAATCACGCAAACGCCAATAGCCAATAAATTCGCCCACATCGGGCAGGTACAGGTCGTCCCAACCCAAGCGCTGGTACAAGCGGGCGCGGCGCTGGCGCAACCCCCACAAACTCACCGGATTGAGCCCGCTGATTACCACGCGCCCCTCGGGTACCAGCACGCGGGCCACTTCACGCAGGGCCGCATGGGGGTCGTGGCTCAATTCAAGGGCGTGGGGCAGCAGCAATAAATCAAGGCTATTTTCGGCAAATGGCAAGGCCATAGCGTGGGCCAATACATCGGGGGCGGCTCCGGCACCGGGCGCGGGTGCCTGCACTTGGTCCATCGCCCGCCAGCGGTGCGGCATGCGGTTGGCGCGCAAGCCATCGAGCTGGGGCATACCCAGTTGCACACTGTGGTAGCCAAATACATTGGCGACTGCTTCATCAAAGTGTGCTTGCTCCCATGCCAGCAGATAACGGCCTGGCGCAGAATCGAACCAATGGTGCAAACCTATAATTTGAGCGCTCATGCTTCCATCCACGCCCTGAGAGGGCCGACTTTGGAAAAGGTGGCCCCCGTCCGGTCTGTTTTATTTCCTTCAACGAAGTCGCTTCCAACCCAAGCCCGTTTCGGATGAATCTGCTACCCATCCCCGCTTTTTCTGACAACTACATCTGGATACTGCACCACAGGCAGCAAGCCATCGTGGTCGATCCGGGCGAGGCGCAGCCGGTTTTGCAGGCCCTCGACCGCTTGGGTCTCACGCTGCAAGCTATTCTAATCACGCACCACCACGGCGACCACACCGATGGCGTTGCCCCTTTGTGCCAAGCCACGCAAGCTGTAGTGTATGGGCCAGCGCGCGAATCTATGCCCGCTGGCACGGTGGCTTTGCGCGGTGGCGATGCGTTCTCAGCGCTGGGGGTTTCATGGCGTGTGATCGACGTTCCGGGCCACACGGCAGGCCATATCGCCTATTACGGGGAGCAGCCCGACCAAGCACCGCTGCTGTTTTGCGGCGACACCTTGTTTTCTGGCGGTTGTGGCCGGTTGTTTGAAGGTACGCCCGCGCAAATGCAAGCCTCGCTCGATACCTTGGCCGCACTGCCCGATGACACCCGCGTATGCTGTGCGCACGAATACACCTTATCGAACCTAAAATTTGCCTGCGCTGTGGAACCTGGAAACACGGCCTTACTCCAGTACCAAAGCCTGTGCCAAGACCTGCGAGCGCGCCACCAACCGACGCTGCCCTCGCGGATCGGGCATGAACGCGACATCAATCCGTTTCTTCGCACGCGGGTGCCTGCGGTCGTAGCAGCAGCACAAGCGCACGCTGGCACGCCCATCGACCGCTGTGATCCAGTGGCTGTGTTGGCACAGTTGCGTGAATGGAAAAACATTTTTTGATGTTGCAATCCACCCCCTGAAGGGGCCATTTTGGAAGAGGCATTACCTCTGCCAAAGATATTCCCATCCCCCTCAAGGGGGAGGTTCTAAACCAAAGTAGTTTTAGATGAAACAAATTTCTGCTGTTTGCCTTGCGGGTTTGGTTTTTCTTTCAGGGTGCGCCACACAAAATACAGCGCCCAAGGTGGCCCAAGATGCCAAACCGACCGCCGACTCTGATGCTCTGGCTACCACTCCAGAATCGGCCCCAGAGAGTTCGCTGTTTGGCCGCTTTGGTTTTGGCAATAACACCTTGCCTTTGCAGCCGGTCACTCTGGTGCCATCGAGTAGCCGACAAGTAGCGCCGCTGTTTGCGCCCTCGGATTTATGGGATCGCATGCGCCGTGGTTTTGCCATGCCCAATCTGCAACACGATTTGGTGCAAGACCGCGAGCAGTGGTATGCCAGCCGGCCCGACTACATCCTGCGCATGACCGAGCGCTCTAGCAAATACTTGTTTTATATCGTCGAGGAGTTAGAGCGCCGTGGTATGCCAACCGAGTTGGCATTGCTGCCCTACATCGAGAGTGCTTTTAACCCGCAAGCGGTCTCCAGTGCCAAGGCTGCGGGCATGTGGCAGTTCATGCCTGCCACCGGCAATTATTTTGATCTCAAGCAAAATGTTTTCCGCGATGATCGGCGCGATGTGCTGGCCTCAACCCGGGCAGCGCTCGATTATTTGCAAAAGCTGCACGGTATGTTTGGCGACTGGCATTTGGCTCTGGCCGCCTACAACTGGGGCGAGGGCAATGTTGGTCGCGCTATTGCCCGCAACCAAAAGGCCGGACTGGGCCTGAGTTATGCCGAGCTGAACATGCCCGCTGAAACGCGCATGTACGTCCCCAAACTCCAAGCGGTTAAAAACATTGTGGCCCAGCCCAGTGCTTTCAATGCAGATTTACCGCTGATCGAAAACCACCCCTACTTCCAAACCGTCGAGATTACCCGCGACATGGACGTAGCACTGGCGGCACGTCTGGCCGGTGTGCGCGAGGAAGATTTTCGTGCCCTGAACCCTTCCCTCCACAAACCAGTGATTTTGGCTGCCGGGACACCGCAAATTTTGCTGCCTTGGGACAACGCCAAGGTGTTTGAGCGCAATTTGCAGGCACACACCCAAGGCCAGTACGCGAGCTGGACGGTTTGGACTGTGCCCAGTACCATGAGCCCCGCCGATGCAGCCCAGCGTGTCGGCATGAACGAAGCCGAGCTGCGCAGCATCAACCACATTCCGCCGCGCATGCTCATCAAGGCAGGATCGGCATTGATGGTGCCGCGCTCAACCACCATGCGCGAAGATGTCACAGGCCGGGTGGCAGACAGCGGCCAGATGGCATTGACCCCCGAAATGGTCACCCGCCGCACCACCGTGCGCGCCGGTAAACGCGACAGCGTTGCCAGTCTGGCCCAGCGCCACCACCTCAGTGCGGCCAACGTCGCCGAGTGGAACGGTGTCAAACCCGGTGCAGCCTTCAAACCAGGCCAGCAGGTGGTGCTGTACTTGCCGATGCAAGTCAAATCGACCGTAGCTTCGGCCCATCGAGGGCGGAATGCACCCGCGACGCGCCAGCGCGCACAGGCCGCCAACCGCACGCAAGCGACGGCCAAGCGTGGGTCAGCCGCGCCGGTCAAGGTTGCGCGGGCTGGCGGAAAAACAGAACGGCGCTGAACAGCGCTATTTCGCTTGCTCTGCGTCTATTTTTAGATCTTTTTCGGCTGTAGCCATTGCAGGGCCAGCCTAAGCAGCTATCAAATTAGGAGTAATCAACGCCGATCGGCCAGTGCGTGGGCAATGGTGCCCAAATCGACATACTCCAGCTCGCTGCCCACCGGCACGCCACGCGCCAGCCGCGTGGTGCGGATGCCCCGGGCCTTGAGCGCCTCGGTAATGACGTAGGCCGTGGTTTCGCCCTCGGCGGTGAAATTGGTTGCCAAAATCACCTCTTGCACCACGCCGTCGTTGGCGCGGTCGAGCAAATTCTTCAGGCCAATGTCTTGTGGCCCAATGCCATCGAGGGGGCTGATGCGCCCCATCAGCACAAAATACAAACCCGTAAAAGCACCAGTGCGCTCCAGCGCGGACTGGTCGGCAGGTGTTTCGACCACGCACAGCCGGGTGGCATCGCGGCCAGCATCCAAGCACACGCTGCACACGGGCGCTTGGGTAAAGGTGTGGCAGCGCTCACAGTGGCCCATGCTGGCGACGGCCTCGGTCAAGGCCTGCGCCAACACCAGCGCACCTTGGCGGTCGTGCTGGAGCAGGTGAAAGGCCATGCGCGAGGCCGACTTCACGCCCACCCCGGGCAAACGCCGCAGCGCCTGCACCAGTGCCTCTAGGGAGTTGGCGGGGGCCGTCATGGTGGCAATACCGGGGCGGCGCTCTTACTTAGAACGGAAACTTCATGCCGCCGGGCAAACCGGGCATGCCAGCGGTGAGCTTGCCCATTTTTTCTTGCGAAGTTTCTTCGGCCTTGCGCACTGCGGCGTTGAAAGCGGCAGCGACCAAATCTTCGAGCATGTCTTTGTCTTCGGCCAGCAGGCTGGGGTCAATGGTGATGCGTTTGACATCGTGCTTGCAAGTCATCAGCACTTTGACCAAGCCAGCGCCCGATTCGCCTTCGACTTCCACCGAGCCGAGTTCGTCTTGCGCCTTTTTCAGGTTGTCCTGCATGGCTTGGGCTTGCTTCATCAGGCCAGCGAGTTGTCCTTTATTGAACATGTAAATACCTTTCGAGTGAATGAGGGAAGGGGTTAAAGGGGTTGGATGCTACCGGGAACGATTTTCGCGTCGTAATCGCGCAGCATGGCCTGCACAAAGGGGTCGTTCTCCACGATGCTTTGGGCCATGCGCTGGCGTTCTTGCTCGGCTGCTGCATTGCGCCGGGCCGGGTTATCGGTGACTGGCCCGATTTCAATACTGATTTTCTGTGCATAACCTGCCGCCTCCAGCGCAACGCGCAGGCGCTCGCGGGTGCTGGGCTGGTTGAGCAATTCGCGCTCAACGCGCAGCAACCAATGGCCCCCATCGCGCGCCAGCAGTTGCGATTGCAACGCCAGTTCGCGCACCAGCGCCGTGATAGCTTCGCTGGCAATCAGGGCCTGCACTGCGGCGTGCCACACATCGCCCTCGTGGGTGGATGCAGCCGCTGGGCCGGGTTCAGGCACGGTGCTGGGCGATTCAACACAAACCAATGGCTCAGCCACGGCCAAATTTTTTGCTATTACATTTATAGCATCCAATTCAGATGGGACATGGGCTGGAGGCTCTTTTTGCTTTAAATCCGGCTCCACAGGCGGCAAAACAGGGGCAACGCTGGGCGCGGCCACCACAGGGGGCGAGGCGGGCAGCGGTGCAGATACGGGTGCAGGTGCAAACGGTGTCGATGCCGCCGCAGGCAGCGCTGGTGCGCTGGCGGTGTCAGAGCGAATCAGTGTTTTTTTTTCTGTGGTGGTCGTTGCAGGCTTAAACGCCAACGGACGCAGCAACACCATCGTCAGGGCTGCGTACTCGTCGGGGGCCAAGCCCAATTCACCGCGTCCGTGCAGGCAAATGCTGTACAAGAGCTGGGTTTCGTCCGCCGGTAACAGGGCCGCTAAACGCGCTATCTCCACCGCATCGGGGTCACTGGCATCGACGCTAGCGGCCATTTGCGGCACCGCTTGCAACACCGCCATGCGCTGCAAAACAGCGCTCATATCTTCCAGCGTTGAGGCCGCTGACAGACCATGCAGGCGCAGCACCTCGGCGGTCTCTACCACTGTTTTGCCATCGCCCAGTGCAATGGACTCGATCAACCGAAAAACATACGACCGATCAACACTGCCCAACATCAGCCGCACCGTAGGCTCTTCGAGTTGGCCGCTGCCAAAGGCAATGGCCTGATCGGTCAAACTGAGTGCATCGCGCATGGAGCCACGCGCTGCCCGGGCCAGCAAGCGCAGCGCTTGCGGTTGGGCTGGTACGTTTTCAAAAGCCAGCACCTTGGTGAGGTGGTCAAGCACCGTCTCGGGGGCCATCGGACGCAAATTAAATTGCAGACAACGCGACAGCACCGTCACCGGAACCTTTTGCGGATCGGTGGTCGCTAAAACAAACTTCAGGTACTCGGGCGGCTCTTCCAATGTCTTGAGCATGGCATTGAAGGCGGTGTTGGTCAGCATGTGGACTTCGTCGATCATGAAGACCTTAAAGCGCCCCTGCACCGGCTTGTAAACCGCCTGCTCGAGCAAACTTTGCACCTCATCAACGCCCCGGTTGGAGGCGGCATCGAGTTCGGTGTAATCGACGAAACGGCCACTGTCGATGTCGCGGCAAGCTTGGCAAACCCCACACGGCGTAGCGGTAATGCCCCCTTGCCCATCCGGGCCTTGGCAATTGAGCGACTTGGCCAAAATCCGCGACACCGTCGTTTTGCCAACGCCACGCGTGCCGGTAAACAGGTAGGCGTGGTGCAAACGCTGCTGCGTCAGCGCGTTGGTCAGAGCTTGCACAACGTGCTCTTGCCCGACCATTTCAGTGAAATTGCGGGGACGGTACTTGCGGGCGAGCACGATGTAAGGCATGGGGGTGATTCTATGTGCGCCCACCGCAGGCAAGCGCCGTTACCGAAAAACCCACTGAGTCATGCACATTGGCTGCATACGGCCTTCAGCCAAGCTTCATCTAAAGCGAGGATGATGCAACCTTTTACACAGGGAGACACCATGGTTTCGATCACGCCATCAACACGCTATAGCGGCATATCCATCGCCATGCACTGGCTCATGGCCGCACTGCTGGTGGCTACCGCGATCACTATGGAAATTCGGGGCATCTACCCCAAAGGCAGCGATGCGCGCGAACTGATTAAAACGGTGCATTACATGCTCGGCATGGCGGTATTTGCACTGGTCTGGCTGCGGCTGATAGCCCGCGCTGCGGGCACGACCCCGCCCATCAGTCCCGCGCCATCCGCAACACAAGCGCTGCTAGGCCACTTGGTGCATATGGCTTTGTACGCACTCATGGTGGGCCTGCCCCTGCTGGGTTGGCTGGCTCTGAGCGCCAAAGGTAAACCCGTGGCGTTGTTGTGGGGCATGCAACTGCCGATGCTGATCGCAGAAAACCGCGACACGGCACACTTGCTCAAAGAAATGCACGAAGTCGGTGCCCGAATCGGCTACGGTTTGCTGGCCCTGCACGCCGGTGCTGCGCTGCTGCACCATTACGTTTTGCGCGATAACACACTGGTGCGCATGTTGCCCGGTAAGCGCTAATACGGCCAGCACCCCGCCCAATCGCTTACAATGCGCTCTGACGGGCCTCCCCGCATGGCAAAGCAGCCAACCGGGTCAGGTGGGGAACCAAGCAGCCCTAACTGTAGAGCCAGTGCCGGGGGTAAGGCTCGTCAACTTCTTTTTGTGCATCGCCAGCGGCGGTGCCTATCGCCCAAACCACCCGATTCTTCACCAGCGCTGCCACCGACGGCAGCGCCCCGTGCAGCCGCGCCGTGGCTCAATGGTGGTGGCCTTTTTTCTTGGCTGCTGCTGGTGGGGTCGTATCGACCGTTTTGGGTGCTTTGCTAGCGCCAATGCGCGACTCGGTGCCCCGAATCAGCCGAACCATGTTTTCTTTATGCCGCCACAACAGCAAGCCAACCATGACAACAATGGCGGCCACGATGCTGCGCTCGGCATACCACGCTGTGCCACTGGCAAGCACATAAAACAAAGGGGCAAATACCGCAGCAGCCAGCGCTGCCAGCGACGAATAACGCGAGACAAAAGCCACAGCCAACCACGCAAGGGCCGTAGCCAGCCCAAGCCAACCGCTGATGCCCAGCAACACCCCCAGCGCCGTCGCTACGCCTTTGCCACCTTCAAAACGGAAAAATACCGGCCACAGGTGCCCCAAGAAGGCTGCCAGTGCCACCATCGCCACGGTGCCTTCTTCCAATCCGTAGGGCGCACCGCCAACGCGCACCAACACTACCGGCAGCCACCCCTTGACGGCATCGAGCACCAGCGTCACCACCGCAGCCGCTTTGCTGCCCGAGCGCAGCACATTGGTAGCACCGGGATTTTTGCTGCCAAAGGTGCGCGGATCGTTCAGGCCCATCGCCCGACTCACAATGACAGCAAACGACAACGAACCCAGCAAATAAGCGGCAACCACCGCAAAAACGGAATAAACGACAGACACGGGCAAAACTCCTGAGGGCTTGTGTTTCGGGGCGGGCGCCATTCTGCCAGTGCGCCTACAGAGCGGGCAGGAAAATGGTTCGGCACCGATTTTCTGCCCCTGTGTTCGAGGGGGGCTATTTTTGCAGTATCTTGGGCACCAAGCTTGGGCCTGTACCGGGCACTTATCGAACCCATGGCACCGTCCAAACAATCTAAACACCCTCTTGACCATGGCTCTGCAAGCGCTATTAGCTATAAAAACAGGAGCAATTGAAGCTTCATAAAAATACGCCCCAGCGCCCTGTGCCTATTTTTTCAGCACACTGCCGGGCCAAAACGATTGCGTTCAACCAGAGCGCTTCACCCTCTTTCTCTTGAACATGACAGACGATCTTTTAGATACAGCTCCCCTACCGAGCACCGATCTCACCGACGATACCGACAGCTTGGGCAGCTACGCCCAGCGTGCTTACCTTGAATACGCCCTGTCTGTGGTCAAAGGCCGTGCGCTGCCCGATGTCTGCGACGGACTCAAACCCGTGCAGCGGCGCATTTTGTACGCGATGGAGCGCATGGGTCTGGGCTACTCGGGCAACACTGCGCCCAAGCCGGTCAAAAGCGCTCGGGTGGTCGGCGATGTGCTGGGGCGCTTTCACCCCCACGGCGACCAATCGGCCTACGACGCGCTGGTGCGCATGGCACAAGATTTCTCGCAGCGCTACCCACTGATTGATGGCCAAGGCAATTTTGGCTCGCGCGATGGCGACGGCGCGGCTGCCATGCGCTACACCGAAGCGCGCTTGTCGAAAATCACCAGTTTGCTGATCGACGAAATTGACGAAGGCACGGTCGATTTCATTGCCAACTACGACGGCTCCACGGTAGAGCCGCACCAGTTATCGGCGCGCTTGCCTTTTGCCTTGCTCAACGGTGCCAGCGGTATTGCCGTGGGGCTGGCAACCGAAATTCCCAGCCACAACCTGCGCGAAGTGGCCGATGCGTGCGTGGCCTTGATCAAAAATCCGCAACTCTCTGCTGAAGAACTGCAGGCGCTGATTCCCGGCCCCGACTACCCCGGCGGCGGTCAAATCATCAGCAGCGCCAGCGATATTGCCGATGCCTACCGCACAGGCCGGGGCAGCATGAAGGTGCGCGCGCGCTGGAAAATCGAAGATTTGGCACGCGGTCAATGGCATTTGGTGGTGACAGAATTGCCACCGGGGGTCAGTTCGCAAAAGGTGCTGGAAGAAATCGAAGAACTGACCAACCCCAAAGTCAAAACCGGCAAAAAGGCCTTGAGCCAAGAGCAAACCCAGCTCAAGGCCAGCGTGCTGGCGGTGCTCGACGGGGTGCGCGATGAATCGAGCAAAGATGCCCCGGTGCGCTTGGTGTTCGAGCCTAAAACCAGCAAAACCCCGCAGCCAGAGCTGATTACCGCGCTGCTGGCCCACACCAGCTTAGAGACATCGTCACCCATCAACCTGACGATGATCGGCATCGACGGCAAACCAGTGCAAAAGTCGCTGCGCCAAATGTTGCAAGAGTGGGTCGAATTTCGCCAAAACACCATCACCCGGCGCAGCCAGCACCGACTCGATAAGGTGCTGGCACGCATCCACATTTTGGAAGGTCGGCACATTGTGCTGCTGAACATCGACACGGTGATTGGCATCATCCGCGAGGCCGATGAACCCAAATCGGCACTGATGGAGCGTTTTGCCTTGAGCGCGCTCCAAGCCGACGATATTTTAGAAATCCGCCTGCGCCAGCTTGCACGCCTCGAAGTCCTGAAAATTCAACAAGAACTCCAAGAACTGCGCGACAACCAAAGCAAGCTTGAAGACATTTTGGGCAGCACCGCCACACTGCGCCGCCTGATGGTGCGCGAGATTGAGCAAGACGCTAAACAGTTTGCCGATGCCCGCCGCACCCTGATTCAAACTGAAAAGAAGGCCGTGGTCGAGGTCAAAGTGGTCGATGAGCCTGTGACGGTGGTGGTGTCTGAGAAAGGCTGGGTGCGCACCCGCAGCGGCCACGGCCACGAAGCAGGCAGCTTTGCCTTCAAAGCCGGCGACGGGCTTTATGGCACCTTTGAATGCCGCAGCGTCGATACCTTTGTCCTCTTTGGCAGCAATGGCCGGGTCTATTCGGTGCCGGTGGCGCAACTGCCCGGCGGGCGTGGCGATGGTCAGCCCGTGACCACATTGATTGAACTCGAAGCGGGCACCCAGATCGCCCACTACTTTGCCGGGCCAGCAGCGGCCCAATTGCTGCTGGCCAGCAGTGGTGGTTATGGCTTTTTAGCGCATGTCGAAAATTTGGTGTCGCGCAACAAGAGCGGCAAAGCCTTCATCACTTTGGCCCAAGGCGAGACGGTGTGCGTGCCCTCACACGCAGCGCACACCAGCGCCAGCACGCCCTTGGTGGCGGCCACCCATGTGGCCTGCGCTTCGGTGGCCGGGCGCATTTTGACCTTTGAGATTGGCGAACTCAAGCCGATGGAAAAAGGCGGGCGCGGCCTGATGCTGATGGCGTTGGACGAACCAGACCGCCTCGCTGGCGCTGCCGCTTACACCCGCAGCGTGCGCGTGGCGGGTATCGGACGCGGTGGCAAGGAGCGCGAAGAAACGCTGGAAATTCGCAGCCTCAACAACGCCCAAGCCCCGCGCGCGCGCAAAGGCAAAGATGCCAGCTTTGGCTTTAAGCCCACAGGGGTGGCGCGGGTGCTCTAAAAACCGAATTTTTAGATGAAATAGGCCCCCATCCCTTGATCTACGGACATAAGCAGCTATATTTTTAATAGCGCACTAAAGTGCTTACCAAGTGACTGCGGGGCGCACCACACCGGCCCACACCCATCGACACACCATTTTTGAGGGAGCACTTCTGGATGACAAAACAACTAAAAATTGCACAAAAACTTTGGCTGGCGGTGGGTTTCATCATCACCATGCTGGTGCTAGTGCTGGTTTTTTCGGGGTACCGCTCGTTGCAGCAGCAAATCCAAGACGATGCCATCTCCGAGACGCTGGGTGTCAGACTCGATGCCGCAACGCACTGGATGGGGTTGACCGAAACCAACGCAGCACGCACCCAAGCGCTCATCACCAGCAGCGATCCAGCGGTCGAGTCTGCTTTTAAAGAAGCCATTGCCGCGACATCGGCCAAAATTTCGGAGCTGCAAAAAACCATCGAGGCGATGGACTTGGCAGCCACCGACCGCGCCCAAATGGCCAAGGTGGCAGCAGCACGCAAAGCCATGCTCGATTTGCGCGCACAAGCGCGCAAGCTCAAAGCCAGCGGCCAAGCCGAGCAAGCGATGGCACTGATTACGCAGTCGTACAACCCTGCTACGGTGGCCTACTTGGGCACGTTGCACGATTTTGTCAAACTCCAGCGCGATGCCGTCAAGGCGTGGGAAAAAGAGCAATCTGCCACCCGTCGCCACACCTTGCAAACGGTGATTGCTGGTGTTTTGGCCGTGATTTTGGTCATGGTGGGGGGGTCTTTTTTGCTGATTCGGGATATGCAGCAATCGCTGGCCGAGGCCACCTTGTTGGCCACACGCATTGCCCAAGGCGATTTGAGTGTGTCTGAACAAGTCATCCAAGGCGACGAATTTGGCGATTTACTGCGGGCGCTTTACGCCATGAGCGACTCTTTGTCGAAGGTGGTGGCCCAAGTGCGCCAAAGCACCTACAACATCGCCACCGCCAGCACTGAGATTGCCATGGGCAACCAAGATTTGTCGGCCCGCACCGAACTGGCATCGAGCAATCTGCAAAAAACGGCCTCCACCATGGAGCAGTTCACCAGCACCATCGGGCAAAGCGCCAGCAGCGCTCAAGAGGCCAGCAACCTTGCCGCTGGCGCTACCGAAGTGGCGCGCCGGGGCGGTAAAGTGGTGGCCGATGTGGTCTCGACGATGCAAGACATCAACCAAAGCAGCCAAAAAATCTCAGACATCATTGGCGTGATTGACAGCATCGCCTTCCAGACCAATATTTTGGCCCTCAATGCCGCAGTCGAAGCGGCGCGTGCTGGCGAGCAAGGCCGGGGTTTTGCCGTCGTTGCCTCAGAGGTGCGTAGCTTGGCCGGACGCAGTGCCAATGCCGCCAAAGAGATCAAGCTGCTCATCAACACATCGGTGGGCAAGGTCGAGGCCGGGTCGCGGCTGGTACAAGATGCCGGAGCCACCATGTCCGACATCGTGCAGTCGGTGCAGCGGGTCAATGACATGATTGGCGAGATCACCACCGCTGCCAACGAAGAAAACGCGGGCATCTCCCAAGTCAATGAGGCCGTGGGCAGCCTCGACCAAATGACGCAGCAAAACGCCGCACTGGTGGAAGAAAGCGCCGCTGCCGCCCAAAGCCTGCGCGAGCAAGCCGACCATCTGACGCAGGTGCTATCGGTCTTTAAATTAGCACCTTCGGCCGATGTCATCAGTGCCGTCGACTTGCCTCGCCTGAGGTAATACTGCGCTGGGCTGCGCCGATCAGGCCAACTCAGCGATCAGTTCAATTTCGACGCAAGCGCCCAACGGGATTTGCGCCACACCAAAAGCGCTGCGGGCGTGGCTGCCGCGCTCGCCAAAAACCTCGCCCAACAGCTCCGAGCAGCCATTCGTAACGAGGTGCTGCTCGGTAAAGTCACCGGTCGAATTGACCAGACTCATCACTTTGACGATGCGGGTGATTTTGTTCAAGTCGCCTGTGGCAGCATGCAGTGTGCCCAGCAAGTCAATCGCTACGGCACGGGCGGCCAGTTTGCCCTCTTCGGTGCCGATATTGCGGCCAAACTGGGCGACCCAAGGCTTGCCGTCTTTGCGGGCAATGTGGCCGCTCAAAAACAACAAATTGCCCGTTTGCATATACGGCACGTAAGAGGCGGCAGGCACCGAAACTGGGGGCAGCACAATACCCAATGCCTGAAGTTTGTCGTAAACACTCATCGTTCATCTTTCAAAAAAAGCGGGTTGCTGGAATCAGGGCCGCCAGTGTTACACAGCCGCCAGCGCCACTTACGATACGGGCATGACTCCTCTCACGCCGCCCCCTTCAAGCTCCCCAACGTGGCTGTTGCCTGCGCTGTTGTGGGGCAGCTTGGCCGGGGCCGCGCTGCAAGTGCGCCAGCCCGTGTTGTGGTCTTCTACGGCCTATGCCGTGGCCGGGCTGACCGGTGCCGTGTTGCTGCTGGCGGTGGGCTACGCCCGGCTGTGGCGCTGGACTGTGCCAATGGACGGTGCCAAGGGCCGCAAACTCGGGGCAGCATTGGCCGCAGCACTGGTGTTGTGGGCCGTGACGGGCCTGCGCGCCAACCATTTTGCCGCGCAAGCGCTAGCGCCTGCGCTAGAAGGGCACGACATCCGCATCACGGCTACGGTGGTCGATATGCCCCAGCCCACGCCCGGTGGTCTGCGTTTGCGCTTGGCCGTTGAATCGGCCCAACTCGACGGGCAAGCCGTGCGCCTGCCCGCACTGATCGATGTCGGCTGGTACCACCGCTCGCTGTACGAAGACTCGGCCACAGAATCTGTGCCGCGCCACCCAGCAGTGGTGCGTGCCGGTGAGCGCTGGGCCTTGACGGTGCGCCTCAAAGCCCCGCACGGGGCACGCAACCCCCACGGCTTTGACTACGAATTGTGGGTCTGGGAGCAGGGCGTACAGGCCGCCGGTTACGTTCGATCCGGGCCACGCGATGCACCGCCCGAGCGGCTGGCAGCCACTGGGCAGCATCCCATCGAGCAAGCCCGCCAGTCGGTACGCGATGCCATCTTGCGCCAATTGGCCCCTGACCCCACCGATCCTGCCCGCACCCGGGTTGCAGGCGTAGTAGCGGCACTGGTCACAGGCGACCAGCGGGCGATTGACCGCAGCGACTGGGATATTTTTCGCACCACTGGCGTAGCCCATTTGATGAGTATTTCAGGGCTGCACATCACGCTGTTTGCATGGTTGGCCGGGATGCTGGTGCAGTGGCTGTGGCGGCGGGTGCCGCGTTGGTGTTTGGCGGTGCCAGCGCCGTCGGCTGCGCTGGTGGGCGGAGCAGCCTTGGCAGGCGCTTACGCGCTGTTTAGCGGTTGGGGCATTCCAGCGCAGCGCACGGTAGCCATGTTGTGCGCGGCAGCACTGCTGCGGCTGGCTGGAGCGCGCTGGCCGTGGCCGCAGGTTTGGCTTTTGACCTGTGCGGTGGTGGTACTGCCCGATCCGTGGGCATTGTGGCAACCGGGATTTTGGCTCAGTTTCGTCGCTGTGGGGATTTTGTTTGCTAGCAATCCAATAGCAGAAAACACAGGCCCGACAAAGGCTAAAGGCCCGATTGCATCGTTATTGCACGAACAGTGGGTCGTGACACTGGCACTGACCCCTTTGGGCTTGATGCTGTTTGGTCAGATGTCGCTGGTGGGTTTGGGTGCCAACTTGCTGGCGATTCCGTGGGTCACGCTGGTGGTGACACCCTTGGCCTTTTTAGGCGTACTCTGGGCACCGCTGTGGCAGTTGGCAGGCTGGAGTGTGCAATGGATGGTGGCGGCCTTGCAATGGCTGGCAGCTTTGCCACTGGCCTCGCTGTGGGTGGCAGTGGCCCCGCTGTGGGCGGGTATTGCAGGGGTGGCGGGTGGCACCCTGCTGGCACTGCGCCTGCCGTGGCAGGTGCGGGCCTTGGGGCTACCGCTGCTGCTTCCGGTGTTCTTTTGGCAACCAGCGCGGCCTGCACCGGGCCAGTTTGAACTGATGGCCATCGATGTCGGCCAAGGCACCTCGGTGCTGGTTCGCACCGCCACACGCAGCCTGCTGTACGACGCAGGCCCGCGCTACAGCATGACCAGCGAAGCGGGCGAGCGCGTGCTGGTGCCGCTGCTGCGCGCACTGGGCGAGCGTTTGGATGTGCTGATGCTGAGCCACCGCGACAGCGACCACACCGGCGGCGCGGCAGCCATTTTGACCACGCAGCCGCAAGCGCGTCTGACAGGCTCCATCACCGACGAAGCCGATCTACTGGCCCTGCGCCCCGCCACCCCTTGTTTAGCCGGACAACGCTGGCAATGGGATGGTGTCGATTTCGAGGTGCTACACCCCCTAGAGACCTCAGCGACACCGCGCCAACACACCAACGGCCAAAGCTGTGTGCTGCGCTTGGCTGCGGCCACCGGCCCCGTCGCCCTGCTCACCGGCGACATCGAACGCCCGCAAGAGCAGGCCCTGCTCGCACGCGCAGCACCCCTTGCGGCCGATGTGTTGGTGCTAGCCCACCACGGCAGCAAAACCTCATCGAGTGCAGCCTTTTTAGATGCGGTCAAACCACGCATCGCCATCGCGCAAACGGGCTACCGCAACCGCTTTCACCACCCTGCGCCCGTGGTGGTAGAGCGCCTGCACGAGCGCGGCATTGTGCTGGTCGATTCGCCCCACTGCGGTGCGGCAACGTGGTCATCCAAACAACCGCAGCAGGTGCGCTGTGAGCGCCAACAACAGGCCCGCTATTGGCAGCATATGCCCCCATAACGGGCCTCTGAACCCACTTGCAACGCGGCGCGGCGTGGGCAAAAATCAGTTTGCGGCGACAATGCCGCTCCTTTTCGTATTTTTTCCCTGTTTTCGTCCGGTTTTTTCCATGTCCATTCAGGTTCGTCCCGCTACGCTTCGCGATGCCAAAGCCATTGCCCAACTCCACACCATCTCTGCCCAGGTCGCCTACCAGGACTTGGTGCCAGAAGAGCAACTGAAGTCCTTGTCGGTCGAAAAGCGCCAAGCCTACTGGCGCGAAGCCATCGAATACTGCGAGCCCCAAGTCCAAGTGGCTGTCGAAGACGAAAAAATCGTCGGCTTTGTCGGCTACGACCGCTCGCGCGATGAAAAATCCCGCCCCACCACAGGCGAAATTTGGGCCATTTACGCGGCCCCCACCCATTGGAACAAAGGCGTAGGTCTGGCCCTGTGGGATGCTGCACGCGATGGTTTGGCCGAAGAAGGCTGCACCAACGTCACCGCTTGGGTGCCGCTGCGCAACGAACGGGCCATTCGCTTTCACGAGCTGGCCGGCTTCAAGCGCGAGATGTCCACCGCCAAGACAGCCGTCGTCGGTGGTGTGAAGATCGAAGAAGTGCGCCTCAAACGCTCCCTTAACTAAAAACGAAAGATACCCATGATCGAATGGAACGAACAGGGCGAGGTGCGCACAGCGCGCTGGCGTTCCGAAAGCGGTGCGCCAGCACCCAAGCGCGTGGCGCTGGCCGACGACACCTTGTCCGCCGACTCCGCTTACCGCTTGGCCTGTGCTGGCACTGCGTTGCTGTGGCAGGGCGACTTTCAAAACGCCCGGCTGCTGCTGCAAGCGTTGATGCGCCGCGTCGATCGCAAACCGCCCAAAGCCGCCGCCCGTGCCGCCAAGAAAATCGCCGAGGCCAGTCCCGCCGAGGTTTTTCACCTGCACCGTCAAGCGCAGTCGCAGCGGGCGCGCACGTTGGCAGCCATCGTCGTACAGGTCGAGGGCGACTACAGCATCGCACTGCGCCGCGCTCCCGACTGGCGCCAAGCCTGCACCGAGGCTTGGGGCGCGGCTCCGGGTCATCCGCAAGTGGTGTCGCTGCGCGAACTGCTGGGCTTGGTCGGCGCACACGAGTGGCGCAAAAAGGGCGTTCCTGTGGCCGCATTGGGCCAAGCACCAGACAACCACATTCACCCGCATTACGGCGTTTTCTCGCCGGTGCGCGGCGAATACATCGATTTGATTGCACAAACGCCACTGCCCAGCAAAGCGTTGGCATTTGACATCGGCACCGGCACGGGTGTGCTGGCAGCAGTGCTGGCGCGCCGGGGTGTGCAGCACATCATCGCCACCGAAAACGCGCCACGCGCGCTGGCCTGTGCGCAGGACAACCTGCAGCGCTTGGGCCTGATCCCACAGGTACAACTGCTGAATGCCGATTTGTTCCCGCCGGGGCAAGCACCGCTCATCGTCTGCAATCCGCCGTGGTTGCCAGCGCGGGCCAGCTCCCCGATTGAACACGCCATTTACGACGAAGGCAGCCGCATGTTGCAGGGATTTTTGTCTGGCTTGGCAGCGCATTTAACACCGGGCGGCGAAGGTTGGCTGGTGCTGTCTGATTTGGCCGAACACTTGGGCCTGCGTCCACGCGAACAGTTGCTCGAATGGATTGCGCAAGCAGGCCTGAAGGTACTCGAGCGCCATGATGTGCGCCCACAACACGCCAAAGCCACTGAAAGCGGCGATGCCCTGCACGCAGCGCGGGCTGCCGAAGTCACATCGCTGTGGCGTTTGGCACCAGCCTAAAGTTTCCGCACCAGCAGATGCGGCACCAAGGATGCCGCGAAGTATCAAGCCAGCGTGATTTCGGGGTGAACCAAATATCCTTGGCGCATCAGGTCTTCAACCATCTGTGCGCCAACGCCGTTGTACATGGCTTGTAGTTGTACCAAGCGCTTGCCTTCTACCAGCAGCAACAAAGAACGTTCGCGCAGGCTCAAAGAGCGAACGCTAGGAGACAGTTCGAGATCGGCTTTCTTGGTTTTTTGCAGCAACATGGCGGTATTGCAGCACGGCTGCATGACAACTTCATGAACCGTGCTGCCCTATTTTGGCAAGGCATGCCGCCCTCTATATTTAGCTACCTTATTAATAGCAAGATATAAAGACTGGACAAAGGCTAGCGCCTTTTTTTATCCAAAATCTGACGTTTTTTGCCCCCATGACCCTGCTACTGGCCCCGATGGAGGGCTTACTTGATTTTGTGTTGCGCGACGTACTGACCCGCGTCGGTGGGGTGGACCGCTGCGTCTCGGAATTTATCCGCATCACCGGCACCTTGTTGCCTGACAAGGTATTTTTTCGCTACCTGCCCGAATTGCACCACGGTGGCAAAACCCTCTCGGGCACCCCGGTGCGCGCCCAATTGCTCGGCTCTGACCCCACTTGCATGGCCGAGAACGCGGCACGGCTATCGGCCCTCGGCCCCGAGGGTATCGACCTGAATTTTGGCTGTCCGGCCAAGGTGGTCAACCGCCACGGCGGTGGTGCAGCCCTGTTACAGCAGCCCGAGCGCATTGCTGCGCTGGTGGCGGCGGTGCGCCGCGCCGTACCCGCACACCTGCCGGTGTCGGCCAAAATGCGGCTGGGTTTTAACGATGCCAGTTTGGCCCGGGAATGCGCCCAAGCTATGCAAGACGGCGGAGCCTGCGAAATTGTCGTCCATGCCCGCACCAAACAAGACGGCTACCGCCCACCAGCGTATTGGGAGCAAATCCCGGCCATCCGCGAAGCTGTGCGCGTACCCGTGGTGGCCAACGGCGAGATCTGGACGGTACAAGATGCCCAGCGCTGCCGCGAGGTCTCGGGCTGCGATGCGCTCATGCTGGGGCGGGGCATGGTCGCTGACCCGGGCTTGGCATGGGCTATTCGGGCCAATGGTGCGGCTCCTGACCCAACCCACCACCATGTGCCGATCGAATGGCCGGCACTCCTGCCCCATTTGGCCGACTTTTGGCGATTGGTCTGCCAAGAACTAGAACCCCGCCAGCGTGCAGGACGACTCAAGCAGTGGCTGTACCTGCTGCGCAGGCGTTTTGTCCAAGCCGACATCGCCTACCAACAAGTTCGCACCCTGACCGACCAGCGCGCCATCAGCGTCTGGCTGGCGGCACAAGCAGCCGACGAACCGATCTCTGCACCCAAGTTTTCAGGCTTGCACCCACCAGCATGTCAACCAAAACCCATGCCTGCGAATTGAACAAGAACCGCCCTTCTTCTTGCCATGCCCACACCACACCACCGCACCCCCCTGATCGACACCCTCAAGGGCCTGGCCTGCGCCGCCGTGATCTGGCACCACTTGTCGTTTTACGGGCCGATGTCTGATGTGGCGCAACCGCTTTTCCCAGTGCTGATTGCGTGGTTTTCCAACCATGGCCGTATGGCGGTACAGGTATTTTTGGTGCTCGGTGGCTATTTGGCGGCAGCCAGTTTGGCCCCCCACGGGGTGGCACGCTTTGACAGCGCAACCCAAAAAATCGGCCAGCGCTTTGTGCGCTTGGTGATTCCCTATGCTGTGGCACTGTTGCTAGCGGTGCTGGCTTCGGCTGTAGTGCGGCCTTGGCTCGATCATTCCAGCGTCCCCGATGCCCCCGGCCTGACCCAATTGTTGGCCCATGCCCTGCTACTGCAAGACGTGGTCGGCGAAGAAGCACTGTCGGCAGGCGTATGGTACGTGGCCATTGATTTTCAATTGTTTGCGCTGGCAGTACTGCTGCTGGCAGGTGTGCGCCATGTGGCGGGCCAAACAGCCCAAGCGGTAGTGCTCGGGCGGGTGCTGGTATTGACCGGATGTGCCGCGTCGCTGCTGCTGTGGAATCGCTGGCAACAGGGCGATATGTGGGCACCCTACTTTTGGGGTGCCTATGGCTTGGGCATGGCCGCACACTGGGCCGTGCGTGCGCCGCGTGCCGCACCGTGGCTGCTGGGCATGGCGGTGCTGGGTGCTGCTGCGCTCACGCTGGAGTTTCGTGGGCGTATTTTGGTGGCACTTTTGACGGCCATGGGGCTGGTCTGGGCCTTGCGCCAACCTTGGCCGCACGTCTTAGACACCTTGACACGGCCTTGGCAACGGCTCGGACAGATGTCGTATTCCGTGTTTTTACTGCACTTTTCGGTGTGCCTGCTGGTCAATACCGTCGTCAGCCGACTCTGGCCGCAATCGCCTGCCCTCAATGCGCTCGGGATGCTGGCGGCCTTCGGACTATCGCTGCTGGCGGCAAGACCGCTCTACCTGCGCGTTGAACGCCATGTACCCCATTGGACGCTGGCATTGCGCTGGCAGGCCAGCTTGGTTGGCACTGGAATGCTGGTGGCGCTGGCACAACACAGCCATTGAATTGCCAGCGGCGCGGGCACAACGCCCACACCCTTAGGCTATCAACCTACCCCATCATGATCTTTTCGCTGGGGCTTGTGCCACACCGGATGCACGGCAGGGCGCATAGATGTCTTGCGCTGGCTGGTAGATGGCCGTTTGCACATCCATCAGGCCCAGCACCGAGTGGAAATAAGCATCGTGCGTAATACGCCGCTGCGCTAATTCCTTTTGCAAACACCCTGTGGTCATGCCACTGCGCTCTTGCATTGCTGGCGAAAGCCAAGTGATCCAAGGCACATGTTTTTGTACGTCTGGAGCAATGGCGTAGGGCAAGCCATGCAGGTAAATATTACCTTCCCCCAACGATTCACCATGGTCGGAGACATACACCATCGCCGTCTGGGTTTGGGTCGCCTGTGCTTGGAGCCATTGGATGGTCGAATGCAGAAAATCGTCGGTCGCTACGATGCTGTTGTCGTAGGCATTGACCACTTGATCTTGGCCGCACTCTTGCAAAGCATTCGAGGTGCATTCCGGGCCAAAGCGCTTATGCGCCACGTTCGAGCGTTTGTAGTAGGCTGGGCCATGGCTGCCCATTTGGTGCATCACCACCACCGTACCACGGGCCCGCTGCTCCGCAGGCAGGGCGGCAAGCCGTGCCTCTAGCCCCTTGAGCATGATGGCATCCAAGCACTCGCCAGCCGGGCACAACAACGGGTCTCTCAAGTCGGTGGTACTGGCCTGACCCACGCGATCGCACACCCCTTTGCAACCCGATTGATTGTCCAACCACAACACGGCCAAACCTGCGTGGTGGAGCACATCCATCAAGTTCTCGAAATTGGTCTTACGCCCCTCAAAACCCTCACGCCCTAAATGCGAAAACATGCACGGTAACGAACTGGCCGTACTGGTGCCACACGACCACGCATTGGGTGCGCTGACCACATCACGGCGGGCCGATAACAACGGCGTTGTATCGCGCACGTAACCATTCAGGCCAAAATTACCACTGCGTGCCGTCTCGCCCACAACCAGCACTAACAGCGGTGGTTTGGCTTGGCCGACATAGCTGGCCCCTAATTTGGCATCGCGGCCCACAGGCATCAGCGTGCTGGAGTCAAGCCGCAAAGGCTTGGTGGCAATATGCCCGAGTGCATAAATACTGTTGAGCGGATTGATCAGGTAGCGCAGCTGGGTGTGGTTGCGCATCGTTGAAGCAAAGTCCTGAAACACCAGCAGCAAACTAGCGACCAACACCACCACCGCCACCAACAACAGCAGTATGTTGTGCCCAATCTGGCGCAAAGTACCCAAACGCCGCACGGAACACCGCCGCAACCACCACAACGGTGGCCCTGCCAACACCAACACGGTCACCAACATACGCCAATTGAGCAAATCACCCGCCTCACGCACGTCTGTTTGAAACACATTGGTCAGCATAGTGGCATCGATCACGATGCCATAGCTCAACATAAAGTAAGCGCCAAAGGCCGCCATCAACACCACCAGCACCAGTACCGGTTTCAGCGCCCGCCCCCAAGCCAGCAGACTCAGCAGCGCCACATTGCCCGCTGCAATAATGACGGCAAAAGCCAATTCAAAAAACCAAGCACGCAGGCCGGTGTTCCCGGGCAGTGAGGCGACTTCACGCCACAACGGTACATTGCACACCGTCGCCAGCCAAACGCTGGTCAGTAGCACTAACCACGCTGGATGCAGTGTCTTAGGGGCAGAAGATACGACAGCCAAAGAAACATGGCTCCGTGCGAAAAGGAAGGGCAGCCAACGCTGCAAAATATCGGGCATAGCCCGAATTCTCCATGCTTTGGCTGAAAGACGGCTGAACAAATCACCACTCTCTGGGTGAATTAAGCACTTTTCACCCAGTTTTCTATATTGCGATGCTGTTCACAGAACGAAAAAACCCGCCAAAAGGCGGGCTTGGTGTGATCTAACGGGGTGCTGTTCAAGGCACCCCAAGCGATCAACGTGCCGTCAGAGGCGGCACGTCACGGCGCACAGAGCCGGTAAACAACTGGCGTGGACGGCCAATTTTGTATTCTGGGTCGCTGATCATTTCGTTCAATTGGGCAATCCAGCCGACGGTGCGGGCCAGTGCAAAAATGCCTGTGAACAAATTGACCGGGATACCCATCGCGCGCTGCACGATGCCGGAGTAGAAATCAACGTTCGGGTAGAGCTTGCGCTGCACGAAGTAGTCGTCTTCGAGGGCAATCTTTTCCAACGCTTTGGCGAGCTTGAACAATGGATCGTTTTCAAGACCGAGTTCAGCCAAAACTTCGTCGCAAGTTTCTTGCATGAGCTTGGCGCGTGGGTCGTAGTTTTTGTAAACACGGTGACCAAAACCCATCAGCTTCACGCCGGAATTCTTGTCTTTGACCTTTTCCATGAACTCGCCAACTTTAGACACACCGCCTTGGCGCTGGATGTCTTCGAGCATGTTCAAGCAAGCTTCATTGGCACCACCGTGGGCAGGGCCCCACAAACAAGCAACACCAGCAGAGATGGCAGCAAACGGGTTAGTGCCCGAAGAACCGCACAAACGCACCGTTGAGGTCGATGCGTTTTGTTCATGGTCAGCGTGCAAGATGAAGATGCGATCCAAAGCGCGTTCGAGCACTGGATTGACCTTGTATTCTTCGCACGGCGTACCGAACATCATCCGCAGGAAGTTGCCTGCATAGCTCAGGTTGTTTTGTGGGTACATGTAAGGCTCGCCCTTACCGTACTTGTAGGCCATTGCAACCAAGGTCGGCATCTTGGCAATCAAGCGAATCGCGGCGATGTCGCGGTGTGCTGGATTGTTGATATCGGTGCTGTCGTGGTAGAAAGCCGACATAGCGCCGACCAAACCTGTCAGCACAGCCATCGGATGCGCATCGCGACGGAAACCGCGCAAGAAGAATTGCATCTGCTCGTTGACCATAGTGTGGTCGAGCACCAGCTTGTGAAAGTCAGAGCGCTGGCCTGCATTAGGCAGTTCGCCCTTCAGCAGCAAATAACAGGTATCGAGGTAATCGCACTGCGTCGCCAATTGTTCGATAGGGTAGCCACGGTAGAGCAACTCGCCCTTGTCGCCATCAATGTAAGTGATGGCCGACTGGCAAGCAGAGGTCGACAGGAAACCGGGGTCATAAGTAAACATGCCCGTTTGTGCATACAACTTGCGGATGTCGATGACATCCGGCCCGATGTTGCCCTGGTATACGGGCAGGTCCACGCTGGGGCTGCCATTGGAGAACGACAGGGTGGCTTTGTTGTCAGCTAACTTCATTGTTACTTTCCTTGGGTAGGTTGCCGATGGTCAGGGCTGGGGGCTGTGAATTCAGCGCGACTGCACCGCTGCACTACCACCTTGGCGCAGCATGCCGAGCACTTCACGCACTTCTTCGGAGTCCAACGCCGCCTCTGGTTCACGTCGCCGTAGCAACAGATCCAGAAGATCGTTGTCCCCCAAATCCATCAACGCCAGCAAGCCCGTAGCATGGCGTTGGGTTAATTGAGGCTCAAAGCGGGTGAAAAACTGTTCGATGAACAGATCGTTCTCCAGCAGGCCACGCCGACAGCGCCAATGCAGCTTACTCAGCGCGCGCTCATCAAGCAGCGGCGAAGCCGCTGCATCGGAGGGAATGAAAGTTTCACCCATGACTGTGAGCGAAGTAGGTCAGATGGCGCGACGCACCATCAGTTCCTTGATCTTGCCAATGGCGCGCGTGGGGTTCAGACCCTTAGGACACACGTCCACGCAGTTCATGATGGTATGGCAGCGGAACAAGCGGTAAGGGTCTTCGAGGTTATCGAGACGCTGGGCCGTAGCATCATCGCGGCTGTCAGCGATGAAGCGGTAGGCTTGCAGCAAACCAGCCGGGCCAACGAACTTGTCGGGATTCCACCAGAAGCTCGGGCAGCTCGTCGAGCAGCTCGCGCACAAAATGCACTCGTACAGGCCGTTGAGTTCTTCGCGTTCTTCGGGCGACTGCAAGCGCTCTTTGTCAGGCAACAAACCTTCATTAATCAAGTAAGGCTTGATCGAGTTGTATTGCTTGAAGAACTGCGTCATGTCCACGATCAGGTCGCGAATGACTGGCAGACCCGGCAGCGGCTTGAGCACGATCGTGCCGGGCAGCGTATTCATGTTGGTCAAACAAGCCAAGCCGTTCTTACCGTTGATGTTCATGGCATCGGAGCCACACACACCTTCACGGCAGGAGCGACGGAACGACAACGTAGGGTCTTGCTCCTTGAGCTTGACCAGTGCGTCCAGCAGCATGCGTTCGTTGCCATCGAGAGCGATCTCGACAGTCTGCATGTAAGGCTTGGCATCCTTGTCCGGATCGTAGCGGTAGATTTGGAATGTGCGTTTTTGCATGGTTCTTCTCTCGGGGGGCTACTGGTTTAGAACGTGCGAACCTTGGGTGGCACGCTGTCCACGGTCAAAGGCTTGAGGTTGACCGGCTTGTAGTCCAAACGGCTGCCTTCGCTGTACCACAGGGTGTGCTTGAGCCATTCCTTGTCGTTACGACCCAGTGGGAATTCGGCGTGATCGGCATCGTGCTCGTAGTCATACACAGTGTGGGCACCACGGCACTCGGTACGGGCAGCAGCAGAAACCATCGTGGCCTGTGCGACTTCGATCAAGTTGTCAACTTCGAGCGCTTCAATACGGGCCGTATTGAACACCTTCGATTTGTCTTTGAGGGTGACTTGCGCCACGCGGCTGCGAATTTCAGCGATCTTTTTGACACCTTCGTTCATGCTCGCTTGGGTGCGGAACACGCCAGCGTGTTGCTGCATCGAAGTACGGATGTCACCTGCCAAGGCTTGCGCGTAGATACCATCGTTCGACTTATCGAGCTGGTTCAGGCGCTCCAAAGTACGGTCGGCGGCATCCTTGGGCAGGGGCTTGTGCTCCTTATTTTTGTTATTGAATTCAACGATGTGGCGGCCTGCGGCCTTACCAAACACCAACAAATCCAACAGCGAATTGGTACCCAAACGGTTAGCACCGTGAACGCTGACACAGGAACATTCGCCAACGGCATACAATCCGTTGATGACCGAGTTGTGAATGCCATTGGCCTGCGTAACCACTTGACCATGAATGTTGGTCGGCACACCGCCCATTTGGTAATGGATGGTAGGAACCACAGGAATCGGTTCTTTAGTGATATCGACATTGGCGAAATTAACGCCAATTTCGTACACCGAAGGCAAGCGCTTGTGGATGGTGTCAGCACCCAAGTGGTCGAGCTTCAGGAGCACATAGTCCTTGTTCGGGCCACAACCACGACCTTCTTTGATTTCCTGGTCCATCGAACGGGACACAAAGTCGCGCGGAGCCAAATCCTTCAGGGTGGGAGCGTAGCGCTCCATGAAGCGTTCGCCATTGCTGTTGAGCAAAATAGCGCCTTCGCCACGGCAACCTTCGGTCAACAACACACCGGCACCGGCAACGCCAGTGGGGTGGAACTGCCAAAATTCCATGTCTTGCAAAGGAATGCCGGCACGGGCGGCCATGCCCAAACCATCACCTGTGTTGATAAAGGCGTTGGTAGAAGCGGCAAAAATACGACCAGCACCACCAGTAGCGAGCAGCACGGTTTTGGCTTCCAAAACGTACAAATCGCCGGTTTCCATTTCCAGCGCTGTCACGCCCACCACGTCGCCATCGGCATCACGGATCAGGTCAAGGGCCATCCATTCAACGAAGAAATTCGTTTTGGCCTTGACGTTTTGCTGGTACAGCGTGTGCAGCATAGCGTGACCAGTACGGTCAGCCGCAGCGCAAGCACGTTGCACAGGTTTTTCACCGTAGTTGGCGGTATGACCACCAAAAGGACGCTGGTAAATCGTGCCGTCAGGGTTGCGGTCGAACGGCATACCAAAGTGTTCGAGTTCGTACACGACCTTGGGTGCTTCGCGGCACATGAATTCGATGGCATCTTGGTCGCCCAGCCAATCAGAACCCTTGATGGTGTCGTAGAAGTGGTAGTGCCAGTTGTCCTCAGACATATTGCCCAGCGAAGCAGAAACACCGCCTTGCGCGGCCACTGTATGGCTGCGGGTGGGGAACACTTTGGACAGCGAGGCCACGTTCAGGCCAGCGCGAGAGAGTTCGAGGGCGGCGCGCATGCCGGAGCCGCCGGCACCGACGATGACAACGTCGAATTTGCGCTTAGTGATGTTAGCGTTGGTATAGCTCATTATTTGCCTTCAGTCGCGGGAATCAGAGACGCCACAAAATCTGGATGCCCCAGCCAGCATTGCCGACCAGCCAGACAATGGTGAAAACTTGGAGTACCAAGCGCACACCCACAGGCTGGATGTAATCCATGAAGATGTCGCGCACACCAACCCAGACGTGCCAAGCCAGTGCAATGATGATGGAAAAAGTCAGCACTTTCATCCATTGGCTGGAGAAAATACCGGCCCACAGTGCGTATCCGACAGGGCCTTTGGTAAAAATCACTTGGGCCAGCACTACCAAGGTGAACAGCGCCATCAAACCGGCTGTCACGCGCTGGCTAAGCCAGTCGCGCAAACCATAGTGGGCACCCACAACGATACGCTTAGAGCCGTAATTTACGGACATAGTCATTTCCTCTCAAATCGATAAAGATGCAGTCACACACGACCACACCGTCGGTGTATCAGTAAAGGCCAAAAAACAACTTGGCGCCCAACACTACCGCCAAGGCAATGCTCACGACCAACGTAGCTACGGCAGAAGTTTTGCCAAATTCCTTGGTCACGGCATCGTGGTTGGTGTCCATCCACAGATGGCGCAAACCAGCAATCAGGTGGTGCAAGTAAGCCCAGATCAGGGCCAAAACCACGAGTTTGACAAACCAACCGGGGATAAAGCCTAAACCGACACTAAACGCTGCTGTGAACCGGCCAAAGGAAATTTCCGAAGACACAGAGGTATCGAACATCCAGAGGATAAAAGGAAGCAACAAGAACATGATCACACCGCTGGCACGGTGCAGGATCGAGACCCATGCAGCCGGAGCCATGCGGTAGGTCGTCAGGTCCTTGAAGGCGTTGATATTGCGGAATTCAGGCCGCTTTTTGGCTAACTCTGTCATGGAAAGTGCTTTCGTGGATGTAACTACTGTGTAATTTCGTGCAGACGGGAAGGCAAAATTCTATTGCAATGCAGCAAGTCGGCGTTTGAGATACTGTGTATTTTCGGCGTTTTGCTCTTGTATTGACCATTGCAAGGTGTCTGTCAGCTTAATTCGTTGCGGTAATGGTGCGTATCTGTGCGGTAAAGGCCACGGCGTAACTCCATAGGAACATCGTTGTAGGTGTAGGCTAAACGCTCCACACTCAACAGGGGGGTAAATGGCGTGACTTCCAAAAGGTTTGCCTGCTCTGCATCAGGTAAAACCGCGCGGAGTTTTTCTTCTGCCCGCACCATGCGAACGCCAAAATCAAGCTCTAGCATGGCATAGGTGGGGCCGGGATAGTTGGCCATTTGCGCCGCAGTCAACCCCTTAAAGGCCTGCCCAGGTAGCCAAATATCTTCCAAAATAGTGGGGACACCACCGAAGGACAAAATGCGCCGTGCCTGAACCACAGAGTCGCCCGTGCGCAGCCCCAGTGTTCGGGCAACCTCAGCGCTGGCACGAACACGCTTGCAGTCAATAATGTGGCGCTGCGCGGGGCCTTCGACGCTGGCATCGCCGCTGTCAGGAAGCAGCTTCAAAAAACGGTACTGCACGTGCTGCTCGGCATGGGTGGCAACAAAGGTGCCCTTACCTTGGCGGCGCACGACCAAGTTCTCAGCGGCCAATTCGTCGATGGCTTTTCGCACCGTTCCTTGGCTCACCCGAAAGCGCGCAGCCAAATCCATCTCGCTCGGAATGGATTCGCCGGGCTTCCATTCGCCGGCCTGTAGGCTCTGCAGAATCAGTCCCTTAATCTGTTGGTACAGCGGACTGAACGCTGGCGCAGGCAACCCCACCATGCCAGATGGCAGTGTCAGGGCTTCAGGGGCGGAAGGGGTTAAGGCAGACATAGGACGCAACAAACGCAGCTATGAAGCTAGTGTCAAACACAGCACAGCGCGCCCGCATCATATCTTATATAAGACATAAGACAAATTGACGCAGCACAGGAATCAACGGTAGAATCACGCGCTGTTTGCGGGGCACATGTTGCTGGTAACAGGCGCAGGTGGTAACCGCTGCATCCCTCCCTGTTTTTCTTCACTTCCTGGAGTTTTTACCATGAGCAAAGCACCCGTTCGCGTGGCCGTCACCGGCGCAGCAGGTCAAATCGGTTACGCCCTGTTGTTCCGCATCGCCTCCGGCGAAATGCTGGGCAAAGACCAGCCCGTCATCTTGCAACTGCTCGAAATCCCGGACGAAAAGGCCCAAAACGCGCTCAAAGGCGTGATTATGGAACTCGAAGACTGCGCTTTCCCGCTGCTGGCCGGTATCGAAGCCCACTCTGATCCTCTGCAAGCCTTCAAGGACACAGACTACGCTTTGCTGGTCGGTGCCCGTCCCCGTGGCCCTGGCATGGAACGCGCCGACCTGTTGGCCGCCAACGCTGCCATCTTTACCGTGCAAGGCAAGGCACTCAATGCCGTGGCTTCGCGCAACGTCAAGGTGCTGGTGGTCGGCAACCCTGCCAACACCAATGCTTACATCGCCATGAAGTCGGCTCCTGATCTGCCAGCGAAGAACTTCACTGCCATGTTGCGTCTGGACCACAACCGTGCTGCTTCGCAAATCGCTGCCAAGACTGGCACCGCCGTCGGCGATATCCGCAAGTTGACCGTGTGGGGCAACCACTCGCCCACCATGTACGCTGACTACCGTTTTGCCAGCATCAACGGTGCATCGGTCAAAGAAACCATCAACGACCAAGTCTGGAATGCAGACACCTTCTTGCCCACCGTTGGCAAGCGCGGTGCCGCCATCATTGCTGCACGTGGTTTGTCGTCGGCTGCTTCGGCTGCCAACGCCGCTATCGACCACATCCGTGACTGGGCTTTGGGTTCAAACGGCGAATGGGTCACCATGGGCGTGCCTTCCAACGGCGAATACGGCATTCCTGCCGGCATCGTGTTTGGCTTTCCTGTGACCACCGAAAACGGCGAATACAAAATCGTCGAAGGTCTGGAAATCGATGCCTTCTCGCAAGAACGCATCAACATCACTTTGGCTGAGCTGCAAGGCGAAGCCGACGGCGTTAAGCACCTGCTGTAAGCGTCCCTGACAGTGCAAGCCCAGACACTTTAATCTGCTCTGGGCCTGTGCTGCCCCTCTTTTTTTGCCTGCGCTTTTGATTCCATGACACATCCCCGCGACGTACTTCTGGGTGCCCAAGCGCAGGCAAGCTTCCTGCCGGTCTGTGACCATTACAGCGGCGTTGAAGCACGAATGCGAAAAAGCCTGCAATTGCAGGCCGAAATGACCCAAGAGTTTGGAACGTGCGTCTTTGATGTCACGCTCGATTGTGAAGATGGCGCTCCCGTTGGGGGTGAAGCACAGCACGCTGCGTTGGTAGCAGCCTTGGCCCGCGATGCCGCACCAGATGCCCGCGTCGCCGCCCGAGTTCACCCTGTCGACCACCCCGCTTTTGCCAACGACATCGCCACCATTGCAGGCGAAGCCGGCCACCGGTTGTGCCACATCATGTTGCCCAAGGTCGAGTCGGTAGACGACGTACTTTTGGCCGAAAAAGCCCTCCAGCGCGCATCTGCCAATCATTTGGCGCTACAAGTTTTGATTGAATCGCCTGCTGCGGTTCACCGTGCCTTTGAGATCGCGGCACACCCGCGCGTGCAAAGCCTGAGCTTTGGTTTGATGGATTTTGTCTCAGCCCATGGCGGTGCGATTCCGGCCTCAGGCATGACATCCGCCGGGCAATTCAACCACCCGCTGGTGGTGCGAGCCAAACTCGAAATCGCCTCTGCCTGCCACGCCCACGGCAAAGTACCGTCACACTGTGTTGTGACCGAATTTAGCGACACCACAGCCATGCAGTCTGCTGCCAGCCGCGCTGCCCGCGAGCTAGGCTATACACGGATGTGGAGCATTCACCCCGCACAAATTCGACCTATTCTGGCAGCCTTTGCGCCAGCACAAGACGAGATTGAAGCTGCTTCAAAAATCATAGCAGCAGCTGCAGATGCAGACTGGGCTCCGATCAGTTTTGAGGGTGTATTGCACGACCGTGCTAGTTACCGTTACTTCTGGCAGGTGCTCGAGCGAGCACACCAAACCGGGCAAGCTTTGCCGATTGCGGTACAACACTGGCTTACACCCCTTCATTCCTGATCTGATTTCTCCGCTGGAGTTGTTCCCATGAAAAACCTGCTTATCTCTACCGTGTTGGCTTTAGCACCAGCACTTGTTTTGGCACAAACGGCCGCGCAAAAGCCACCAGCTTCAGCCAAAAAAGCAAAAACCAGCGTCGATCGAGCTGCCGCCAAGGCCGCCACCGCCAAGGCAACCAAAGCGGCGAAAGCCCGTGCCGATCAAAAAACAATGGTCGCTAAAGCAGAAACCACTCCACGCTCCACTGCCCTGAAAACCGCTGCGGGTTTGGCTGCTGCAGGCACGGTGGCGGCAGGTGTCGCTAGTGCCGGTGCGCTGTCTCCCCAAGAACTGGCGATTGCCGAAAATGTCCATATTGGCAATATTCCCTGCGAACTGGGTGCTTCGGTGCGCGTCATGCCCGACACCCAATCGCCCGGACACTTCCATATCGACGGCAAGGGCTTTAAATACCACATGGCCCCCGTAGCCACCAGCACCGGCACCGTGCGTTTAGAAGACCAAAAAGCCGGTGCGGTTTGGTTGCAAATTGCCAACAAATCGATGCTCATGGACCAAAAACGCGGTCAACGTCTGGCCGATGAATGCATGAGTCCCGCCCAAGTAGCGGTAGCCGAATCGATCAAAAAGAATCCTCCCCCTAGCGTGCTCGACGCACACCCCAACACTGCCCAATGAGGCAGATGCGGACACGCAAGTTACCTATCGCCCACTTCAGAAACCACCGGAGAAAAATATGTTGAAAGCCTACCGTGACCACGTAGCCGAGCGCGCTGCACTGGGTATCCCACCCTTGCCGCTGGATGCCCAACAAGTGGCCGATCTGATCGAGCTGATCAAGAACCCACCTGCTGGTGAAGATGCCTTCTTGCTCGACCTGCTCACGCACCGCATTCCCCCTGGTGTGGACGATGCTGCCAAAGTCAAAGCCAGCTTCTTGGCTGCCGTGGCCCATGGCGATATCGCTCTGCCGCTGATTTCCAAGGCCAAGGCTACTGAACTGTTGGGCACTATGGTGGGCGGCTACAACGTCCACCCACTGATTGAGCTGCTGGACGATGCCGATGTGGCCGCCGTAGCCGCTGAAGCCCTGAAAAAGACCCTCTTGATGTTCGACTTCTTCAACGATGTCGCCACCAAAGCCAAAGCGGGTAACGCCAAAGCCAACGAAGTGATGCAAAGCTGGGCCAATGCCGAGTGGTTCACTAGCCGCCCTGAAGTTGAAAAGAAAATCACTGTCACCGTATTCAAGGTGCCCGGTGAAACCAACACCGACGACCTGTCACCTGCTCCCGATGCTTGGAGCCGCCCTGACATTCCATTGCACTACTTGGCCATGCTGAAAAACACCCGCGAAGGTGCAGCATTCAAGCCCGAAGAAGATGGCAAGCGCGGCCCGATGCAGTTCATCGACGACCTGAAGAAAAAGGGCAACCTGGTAGCCTACGTTGGCGATGTGGTCGGCACAGGCTCTTCGCGTAAATCGGCCACCAACAGCGTGATCTGGGCAACCGGTGCCGACATTCCGTTTGTGCCCAACAAGCGTTTTGGCGGTGTCACTTTGGGTGGCAAGATTGCCCCCATCTTCTTCAACACCCAAGAAGACTCCGGCTCGCTGCCGATTGAAGTCGATGTCAGCAAGCTCGAAATGGGCGATGTCATTGATGTGTTGCCCTACGACGGCAAAATCGTCAAAAACGGCGAAGTCGTTGCCGAATTCGCACTCAAGAGCGATGTGCTGCTGGACGAAGTGCGCGCTGGTGGCCGTATCAACCTCATCATTGGCCGTGGTTTGACTTCGAAGGCCCGTGAATTCTTGGGCCTGCCCGCCTCGACACTGTTCCGCCTGCCCACGCCTCCAGCAGCAACCAAGGCTGGTTTCACACTGGCACAAAAGATGGTTGGTCGCGCAGTGGGCTTGCCAGAAGGTCAAGGTGTGCGTCCCGGTACTTACTGCGAACCCAAGATGACAACCGTTGGTTCGCAAGACACCACCGGCCCTATGACCCGCGACGAGCTGAAAGACTTGGCTTGCTTGGGCTTCTCAGCCGACTTGGTGATGCAATCGTTCTGCCACACTGCTGCTTATCCTAAGCCAGTCGATGTCAAGACCCACCGCGAACTGCCTGCTTTCATCAGCAACCGTGGCGGTGTGGCCCTGCGTCCGGGCGATGGCGTGATTCACAGCTGGCTCAACCGCCTGCTGTTGCCCGATACCGTGGGCACTGGTGGTGACTCACACACCCGCTTCCCGATTGGTATTTCGTTCCCTGCCGGTTCTGGCTTGGTGGCCTTTGGTGCAGCCACTGGCGTGATGCCACTGGATATGCCTGAATCGGTGCTGGTGCGCTTTAAGGGCGAAATGCAGCCCGGCGTAACTTTGCGTGACTTGGTGCATGCCATTCCGTTGTACGCTATCAAGGCCGGTCTTTTGACCGTCGCCAAGGCCGGCAAGATTAACGTTTTCTCGGGCCGTGTCCTTGAAATCGAAGGTCTGCCAGATCTGAAAGTGGAACAAGCTTTTGAATTGTCGGATGCTTCTGCCGAACGTTCCGCTGCGGGCTGCACCATCAAGCTCAATCCTGAGCCAGTGCAGGAATACTTGAAGTCGAACATCGTTCTGATGAAGAACATGATCGCTGATGGCTACGCTGATCCCAAGACTCTGGCCCGCCGTATCGAAAAAGTTGAAGCATGGCTGGCCAACCCCAACCTGCTCGAAGCCGACAAGGATGCCGAATACGCTGCTGTCATCGAAATTGATCTGGCCGACATCAAGGAACCCATCGTTTGCTGTCCGAACGATCCCGATGATGCCAAGTTCCTGTCCGAAGTGGCGGGAACGAAGATTGATGAGTCTTTCATCGGTTCGTGCATGACCAACATCGGTCACTTCCGCGCTGCAGCCAAGCTGCTGGGCGGTCAGCGTGACCTTCCGGTCAAAATGTGGGTCGCTCCTCCGACCAAGATGGACCAAAACGAATTGGTCAAGGAAGGGCTTTATTCAGCGTTTGGCACATCCGGTGCCCGCACCGAAATGCCTGGCTGTTCGCTGTGCATGGGCAACCAAGCCCAAGTGCGCGAAGGCGCTACCGTGATCTCCACTTCGACACGCAACTTCCCGAACCGCTTGGGCAAGAATACCAACGTGTTCTTGGGTTCTGCTGAACTGGCAGCCATTGCGTCTAAGCTGGGCAAGCTGCCTACTGTGGCCGAGTACCACGAAGCCATGGGCGTGGTCAATAAAGACGGGGCTTCTATCTACAAGTACCTGAACTTCAATCAAATCCCAGAGTACGCTGACGTTGCCAAAGGCGTTGTTGCGTAATTAGACTGTAGAAGTCCATCCAGGTTAATGCCAGTCAGTTAAAAGCTGACTGGCATTTTTATTGGGCATTTGATGGGTCTTACGGATGGATTACCCACCGCCCGATGACCTTTTGATCGCACATTGCTACTATTTTCATAGCTACTTCGGCCCGTCTTGCAGGGGCTATCAGCGATTTATTCCGATCAAAAGCCCCCAGCTCGTTCCACGCCCTACAGAAATTCGACCGCAGAAGTTCAAGTGTGGCGCTGGTTTTTGGTAGCCAACCAGCTCAATCCCTAGGCTACCATGGACAAATAGAGTTACATAAAAAAATTCTTAACGATGATTTATGTATCGGTTTACTGAAAAGTTTGCTCCCTCGCTTCCACAAAAACCTCCAAGGGCAAATTTGTAACTTCACCAACGGGTGCTAAAAGTTGCAAGGCATGGCACGCTCGCCCAATCCCTTGAAGCAACGCCTCTGTGCTTCGACATCACCGCATCCGGTAGCACTCACCCCGTTGTGCACAGCTTCACTTGCCCATTGATGTGCTGCTGTAAGGCCCTACTCGGGCACAGATCAGGCCAGACTGCTTGATGCGAGAACCTTTGACGGGCTGTTATTCAACAACACCATCTTGGCCTGTTTGGGCCTATCAAAGATCGGGTTTTCCCTTATTTTTAGAAAAAGCGATACAAAAAATATTGCTAAACATTTTTTTATGTGACATTATTTGCCTGTTCCCATCTGAATTAGATGGACACACAACCTGATCAAGCAACCAGAGGAGGCGATATGGCGACAAACAAGGAACGCTTTGCGGACAAGATGGAATTTCCGCCAGCAATTGAGCAACCTAACGTTTACCCACTGTCATGGGAAAACAAAACTGCCAAGTTGCAAGAGGTGTGGGATGCATCTCTGCGCGAGAACTGGGATCCTGAAAAATTACCTTGGGATACGCTCGACGTAGAGAGCTACTCTTGGGAAGAGCGTGAATCTATCGCTTACTGGTGGAGTTTGCTGTCGGTGTTTGATGCATCAGCCCCACCGGTTTTTGCTGAAGCACTGATCAAGACTTATGAAGTGCACGAAGAAGACTTGGTGCGCCGCTGCTTCTTCTCTGTCACCCGCGACGAGCAGAACCATGAAATCATGTGCGGTCTGGCCATCACCAAAATGCTTGGTCACCCAGATCCAATTACCTATGAGCCAAAGACCGAACTTGGAAAGCGGCTCCAAAAGAATGTCAAATGGCTGTATTTCAACGGCTCGCGCTACTGGACTGGTTACAAAAAGGCCGTTCCAAAGTACGACTTGGCTGTGCTTTTCAGCTCCTTCCTGATGGGGGAAATGGCTGCAGCAACGATCTTCAAACAAATGTTCGACAATTCTCGCGAGGCTGTCTTCAAGGAAGGCTTCAAGAATATTGGTCGTGATGAAGGTCGTCACATGGCCATTTGCATGGCCGTAATGGAGCGCGACTACCCCGGTCTGCAAGAAGAAACCAAAGCCATCGTCACCAAGCAAATTCGTGCCGGTTACCTGTTCCTGTCCGCAGTGCTGTTTGAGCCGCCCATGGAATTCTGGGATCTGCCAGAAGACTTCATCGCAAACCAACGTGAAGCCGAAGAAATTGCACGACTGGCAGGCTTTGGTGTGCCAACCTACGAAACGAAAAAAGAGAACTGGCGCAATGCAATGCTCGGCCTGAAAGTCGTGCTTGATCGCTACAACATTCCGTTTCCTGCAATTCCTGAAGTCGGCATCAGCGGCCAAGAGATCTCCGACATTGAAATGGACGACATCATTCCAGTGTTTTAATCAACTTGGGCTAGTTTAGTTCGTCTTGTTGGCCGATTTTCCACTTGGAGGATCGGCCTTCGTGCAATCAAGAAACCAATAAATAGGATAAAAATGGCTCGTATTGTGATGCAGCCTTCGGGCCAATCGGTGGCATGTGCTGCAGGTGACACTGTGTTGATGGGGCTTGAAAAAGCAGGCTATGCCTTGCCTAACAACTGCCGTGCAGGTGCCTGTGGAGAGTGCAAGGTCAAAGTCATTTCGGGTCAATTCGACCAAGGAATGGTTTTGGACATGGCTCTTTCACCCGAAGAGCGTCGGCAAGGCTTTGGTTTGATGTGCATGGCTAAACCGATTTCTGAGGAATTGGTGATCGAATGGGGCACCGAAGACGCTAAACCCAAATTATTTCCTCCGCGCGAATCGGTTTTGTTTGTACTCACCGATAAACGCCAGATCGCCAACCGTGTCGTTGAATTGCACTTGCGCCCGGTCGGTCAGCCTATTCGCTATTGGCCCGGCCAGTATGTGACTATCGGTAATCCACATGCAAACGTGCCCGCGCGTGCCTACTCCATCTCCAACGCACCGCGCCCTGATGGTGAGCTAGTCCTCCAAGTAGCGCGTGCCGAAGGTGGAATCACAAGCCAATGGATTCATGACCGCCTGCAGGTCGGTGAGAATCTGAAAGTGTCAGGTGCCTACGGTACTTTTATCGGCGATCCATCCGTGGACACCCCGGTACTTTGTTTGGCTGCAGGTACCGGTTTAGCTCCGATTTTGGCGCTGGCCGAGGCTGCGTTGCGACGCGGTTTCAAGAAACCGGTAACCATGGTTTTTTCTGCTAGAACCCGTGACGATATTTACAGTCAAGGCTTGATGGCTTGGTGGCGAACCAAGCACCGCAACTTTGATTACAAGATTACCTTGACACGTGAACAGAGCGCAGATCACTTGGCTGGCAGAATAGATGTCGCTTTGCCAAAACTGTTTACGAACCTCTCAAATCACACCATTTTTATTGCTGGCAGTCCCGAGTTTGTCGCGACCTGCGTAGAAACTGTCATGCAGCTGGGTGGGAAAAAAGAACTTATCCACACTGAAGGTTTCTTCGCCCAACAGAGTGCGTGATGGTCAAGTAAGCTGTTAAGCCCACTTTGCGCCCAATGCATGAAACAAAAAGGGAGCGTGTCAAAAACGCTCCCTTTTTTACTTGAGACCCACGAGGGGCTTAATGGACTGGCATCACGCCAAATCGACTACAGCTTACTAAGGCTTACGTACAGCAGTTTGACCAGACATCCCACCACGGAATGACTTGAAGAACTCAGATGAAGCAGGATCAACCACCACCACATCACCCTTCTTATTAAAGCTGGATTTGTACGCTTCTAGGCTACGGTAAAACTGTGCAAATTGTGGGTCACGGCCAAACGCCTCCGCATAAATGTGTGCAGCCTGAGCATCCCCAGCACCCTTGACCTTCTGGGCATCGCGGTAGGCATTGGCGATAGCGATTTCACGCTGACGATCTGCATCAGCACGAATTTTCTCCCCTTCTGCTGCCCCAGTCGAACGCAGCTCATTAGCAACACGCTTGCGCTCCGCTTCCATCCGGCGATAAACAGATTCTGTAATTGCCTCAACGTAATCAACCCGAGTGATACGAACATCCACCACATCAACGCCCCAAGGCTTAGCACCGCGCACCTTTTCAAGGACTTCACGCTTGACATCAGCCATCAATGCCTCACGCTTAAGAGAGAGCAGCTCCTTCACCGTATGCTTATTAATCTCTTCTTGAAAAGCGTTGCGCACTACCCGGTTAAGTTGCAAGGCACCTGCGTTTTCGTCCAACCCAACATTACGGATGAACTCTGATGGCTCACTGATGCGCCAGCGGACATACCAATCGATCACAACGCGCTGCTTCTCCGCCGTTAACATAGGCTCAGCATCGGTACTGTCAAGCGTTAGCAACCGTTTATCGATGTATGACACATTCTGAAAAGGTGGAGGCAACTTGAAATTCAAGCCTGGCTCTGTAATAACTTCCTTGATTTGCCCTAGGGCATAGACCACACCAAACTGGCGTTGATCGACCACAAACAGCATGGAGCTAGCCAAAGCCAGCGCAACAAGAATCGAAGATGCAAAAAATCCAACCCGGTTCACATGACTCTCCTAGCGCGATTCGCGCTCACGCGTACGGCTACCATCGCGCGCACGGGCATCCGTCGAAAAAGTGGGAGCGGCGGCTGGCGTTGGTACGGCAGGCGCTGCAATAGGTGCGGTGGCAGGAGTTTCAGGCCCAGTCAATGGCACCCCTCCGGTCTGCAAAATTTTGTCCAATGGCAAATAGAGCAAATTAGAGCCTTGGCGGGAATCAACCATCACCTTGGTAACACTGGTGTAGATTT
This sequence comes from Burkholderiaceae bacterium, assembly GCA_019751915.1. Lineage (GTDB taxonomy): Bacteria > Pseudomonadota > Gammaproteobacteria > Burkholderiales > Burkholderiaceae_C > Simplicispira. The sequence goes on from JAIEMS010000012.1 coordinate 99,733, forward strand.
GCTGCATAGACTCTAAGTACATGCGGTCGCGTGTCACTTGCGGAGCCTTCTGGTATTCAACCAGCACCGAACTAAAGCGCTGGGCATCGCCTTCGGCCTGCGCCACAATACGGGCTTTATAAGCATCCGCTTCTTCCTTAAGACGCGAAGCAGAGCCAACAGCACGCGGAATCACATCGTTGGCGTACGCTTGGGCTTCGTTTTTGGCACGCTCACGTTCTTGACCAGCTTTGAGAACGTCATCAAATGCAGCTTGGACTTGCTCGGGGGGTCGCACACCGCCCTGTTGCAAGTTAATACCGACCACTTCGACCCCTACTTTATAGCGGTCCAGAATCGTTTGCATCAATGCCCGAACGCGGGGCGCTATTTGATCGCGCTCCTCAGCCAATGCGGTATCCATCCGCATCTTTCCAACCACCTCCCTGACAGCGGTTTCGGCGGCTTGCACCACAGCATCAGCAGGATTTTTACTCTCAAAAAGCCATGCCCTCGCATCGCTTAGGCGATATTGAACAGCAAATTTGATTTCAACGATGTTTTCATCTTCAGTCAGCATAGCTGACTCACGCAATCCAGTGGATTTGATGATGGTATCGCGCCCTACATCGGCCGAACGAATTTGTGTGGCAAACACCAATTCATGGCGCTGAATCGGATAGGGTAACCGCCAGTTAAAACCAGCGCCAACACTGCTTTGGTATTTACCAAACTGCGTGATCACAGCTTGTTGCCCTTCTTGGACAATAAAGAACCCCGTACCTAACCAAATCAGCACTGCAATGGCAGCAATCAGGCCGACACCAAAACCTGCATTTTTCATATCAGGTTGAAATCCACCATCGCCGTGGGAGTTACCACCACCATTTTTGGTACCAAACAGTCCGACCAACTTGCGATTAAGGTCACGCCACAACTCATCTAAATCAGGGGGCTGCCCCCCAGCAGGCCCTGTGTCGCGCCCACGTTGCCCTGAGGGTGATTGAGGTGGTCTGTCAGCTTCAGGTGGCTTGTCATCAGAAGACTTTGCGTCACCGCGTCCCCAACGGGGGTCATTCAGGTTAAACATCTCACGCATACGCTCTGGTAACAGCCCCCAGCGGCGGGCGCGATGTGGTTGATTCATGCGAAAAATCTCTGCTTCTGATTTAGTTTGGGATGACATTGTGCCTAATCAGGCTTGGTCGTCATCAAATTCGGTAGTGACTACAGGGTGAGCATGCGACTGCTGTGAAGACAAAACGACAACACCCAATTGCTGACGCAGCGCCGCAAGTCCTTCCATTGCTTTGGCACTGACAAAGAAACGCGGCACAGGATTGCCGTCAATTTCATAGGTATCTTGCAGCTGCGTTGGTCGTTGTTCAGGAGCTATGGCATCAAGCTTATTAAACACAAGAAGCTGTGGCACGCTCGAAGCACCAATTTCGGCTAAAACCTTCTGAACCTGCACCATTTGCTCCGGAAAATTTGGATTAGACGCATCCACAACGTGCAACAACAAATCTGCATCTACCGCTTCTTGCAACGTGGCCTGAAAAGCATCTACCAAACCATGCGGTAGCTCACGAATAAAACCAACTGTGTCTGACAGTGATACTGACCGCCCTGCCTCACCCAGATACAACTGGCGTGTTGTCGTATCTAACGTGGCAAAAAGTTGATCTGCCGCATAAGCTTTGGCTTTGACCAACGCATTGAAAAGCGTTGATTTTCCAGCATTGGTATAACCCACCAACGAAATGTTGAAGGTATCGCGGCGCTCACGTTGGCGGCGCTGGGTTGAACGTTGGCGCTTGACCTTTAGCAAGCGCTCTTGGGTACGCTTGATAGATTCACCAATCATTCGGCGATCAAGTTCAATTTGTGCCTCACCTGGCCCACCACGGGCACCAATGCCCCCGCGCTGACGCTCCAAATGAGACCATCGCCGCACCAGTCGCGTGCTCAAATATTGCAAACGGGCCAATTCAACCTGAAGTTTTCCCTCGTGGCTGCGCGCACGCTGGGCAAAAATTTCCAAAATCAAAAGAGTTCGGTCATTGACAGCAAGACCCAAGTGGCGTTCTAAATTTCTCTGCTGCGCTGGGCTGAGTGCTTGATCAAAGAGCACCTCCGTGGCGCCATGCATCTGTGCTAACAAGCGCAGTTCATCGGCCTTGCCGCTACCAACAAACAGAGCCGCATCGGGAGCCTTACGCTTGCAAGTAAGCCGTGCAACCGGCTTCATGCCTGCTGTTTCAGCCAGCAAACCAAGCTCTTCAAGCTCTGTATCAAAATGGGGCAAACCGAAGTCGACCCCGACAAGCAAGACGCGAGCGTAATCCGCAGCGGTGGTATGAATTGAGCTCAAATCAGCAAACTAGAGTTTTCAGTAGTGAGAAGCGTACCGCCCAGCACCGGAGTATTTTGCGTTTACGCACTCACCACTTCAGATCCGGTAGATTCTGCCGTAGAAAAACTAACGGCACGCCCGGGGACGATCGTGGAGATAGCATGCTTGTAAACCATCTGGGTCACTGTATTGCGCAGCAGCACAACATACTGATCGAAAGACTCAATCTGCCCCTGCAACTTGATGCCATTCACAAGATAGATCGAAACTGGAACATGCTCCCGACGCAAGGCATTCAGGAAGGGGTCTTGAAGAAGTTGACTTTTATTGCTCACGATATTCTCCGTGTTCAAAAATGTTGTTGTAAAACCGCACCTTACCACAGCAAGCAGGCTGTCCTAAGCCTGTGGGCATTTCACCCCCTTGGCTCTGTAGACATCGTTCGCAGATCAGTTGTCAGCCTTTTCCGCAAAGGGATTGTGTGAAGTCTTCATCTCAATACGCAGCGGCGTACCGACCAAATTGAACTCCTTGCGAAACCGACCTTCCAGAAATCGCTTGTAAGCATCAGTGACATGTTCCAGCGAATTACCATGCACCACGATCACTGGTGGATTCATCCCACCTTGATGGGCATAGCGCAATTTAGGTCGGAACATACCAGCCCGTTTAGGACTTTGAAACTGGACTGCTTCTAGCAAAAGACGTGTCAATACGGGCGTTGACATCTTGCATGTAGCCGCTTTATGCGCTTGGGTAATAGCAGCCCAAACAGGGCCAAGTCCCTGCCTTTTTGTGGCAGAAATAAAGTGCAGCGAAGCAAACTTGAGAAAGGTCAAACGTGTTTCGATGGATCGCTCCAGCAATTGGCGCTGGTAGTCATCAATGGCATCCCACTTGTTCACCGCCACAACTACGGCCCTGCCACTCTCCAAAATATACCCAGCAATGTGAGCATCTTGATCAGTCACACCTTGGGTTGCGTCCAGCAGCAGCAAAACGACGTTCGCCGACTCAATCGCTTGGAGGGTTTTAACCACTGAGAACTTCTCGATGGCCTCAAAAACCTTGCCCTTGCGGCGCAAACCGGCAGTGTCGATGAGTTCAAAGCGTTGTCCGTTACGCTCGAAAGGTACCGAAATGGCATCGCGGGTCGTGCCGGGCAAATCAAAAGCGACCAAGCGCTCCTCGCCCAACCACGCATTGATTAAGGTTGATTTACCTACATTGGGCCGGCCAGCTACAGCCAACTTGATGACGTTTTTATCCTCTTCCAGCGCTTCGTCTGGATCAGGCAAATGCAAAGGCTCGAGCACCAACTCGACCAAGCTGCGAATGCCTTGTCCGTGGGCAGCCGAAATAGCATAGACCTCACCCAATCCAAGCTCATAGAACTCAGACAGTTGTACGCCTTCGCGCATACCTTCTGCCTTATTAGCAGCCAATACACAAGGTTTGCCAAGGCGCCGTAGGTAGCGGGCAATATCGTGATCCTGCCCTGACAAACCTGCGCGAGCGTCAACCACAAAAACAACCACATCGGCTTCGGCCACAGCTTGCTGTGTTTGGCGTGCCATTTCACGGTAAATGCCACTAGAAGCGTCAGGCTCAAATCCACCTGTATCAATGACGATGTATTCGTGTTTTCCTTGCTTGCCGGTGCCGTAATGGCGGTCGCGCGTCAATCCTGCAAAATCTGCAACGATAGCGTCTCTCGACTTCGTCATGCGGTTAAAAAGCGTCGATTTACCGACGTTAGGGCGCCCCACCAAGGCGATCACTGGTTTCATTGCTTATTACTTTTCATCAGTCTGGGCGAAAGCCATAGACATTTCCGGCACGGGTTACTGCCACCAACGTATCCGCAGCGACCACAGGCGCTACAGATATGCCAGAACCATCAGTGGCCAATCGATTCAAGAGTGAACCATCTTCACGGGAGAGAAAATAGATCCACCCCGCGTCATCTCCTACCACTACAGAGCGGCCTAACAGCAGCGGTGCAGTTAGTTTTCGGTACTGTAACTTATCGGTTGTCCATGCGCGCTTGCCATCGGCCCGACCCCAAGCAGAGACCGTGCCGTTACTTTCCGTGGCATAGACAAATTTTCCATCGCCATCCACACCTTCGGCACCATGGGATTTTTGTGCCCAAGACAAGGCCCCACGAGAGGCATCGACACACCCCACCACCGATTGGAAGGCACGCACACAAACACTTTCACCGACTCGGCTAACGTGCCCAATCAGCTCAACCAAGCGCTCCACGTCGTTAGTACCCCGTGCATTGGACACTGAAACCTCCCAACGCGTCGTCCCATTATCAGGATTGAATCCAATCAATTTTCCGGAAATTCCAACGACCAACGTATTACCCAGTGCCACCAGTACGCCGGACTGACGCAATACCAACGGCTCACCAGGTCTTTGCTGTGCCCATAAACGTTGTCCGGTTTTGGCATCGAATGCGATGACACTTCGGTCGGCGGTCAAAACAAAAATCCGCCCACCAGCGACCAACGGGGCGGTGTAGGCAGGAGCATTCAGACGCTGACGCCACTGCTCGCGCCCCGCATCCAGCACAATCAATTCATTATTACGAGAAACGATAGAGGTCAAACTCCCATCGCTCCCAACCCCAGCCCCTAATGGTTCCTTGAGATTTGTACGCCACAAATCTGTACCAGTTTTGGTGTTGATAGCGGCGACCACGCCGTCGGCAGAAGCCAGTGTCGCTGTGCTTGCGTGGACATCGATACTTAACGGGGTACCGGAAGTGGCACCTAGCTTTGCTGTCCACGCTTGCCGAACACCCAAAACAGCTACATTGGCCCCCAAATCTTGGGGCTTTGGCTTAGTCTCTCCCCCCCAGATGGAGCAACCACCCAGAGCAGTGACTACAGCCAAAATCCCCAGTGCACGGGGCCAATGAAAGCGCGACTGCGGCACAACTTTATCAACAGACAAGCGACTCATCGCACAGCCCCCGTTGTACTGCCAGCACCGGCAACCAGCGTCACTGGAAGCTTGATGCCCAAGGCATTGAGTTTGAATTCAACCAAGCGGCGGTATTCAGCACCCTCAGAAAAGCCACTGTAGGCACGCTCATATTCGGCGATAGCCTCTTGTTTTTTACCTTGCAAGAACTTCACATCGCCCTTTCGGTCTGACACAACAGCCTGAAACTCGGCAGGAAATGGCACAGAAAGCTGCTTCAAAGCCTCGTCATAAGCCTCTTTCTCCATCAAAATCCCCACCAGACGCAAGAGCGATGTAGCCTTGTAGCCATCATCAACCGCATTCTCTCCCACCCATGAGAGGGCCGATTTAGAGTTATCGGTGCGGCCCTGCTCATGCTCGGTTTTAGCGACCAGCAGCCCGGCTTGTGCAGCTTGGATCGTGCCAGCATACTTGCTCTTGATATCTGAAAAAGCTTGCTCCATCCGTGATTGATCGCCCGACCGCGCAGCCACCTCAATAGCCTCCAACAACGCAGCGGCTTGAAATGCCTGACGATTTTGCCAGTATTGGTAACCATTCCAAGCTGCCAGAGCACCAAACACCAACACCAAAGCGGCACTGATCAACGTGCCCCAGGTATTCCAGAAATGCTTGAGCTGATCAAGCTGCTCTTGTTCTTCAAGATCGAGATGGTTTGCCATGGCTTGCGTTGTAAATTAACGGATAGATTGTAGGGTCGGTGCCCAAGCAGCCGCTGTAGCCAGAAGCTGCTCTGTTTGCTGTTCATTTTTGTCACGCAGCGCTTTGACAGTGACGCAACCACGAGACAACTCATCTTCTCCAAAAACAAGGGCGTAACGAGCACCGCTAGAGTCGGCTTTTTTGAATTGTGACTTCATACTGCCCATACCCTCACCCGATACCGTAGGGCTGTGCATTTGCACCGAAATACCTAAAACACGCAGTTGCTGCAGCAGCGTCATCGCTGTCGGCAAGCTGTTGGCATTCGGAACCACGGCATAAACATCTGGAGTGCAAGATGGAACCGCTGATCCTTGCTCCTTCAAAAGTTCTAACACACGCTCCACCCCCAGTGCCCATCCAACGGCTGGTGCAGGTTTACCGCCGATTTGTTCTACCAAATAATCGTAGCGCCCACCACCGCAAATCGTCCCCTGTGAGCCAAGACGATCTGTCACGAACTCGAATACGGTCAAGTTATAGTAGTCCATTCCCCGCACCAAGCGAGGATTGAGACTCCACGCCACACCAGCAGCATCGAGAATCGATTGCACTGTTTTGAAATGTGCCAAAGAGGACTCACCCAAAAAATCAATCAAACGTGGTGCCGACTCGACTACCGCTTGCATAGCAGGGTTCTTAGTGTCCAAAATACGCAAAGGATTGCTGTGAAGACGCCGACGTGCCTCTTCATCCAGTACATCGACATTGCGCTCAAAGTGGGCGATCAAGGCTGCTCTATGGGCCTTACGCTCCTCAGGTTGCCCTAGGCTGTTCAGTTCTAGACGAACTCCCTCTAGGCCCAATTCCTTCCATAAGGCATCGGCCAACAAAATAAGTTCAGCATCCGCTTCAGCCCCGGGAAAGCCCAGTGCCTCAGCCCCAATTTGATGAAACTGACGATAACGACCACGCTGTGGTCGTTCATGGCGAAACATAGGCCCCATGTAATACAAACGCTTGCCACCATCGTAAAGCATCGAGTGCTCGACTACCGCTCGCACAACGCCTGCTGTACTCTCTGGCCGCAAGGTCAATTGCTCACCGTTGAGACGATCCTCAAACGAGTACATCTCCTTTTCGACAATGTCCGTGACCTCACCGAGTCCACGCACAAACAAGGCCGTTGGCTCCACAATTGGAGTGCGAATATTGCGGTACGCGTAACGCTCCATCAACATCCGAACCTTGCCTTCTAGCCACTCCCAGTGTGCTGAATGTGGCGGCAGAATATCGTTCATTCCCTTGACTGCGCTGATTTTTTCAGTTTTAGGGGAAGCAGGGGTCTTTGCAGTGTTCACAGCAATATTTTTCGAAAATCTGGATTGATCCTGAATGGATGCAAATTCTTGGTGTGGAAGGCCATTACAAATGGCCCGTAATGGCACCTGTGCGATGCCAGTATGCATGACTGCACATAATGTGCAGAGATTTGAATCAAAAACTACGGCAAGAATGCAGGGCTATTAGTCCCAAAGCGCTTGTGTACGTAATTTTCAACAATCTGATGAAATTCTCCGACAATGTTATCTCCACGCAGCGTCATGACTTTCTCGCCATCGATGAAAACGGGGGCTGCAGGGGCCTCTCCGGTGCCCGGCAAACTAATGCCAATATCGGCATGCTTGCTCTCTCCGGGGCCATTAACAATACACCCCATCACGGCGACTTTGAGTGTTTCTACCCTTGGGTAGGATGTGCGCCACACCGGCATTTTCTCACGAAGATAATCGTCAATTTGTTTTGCTAATTCTTGGAATGTCGTGCTTGTCGTGCGTCCACAACCAGGGCAAGCCGTGACACTGGGAACAAATAAACGCAAACCTAAAGCTTGCAAAATTTCTGATGCAACCACCACTTCTTGATTCCGTGACTCCCCAGGTTGGGGTGTCAATGAAACACGGATAGTATCTCCGATGCCTTCTTGTAACAACACCGACAAAGCCACCGCAGAGCCAACAGTTCCTTTTGTTCCCATGCCTGCCTCAGTTAAACCAAGGTGCAATGCATAGTCACAACGAAGGGATAATTCCCGGTATACGGAGATCAAGTCCTGTACACCGCTCACCTTGCACGACAAAATAATCTGATTGCCATCTAACCCTATCGATTCAGCTAAACGCGCCGATTCAATCGCAGAAGTTATCAACGCCTCGTACATGACTTGGCGAGATGTCCAAGGCATCAGGCGCTGACTGTTTTCATCCATTAACCGTGCCAGCAACTCCTGATCTAAACTCCCCCAATTGACCCCAATGCGCACGGGTTTATTCCAGCGAATAGCCGCTTCAATCATTTGCCCAAATTGGCGATCACGTTTATCGCCCTTACCCACATTTCCCGGATTAATACGGTACTTTGACAGCGCTTGCGCACAGGCAGGATGATCTGTTAAGAGTCGATGACCGTTGTAATGAAAATCACCAATCAAAGGCACAACCACACCCATGCGGTCGAGTTGCTCTCGAACATAAGGCACAGCAGCCGCAGCTTCTGGGGTATTGACCGTAATACGCACCAATTCGGATCCAGCCAGTGCCAACTCTTTCACCTGTATGGCAGTCGCCACCGCATCTACGGTGTCTGTATTGGTCATGGATTGAATTCGCACTGGTGCATCACCACCGATGCCGACCACATTCGAACCCCATACAACCTGTGCCTGCCTTGTGCGACGCACTAAGGGGGCAGCCTCCGGTACGCAACGACTCATCTGTGTAGCCAATGTTTCCACTATTTCACCTCGAATCGGGCAACGTTTTCGCGAGATGCAGATACAACATCAAACAAAGCGCCCCTCACGTAAACATCTGTCACATCGGCCCGCCCCACCACCACAGACCAAGGCAAATTGCTGTTGCTGGGCACTGCAACACTCTCCCCAGCAGCCAACGTGCGCTGTAAAACCGTAGCGCCAGCAGCATCGCGAACCTTGACCCAAGATGAGCTGCGTGCCTTAAAAACCAAAGTTCCTGAAGGGATTGGAGCAGCGCTTGCACCAGACAAAGCTGCCACAGCGGGGGGCGTAGAAGCGGCTTTTTCCTTCACTGGTGCTGGAGTAGATGCAACTGCCTTGAGCGTTTGCGCCACAGGCGCCTGTACGACCTCAGTCCGATCAGGCGCTGGCGGGGTTGGCATAACGCTTTCCGCTCGAGATGGATTTTGTGATGCAACCACATCGGCAGGGGCGGATGGAGCACTGCCAACACCAGCACCCAACGAATCCTCTGGTGTGCGTGGTAAGAACACCAACACCAACGCACCCATCAGCAAAACTATGACAGCCCAAGCGGTCGGATTTTTTAAAGGAGAAGTATTGCGCCAAAAGGCACTGCGTCCGCCAAAATCACCACGAAATACCTCATTGATACCCCGATTATTTTGGGGCAAAGTGTATTTATTTCCATGCGGCATCAAAGCGAGCACTGGGGCAGCGTCTATTTTTAAGGTACGGCATACGCTTGCAGCAAGTGCCCGTACAAAAATGGTGTCCGGAAAAACGTCAAAGTTATCCGACTCCAGCGCTTGAAGTTTGCTGACCGATACTTTTAACGAAACCGCCAAAGCATCGATATGCAAGCCAGCCGCCTGACGCGCCGCACGTAAAAGTTCGCCGGGCGATCCAGTAGGGCCTCCAGCAGGTGTCAAAGGCACATCCTGTTCATTCATCAAAAGCCCCCTTTTCATAAAGCGCCTGCTCATGGGAGTCAGGAAAGCGTTTACGCAACTGTTCTGCTAACTGTCGCATCGCCACTGTATTGCCAAGCGAGCGCTCAACTCTCACCCCCAACCACAGAGTCTCTGCATTGGACATATCACTATTGTTCAAGCGACGAATATAGAACTGCGCTCGCACCGACTCACCACGGCGAAATAACAAGACCGCCAAGTTGTAAGCCACCACTGGATTGCTGGCATCCAGCTCATAAGAGCGCAGTAACGTCTGCTCAGCGACCAGCTCTTGTCCTGCTCTGGCTTGGCAAAGCCCTTGTGCCATCAACGTTTTACTCCGAGCGGAGTACGTAGGACTTGCCAGCACCTGAACAAAGCTCTGATCGGCTTCAAGGTATCTTTTTTGCAGACACAATAACCAAGCGTGGTTGTGCAAAATATTGGCATCTAGAGGACGCAAGCCCAGTGCCTTTCGAAAGCTCTCCTGCGCCTGTGAATAATCATTCAGCCGCATGTAAATCAGGCCCAGCAGATTGTAGGCATCGGCATAAGATGGATCGGTCACCAATGCCTGTTTTATTTCGTCGAGGGCAACGACGGTTTGACCTGATTCAAAGTAATTTGAGGCCAACTCCAATCGGATGCGTGCCCGCCGACGCACTTCTGTTTCTTCGGATGGCGACACCATCTCAGAGTCGGTGCTAGCGGGCATAGTCACACAACCAGACAAAGCACCAAGGGATAAAAGCACAACGCAAGACAGCAGCGCCCGCGCGCCCCAACGTCGCCATTGCGCCGCCACAGATGCCACCATGTCAAACATCCTTGGGTGGAGTGGGTGCGCAAGCATCAGGGGTCAGCATAATGGTTCGCCGCTTGGCCATACGCTCAGGTGCGCCCGTGCGATCTTGCACCTCACCGGCGAGTTGCCCACAAGCCGCATCGATATCGGCACCGCGGGTTTTGCGTACCGTGGTGACAATTCCTGCATCGCTCAGGAGTCTCGCAAATGCAACCACACTGCTTTGAGGCGAACGGTGCAGTCCTGATGCGGGGAAAGGGTTAAACGGAATCAAATTAAATTTACACCACGTACCAGAGTGTGCGTGGGAGCGCACCAAGGCAATCAATTGCTGGGCGTGTTCTGGCTGGTCATTGACGCCATCCAACATGCAATATTCAAACGTAATGAAATCGCGGGGCGCATGTTCTAAATAACGATTGCATGCGTCCATCAGCTCGTGCAAAGGGTATTTGCGATTGAGCGGAACCAGGTTATCGCGCAAAGCATCGTTGGGCGCGTGCAACGAAACGGCCAAAGCCACCGGACAATCTTGGGACAAACGATCCATCATGGGAACCACGCCTGATGTAGAAACCGTGACCCGCCTGCGCGATAGCCCGTACCCGTGGTCGTCCAACATCGCCCGCAGCGCTGGCACTAAAGCAGCGTAATTTTGCAGCGGTTCGCCCATGCCCATCATGACCACATTAGAGATCACACGGTCAGTGCTGCCCGTGCGTTGGCGCAACGTATGTTCAGCAAACCAGAGTTGGGCCAGTATTTCACCCGTTGTCAAATTGCGGCTGAACCCTTGATGCCCGGTCGAGCAGAAGCGGCACCCCACCGCACAACCAGCTTGCGATGAAACGCACAGCGTGCCCCGATCGTCTTCGGGGATAAAAACAGCCTCGACCGCGTTGCCTGCACCGACATCAAACAACCATTTGATGGTGCCATCGGCAGACTGGTGTTCGCTAATGACAGGTAAGCCCGCAACATAGGCACAACCGGCCAGCTTGCTACGCAGTGACTTGGCTAAATCACTCATTTGTCCAAAATCGCTGGCACCGCGTTGGTGAATCCAGCGAAACAACTGGGTGGCGCGAAAGCGCTTTTCACCCAGCCGCTCACAAAAGACGGCCAAGCCATCGAGATCAAAATCGAGCAAGTTGGTCGTCATGTCTTTCGCAAAGCGTCTGTGCGCCCCTCTCTGTCATTTAGAGCGCACGGCACCAGCACCGCAACGCGATCGCAGAGCAGGGGCTGCGTCATATCAACGTGTGAAAACGTTCATGCCTGGGAAGAAGAAGGCGATTTCGACGGCTGCAGTTTCGGCAGCGTCAGAGCCGTGGACGGCATTGGCATCAATGCTGTCGGCAAAGTCAGCGCGGATCGTGCCGGCATCGGCCTTCTTAGGGTCGGTAGCGCCCATCAGTTCGCGGTTCTTCAGGATGGCGTTTTCGCCTTCCAGTGCTTGGATCATGACGGGGCCGGAAATCATGAAATCGACCAAGTCCTTGAAGAAAGGACGCTCTTTGTGCACGCCATAGAACTGCTCGGCTTCCAGACGCGACAGGTGTGCCATGCGTGCAGCCACTACCTTGAGGCCAGCGGCTTCAAAACGGGCGTAAATTTGCCCGATGACGTTCTTAGCGACTGCGTCAGGCTTGATGATGGAGAGTGTGCGTTCGATGGCCATGGTAGTTTTCCTGAATAAACAATGTTGCTTGAGATTTTTGTCAGAGAGACAAAGCTTTTGATTCTAACCTGCGACAAAACGCAGCAGCGGCATCAACGGCCACGCCCACTGCTACCGCCACGGCTGTTTTTGCGTTGCTCTTGGCGGTGTCTGGCAAGACTGTCGGTACCGATGTAACCGACCGAGGTTTTTAACGGATCGGGCTGGCTGGCACCCGTTTTACGGGCGCTGCCTTCTGACCTATCGCCCCCTGTGCGCTGACCCGCAGCACCAGAAGAATTTGCCACTGGAAAAATGCTTTTGGCATTGCCAAATCGGCCAGCAGCGGCACCGCCACGCGCTGGGCCGTTGGCCTTGACCGCACCTGTGCCGGGGCGCTCGGGCCTGACGGCACGTTCAGCGCCAGCGGCCTTTGCCAGCGCATTGATGTCGCGCTCATCCAACTCCAGCCATGCGCCGCGCTTGAGGCCCCGTGGCAAAACCATAGCGCCGTAGCGAATGCGAATCAGGCGGCTGACGGCATGGCCGACAGCTTCCATCATGCGCCGGACTTCGCGGTTGCGGCCCTCGGAAATCGTGACGCGGTACCAGCAGTTGGAGCCTTCGCCGCCACCGTCTTCGATAGAACCAAACGATGCCACGCCGTCGTCGAGTTGAACGCCATCCAGCAAGCGGTCTTTTTCTTCTTTGCTCAAGGCACCGAGTACGCGAACGGCATATTCACGCTCCAAGCCAAAGCGCGGATGCATCAACCGGTTTGCCAACTCGCCCGAACTGGTAAAGAGCAGCAAACCTTCGGTGTTCAAGTCCAAACGTCCCACCGACTGCCATTTTCCCTGTACCAAACGGGGTAATTTACGAAACACCGTGGGCCGGTTTTGCGGGTCGTCGTTGGTCACGACTTCGCCCACAGGCTTGTGGTAGGCAATCACGCGCGGGGGCGGCGGGTCAATGCGAAACCGCACGGGCTTGCCATTGACCTTGATCGAATCGCCAAACTGCACGCGCTGGCCCACGTGGGCAGGCTCGTTGTTCACCGAGATACGCCCCTCCAGAATGAGTTGCTCCATCTCCAGCCGAGAACCCATTCCGGCTTGGGCTAACACCTTGTGCAGCTTGGGGCTTTCGACTTGGGGCAGCAAGACCCGTTTGGTCGATACCGGCTCGGCGCTGACCTCGTCGGCATCAAATTGGCCCGACACAACGTCAGCAAATTGGTATCCCTCCAACGCGCTGTCGGTCGGTGGTGTGGGGGGCACTGGCGCAGCGCTGCGGGGCAGCTTGGGCACCCGAGCGCGGGTATTTTGACCCGCTGCAGAAGTTTTGCGGGCAGGCTTGCGTGGTGCGGGCTTGCCCGTGCGTTCGGTAGCGGGGGCGGCAGAACCCGACTTGGATGGCACTGTGGCATCGCCGGGTGAAGTGGTTTTATTCATCAATATGGGCGTGAAACCTCAGCCTTGGGGCCGGGGAGGTAGAGCAGTGGATGCGCGGCATCGGTCGCTTGGGGCTTATTACCTGCTCACGCTTTTTTAAGGTAAGCCCCTGAATGGAGACAATTTGGGGCTCAGTTTAGCGGCACACCGCTTCGGGTGCAGTCTCAGGTGTTCTTCAAGGCCCGCAGTTTGTCTTTTTTGCTGGGGCGCAGCCCCTTGACTCCGCCATTGCCGGGTGAAGGCGGCGGCACGGCTTCGATGGGTTCAAACCCTTCAATTTGCTCCAACGGCAGGCTCAAATGCTGGCGTTTTTCGATCAAGTGCCAATGCGCTTGGCTGGCTGGCATGACAAAGGTCACGGCCAAACCGCTCTCGCCCGCCCGTCCAGTGCGGCCAATACGGTGGACATAATCGACCGCCGACCGTGGCAAATCGTAATTAACCACCACCGGCAATTGGGCAATATCAATGCCACGTGCGGCCAAATCGGTGGTAACGACCACTTGCCAGCGGTCGGCCTTGAATTCTTCCAGTACCTGTTGGCGCGCGCCTTGGCTTAAATCTCCATGGAATGGGGTCGCAAAAACTCCTGCCCGGTAGAGCTTTTCGGCGACGTGCTCGGCGGTGTATTTGGTTGCCACAAACACCAATACCCGCTGCCAGTCTTCTTGCTTGAATAACCTGAGCAACAGCTGGGTGCGGCGTTTGCTGTCCACAGCAATGGCCCGCTGCAAGATGGTGGCTTCGTGGGTCTGCGTTGGTGCCACATCGACGCGCACCGGATCGCGCAGCAAACTGCCCGCCAGCGCCTGCACGCTGTCTGGAAAGGTGGCCGAGAAGAAAAGGTTTTGCCGCTGCGCTGGCAAAAGTGCCAGCACACGGTGAATTTCCTCGCTAAAGCCCAAGTCGAGCAAGCGGTCGGCCTCATCGAGCACCAACAACTGCACTGCCGACAAGCGTAGCGCGTTGTGCTCGACCAAATCGAGCAAGCGCCCCGGCGTTGCTACCACCACATCAGCACCACCGCGCAGCGCCAGCATCTGCGGGTTGATAGAAACGCCGCCAAACACCACGGCGACTTTGGGCGGCTGCGCCAAGTGCTGGCCCAGACTGCGCAGCACTTCCCCGACCTGCGCGGCCAACTCACGGGTTGGCACCACCACCAAAGTGTGGGTGCGCCGTGCCCCGCTGGGGCAGGCAGCTAGCAAAAGGTCTTGGTGCTGTTGCAACGCAGGCAAGGCAAAGGCTGCCGTTTTGCCCGATCCCGTTTGGGCACAGGCCCAAACGTCAGCACCGCGCAAAATGGCGGGTATGGCCTCGGTTTGAACGGGTGTGGGTACGCTAAAACCCAATTCGCTGGCAGCGCGGGCAAGGGCGGGAGAAAGACCAAGGAGAGCAAAAGGCATGGAGGTATGGCACAAAAGAGGTTCGGGCCAACCAACCCGCGCCACAGCGCAGAGCCTATCAGCCCATAAGCGTGGCATTGTGCGCTATGCGCCCCAGCAATGCCCAACACCCCGATAATCCCAGCCCCAGTGTGCTTGCACCTTTTTGAAAGTGCCACCGCCATGAACCTTCTCGTTGATTCTTCCAGCATCACCCACAGCATCCAGCTCGCGGTAGCGCCCGTATTTTTGCTCACCGCTGTGGCCGGCATGATTGGTGCCATCGCCGGGCGACTGGCCCGCATCATTGACCGGGCAAGGGTGGTCGAAGACCGCGCCCAGCGCAGCCAAGATGCCGAATGCCTACGGCTTGCCACCTTAGAGTTGGGCTACCTTCGCACCCGTGGGCGCTTGGCCAATGGCTGCATTGGCTTGCTGACGCTGTGTGGTTTTTTGATTGGTCTGACCATCGTTTTTCTGTTTCTGGGCGAAACCATCGATTTTCAGAGCCATGTGCTAGCGATGGGCGGTTTTTTGACCGGAGTCGTGTCGTTCTTGCTGGCGCTGGTGTTGTTTTTTATTGAGACGGTGATGGCAACGCGCTTGCTCAATTTTCATATGCTGACACCGCAAGGCCATCACTAAAGTCAACCCATGCCACGCTACGATGGCGTGCATCCACACCACCAAATCGGGAGTTTTATGCGAGGCAACATTGCAGCCATTGTGCTGGTGCTGTTGGGCACCTTCTTTTTGCTCAATAACTTGGGCGTGATCGACATCAGCTTGCGGGCGCTGTTCAAAACTTGGTGGCCGCTCATTTTGATTGCGGTCGGCCTGACGTTGTTTTTCACTCCTGAGCGGCACCGCAAATGAAGGGGCTGGCAAACTTGGCCAGGCTGGTCTATTCGACCGAGCACGGGCGCATGTGCCCCGACTGCCGTCAACCACAAGCCCAGTGTGTGTGCAAAGCAGCGCCCATGCCCGTGGGCGATGGCATTGTGCGCGTCTCGCGTGAGACCAAAGGGCGCGGCGGCAAAGCGGTGACGCTGGTCAAAGGGGTGCTGCTCGACAGTGCGGGTCTGGCGCAACTGGGCAAACAGCTCAAGGCGGCCTGCGGCAGCGGTGGTACCGTCAAAGACGGCGTGATCGAGGTGCAGGGCGACCACGTCGAGCGCGTGATCGAAACCCTGAAAAAGCTCGGTCACACCGTGAAACGGGCCGGAGGATAACCAAATATGCCTCTAGCCCTTTTGCAGTCAGCTTAAGTAGCTATCATTTTAATAGCTTACAAACAAAGCACTCAAACGTCTTTTTTGTCGGCACGCTGGGCTAGCCAGTCGCCCAGCATTTGCACCATCTGCACCAACACCACCAGCGCCACCACCGTGGCAACCATCACATCGGTTTGGTAGCGGTAGTAGCCAAAGCGAATCGCCAAATCACCGACACCGCCGCCGCCAACAATGCCCGCCATGGCCGAAAAGCCAATCAAACTGATCAACGTCACCGTAAAACCGCGCACAAAACCCGGCAGCGCCTCGGGAAACAGCACCGTGCAAATGATGCGAAGGGGGCTGGCACCAAAGGCTTGCGAGGCTTCGATGATGCCCGGATCGACCTCGCACAGCGAAGCCTCGACCAACCGAGCGTAAAAAACGATGGCCGCCACCGACAGCGGCACCGACGCTGCCGTCGGGCCGATGGTCGTGCCCAGCACCCACTGCGTCAGCGGCAACAACAGCACCAACAAAATCACAAACGGCACGGAGCGCACCACATTGACCAAGAAATTGCCGCTAAGGTGCGCGAACCGATTGGCCCAAAACAGCTTGCGGCTGGTCACATGCAGCAAAAAACCCAGCGGCAGGCCAGCGACAATGGCCAACACGCTGGCAATGCCGACCATCAAAAACGTCTCGCCAAAGGCCGTCACCAAATCGGTGCCAAGGGATGTCCAATCAATGGGCATGGAGAACCTCTACATGGGTTGCGTTGTCACGAATAAATTCCACTGCGGCAGCTACGCGTGCCGCTACCGTGCCGGTATAGCCAGCAGCCAGTGCGGGTGGCACCGCATCGGCGGGTAGCTCGGCCAGCCGCACCACCAACAAGCCCATCGCGTGGTTGCCGATGTATTCGATCTTGCCGTGCAAGATGTCCACCGACAGGCCAAACCGCACCGCCGCTGCCGACAACACCGAGTCCTCGGCCTTGTCGCCCAAAAAATGCAGTTTGAGCACGGTGCCGGGAATGTTGTCGATCAAGTGCTCGGGAATATCAAGGTTGAGCGTGTGCGCCACCAGTTGGCGGGTGAAGTCGGCTTGGGGACGGGCAAAAATATCAAACGCCGTGCCTTGTTCAACCACTTTGCCCCGTGCCATGACGGCCACGCGGTCGCAGATTTTCTTGATGACGTTCATCTCGTGCGAGATCAGCACGATGGTGATGCCCAGAGTCTGGTTGATTTCTTTGAGCAACTCCAAAATCGCCGCCGAGGTATCGAGGTCGAGTGCCGAAGTCGGCTCATCACACAACAACACCGCCGGATGGTTGGCGACAGCACGGGCAATGCCCACGCGCTGCTTTTGTCCGCCCGAAAGCTGCGATGGGTAAGCCTGCGCTTTGTCGGCCAGCCCGACCAGCGTCAGAATTTCGGGCACACGCTGGGCGATTTCGGCCTCGCTCTTGCCCGCCACGCGCAGGGCAAAGGCAGCGTTATCGAACACCGTGCGGTTGTGCATCAAATTGAAGTGCTGAAAGATCATGCCAATCTTGTGGCGCTCTCGCCGCAGGGCGTTGCCAGTCAGGTCGGTAATGTCTTCGCCATCGACGATAACGCGGCCCGTACTCGGGCGCTCCAGCAGATTGATGGTGCGCAGCACGGTGCTTTTGCCCGCGCCGCTGGTGCCGACAATGCCGAACACCTCGCCACGGCGGATGTGCAGCGACACCTGATCGACAGCCTTGACCGATGCTGACGGCGCGCCGCGCACCTCAAAGGCGACGGAAATATTTTCTAGTTTGATCATCTTGCCAAAGGGATGTGAATACAAAGCAAAACGCCAGACGCGCCGGGCATTTCCACCCGGTGCGTCTGGCGCAGCGGCCAGAACGGGCTTACTTCTTGGTGCTGGCTGCGGCCTTGGCGGCAAGCCAGTCGGGTTTTTGGAATTCCTTGAAAATGTGTTTGGGGTCGTTCACTGTGGCAAGGAACTCGGGCGACTCAACGACTTGTTTGATGTCCTGAACAAACGGCTTGTCCAGATCGGCGGTTTTCACGGCGACGAGGTTTTTGATGCTCTCATCGAGCTGCTCTAACTTGAGCGCATCCGCGAGCTTCAAACCAGCCGAAATCGCAAAATTGCCATTGACCACCGCCAGTGTGGCGCTGTCCAAAGTCCGGGGCAGTTGGGCAGCTTCCAACGGCTTGAACACCAAACCCTTGGGGTTTTGCTCAATGTCTTTTTCCGATGCCTTGACCGGGTCAATGTCTTTCTTGAAGGTCAGCAAGCCTTCTTTGGCTAAAAAGCGCAGCGCCCGGGCCAGATTGGTCGGATCGTTGGCGACCGTGACCACATCGCCCTTTTTCAGTTCATCGAGTGATTTGATTTTGTGCGAGTAAATGCCCAAACCAGCCGTCGGCACATTGATGACGGGCGAGAGCTTCAGGCCCTTGTCGGCTGAGAACTTCTCCAGATAGAGCCGGTGCTGGAACAAGTTGGCATCGATGCTGTTGTTGGCCAACGCCAGATTGGGCTGGACGTAATCGCTGAACTCTTTCAGCACGATTTTGTAGCCCTTCTTTTCCAAACCGGGCTGGATCGCGGCCTTGATCAAATCACCATACGGGCCGGGGGCCACGCCAAAAACGATGGTTTTGGGCGTAATCTGCGCCGAAGCCGCACTGATGCCAATGGCAAAGACGGCCAGTGCGCGCGCAGCCGCGCCGAGAAAGGAAGTGGTACGCATAGCGGGTTTATTCCAATAGACAAATAAGAACCCGAATATTAAGAGACTACGGCATATAAGCCAAAGAATCTCTGTCTATTTGCATATATCCAAATACACCAAACGCCTCAGCTCCAAACGCCGGTGCGCCGGTCTTCGACCCGCTTGGCCTTGTGCGTTTCGCGCGGCAGAGTATCGGGGGCCAAAATTCGCACCGTAGCGGCCACGCCAGTGACCGATTTCAGGTGGCCGTTAAAGCGCACGGCCAATTCAGCGTCGCTGCCAGCAAAACCAGCAGCGCGTTCGACTTCAACCGTCAGCACATCAAGGTGGTTGATGCGCTCGACAATGAGTTTGTACTCGCCAGAAAAATCGTGGTCTTTGCGGGCGATGGCTTCCACGTCGCTGGGAAAAATGTTCACGCCTTTGATGATCAACATATCGTCGAGTCGGCCATGCACGCCCTTGAGCCGCATCGAGGTGCGGCCACAACCGCACGGCTCGGTGGTGAACGAAACGATGTCCCCCGAACGAAAACGCACCAGAGGCCGGGCGGTCTTTTTCAGCGTGGTCAATACCATTTCGCCGCGTTCGCCTTCGGCCACTGGCTCCCCAGTCTCGGGATCGAGTACCTCGACCAAGATGTGGTCTTCGGCCCAATGCAAGCCATCTTGTGCTTCGCACATACCGGCACAGGAGCCAAAAATGTCGGACAGGCCGTAGTAGTCATACACCTTAGCCCCCCACAGCGCCTCGATGCGTTGACGCGTCTCAGGAATAGAGCCACCCGGCTCCCCGGCAACAAAAATGCGCTGGATGTTCAGGTCTTTCTTCGGGTCGATGCCTTGCTTGAGTGCCGTTTCGCCCAAGTACCAAGCATACGATGGCGTTGTCCACATGGCACTGGCCTGAAACTGGCCGATGATGGTCAGCAGCCGCTCAGACGGCACAGTGCCCGCGTGAATCGACAGCGCCCCCACTTTTTGAGCACCCAGCACACACGGGCCACCAACAAACAACGAAAAATTCAGCGAATGGCAGTAGCGATCCTCAGGGCGCAGGCCCGACGACCAAAACTGGCGCGCTTCGTAGTCCATCCAGTCTTCAAAATCTTGCGCTGTAAAGGGCGAAGCCGTCGGCACACCGGTAGAACCACTGGATGCCGAGATGTAAACAATATCGCGCTCAGCTACGGCAACAATGTCGCCAAACGGCGGCACCGCCAGTTGCCGCTCGCGCAGGGTTTGCTTGGTCAAAAATGGAAAGCGGCGCAAATCGTCGAGGCTTTGCACTTGGCTTGGGTGTACGCCAGCGGCATCGAAACTGCGCCGGTAGTAAGGCGAGTTTTCGTAAGCATGGGCCAAGTGCTGTTGCAACAGGCGCAGTTTCAGGGCATCCCAATCGGCACGGGACTGGGTTTCAAGGGCTTCGTCCCAATATTTTTGGTCACTGGGGCGGCTGTGGTCAGAGGTGGTCGGCTGCATGGCAATTTTTCAGAAAGAGGCGGGTTGGCAAATCGGAGTGGCTGGTTTTAGAGCTTTTTGACCAGCACCTGACTGCGCCGATCCCAGTTGTATTTGCGTTTGCGCGCATCGGGCAACCAATCGGGATCGACCGGCTGAAAACCGCGCTTGATAAACCAGTGCATGGTGCGTGTGGTCAGCACAAAAATGCTGCTCAGGCCCATGGCCTTGGCGCGCTGCTCAATGCGCTTGAGCAGCTTTTCGCCGTCGCCCGTGCCTTGGCTTTGCGGCGATACCGTCACAGCGGCCATCTCGGCGGTGCTGACTTCGGGGTATGGGTACAGGGCCGCGCAGCCAAAAATCACACCGTCGTGCTCGATGATGGTGTAGTTCTCGATATCGCGTTCAATCTCGGTGCGGTCGCGCTTGACCAGCGTGCCATCTTTCTCGAACGGCTCAATCAGTTGCAAGATGCCGCCCACATCGTCGGCGGTGGCTTCGCGCAGCTCTTCGAGTTTTTCATCGACGATCATGGTGCCGATGCCATCGTGCACGTACACCTCCAGCAGCAGCGCGCCATCGGTGGAAAACGGCAAAATGTGGCTGCGCTCGACACCGCCTTTGCAGGCTTGAACGCAGTATTTCAGGTAAAAACCCGTGTCCGTCGGGTTCAAAGCCGGTGGCAAGCTCTTGAGCAAGGCTTGGGCCGTGTCCAGCGGCAGCTCGGTGTCGATGGGGTTATCTTCGCTGGCAGGCTCAGTGGGGTGGATCAAGATGCCCGGAATTTCGGTCAAAAAGATCAGTTTGTCGGCCTGCAATTCAATGGCGACGCTGGTGGCGACCTCTTCCATCGACAAATTAAAAGCCTCGCCGGTGGGCGAAAAGCCAAACGGTGACAGCAGCACCATCGCGCCAAAATTGAGCGAATGGGTAATGCTGGCGACATCGACCTTGCGCACCAGCCCCGAGTGTTTGAAATCGACCCCATCGACAATGCCCACGGGCCGCGCGGTGATGAAGTTGCCCGAAATCATGCGGACTTTAGACCCCGCCATCGGCGTATTGGGCAAGCCTTGGCTGAAGGCGGCCTCGATTTCGTAGCGCAATTGACCAGCGGCTTCTTGGGCGCAATCGAGGGCGATTTCGTCGGTGATGCGAATGCCCTGAGCGTACTGGGGTGCATGGCCCTTGGCCTGCAATTGCTCATTGACCTGTGGGCGAAAACCATGCACCAGCACAATTTTGACCCCCATACTCTGAATCAGCGCCAAATCTTGGGCAATGCTGGGCAGCTTGCCGGCGGCAATGGCCTCGCCCGCGATGCCGACGACAAAAGTTTTGCCTCGGTGCATATGAATGTAGGGTGCTACCGAACGAAACCAAGGCACAAAAGTGAAATTAAAAACAGTGGACATGCGCTGTAGCGAGGGAAGGTCAATGGGGTAAAACCAGCATCGGCTGGGATAATCCGCGATTCTCTACGAAGTCGCTACCTTGTCTGCTCAAGCCCCCGCCTCCCCCCTGAAAATCACTTTTCCTGAGTCGCTGCCCGTATCGGGCCGACGCGACGAGATCATGGCTGCTTTGCAAAAGCACCAAGTCATCATCGTTTGCGGCGAGACCGGCTCGGGCAAAACGACGCAACTGCCCAAAATCGCGCTGGCACTAGGCCGTGGCAAGTGCAATGCTGCACCCGGCCAAAAAGGCCAACTCATCGGCCACACCCAGCCCCGGCGCATTGCCGCCAGCAGCGTGGCAAAACGCATTGCCGAGGAACTCAACACCCCGCTGGGGGATGTGGTCGGCTACAAGGTGCGCTTTCAAGACCGGCTCTCACGCGAGGCCTCGGTCAAGCTGATGACCGACGGTATTTTGTTGGCCGAAACGCAAACCGACCCGCTGCTCAAAGCCTACGACACCATCATCATTGACGAGGCCCACGAGCGCAGCCTGAACATTGACTTTTTGCTGGGCTACCTGCGGCAAATTTTGCCGCGCCGACCCGATTTAAAAATCATTGTGACCTCGGCCACCATCGATGCCGACCGCTTTGCCCGCCACTTTGCCAGCTTGCGTCCCACGCCGGGCCATGCAGGGGCCAAGGGAGGTGAAAAAAGCCACGAGTTGGTGCCAGCGCCGGTCATCATGGTTTCGGGGCGAACCTTTCCGGTCGAGCAACGTTGGCGACCCTTTGAGGAAAGCCGCGATTACGGCCTCAACGATGCCATTGCCGATGGTGTCGATGAACTCTGGCAAGGCCATGCAGCGGGCGACATTCTGGTGTTTTTGCCCGGCGAGCGCGAAATCCGCGAAGCCGCCGACCACCTGCGAAAACACTTGGCCCACCACCCTATCACCCGCAACGCCGAGGTGCTGCCGCTGTTTGCCCGCCTAAGCCAAGCCGAGCAAGACCGCATTTTTGACGGCCACACCGGACGGCGCATCATTTTGGCAACCAACGTGGCCGAAACGTCGCTGACGGTTCCGGGCATCCGTTATGTGATTGACGCAGGCACAGCAAGGGTTAAGCGCTACAGTTTAAGGAGCAAAGTCGAGCAATTGCTGGTCGAGCCCATCAGCCAAGCAGCGGCCAACCAACGCGCTGGCCGCTGTGGCCGCGTCGCCAACGGCATTTGCATTCGGCTGTACGAAGAAACCGACTTTACCGGTCGTCCGCGCTTTACCGACCCCGAGATTTTGCGCAGCTCGTTGGCCGGGGTCATTTTGCGGATGAAGTCGCTACACCTCGGTGTGGTCGAAGATTTTCCGTTCATTGATGCGCCCTCGGGTCGGGCTATTGCCGATGGCTACCAGTTGCTGACCGAATTGGGCGCAGTCGATGAGAAAAACGAACTGACACCGATGGGCCGGGAGCTGTCGAAACTGCCACTGGACCCGCGCGTTGGTCGAATGATTTTGGAGGCGCGCGCGCGCGGGGCCTTGAATGAAATTCTCATCATCGCCAGCGCCCTAAGTTTGCAAGATGTGCGCGATCGCCCCATGGATGCGCAGCAGCAGGCCGACCAGCAACACGCCAAGTTTGACGACGACAAAAGCGAATTCAGCGGCTACCTGACGCTGTGGAAGTGGCTGCAAGAGGCGCGCGGTGGTGCACCCACATTGCCCTCGGCACGGGTGCAGCAGCAAGCAGCGGCGCGGCGCAAGGGCGGGGCGGCGCAGCAGGCGTTTTTGCCCGTCGCACAGCGCAGTGTCGGTGCAACACCAGCGCCGACACCGCAACCGGCACCCAGCGCCAAACCGCCCCAGCACCGGGCTGCTGTGCCCGCTGCCAACGCGGTACCGACCCACAAACTGAGCAACCGCCAGTACGAGCAGTTGCTGCGGCAAAACTTTATCAACGTACGCCGGGTGCGCGAATGGCGCGACGTGCACAGCCAACTGCTGACGGTGGTGGCCGAGCACGGTTGGGCCACCAATGTGCAGCCCGCCAGCTACGAACAATTGCACCTGTCGATGCTGGCCGGGTTGCTGGGCAATATCGGCTTCAAGCCGGAAGAAGAAGATGTTTATTTGGGCGCGCGGGGCATCAAGTTTCACCGCCATCCGGGGGCGCATCTGCGTAAAAAACCGGGGCGCTGGATTGTTTGCGCCGAACTGGTCGAAACCACCCGCTTGTTTGGCCGGGGCATTGCCGCCATCGAACCGCAATGGCTGGAAGAAGTCGGCGCACATTTGCTCAAAAAGCAATTGCTTGACCCGCACTGGGAGAAAAAAGCCGCCGAAGTCGTCGCCTTTGAACGCGCCACGCTGTACGGGCTGGTGGTCTACAGCGGGCGGCGCATGGGCTACGACAAGGTTGACCCACAAGCGGCGCGTGAGATGTTCATCCGCGAGGCACTGGTCGCGGGCGAAGCGCCTGCCGAGTGGGATAAGCGCTTGCCCTTTTTAGCGGCCAACCACAAGCTGATTGCCAAAGTCGAGGAGCTAGAGCACAAGTCGCGCCGCCAAGACGTGCTGGTACACGACGAGCTGATTTACGCCTTTTACGACCAGCAAGTGCCGCAAGATGTCTGCAATGGTCGCAATTTTGAGCAGTGGTACCGCGCCGAGAGCAAGGTGCGCCCCGATTTGCTCAAACTCAGCCGCGACGAGCTGATGCGCCATGAGGCAGCGGGCATTACCACCAGTGCCTTTCCGCGCGTGGTGCGGCTGGGCGGTGTCGATTGCTCGGCCAGCTATTTGCATTCGCCGGGCGATGTGCGCGACGGCATCACCGTCACCGTGCCGCTGTTCGTACTGAACCAAGTCCACGATGAACGCTGCGAATGGCTGGTGCCGGGCATGCTCAAGGACAAAATCCAAGCCCTGCTCAAAAGCCTGCCGCAACGCCCACGCAGCCGCTTTGTGCCGCTGCCCGATGCTGCGGCGCGGTTGGCCGAACTGCTGGGCACGCCCGACCGGGTCGGCCACACTGGTTTGATGGATGCGCTGCTGAAACAAGTGCGCGACGAGACTTCGCTGGACGTGAAGCGTGCCGA
Source organism: Burkholderiaceae bacterium (assembly GCA_019751915.1). Lineage (GTDB taxonomy): Bacteria > Pseudomonadota > Gammaproteobacteria > Burkholderiales > Burkholderiaceae_C > Simplicispira. The sequence continues at coordinate 124,656 of JAIEMS010000012.1, forward strand.
CTTCAAACTCGACATGGTGCCAGCGCACTTGTTCATGAACTTTCGCATCGTCGATGAGCATGGCCGCCAATTGGGGCATGGGCGCAACTTGGGGGCGCTCAAGGCCGAACTGGGGGCCAAGGCACGCGGAGCGTTTCAGGCCTTGGCCGGACTCAAGCTCGGTGCCAACGCCCACGCCGCACAACAGGCCCAAGAAGCCGAAAAAGCACAAAATCCCGACAATCTTGAACCAAATCAGGATCTAGCCCCCACAGGACAAGCACAAGCAGCTATCAAATCAGGAGCAAATAAAAACCAAACCAAAGCCCCTGCGGCCCTGCCTGCCGACCAACGCTACACCGCGTGGACATTTGGCGAACTGCCTGAGTTAATGGAAATCGGCAAAGGCAACCAAACGCTGATCGGCTTTCCGGCGCTGATCGATGCCGGGGATGCCGTGACCATCGAGGTCTTTGACGAACCCGATGTCGCCGCAGCCAAGCACCGTGCTGGGCTGCGCCGTCTGTGCGCGCTGCACATCAAGGACGCCCTCAAGTACCTCGAAAAGAACATCCCTGATCTGCAAAAAATGGCCGTAGCCTACATGCCGCTCGGTACGCAAGAGGAGCTGCGCGGCCAGATCATCGACGTAGCGCTCGACCGAGCCTTTTTGCTCGAACCGCTGCCGACCAACGCTGCCGATTTTGAACGCCGGGTACAAGAAGGCCGGGGCCGCCTGACGCTGATTGCCAACGAAGTGGCGCGGTTGGCGGGCAGCATTTTGGTCGAATACGCCAGCGCAGCGCGCAAAATCAAAGACAGCAAGAACGCCCCCGAAGCCACCGCAGACGCACTGCAACAATTGCAGCGGCTGGTGCCAAAGAATTTTCTGGCCGCTGCGCCGTGGCCGCAGTTGGCCCACTTTGGCCGCTACCTGAAAGCGATCACGCTGCGACTGGAAAAATTTCGGACTGACCCGGCCCGCGATGCCAGCAAACTGGCCGAACTGCGCCCGCAAGAACAACGCTACTGGCGACTGGTGGCCGAGCGCAAAGGCCAAGTCGATGCCCGAATGCAGGAGCTGCGCTGGCTGCTGGAAGAACTGCGCGTCAGCTTTTTTGCACAAGAACTACGCACACCGCAGCCGGTCAGCATCAAGCGGCTGGACAAGCTGTGGGGGCAAATTAACAGTTGAGGTCTGAAATTTAACCATGACATCTACCCCCACCACCGCCCTGCTTGCCAGCCTAGAAAATCTCAACGCGCAGGAGCTGCGCCGCCTGCTGGTCGAGCACCTGACAAAACAAAAAATTGGCCTCTACTGGGAAGCCAGCGCCATTGAGCGCGATGCCGCCCTGAATGCCAACGTGGTGCTGCCGCGCCTGCTGCCCAGCGCCAGCCACGCGCCTGAGGGCACCGACCACCACCGCAACTTGATCATCGAAGGCGACAACTTCGACAGCCTGCGCCTGCTGCGGGCCACCCACGCGGGCAAGATTCGCGTGATTTACATTGACCCACCCTACAACACCGGCAACAAAGACTGGGTTTACAACGACCAATTTGTCGGGAAAAACGACCGCTGGCGACACAGCCAATGGCTGGAGTTTTTGTACCAGCGCCTGACGTTGGCGCGCGAACTCTTGAGCAGCGATGGCGTGATTTTGGTCAGCATCAACGACGAAAACCGCGCTCGGTTGGAGTTGTTAATGGACGAGGTGTTTCCGGGGCGACGGGTTGGGAACTTTGTTTGGAAAACAAGACAAGGTTCAAACGATGCAAAGGGAGCGTTTTTCTCTATAGATCGGCGGATTCAAAACTGAAGTGCAACACCCTGGTTTTTAATGAATGAGGGTGGAGTGCTGAGAGGCGTTCAGGAG
>JAIEMS010000015.1 GCA_019751915.1 Burkholderiaceae bacterium
GGCGTGGTGATCGGCAAGAAGGGCGAAGACATCGAGAACCTCAAGAAGGAACTCGCTGTGCGCTTGGGCGTGCCAGTCGCAGTCAATATCGAAGAAGTGCGCAAGCCCGAAATCGATGCCAAGCTGATCGCTGACTCGATCACCCAGCAGCTCGAAAAGCGCATTATGTTCCGCCGTGCCATGAAGCGCGCCATGCAAAACGCCATGCGTCTGGGTGCCTTGGGCATCAAGATCATGTCGTCTGGCCGTCTCAATGGCATCGAAATCGCTCGTTGCGAATGGTACCGCGAAGGTCGCGTGCCACTTCACACACTGCGCGCTGACATCGACTATGGCACCTCTGAAGCTAAGACCACTTACGGCGTTATCGGCGTGAAGGTCTGGGTTTACAAGGGTGACACACTGGGTCGCAACGATCTGCCTGCCGCTGAAACACCGCGTCCAGAAGAAGAACGTCGCCCCCGTGGCCCCCGTCGTGATGGCCGCCCTGGTGGTGACCGCAACGACCGTGGTGCTGGTGCTGGCCGTGGTGGCCCACGCCGCCCTGTGGGAGCCAATGCGGCCCCTGCCGATGGCAGCGACAAACCTGCCGGTGCCGGTGGTGCCGATGCCGTTAAGCGCGTTCGTAAAGCAGACGCGCCCGCTACAGCAGCGGACGGAAAAGGAGAATAAAAGATGCTGCAACCTGCTCGCCGCAAATTCCGCAAGGAACAAAAAGGCCGCAACACTGGCGTCGCTACCCGGGGTAACTCGGTGGCGTTCGGTGATTTCGGTCTGAAGTGCATTGACCGTGGTCGTCTGACGGCCCGCCAACTGGAGGCTGCACGCCGTGCTATCTCCCGTCACGTCAAGCGTGGTGGTCGCATCTGGATCCGCGTGTTCCCGGACAAGCCAATCTCTACCAAGCCCGCCGAAGTGCGGATGGGTAACGGTAAGGGCAACCCCGAGTACTACGTGGCCGAAATCCAGCCCGGTAAGATCGTGTTCGAAATCGTCGGCGTGCCCGAAGAACTCGCCCGCGAAGCCTTCCGTCTGGCTGCTGCCAAGTTGCCTCTGCGTACCACGTTCGTGTCGCGCATGGTTGGTCAGTAATTTCAGGAGAAACTGATATGAATACTGCTGAATTGCGCCAAAAAGACGTCGCTGGCATCAAGGACGAAATCAAGGCCCTGCAAAAGGCCCATTTCGGACTGCGTATGCAAAAAGCCACGCAACAACTGGGTAACACTGGCACGCTGCGTACTACGCGCCGTGACATTGCCCGTGCTAAGACTATCCTTGCTGAAAAGCAAGCCGCCAAGTAAGGAGCCCACATGACGGAAGCTAAAAAATCCCTCAAGCGCACCTTGATTGGCAAGGTGGTCAGCGACAAGCGTGAAAAAACTGTCACGGTGCTGATTGAGCGCCGTGTGACGCACGAGTTGTACGGCAAGATTGTCGGCAAGTCGAGCAAGTACCACGCACACGACGAAAACAACCAGTACCACACCGGCGACGTGATTGAAATCACCGAAAGCCGTCCTCTGTCCAAGACCAAGAACTGGGTTGCTACCCGCTTGATCACAAAGGCAGAGCTGGTGTAAGCCTATCCAGGCTCCACGCTGCAAAGCGCACCGAAACGACCCACAATGTGGGTCGTTTTTCTTTTTGGAGACCCCGGATGATCAAAATTGGTGACACCCTGCCCGCAACCACCCTGATGGAATATGTCGAAGTCGAGGGCGGCGGTTGCAGCCTCGGCCCCAACCCTGTCGATGTAGCCCAAGCCAGCGCGGGCAAAACGATTGCGTTGTTTGCTGTTCCTGGTGCCTTCACCCCTACCTGCTCGGCCCAGCATGTGCCCGGCTTTGTCGAAAAAGCGGCGCAGTTCAAGGCCGCTGGTGTCGATGAAATCTGGTGCCTGTCGGTGAACGACGCTTTTGTCATGGGCGCTTGGGCGCGTGACCAAAAAACCGCTGGAGCAGTACGCATGCTGGCCGATGGCGATGCCGCGTTCGCCAAAGCGACGGGCCTGACACTCGATTTGAACGGTAAGGGCTTGGGTTTGCGCAGCAACCGTTACTCGATGCTGGTGAAAAACGGCCAAGTCACGCAGCTCAACATCGAAGGGCCAGGCCAGTTTGGTGTCAGCGATGCGGCCACCTTGCTGGCCCAAGCCAGCGCCTAACGGGGCACTTGGGCTTACTTTTCTAGCCGCTCAATCCCCAAGGCCTTGAGAACATGCTTTTCGTAGATCGGCTCGGATGTGCCGTGGCGAATCTTGTACAAAAAGTATTTTTCAAACGCCAACTTGGCCAAGTGAACCCATTTGCCTTTGGCAAACCAGTTGACGTTGCGCGGCGGAATTTGTGGCAGTGCCACAAACGCTGCGCCCGTATCGCCCATATCGGCCAAACAAATGGCGTTCCAAGTGCCTTTGGCGTGTGCGGGCTGGCCTTGCACCTCGGCGGCAATGTTGTGTACCAAGGCCGTGACCATGGTTTCAATCATGTAGCCGGTCTTGGGCGCTCCGGTGGGCACAGGGGTGACCTCTACCGGTGGAATCGCCACACAGACACCGGCTGAAAAAATGTTCGGGTACTTTTTGCTGCGCTGGTGCTCATCAATCAGCACAAAGCCACGCGGGTTGCACAGCCCTTCCACGCCAGCCACGGGGTCAACCCCTTTGAATGCAGGCAGCATCATGCTGAACGCAAAGGGTAGTTCGTGCTCTTTTTTCGGTTGACCGTTTTCGTCCATCTCGGTGACGAACATCTTGCCCGCCTCCACGCGGGTCACTTTGGCGTTGGTAATCCACTTGATGTCGTTGTTGCGAAACTCACTCTCTAGCATCGACTTGGAGTCACCAACCCCGCCCAGTCCCATATGGCCGATGTAAGGCTCGCTGGTGACGAAGGTCATGGGCACTTTGTGGCGCTGTTTGCGCCGCTGCAAGTCTTTGTTCAAGATGAAGGCAAACTCGTAAGCCGGGCCAAAGCACGAGGCTCCGGGCATCGCCCCCACCACCACCGGGCCGGGTGCAGTCAAAAATTGTTGGTAATTGGCCCAAGTCGTTTCTGCATGGTCGACGGTACAAATCGACTGGGTATGGCCCTCAGGCCCAGCGCCCGGCACTTCGTCAAACGACAATTTAGGCCCGGTGGTAATCACCAAGTAGTCGTAATCAACCCGGCTGCCATCGGCCAGTTCAATCGCATTGCCTGGTGCATCAATGCGCTGCACCCGCTGGGCGGTAAAGTCGATGTTCTTTTTTTCCAGACAAGGACGGATGGCAATGGTGGTATCACCCCGCTCACGCCAACCCACCGCTACCCACGGGTTGGAGGGTACAAACTGAAAATAATCCACAGCATTCACCACGGTGATGCGGTGCGTTTTGTCCAGTTTGGCGCGAAGCTCGTAGGCTGCGGGCAAACCGCCAGTGCCTGCGCCAAGAATCACGATATGGGCCATGCTTGTCTCCTGTGGTGGTTTTGATTTTTATTTGCAACGGGCCAGTAAGCCCTTGATCCAATACACCGCCCTGGCGGCGTGCCGTGCCCAGCAGGGGCAACTCATGCCGAGGCGGGTGCTGCGGCCGCAGCAGCAGCGCTGAACTCGTCAAACGCCGCCGAGGTTTTGGCCGCGTACATCAACGAAGGGCCGCCCCCCATGTAAACGGCCATGCCCAGCACCTCGGCCAGTTCAGCGCGCGTCGTGCCCAGCTTGACCAGTGTTTGGGTATGAAACCCAATGCACGGATCACAGCGCGCCGCCACCGACAAGGCCACGGCAATCAGCTCTTTGGTTTTTTTGTCGAGTGCGCCGTCTTTGGTGGCGGCCTGTGCCAAGGCGCTGAAGGCACGCAGGGTGTCGGGGATTTCGGTGCGCAGCGGGCCAAGGTCGGCAGAAATCTCACGGGTCAGGTCAAGGTACGAGGCGGTCATTGAGAGGCTCCAAAAGGGTGTTTTGAGGTTAATGTTGAATCAAAAGTGGCTCTAGCCGTTGTCGCACCTCAATTGTTAGCTATATTTTTAGTAGCAATCAACAAGACGTAACAAGGCCCCAAACTCAGGCATCTGGCTGCGGCACGGCACGCAGTGCATCCAAGCGGTGGCGGTAGGCGACGTAGTAAAGAATCGGAATCACCACCAACGTCAGTACCGTCGATACTGAAATGCCAAAAATCAGCGAAATCGCCAACCCGTTAAAAATCGGGTCGTCCAAAATAAAGAATGCCCCCAGCATGGCTGCCAGCCCGGTCAGCACAATCGGCTGGGCACGGGTGATGGCCGCTTGCACAATCGCCTGTTCAAACGGCACATGGGCACGCACTTGCAGATTGATAAAGTCCACCAGCAAGATCGAATTGCGCACGATGATCCCCGCCAGCGCGATCATGCCGATCATGCTGGTGGCCGTGTACTGCGCACCCAGCAGCGCATGGCCCGGCATCACGCCAATGATGGTCAGCGGAATCGGGGCCATGATGATGAGCGGCGTTAAGTACGAGCCAAACTGCGCCACCACCAACAGGTAAATCAAAATCAGGCCGACACCGTAGGCTGCGCCCATGTCGCGGAAGGTTTCGTAGGTGATTTGCCACTCGCCATCCCACTTGAGGGCATAACCGCGCCAAGCATCTTGCGGCGTACTGATGAAGTATTCCTCCAAAGCACCCCCATCGGGCGTGACCAGCTTGGCAATCTCGCCGCGCATACTAAACATCCCGTACAGCGGGCTGTCGATATGCCCGGCCATATCGGCGACGACAAAATTGACCGGCAGCAAATCCTTGTGATAGACCGGCTGCTCGCGCACGGTATCGCTCACGGTGACCAGTTCACGGATCGGCACCAGCGCACCCGAGGCTGTGCGTACCGTCAATTGCAACAAGGCCGTCACATCGCCGTGCTGCTGGGCGGGCAATTGCAAAATGGCAGCGGCGGGGTATTTGCTCTGGTCGTGCAGGTAGATGGCGGCCTCGCCCGCCAGTCCGGCGTGCAGTGCCGTGACGATGCTTTGCTGCGCTACGCCCAACATGGCGGCCTTGCGCCTATCGACCAGCAACAGGGTGCGCGGGGCGGCCACGATGCTGCTGTCGTCGGCATCGACCACGCCGGGGGTTTTCTCAAACACCGCGCGCACCGCCTTGGCGACCTGCCGACGACCTTCCGGTTCAGGGCCATAAATTTCGGCCACGATCGGGGCCAGCACCGGCGGGCCGGGGGGCACTTCGACGACTTTAACGTTGGCACCAAAACGTTTGCCAATAGTTTGCAATGCCGGGCGCACCCGCGTGGCAATGGCGTGGCTTTGGTCTTTGCGCTGGTGCTTATCGACCAGATTGACCTGAATGTCGCCGACCTCGCCGCCAGCACGCAGGTAATACTGGCGCACCAAGCCATTGAAATTGATGGGCGCTGCCGTGCCCGCGTAGGCTTGGTAGTCGGTCACTTCGGGCACCGTGGCAAGGTAAGCGCCCAGCTCGTGCAGCACGGCGGCAGTTTGCTCGACTGGCGTACCGGCGGGCATATCGACCACCACTTGAAACTCCGACTTGTTGTCAAACGGCAGCATCTTGAGCAGCACCAGCCCAGCAGCGGGCAAGGCCACCGAAACGGCAATCAGTCCGGCAATACCCAGCCCCAGCAAGCGGCGGTTGCGCGAGCCGCGTTTTGCATCGAGCAGCGGGGTAAAGATGCGCGTAAAAAGCGGCGTGATTTTGCCCGCCATACCGTGGGCATGGGCAGGATCGGTGGGGGCAGTTCCTGCGGGCACAGCCTTCATCCACAGCCGGGCCAGCCAAGGCGTGACGACAAAAGCAATCGCCAGCGACAGCACCATGCCCATGCTGGCATTGATCGGAATCGGACTCATGTATGGCCCCATCAGGCCCGAGACAAAAGCCATCGGCAACAGCGCAGCAATCACGGTCAGGGTCGCCAAAATGGTCGGGCCACCGACTTCATCGACCGCACCGGGAATGATCTGCGCCAGCGTTTTACCCGGCTCCAACTGTTGGTGGCGGTGGATGTTTTCCACCACCACGATGGCATCATCGACCAAAATGCCAATCGAAAAAATCAGCGCAAACAGCGATACCCGGTTCAGCGTAAAGCCCCAAGCCCACGAGGCAAACAGCGTGGCCGTCAGTGTCAGCACCACCGCGGTGCCAACAATCGCCGCCTCGCGCCGCCCCAGCGCAATAAACACCAGTGCCACCACCGAAGCGGTGGCAAACAGCAGTTTTTGAATCAGCTTTTGCGCCTTGTCATTGGCCGTAGCACCGTAGTTGCGCGTCTCGGCGACCTGCACATCGGCAGGAATCACCGTATTTTTCAAAGTCTGCACCCGCTGCACCACGGCGTTGGCAACATCGATAGCGTTTTCACCCGGTTTTTTGGTGATGGCGATGGTGACAGCCGGAAACTCCGCAGCCTTTTCGCCCGCTGTGCCGTGCCACACATAGCGGTTGGCCGGTGGTGCGCCGTCGCGGACATGGGCTACATCGCGCAAAAAAACCGGTTTGCCTGCGCGCACACTGACCACCAAATCGGCGACTTCCTCGGCACTGCGCAAGAATGGCCCCGATTCGATGGCCACGGTGCGATTGCCGCCAAGCAACTCGCCCACCGGCAAGCCCAGATGGGCCGATTGCAGCGCCCGGCGCAAATCATCGACCGTCACACCAACACTCGCCATGCGGGTGGCATCCATCTCGACCATGATGGCCCGGCCCGGCCCACCGATGGTGCTGACCTCCCGCGTGCCGGGCACGCGCTTCAAATCGGCTTCCATGCTGTGCGCCACGCGCTCCAAATCAAAAGCGCCCGATTGTGGATTTTGGCTGTGCAGCGTCAACGTGACGATGGGTACATCGTCAATGCCTTTGGGCTTAATCAACGGAGCCAACACCCCTAAGCCCGCAGGCAGCCAATCGGCATGGGAATGCACGGTGTCGTACAAGCGCACCAGCGCCTCCGTGCGTGGAACGCCGACTTTGAACTGCACCGTCAGCACCGCCAAACCGGGGCGCGACAGCGACATGACGTGCTCGGCTCCGGTAATTTGTGCCAGCACCTGCTCGGCAGGGATCGCCACCATCTGCTCTACATCGCGAACACTGGCCCCCGGAAAGGCGATCAACACATTGGCCATCGTGACGTTGATTTGCGGCTCCTCCTCGCGCGGTGTCACCAGCACGGCAAATGCGCCCAGCAGCAAGGCCAGCAACGCCAACAGCGGTGTGATTTGTGCGCTCTGGAAAAACGCCGCAATGCGGCCCGAAACGCCCAGCGGCGGATGGTCTTTGGCTTGCGTCATAGCGGTGCTTGCCTTCAACGGATGCGGGTTGCGGTTTGGGGCTCCGCAATCACCTGTTCGCCCGCTGCCACGCCCGTCAAGACTTCGACCCGATCACCATCGACACGGCCCAAACGCACTTGGCGCAGCAGCGGTTTGCCGCCCTCGCCCTGTACATATACGCCCGTCATTTCAGCGCGGCGCACGATAGAAGCCAGCGGCACAGAAACCCCCTTGCCAGCACCAGCGCTGGCCCCACCACTTGCTAGTGGCAACCAGAGGCGGGCAAACATTCCCGGTGCTACGCCCTGCAAACCGGTTGCCAAATCGACCCGAATCTGCACCGTGTGCGTCGCAGCATCGACCGTGGGCAATACTTGTACTTTGCTGGCACTCGGCCACTGCTGGGCACCGCCAAAACCGGGTAACTCCACCCGCACAGCGTCAAAAGGCACACCGCCCGCAGCGACCGATTGCGGCACAGCCGCCGTCATCCGCAGCTGCGTCGGGTCGTACAGCGCCAACAACGCCTTGCCGGGCATCGCCATATCGCCCAGTGCCACCGGCACCTCAGAGACTATGCCGGCATACGGTGCGCGCACCATGTGCAACCCAGTCTGGGTGTGCGCTGCACCCGCTTGTGCCACCTGTGCGTTCACCTGCGCCCGGGTGGCTTTGAACTCAGACTCGGCCCGGTCAAGGGCTGCTTGGCTGATGTATCTTTTTTGGAAAAGCTGCTGTTGGCGTTCGTACTCGCGCGCTGCCACCTCTTGCGAAGCGCGGGCAGCTTGGACTTGGGCCTCGCTGGCAGCGGCACTTTGGTCGGCAGCACGGGCATCAATGCGCAGCAGCAATTGACCGGCCTGCACCCGATCACCCACCTTGACGGCCAGCTCCACCACGGCCCCCGAGACTTGGGCTGCTACCATCGTTTGGCGCACCGCTTCAACCACACCATCAAAACCAGCCCGGCTTTGCGCCGTGCCAGTCTGTGCCGAAAGTACCTTCATTTGTGCCAACGCTGGGCTCTGAACCCACAGCGCCGGTAGCGCTAGAGCGCAGGCAATTACAAGAGGACGAATCTTCGACATGTGCAGGCTCTCAGCGATCAGGTTTTGATGCTTTATTATTTGCGCAAATAGTTAAATAGTCAATTAGGCGATCTCCATGAACCGTAATCTCTGGCTGCTGGCCTTGTGTCAGGGCCTTTTTTTGACCAATAACGTGGTCTTCATCGCTATCAATGGCTTAGTGGGGTTGCAATTGGCCCCCTACAGCTGGATGGCAACCCTGCCGGTGATGGGCTATGTGGTCGGCGGTGCGCTATCGACCGGGCTGGTGGCACAAACACAACGGCGCTGGGGCCGCCAGACATCGTTCCAAATTGGGCTGGCAGTGGCACTGGTGTCGGCACTGCTGTGTGCTGGGGCCGCCTTCACGCACCAATTTTGGTTGCTGTGTACGGCCACGCTGGTCGCGGGCTACTACAGTGCCAACGGCCAACTCTACCGCTTTGCCGCTGCCGAACTGGCAGCACCGAGCTACCGCGAAAAGGCCGTCTCGCTGGTGCTGGCCGGCGGCTTACTGGGCGCGGTAGTCGGGCCTAATTTGGCAAGCCAAGCGCGCGACCTGTTTAGCGTGCCCTTTGCCGGAGCGTATGTGGCCCTCGTAGGGGTGGCATTGTTGTCAATGGTCTGCATGGCAGCGGTTCGTTTTGACCACATCACGCCAGCGCAACCGGGTACGGCTCCCCAACAAGGGCGCTCTTGGGCTGAACTGATGCGCCAACCGGCCTTTCTGGTGGCAACCTTGTGTGCGGCACTCAGTTACGGTGTGATGAATTTGCTGATGGCCGCTACGCCACTGGCAATGCAAGTGTGCGGCTACGCTTTCAGTGATGCTGCCTTGGTGCTCCAGTGGCATGTCATCGGTATGTTTGCACCCGGATTTTTTACCGGCCACCTGATCAAGCGCTGGGGGGTCTTGCCGGTGATGGGCAGCGGCGTACTGCTCTATGCAGCCTGCGTAGCCATAGCACTGTCTGGGCAAGATTTGCACCAATTTACGGTGGCGCTGGCGTGTTTGGGCGTAGGTTGGAATTTTCTGTTCACCGGCAGCACGACTTTGGCCTTGCAAAGCTACCGCCCTGAAGAAAAAGACCGCGCCCAAGCGGCTATCAATTTTTGTGTCTTTGCCACGATGGCCTTCACTTCCTTCGCCTCAGGTGCGCTGGTGACGACGCAAGGCTGGGCATGGCTCAATATGGGTTCGCTGGTGCCAATTGCCATGACAGGTATGGCGCTGTGGTGGTTGGCACTGCGCCAGCGCCGGTTAGCCCCGGCGTAGGTCTCCTCATGGGCTGCGCCGGGCCATTTTTGCATCAAAAATGGCAAAAGCGCTTATACAGACTAGATTACTAGCTACTATTTTAATAGCACTTATGACAGCGCCGGATACTGCCCACTGCTGCGAGCGTGCCGTTGCTCCAGCTTGAACACCTCTACCGCCTGCACAAGGTCTTGGGCCTGTGACTTAAGGCTATCGGCGGCAGAAGCCATCTGCTCGACCAGCGCAGCATTTTGTTGTGTGGCCTGGTCCATCTGCGTCACAGCGTTACCGACCTGTGCCATACCAGCGCTTTGCTCAGAACTGGCAGCACTGATGGCACCCATGATATCGGTCACTCTGGCAATGCTATGAACCACCTCCGCCATCGTCGTACCGGCCTGATCGACCAAAACCGACCCCTGCTCAACGCGTGCCACACTGGCATTGATTAAGCCTTTGATTTCCTTGGCAGCATTGGCACTGCGTCCGGCCAAATTGCGCACCTCTGAAGCCACCACGGCAAAACCACGGCCTTGCTCACCGGCTCTGGCTGCTTCGACGGCAGCGTTGAGGGCCAAAATATTGGTTTGAAAAGCAATGCCATCAATGACGCTGATGATGTCGGAAATTTTCCGCGAAGAATCGTTAATGCCCTTCATGGTGTCAACCACTTGGTTCACGACCTCGCCACCCCTGAGCGCAACGGCAGAGGCACTCAAGGCCAATTGGTTGGCTTGATTGGCACTATCGGCATTTTGTTGGACGGTCGCGCTCAGAGCACCCATGGACGACGCTGTTTTGTCCAATGCCAACGCTTGCTGCTCCGTGCGGGCCGATAAATCGTTATTGCCTTGGGCGATCTCTGCACTGGCCATGGCTACACCGGCAGCATTTTCGCGAACAGCGCCGATCATGCCGATCAAAGCGCTGTCTGCAGAAGCCAAATCTTGCATCAAATCAGCAAACTCATCTTGGCTTACCGCTTGGGGCACCCGCCCCAGCGTACCGGCAGCAATCGTCCGTACCGCCAGCGCCGCATTTTGCACCCCTTCCAGAATGCCAAAATACATGCTGCAGTAAAGATAAACAGAAACCAAAATACCCAAACTCAACAGGGCAGCGATCAAATTACGTTTTGCTGCAACCGCATCGGTACGCTCTAACAACAAGGCATCCAAGGCCAGCCGATTTTGCTCCACCAAAGTCCAAGCTGCATCGATGGTTGGCTGGGCTGCTTGAGCAACCTCGGTCTGACTAACTGTGATGGCATCGCTGTTGGTGAAATTTTTGCGCACAAAAGCCAAATAATCTTTGGAGCTTGTTTTGAGATCGGTAAAACTTTTTTTCAATCGTTTTTCGACTTCCGGATTGACCTTCATCGATTGCAGCAGCATGTTTTCGACCGCACCAAAGGTATCGCTCAAACGTGCTTCAGTGACCTCGTAAAACACCTTGTCCTTGGGTGCGATAGCGCCGCGTGCTACGTTCAGCGTCGAGTAAGCGGCAATACGCACCGTGATACCGGCAGTGCTCGGGGTGTTATTTGCCAACGGGTAGCCCAAGTAGAACAAGTCCAAATCCGACTCCAGCGCCATGCCTGATTGGTCGCCCATATCACGCATGAAGGCATACAACCGGCCATATTCGGGGGCATGGGCGGCAAAGGCTTTTTGGGCAAAATCCTGATCGAGCGGCAACGCCTCGACTTTTTTCTGCAACTCCAGCCAGCCATCGCGCAGCCCTTGAGCCTGCGCTGTCATGTCAAACAATGGCTTGATACGCTCCACTTCGGCTTGGATTTTGGCAATCTTGCCATCCACCACTGCGCCCTGCTGCTTAAAGCGCTGGCGTACTCCTTCATCGCCTGGGGCTGCTGTAATGGCAATGCGGCGGCTGTCAATCAACACCTTGTTCCACTCGACCAAATGGGCCATCAATGCCACGGCCTCGCGCTGCGCACCCAGTGTGTGCACACGCTGGTGCAAAGAACTGACCTGCAACCAGCCTAAATACAAAAGCAAGGCAAAAACAACCACGCCAGAAAGCATGAATTTCGACCCAAAGCGCAACCGTGCCATCAATGCAATGGCAGGAAAAAAGAAGGAACGCATAGCGAAATCTCTTGCGGAAAAAATCTAAAAACTATCTTAGCGCTGCTGTAACCGACGATAGAACGTCTGGCGGCTAATGCCCAACTGCCGCGCCGCCGCAGACACATTGCCACGGTGGTTTGCCAGAGCCTGTTCAATCGCCTTTTGCGATATCTGGTGCAGACTCGCAGGCATGGCTGGCAGCGCTGCTGAGGGGGTAGGTGCTGAAAAATGATCTAAGCGTTCAAGCTCGTCGAGTACATCTTCGGGCATATGTGCCCACGAAATGCAAACCTCCTGTGGCTCCAGCAAAGCCACAGCGGTGCGCAGGACGTTGCTGTATTGGCGCAAATTGCCGGGCCAGTCGTACCGAGCCAAGGCCTGCATCAAAGTCGGGGCTACTTGCACACCCGGCGGGCCACCCATCTCGGCCAGCAGCCGCTGCGTCAGTGCAGCAAAATCTGAACGCTCACGCAACGGGGGCAATTGTACCGTCAGGCCATTGATACGGTAGTACAGATCGCTGCGAAAACGCCCTTGTTCGACCGCCTCACGCAAGCGCTGGTGGGTAGCGCAAATCAGCCAAAAATCCACCGCAACAGATTCACCCGACCCCAGCGGCGTGACTTGGCGCTCTTGCAAGACACGCAGCAACCGCGTTTGCAAGGACAGTGGCATATCCCCAATTTCATCTAAAAACAAAGTACCGCCTTCGGCTTCGCGCAAGCGCCCGAGCGAACCTTGCTTGCGCGCACCCGTAAAGGCACCGGGCGCATAGCCAAACAACTCCGCTTCAATCAGGTGCTCTGGCAAGGCGGCGCAGTTGATGGCGACAAAAGGCCGCGTCCGCCGGGGCGATGCACGGTGCACTGCCTTGGCAAACAACTCTTTGCCCACGCCCGACTCCCCCAGCACCAGCAACGGGATTGATTTAGCCCCCATGCGCCGGGCTTTGTCAGCGGCACTGCGCCAGCGCACATCGCCGGTATCGAGTTGACCCAAGGCATCACCATCGGCCACGCCCACCTCAGGCAAAGTGCGAGGGACTGGCACCGACACTCCAGCGCCCGACTGAACATGGGCGTACAGGGTTTGTCCACGTGCAGTGTGCAGCGCCAACGGCAAGCCAGCGCGTTGGCGGCAATGCCCTAGCACGTGAGAAAGCGGCACATCAAAACACTGCGCCCATCGCACCCGGCTGATGTCGGTCGGCAGCAACCCTAGCAACTCCAGCGCCCGGCGGTTGGCACCGACCAACCAGCCGTCGTCCGAGATGGCAATCACCCCCTGTGCAATCGTGCCCAAACCTTCGGCTTGTGTATGCAACTGAAGCACCGTGTGCTGCACACAAGCCGAGAGCAGCAAATTGTTCTCGATCATCCGGGCAGCCGTAGAGACCAAACCCAAGGTGTGCGGATGGCGGCTGCGGTGGTCGCCCGAAATATCCAAAATACCCACCAACTCGCCAGTGGCCGACACAATGGGTGCTGCCGCGCAGGTCAAAAAACCGTTGCGGTCAAGGTAATGTTCGGCACCGTGTACCTCCACATCACCAGCCTCAGCCAGCGCAGTGCCGATGGCATTGGTACCGCGCTGACTCTCGTGCCATGAGGCGCCACAGGCCAACGCCACCCGCT
Source organism: Burkholderiaceae bacterium (assembly GCA_019751915.1). Lineage (GTDB taxonomy): Bacteria > Pseudomonadota > Gammaproteobacteria > Burkholderiales > Burkholderiaceae_C > Simplicispira. The sequence goes on from JAIEMS010000015.1 coordinate 13,340, forward strand.
CGGCTTTGCCCAAAAAATCCAAATCGCCCATCGTGTGCACGAGCACGCCGTGGCAGTCGGCCAAAATCACCATGCTATGGCTCAAGCGCACCTGCTCAAACAGGTATTCCATGATGGGCACTGCGTGGCGAATCAAGCTGTGGTTTTGCACCCGCACTTGCTCCAAGGCCCGACCCGAAAGATTGTCGGTACAGGGTGCACGGCCCACGGGCGAAAGCCCCGCCGACAAACTGCGCTGCCACGAGCGAGCTAACCGCTCGTCCACCACGTTGGACGGACAGCGCCCGCCCTCTACCAATTGGTAGCGCGCTTGGCGCAAAAGCGTCGCTGGTAACTGGGTCTGTCCACGCATTTTTGTCTCCCATCGCAGGTTTAGCCCGCAGGTGTTTATCGGTGCAGTGTATCGACCCGGGCCATTGCTGCATGCCCGGTAGAGAGGCGCTGTACCGCACCTGTACCACGTTGGAACAGGTGTCATGGCCCCGCACCGGACAGTGGACAGCACACCGACCTTAATAGATGCCAAAAATCCACCTCAAAGGCCTTTTGAGTTGGTAGATACCCGTAGTTTTGGCCCCCTCTAGCGTTCCAAGTGGTGGCTGGTACAGCTCTTGCAAAAAGACTGGCGGTGCCCACCCCCGATGGGCAGCAACAAGCATTCCAAAAATCTCAGGAGACACGCCATGATTTATGCCGCCCCCGGTGCCGCTGGTGCCACAATTGAATTCAAGCAACGCTACGACAACTTTATTGGTGGTCAATGGACGGCACCGGTGCAGGGCCAATACTTCGATGTGGTTACGCCCGTCAGCGGCAAGGTTTATACACAAGCTGCCCGCTCCAGCGCCGAAGACATCGAATTGGCACTCGATGCTGCCCATGCTGCTTTTGCGACGTGGGGCAAAACATCGGCTGCCGAGCGCTCTAACATTTTGCTGAAAATCGCAGACCGCCTCGAAGCCAACCTCGAACTGTTGGCCTATGCCGAAACCGTCGATAACGGCAAAGCCATCCGCGAGACACTCAACGCCGACATCCCACTGACCATCGACCACTTTCGCTACTTTGCCGGTTGTCTGCGCTCACAAGAAGGCGGCATTTCGCAAATTGACGAAAACACTGCTGCCTACCACTTCCAAGAACCATTGGGCGTGGTCGGCCAGATCATTCCGTGGAACTTCCCGATTTTGATGGCGGCTTGGAAGCTGGCCCCAGCCATTGGTGCGGGCAACTGCGTCGTGCTCAAACCTGCCGAATCAACGCCAATCTCGATTTTGATCTTGGTCGAATTGATTGCCGACTTGCTGCCACCGGGCGTACTGAACGTTGTCAATGGTTTGGGCCGCGAAGCCGGTATGCCACTGGCAACCAGCAAGCGCATCGCCAAAATTGCCTTTACCGGCTCGACTGCCACGGGCCGCGTCATTGCCCAAGCCGCGGCACAAAATCTTATTCCAGCAACGCTGGAACTCGGTGGCAAATCGCCGAACATCTTTTTTGCCGATGTTATGGACAAAGACGATGGCTTCTTGGACAAAGCGATTGAAGGGCTGGTGCTGTTTGCCTTCAACCAAGGCGAAGTGTGCACTTGCCCATCGCGTGCGCTGATCCAAGAATCCATTTACGAAAAATTTATGGAGCGCGTGCTCCAGCGGGTCGCAGCGATTCAGCACGGCAGCCCGCTCGATACCGACTGCATGATGGGTGCGCAGGCCTCCAAAGAGCAAATGGCAAAAATCGAGGCTTACCTCGAAATCGGCAAGCAAGAGGGTGCAGAGTGCTTGATTGGCGGCGAACGTGCCCATTTGGGTGGCGATTTGGAAGGGGGCTATTACATCCAGCCCACGCTGTTCAAGGGCCACAACAAAATGCGCATCTTCCAAGAAGAGATTTTTGGCCCAGTGCTGGCAGTCACCACCTTCAAGGATGAAGCAGAAGCCTTAGCGATTGCCAACGACACCCTGTACGGCTTGGGCGCAGGCGTTTGGAGTCGCAATGGCAACGTCGCCTACCGTATGGGCCGCGCTATTCAAGCCGGGCGCGTCTGGACCAACTGCTACCACGCCTACCCAGCCCATGCCGCGTTTGGCGGCTACAAAGAATCAGGCATTGGCCGTGAGACCCACAAGGTCATGCTCGACCACTACCAGCAAACCAAAAATCTGCTGGTCAGCTACAGCGAGCAAAAGTTGGGCTTTTTCTAAAGCACACTGCTAACCGCTTTGGGCAGGAGGCCGTCATAAGCGGCCTTTGGCTCTGAGTCCGGGGTGTCCACCTGCGGAAAGCGCTTGTTTGGCTGCCACGCCAGTACCCTGCCTTGGCGCGAGTGCCAGCGCCCCACCCACCCGGTCGGTCAACTTAAACACCTGCACCGCAGCATCTAAGCGCCGGGCCTGATCGTGCAAACTCATGGCTGCGGCAGCGGACTGCTCGACCAACGCGGCGTTTTGCTGCGTCATCTGATCGAGCTGGCTGATGGCCGTATTGACTTGGCTAATACCATCGGACTGCGCTGATGCCGCAGCAGTGATCGCGCCGATGATCTGCCCCACAGACTGCACCGAAGCCACAATTTCTTCCATGTTGGTGCCAGCGTTGTGCACCAACAGCGTCCCTGCATCGACTTTCTCCACCGATGCATCAATCAGCTCCTTGATCTCGTGTGCGGCACTCGCTGAACGGGCTGCAAGGCTGCGCACTTCGTTAGCAACCACAGCAAAGCCTTGGCCTTGTGCGCCTGCACGGGCGGCTTCAACGGCTGCATTCAGGGCCAAGATATTGGTTTGAAAGGCAATGCCATCAATCACGGCGATGATGTCAGCAATCTTGCGTGAGCTGTGGTTGATAGCTTCCATCGTACTGACGACTGCACCCATCACTTGCCCGCCGCGTGCAGCGACTTTGGCGGCAGAACATGCCAAATCGTTGGCATGGCGAGCAGCATCGGCAGACTGGCAAACGGTGGTCGTGAGCTGCTCCATGCTTTGCGCGGTTTCTTGTAAGCTGCCAGCGGTGTCTTCGGTACGGCTCGACAAATCTTGGTTGCCGCTGGCAATTTCGGTGCTGGCAACAGTAATGTTGTCGGCCGCTTGGCGCACCTGCAACAGCATTTGCAAATAACGCTCGCGCATTCCCTCGACCTCGCGCACCAGAGTGCCGACCTCATCGCGGCGCATACTGCGAAACGCTTGGGTCAAATCGCCTTGGGCCACAAGGATGATGGCTTGAGTTAACTCGTGCAAAGGTCGACTGACGCTAGAGCGCAGCAATGCAAACAGGCCCCACCCCAGAGCCACCACTGCCAGCCCCATCACCAACCAAATCATCCAAATTACTTGGTTATGGCCTGCCATCGCCTCAGCGTCCGACACCTCTGCCACCACCCACCAGCCGTTGCTTTTGGAGCTACGCTGCAACGCCCAAGGCGAGGCTACCGCCACGCCGCGCAGGGCGCTGGCCTCGGTCACCAGCCCATCGCTGGCGCTGCCCAAAGCAGTCAAGAATGGCCCTGCCTGCGGATAAACCTCCATCACTTTCTTACCCGCCGCCGATGGATGGACTACAAAAACCGCATCGTTCACCGTTTTACCCGGCAAGATCACGTAAGCGCCGCCGCTGTCAAAGAACCGTGTTTCTAGCACCTGCTTGGACAAAGCCAGATGGGAGGCTGAGATATCGATTCCAACAAACAAAATCCCCACCACCTTGCCCGCGTCGTCTTTGAGGGCACCATAATGGCCCATATAGTGCTTGCCAAAGAGTTCCACACGGCCTGTGTACTCTTGTCCATCGAGCATACGCTGGTAGGCTGGACTGGTGCGACTCAATAAAGTGCCTTGGGCACGTTCGCCTTTTTCGTCCTTGAGCGAGGTACTGACAGCAACAAAGTCCTCCCCTTTACGGGCAAAAACGGTGGTGATACCACCCGTTTCTTGGCTAAACCTATCGACCGTACCAAAGTCGTTATTGACAGCGACACCATAGCTCTGCAACTCACCACTGCTTTCAGCCAAACGCATAGTGGCCTGAAAAGATGGGCGAAAGGCCCTAAAGGTGCGAACCACTGCGCCCCGACTGGTTTCTTCCAGCGAGTCAAGTGCCGAAACCAAGCTGTCCACAGTCCCCCCCACAGTATTGAGCAGCTGATAACGGGTTTCGCGTTCCGTCAAAACAGAAATAGTCACTGCGATGACGGCCAGTGCTAAACCGACCATACCAATAGCCCAGAGGGCGACACGGCGTGCAATTGAGCGCTGCGGGGATAGGCTGGGCATTGTTTTCTCCTGCTGTCAATTTTTATATACCCAAGTCTCAACCCCGACGAGGCTATAACAACAATTGTTGTGTCACTTTGGGGACATGGCAACAGATGCACCATTCCAATCCATTGACCCTGAGCGGATACATGGTCAGCATCTACTTGGTTGCAGTGTGAAATCCCTGTGCCGGCACCAATGCCAATCCGGTGCCCACCGCCAGATCGTGCAACCTAAATACTTGAACAGCAGCATCCAAACGCCGAGCCTGATCGCGCAGGTTCATGGCTGCAGCAGCCGACTGCTCGACCAACGCGGCATTTTGCTGCGTCATCTGATCGAGCTGGCTGATGGCTGCATTGATTTGGCTAATGCCATCGGACTGCTCCGATGCCACCGCAGCGATTTCGCCAATCAGTTCACCGACAGACTGTATCGATTCAAAAATCTCTTGCATGGTGGTGCCAGCGTTTTCCACCAACAGCGTCCCGGCATCCACTTTCTCTCCTGAGACATCAATCAGCGCTTTGATCTCGTGTGCTGCGCTTGCCGAGTGATCGGCAAGGCTGCGTACCTCGCTGGCAATCGCCGCAAAACCTTGGCCTTGCGCCCCCGCACGGGTGGCCTCAACAGCAACGTTCAAAGTCAAGATATTGGTTTGAAAGGCAATGTCAGCGATCTTGCGCGAGCTGTGGTGAATAGACTCTATCGAGCTGACGACTTGACCGACTACATTCCCGCCGCGCTGCGCTACTTGGGCCGCAGAACAGGCCAAATCGTTGGCATGGGAAGTGGCATCGGCCGACTGGGAAACAATCGCGGTCAATTCTTCCATGTTTTGTGCGATCTCTTGCAGGCTGCTCGCGGTGTCTTCGGTGCGGGTAGAGAGGTCTTGGTTGCCGCTGGCAATCTCGGCGCTGGCAACGGTGATGCTGTCGGCGGCTTGGCGCACCTGCAACAGCATTTGCAAATAACGCTCGCGCATTCCCTCGACCTCACGCACCAGAGTGCCGACCTCATCACGGCGCGTACTGCGAAACGCTTGGGTCAAATCACCTTGGGCCACAAGGATGATGGCTTGGGTTAACTCGTGCAAAGGCCGACTGACGCTAGAGCGCAGCACTACAAACAGGCCTAGCCCCAACGCCACCACCGCCAGCCCCATCACCAACCAAACCATCCAAATTACTTGGTTATGGCCTGCCATCGCCTCAGCGTCCGACACCTCTGCCACCACCCACCAGCCGTTGCTTTTGGAGCTGCGCTGCAACGCCCAAGGCGAGGCTACCGCCACGCCGCGCAGAGCGCTGGCCTCGGTCACCAGCCCATCGCTGGCACTGCCCAAGGCGGTCAAGAATGGCCCGGCCTGCGGATAAGCCTCCAGCACTTTTTTACCAGCTGCCGATGGATGGACGACAAAAACCGCATCGTTCACCGTTTTACCCGGCAAGATCACGTAAGCGCCGCCGCTGTCAAAGAACCGGGTCTCTAGCACCTGCTTGGACAAAGCCAGATGGGAGGATGAGATATCGATCCCGACAAACAAGCCCCCAACCACCTTGCCCGCATCGTCTTTGAGGGCACCATAGTGGCCCATGTAGTGCTTACCGAACAGTTCCACGCGACCTGTGTGCTCTTGACCATTGAGCATGCGCTGGTAAGCAGGGCTGGAACGACCGAGCAAACTGTTTTGAGCTGATTCGCTTTTTTCCTCTTTCAGCGAGGTTTCAATCACAACGAAATCATCTCCTTTGCGAAGAAAAACGGTGGCAATGCCGCCGGTTTCTTGGCTGAACCTCTCGACCGTACCAAAATCGTTATGGGCACCAGCCCCATTACTTTCCTCCGCGCGGGTCGGGGGAGATTGAAAAGACGAGCGAAAGACCCGAAAAGTACGAAGCACTGCGACCCGATTGGCTTCTTCCAGCGAATCGAGTGCCAAAACCAAGCTGTCCACAGTGCCCCCGACAGTATGGAGTACCTGAGGGCGAATTTCACGTTCGGTCAAAATCGAAATGGTCACGGCAACAACGGCCAGTGCCAAACCGACCATGCCAATGACCCAGAGGGTCACGCGGCGCGCAATCGAGCGCTGCGGGGATGGGCTGGACATTCTTTTCTCCTGCTGTCAATTTTTGTATGTCGAAGTCTCAACCCCGACCCGGCAACACCTGCGGTTATGGCGCTACCTTCTGAATACGAGCGCGCGTGCGCCATTCCAACCCATCGCGGGTGCCGTGGGGGACAGCGCCACGGGCTGGGCGGTATTCACACCCCAGCCACCCGGTATAGCCAGCAGCATCTATCACATCGAACAGATAAGGATAGTTCAGCTCCCCTTGGTCGGGTTCATGGCGCTCAGGCACGCCAGCAATTTGCAGATGCGCCACCCGACCTGTTGGCAGATACTGGCGCAGCTTGCTGGTTACGTCGCCCTCGACAATCTGGCAGTGGTACAAGTCCATCAGCACTTTCAGGTGCGGCGACTGCACCGCATCCAGCAGTGCATGGGCTTGGGCTTGCCGATTCAAGATGTAGCCCGGCATATCGCGCTGGTTAATGGGTTCAATCAACACTTGGCAATTTTGCGCTCCGGCTTGTTCAGCGGCCCAACGCAAATTGTCGATCCACACCGCCTGCACCGCCTCACGGGTTTGGCCTTCTGGCAGTAACCCGGCCATCAGGTGAATACGTGGGCATTGCAGCACTTGTGCATAACGCAGTGCCTCTTGCACACCAGCGCGGAACTCTGCTTGGCACCCCGGCAATGCTGCCGTGCCGCGTGCACCAGCATCCCATGCCGTAGCCATCGCAGCCCGGTTCAAACCACCCGGTGGGGCATTGAACAGCACTTGACGCAGGCCGTGATCGCGCAAACGTGCGGCCAGCTCTGCGCTGCCCCAAGCGTAGGGAAAAAGGTATTCGACCGCCTCGAAACCATCGCTGGCAGCGGCAGCAAAGCGCTCCAAAAATGGCAGCTCGGGGTACATCAGGCTCAGATTGGCAGCAAACTGGGGCATAGAAATAAACAATCAAAAACTACGCTGAACGCAAGGTGCGGCGGTACTGCATGGCCTCGGCCACATGCGCGGTTTGGGTATTTTGTACGCCGGCTAAATCGGCAATGGTGCGCGCTACTTTCAAAGTGCGGTGTGTGGCACGGGCTGACCAACCCAATCGCCCGGCTGCGGTCTGTAAAAACTGGGCTGCGGCCGGTTCAAGCAGCACATGGGTATCGATGGCTTGGCCTTGCAAAGATTGGTTGGTACCGCCTTGGCGGGCCACAGAGCGCTGGCGGGCCTGCGCCACACGCTGGGCAATAGCAGCACTGCCCTCACCTGCGGGTGCGCCCAACAAATCTGCCAGCGGCAAGGCAGGCACTTCGATGTGCAAATCAATACGGTCTAGCAGCGGCCCACTGAGCTTGGCTTGGTAACGTGCCACCTGATCGGGCGTGCAGCGACAAGCGCGTTGTGCTGCGCCCAAATAACCACAGGGACAGGGGTTCATCGCCGCAACCAATTGAAACTGTGCCGGAAATTCAGCCCGGCGCGCTGCCCGGGCGATGGTGATGTGGCCCGTCTCTAGTGGCTCGCGCAGGGCTTCGAGGGCCGCACGCGGGAACTCGGGCAACTCATCCAGAAACAGCACTCCGTGGTGTGCCAGAGAAATTTCGCCGGGGCGCGGTGGCGAACCGCCACCCACCAGTGCCACGGCGCTGGCCGTGTGGTGCGGGCTGCACGTCGGGCGCAGTGCCCAGTGATCGAGCAAAAAGCGCCCGACCAAACTGGCCACAGCAGCGCTCTGCAGCGCTTCATCGACGGCCATGGCCGGCAACAATCCGGCAAAACGCTGTGCCAGCATGGATTTTCCCGATCCCGGTGGCCCCACCAGCAGCAGACTGTGGCCACCCGCAGCGGCAATCTCTAGTACCCGTTTGGCACCGGCCTGCCCTTTGACATCGGCCATGTCGGGATGGCTTGCGCGCGCCTGCAACGGCATAGCAACCATGCGGGCCCAGCCGCCGTCATCGGAGGGGTCGGCACCCCTGTCCGTGTTGCTCCCAGCGGGCAAAAACTGGCGCACCACGTCCAGCAGGTGGCGGGCGCGCCACACCAGCGCATCGGGCACCAGTGCGGCTTCTTCCGCACTCCCCGGTGGCAACACCAAACGCACCGGCACCGGCAAGCCGCGCAGCGCCAAACTGGTTGCCAACGCACCGCGCACCGGACGCAGCCCCCCTGACAGCGACAGCTCGCCAGCAAACTCGTAACCGGCCAAAAGCGCAGCGTCGATTTGCCCACTGGCGGCCAAAATGCCCAGCGCAATCGGTAAATCAAAACGGCCCGAGTCTTTAGGCAAATCTGCCGGTGCCAAATTGACGGTGATGCGCTTGTTGTGTGGAAACTCCAGCCCGGCGTTTTGCAGCGCAGAACGCACACGCTCGCGGGCCTCTTTGACCTCGACATCGGCCAAACCAACCAGCGTAAAGCTGGGCAGGCCATTGGCCAAATGGACTTCAACCGTCACGGGCGGCGCTTCTAGCCCCAGTAGGGCGCGGCTTTGCACCAATGCAAGACTCATATCGCAATCCACCCCCTGTAGGGGCACCTTTGGAAGGGGGTATTAGCCCCTCAGTAAATTTCATCTTCCTGAACAGGAAGGCTTCAAACCGAAGTTTGTTTTCAATGAACGTTTTCTCCCCAGACAAGTGCGTCGGGCCGATGGCAGCCGCCTTCAGCCTCACCGACGCACCAATATAGTGCCCCATGGGGTTCATCCCAGTGCTTGGCAGGGTCGATCAATGTAACGGCGAACGGATGCACCTTCGCAGTCTCGACCCGTAACAGTACGGTCAAAACACAGTGGCACGATCCGTGCTTTAGACAGGACTAACCCTAATCTCTGATCTATCAACCTGGAGAACACCATGATCCACGCATCCATCAAGACCCTGAGCGCTGCACTGGTCTGCGCCCTGCCACTGCTGGCAAGTGCCCAGCTCACTGGCAACGTCAGCCTGACCACCAACTACAAGTTCCGTGGTCAAGATCAGGACACCAGCCGCACCAAAGCCATCAAGCCTGCACTGCAAGGTGGGTTTGACTACGCCTTTGGCGAATCGGGATGGTATGTGGGCAACTGGAATTCCAGCGTTGATTGGCTCTCAGGCAACTCGCTGGAGGCTGATTTTTACGGCGGTTATAAATTCAAGGCCGGCGATGTAGACATGGATCTCGGCGCATTGACTTACGCCTATCCAGGCAACTCTGTGGGCAACACCACCGAACTGTACGGTGCTGCCACCTTTGGCCCCGTGACTGCCAAGTATTCGCACACTGTCTCGAAAGACTACTTCGGCTGGGCCAGCACCAAACCCGGTCAGCGCGGTCGCAACACAGGCTACCTGTCGTTTGCATTCTCCCAAGAAGTGGCCCCCAGCGTGACGCTCAAGGCAGCCGTGAACTTCACGCGTTTCGCCAGCGACATCAAGAATTTGGGCGTGCCTAACTACATGGACTACAGCGTCGGTGGTGCTTACGACTTCGGTGGCGGCTTGTCGTTGGGTGGTGCCGTGGTCGGTGCCAACAAGAAAGCCTATTTTGGCGATGCCAACAAAGCCCGCGTAGTGGTCACCCTGACCAAAACACTGTAACCCTGTAACCCGGCGGGCGCCTGCGGTGCCCCCTTTCTTTGGAGGAACTGACCATGAAAATGGTAACTGCCATCATCAAGCCTTTCAAGCTCGACGAAGTGCGTGAGGCCCTGTCCGACATCGGTGTGCAGGGTATTACGGTGACCGAAGTCAAGGGCTTTGGCCGACAAAAAGGCCACACCGAGTTGTACCGAGGTGCCGAATATGTGGTCGATTTTTTGCCCAAAGTAAAAATCGAAGCAGCCATTGCCGACGATTTGGTAGACCGCGTGATTGAAGCCATTGAAGGCGCTGCCCGCACCGGAAAAATTGGCGACGGCAAGATTTTTGTCTCCCCCCTTGAACAGGTGGTACGCATCCGCACCGGTGAAAACGGTCAGGAAGCCCTGTAGAGCCAACCCCATCCACAGCGAGAAATTGCCATGAAAAAACTATTTGCTTCTCTGTTGCTGGGCGTAGGCTTGCTCGCCAGCACAGTACCTGCGTTGGCCCAAACGGCCCCCGCCTCTGAGCCAGCCAGCATGACGGCTTCTGCGCCGGCCGATAAAGCGGCCCCCGCTCCAGCCCCTGAAGCTGCCAAGCCTGTGGCAGCAGCAGCACCTGCGGCGGCTGCGTCTGCTCCCGCTGAGGCAGCACCGGCAGCGCCCGTGCCCAAACTCGATTCGGGCGACACCGCTTGGATGCTGACCTCGACCCTGTTGGTGATTTTGATGGTCATCCCCGGTTTGGCACTGTTCTACGGCGGCTTGGCCCGCTCCAAGAACATGCTGTCGGTACTGGTGCAGGTGTTTGTCATCTTCGCCTTGATGACGGTGCTGTGGGCTGTGTATGGCTACAGTCTGGCATTCTCGGGCGAGGGTCAATTCTTTGGCAATCTGGATCGCTTGTTCCTCAAGGGCATTGCCCCTGACACGCTTTCGACCCTGCTGCCAACCATCCCTGAGTATGTGTTTGTTGCCTTCCAATCGACCTTTGCGGCCATCACGGTAGCGCTGATCGTGGGTTCGTTTGCAGAACGCATCAAGTTCTCTGCGGTGCTGATTTTCTCGGTGCTGTGGTTCACTTTCAGCTACATCCCAATGGCCCACATGGTCTGGGGCGGTGGTCTGCTGGGCAAGGATGGCGCACTGGACTTTGCCGGTGGTACTGTGGTTCACATCAATGCCGGTATCGCTGGCTTGGTGGGTGCCTACATGGTGGGCAAGCGCATCGGCTTTGGCAAAGAAGCCCTGACACCCCACAGCCTGACACTGACGATGCTCGGCGCTTCGCTGCTGTGGGTGGGTTGGTTTGGTTTCAACGCTGGCTCGGCTGGTGCTGCCAACGGCGCTGCTGGCTTGGCGTTCATCAACACCACGTTGGCAACGGGCGCTGCTACGCTGTCGTGGTTGGCTGGTGAAGCGCTGCACAAAGGCAAGGCCTCGATGCTGGGTGCTGCCTCGGGTGCCGTGGCCGGTTTGGTGGCCGTAACGCCTGCTGCCGGTTTTGTTGGCCCTATGGGTTCCATCGTGATGGGCCTGATCGCTGGCGTGGTTTGCCTGTGGGGTGTCGGTGGCCTCAAGCGCATGCTTGGCGCTGACGATGCGTTTGATGTGTTCGGTGTTCACGGCGTGGGCGGCATCATCGGTGCCATCTTGACCGGCGTGTTTGCGGCACAAAGCTTGGGTGGTACCGGTGGTCTGACCCCCGATACCTTCGCAATGGGCGCACAAGTGCTGATCCAAATCAAAAGCGTGCTGATTACCTTGGTCTGGTCTTCCGTAGTTGCATTTATCTCGTACAAGATTGCTGACCTGCTGGTGGGTCTGCGTGTGACGGAGGAGGCCGAGCGCGAAGGGCTGGACATTACCTCGCACGGCGAGACAGCCTATACCCGGTGACCACCCTGCTGCTGCGCCGTCTGGTGGGGGGCGCAGCAACAGCCATACCCGTGAGTTCTCCTCTTCAATTGGGCCCGTCCACAAGACGGGCCCTTTTTTGTCTCGTGACAGGCCAACACTGTCTGCTCGATCACATGCATCACCCCACGAAGCTACCGGTCAAATCTGACACCACCACCCCTTGCACCACCGCCTTCAGAGGCTGTGCCCAACACACCGCCGCCCAAGGCTGGCATGATTCGGGGGTTTGACCCTCTCGTTTGCTGTTTTTATTTCATGACCGACTCTGCGCCCACAGCCCCTATTACCTCCACGCCTGTGGCACCGGCTGCGCACAGCGCCACCGTTGCCGTTGAAGCCGTCTCCACCACTGCCCTTGAAGCTGCTGCACCCTCCCGCAACACGACCGACGACACAGCCACCACCACCCCTCGCACCACCCGTTCGCGGCGTGGTGGTCGGGGTGGCCGGGGCCGTAGCGCACCATCGACGGCTACCGAGACGCACACAACCGTACCAGCCAGCAACGTTGCCACCAACACCGCACCCCGGCGCGCACCGCGCACCATTCCACCCGCACTGGAGCAACTGGCCCAGTTGTACCCACAGTTGTTTGGTGCTGTCTTCTTGCCACTCAAGCGCGGCATTTTTCAGGATTTGCTGGCAGCCCACCCAGAAATGTTCGAGCGCGAAGCCCTCAAAGTGGCGCTGGGCATCCATACGCGCTCGACGCGTTACTTGCAAAGCGTAGCAGCCGGGCACCAGCGCCACGACCTGCAAGGCCAGCCGGTCGAACCGATGGCCCCCGAGCACATCCACCACGCGCTGCTAGAAACCCACCGCCGTCGCCAAGGCCGCAGCTCTGAAGACCTGCTGCCCAAGCTGCGCGCGCGCATCGTGCAAAACATCGAAGTCAGTGGCCTGTCGCGCGAAGAGTATGCCGAGCGCGTGCGCACCCGCGACGAAGCGGCCAATGCCTTGCTCGACGAGGCCTTTGCCGAACTGTCGGCCAAAACGGCCCGCAACGAGGCTCTGCTGCGTGCGTTTGAGTCCAGTGGCAAAACCGTGGCCGAATTTGCGGACATGTACGGCATGGACCCACGCACTGTGGCCCGCACCCTGCACAGCGCCCGTAGCGGCGCAGCTGCGGCAACAGGCACAGCGAGCGCACAGGCACCCGACGGCTCCAGTCCAGCAGCTGACCTGTGATGCAAATGCTATCTAAAAGATAGCATTTATTGCTGCTACAGCAAGGGCTATCGCCTAGTTTTCCTCCAAAGTTCGGCTGGCGTTACAACCAGCCGGCTTTGCGAAATCGCCAATAAAGCACCACCCCGGCGGTAAAAATGACCGACAACGCAAGGGGGTAGCCAAAGGCCCACTTCAGCTCAGGCATGTGCTCAAAGTTCATGCCCCAAATGCCTGCCAGCGCCGTCGATACAGCAAAAATTGCGGCCCACGCGGCCAAGCGCTTGGTGGTCTCGGATTCTTCAATCGCCACCATCGACAAATTGACCTGAATGGCAGTACCGATGGTGTCGCGAATAGCGTCGATGGTGCCTTGGATGCGGGCCAAGTGGTCGTCCACATCCCGAAAATACTCCTGTGCGCCCACGCACACCGCTGGCACCCGGCCCCCGTGCAGTTTTCCCAGCACTTCTAGCAGCGGACTGACGGCATGGCGCAGCACCGTGGTGCGCCGCTTGAGGGCATAGAGCCGCTCGACATTGCCGCGCGCAGCACCGGGGGTAAAGATGCGCTCCTCGATTTCTTCGAGTTCAGTCTCAAAGGCATCAATCAGCGGAAAGTAGCGATCGACCACCACGTCCATCAGCGCATACAGCACAAAGCCCGCGCCGTGGCGCAGCAACTCCGGCTCGCGCTCGCAGCGCTGGCGCACGCCCAAAAAATGCTGCGGACTGCGCGAACGCACCGACAGCACAAAATTGGCCCCGGCAAACACTGCCAATTCGCCCACCTCAGGCTCTTCGGTGTCGGGCTTGAGCAGGTGCAGCACGACAAAAACCGTCTCACCGTACTCTTCAATTTTGGGGCGCTGGTGGCCTGTTCGGGCATCTTCTACCGCCAGCGGGTGCAAGCCAAACTCGTGCTGCATTTGCGTGAGTTCATCGTCGGTCGGGTCGCGCAGGGCCACCCAGACAAAGCAACCGGGGCGTTGAACCCAGTCGCTGATATCAGCAACGCTGATGTCGGCCAGTTTGCGGCCTTCTTCGTACACAACGCAATTGATCATCATGGCAAAGCCTTTGTTTCAGCAGACGCGCTGCGCTCGGGCAACAGTGCCAACAAAGCGGCCAGCAAAATCAACGCACCTCCGGCCAGCGTGCGCGGCGTAAGCACGGTAGCGGCGAGCAGCACCGACGATACGCTGGCAAACACCACCTCGGTCAACATCACCAGCGCCGTGGTGCTGGCCGCTAGGCGCGAGGCACCAAATTGCAATGCGTAATTGCCCAGCAAAAAGCCCCCGGCCAATGCCACCGCCACCACCACCCAGCCCAGCGCCAGCGGTGGCAAGGGCGCAATGCTACCCAGTGCCGTACCCAAGCTGGCCCCCAGTGCCCCCAACAACGCACCGCCGCCAAACATCGCCAGCATGCGCGCGGGGTCTGGCACTTGGTGCAAGCGGCGCAGGGTCACGTTGGTCAGGGCAAAGGCAAAACCACCACCGATTGCCAATGCATCGGCCCCAGACAGCCCGGTTGCCAACTGCGCCCACCCCGCCCCCGGCGGTAACACCACCAGCACTACACCCGCAAAGGCCAGCGCCAGACGCACCCAAGCCATACCGGTGGGCACCTCGCCCAACATTTTCCAAGCCAGCAAAACGGCCCACGCAGGCATCAGGTAAAAAAGCAGCACGACCCGAACCACATCGCCCACGGTGACGGCCCAGTTAAAACCGACATTGGTCAGTCCCGAGGCCAATGCCAGCAGCCACAACGCGGGGTACTGCGCGGCTTGGCGCAGCACACCAGGGCGCACCAGCAGCAAACACACCAGCGCCAGCCCGTACATCAGCGCGGTGGCCCACAACGGGTGCAAGCCCGCAGCGTTCAAGGTGCGAAACGGCCACCACGACAGCCCCCAAACGACGGCGTTAAACAGCAGAGCTAGGACAGCAAGCAAAGAAAGCATTCAATAGGTATCTAGCGCTAGATAGGCATACGTTGTACGCTATCAAAAAGATAGTCAATGATGGGCATCGTGCTGCGCGATACGCAGCAGGTGCTCGACCTCTTGCGGATGCTGCTTGCAGTTGTGCTGGTGCCAGTAGCGAATCAACCACATCGAGCCTGCCACCACCACACCAAACACCGAGATCGCCCCAAAAGCCGACAAACCCAGCTTAGTGGACAAGGCATACAGTGCCCCCAACCCCAAAATGCAGGCTTGCTCGTTGAAGTTTTGCACCGCAATCGAGCGGCCCGCACCCATCAGGTTGTGGCCCCGGTGCTGCAACAGCGCATTCATTGGCACCACCAAAAAGCCGCCCAACGCCCCTAGCACAATCAAAAACGGCACGGCCAACCAGACATTGCCGATGAAGTTCATCAAAATCACCAACAAGCCCATGGCAATGCCCAGCGGAATCACGCGGGTAGCCCCGTCCAGACGCATCCGCACCGAAGCGACCAACGCCCCCACTGCGGTGCCAATCGCCACCACCCCGACCAGCGCCGATGCCTGCGTGGTGCTGTAGCCCAGCGCCGCCCCAGCCCAAGCCAGCACGATGTAGCGCAAATTGCCCGACACGCCCCAAAACAAGGTGGTCGTTGCCAGCGAGATTTGGCCCAGCTTGTCGTGCCACAAGCGCCGGTTGCAGTTGCGAAAATCGGGCAGCAACGCCAGCGCATTGGCAAAAATGCTGCACTGGGGGTCTTGGCGCATCGGGCGCATTTCGACACCAGTGTGCGGAATGCGGGTGTTGAACCAAGCGGCAATCAGATAAAACAAAATCAACGCCGAGATCGCCGATTCCGGTGGGGTGTCAATGCAGGTGTCAATCCACGGTAAATCGATCGACAACAACCACGGCGCGACCACCGGCCCCACCAACTGCCCACCGAGCAAAACGCCCAAAATGATCGAGGCGATGGTCAGGCCCTCAATCCAGCCATTGGCCTTGACCAACTGCGAGGCGGGCAACAACTCGGTCAAGATGCCGTATTTGGCCGGCGAATACGCCGCCGCACCCAACCCGACCACGGCATAAGACACCAGCGGATGCGAGCCAAACAGCATCATCAAGCAACCTACCACCTTGATGCCATTGCTGATAAACATCACCCGGCCCTTGGGCTGTGCATCGGCAAAAGCCCCGACAAAAGGGGCTAGAACGACATAAAACAGCGCAAACATGGGCACCAAAGCAGCGCGCTGCCACTCAGGTGCTCCCCCCGTGCGAAGCAGTTCAACCGCCGCGACAAAGAGTGCATTGTCGGCCAGCGAGCTAAAAAACTGCGCCGACATAATGGTGTAGAAACCACGCTTCATCTAAAACTAACTCTGGTTTGAAACATCCCCATTGCGGGAGATGGCATTCACGTGGGAGAGGGTGGGCAAATGGCTGGCGGGGGGTCAAAGGCTAAGGATGGCCGGTTATATCACGCGCCTGCTCGGGTGCAAGTGCCAAAATCCAGCCCCCACCCCCGCATCTTCCCTGAGTACCAAGCCATGCCGCGCCCGATCCACGTTCGTATCCACACCCCTGCCCTGCAACACAATTTGGCACGCGTGCGCCGCGCCGGGGCCGATGCCAAAGTCTGGGCAGTCGTCAAGGCCAACGCCTACGGCCACGGCATTGAACACGTGTTTGAGGGGCTGCGCGGCGCTGACGGCTTTGCTTTGCTCGATTTAACCGAGGCCGAGCGCGTGCGCCGGCTCGGTTGGCGCGGCCCGATTTTGCTGTTGGAAGGCGTGTTCGAGGCCCGCGATTTGGAGCTGTGTTCGCGCTTAGGTTTGTGGCACACCATCCATTGCGATGAACAAATCGACATGCTGGCCGCACACAAAACGCAAATGCCGCACCGGGTCTTTTTAAAAATGAACTCCGGCATGAACCGGCTCGGTTTTGCACCCCAGCGTTTTCGCAGCGCTTGGGCGCGGCTGAATGCGCTGCCGCAGGTAGAAGAAATCTCTTTCGTCACCCACTTCAGCGATGCCGACGGCCCGCGCGGCATTGCCCACCAAGTGGCGGCTTTTCAGGCTGCCACGCAAGACTTGCCCGGCGAGCGCAGTCTGGGCAACAGCGCTGGCGTGTTGCGCCACGGCAAAGACGCACTGGTGCGCGCTGACTGGGTACGCCCGGGCATCGCACTGTACGGCAGTGCGCCCGACTACCCCGAACACTCCCTGCGCGACTGGCAATTGCAACCCACCATGACCCTTGCCACGCGGTTGATTGGCATCCAGCAATTGCAAGCGGGCGATACCGTCGGTTATGGCTCACGCTTTACCGCCGATGGCCCGATGCTGCTGGGCGTTGCGGCCTGTGGTTACGCCGATGGCTACCCCCGCCATGCAGGCACGGGCACACCGGTGCTGGTGGCGGGGATTGCCACACGCATTGTCGGGCGCGTCAGCATGGACATGGTCACGGTCGATTTGACTGCGCTGCAAGCCGATGGGGTGGAAGTCGGTTTTGGTACCGAGGTGGTGCTCTGGGGCCGCGCCAGCAATGGCACGGTGCTGGCGATTGATGAGGTGGCAGAGGCCAGCGGCACCGTGGGCTACGAGCTGATGTGCGCCGTCGCACCGCGCGTGCCGGTGGTGGTCAGTTAGGGCGCGGCAACGTCCAGCCCCTTGCCAGCGCAAGCGCTCACAAAAACCGGCGCTGCACTTTGAGCCAAGCTTTAAATTGGCTGTCGTTGCCCACAGACTGCAAATCCATTTTCAGGCTATGCACTATGCCTTGGAGGTCAGCGGCCTCAGCCGTCAGTTCGCCGCGCAGACGCGCTGCACTGATTTTGCAGCCCAAATCCAGTCCAAACTCATCGCACACGGCGTATTCGCGCAGGCTCAATTCCTCGCTCAATTCGGCTGCTTGCTCTTTCAGCAGAATACTCAGGCTGGCAATTTTTTCTTCGGCCATTTGCGCCACCGAAGCCACATCGGTCAGCTCGGTGCGAAGCTGTATTTGCAACAGCGTCACCAAATCGCGCTTTTGGTAGGCCGCGTTGGCTTGGCTCATTAAGTCGGTTTTGCGCGCCTGTTCGGTCGGATCGGTTTCACGGTCAGGGTGCAAAGCGCTGGCCAACTGGCGAAACACTTTGCGCAGCGTGGTGTTGGCATCGTCTTGTTCTTCTTGGGCCTTGCGCTGGCGCGCCGTGGGTTTGCGGGCAGCGCGGGCTTGGGTGTGCTCGGCTTTTTCCGCTTCGGCAGCTTCGATGGCCTCGCGCATGCGTTGTTGGCCCAAGCGGATGACTTCTTCCACCGATTTCAGGGATTCTTCGCCTTGCGTGTGCAGCGGACTGCCCAACATGTCTTCCATCGCAACGCGCATTTGCTGGGCAGCTTGCTGCTCTTTTTCTTCGAGGGTGTCTTGGCTGTACACGTCGTGCAGCGCGGCCATTTCTGCATCGCCTTGGGCCGCCAGTATTTCTGTGAGGATGCACAAAATTTCGGCTGCTGTGGCCCGCTCGGTTTTCGTCAGGGGCTTGCCTTGCACCATTTTGGCTTGCAAGCGTTGGTCGAGCGCTTGTGCCACTTGGCGGGCGGCTTGGTTTTTTTGCTCTTGCAGCGGGGTGATTTTTTGGTGGTACGCGATGCGGTGGGCATCGGCTAGCGTGTTCAGATCGGTTAGTTGGGTTTTGAGCTTATCGACGCGGGCCAACAATTTTTCAAACCGCTGCTGCGCTGGGGTCAGTTGGTGGCCGGGAATACGGCTCAAACTCAGGGCGTGCAACGGAGCTGAGACCGATGAAGGCATGGGGGATTTTTTTGCGGTCATGGGTTCAAACGTGGTGCCAAAACTGCCATCGTCAGGCGCGAGGCGCAGGTCAGCTCGCCGGCATCGTTGGTCAGGTCAATTTGCCACACCTGCGTCGTGCGACCGATGTGAACAGGCCGTGCCGTGCCCGTCACCCAGCCACTGGTGGCAGCACGAATGTGGTTGGCGTTGATGTCCAGACCCACGGCGTGGTATCCCTCGGGGCTGGCATAGTAGGCCCCCATGGAGCCGAGTGTCTCGGCCAGCACCACGCTGACACCGCCGTGCAACAGGCCAAAAGGCTGCTTGGTGCGCTCATCCACTGGCACCCGACCCCGCAAGAAGTCGTCGCCAATTTCGGTAATTTCAATGCCCAAGTGCGCTACAGCAGTGCGGGCATGGGCTTGGCTGAACAAGGACAGGGAGAGGGGCTTTTTCCAGATCGACATGGCGTTGGGTGGCGTGTGGCAGGCACAAAACGGCATTATCGGCCGGGTTACAGCCCGCTCGGCCACCTCAGCCGTGCATGCTGCCGGTCTCGACAAAGCGCTGGTGCCACGACAGCGCTTCGTTGAGCAGGTGCGGCGTGTGCTTACCGCCCGCGCTGTTTTTGGCGCGCGCCAGATAGTCGCGCAGGGCCGGGCGAAAGTCCGGGTGGGCGCATTTTTCGATCACCAGTTCGGCGCGCTGGCTGGGCGAAAGGCCGCGCAAATCGGCCAAGCCCTGTTCGGTAACGATGATTTGCACGTCGTGCTCGGTGTGGTCAACGTGCGAGGCCATCGGCACGATGCACGAAATTGCCCCGCCTTTGGCAACCGAAGGTGTCATGAAAAACGACAAATAGCCATTGCGGGCAAAGTCGCCCGAGCCACCAATGCCGTTCATGATGCTGGTGCCCATGATGTGCGTTGAATTGACGTTGCCGTAAATATCGGCCTCGATCATGGCGTTCATGGCAATGACCCCCAAGCGGCGCACCAGCTCGGGGTGGTTGCTGATTTCTTGCGGACGCAGCACGATGCGCTGGCGGTAAAAGTCGATGTTGCGCGTGAAGTCTTCCAGCGCCGCCGGACTGAGCGACAGCGCCGTGGCCGAGGCACTGGCGAGTTTGCCGCTGCGCAGCATATCGAGCATGCCGTCTTGCAGCACTTCGGTGTAGGCGGTGAGGTTTTCAAACGGCCCTTTGTTCAAGCCCGCCAGCACTGCGTTGGCAATGTTGCCCACGCCCGATTGCAGCGGCAGCAAGTCTGCGGGCAAGCGGCCCAGTTTGACCTCTTGCAGCATGAAGTCGATGATGTGACCGGCAATTTGCTCAGACACCGCGTCGGGAGCAGCAAAGGTCGAATTGCGGTCGGTCTGGCTGGTGTGCACCACGGCAATCACCTTGCTCAGGTCGCAGCGCAGGTAAGGCTCGCCAATGCGCTCGTTGGGCGCGGTCATTGGAATGGGCTTGCGGTGCGGCGGACGGTCGGTGCCGTAGTAGATGTCGTGCATCCCTTCCAAGCCGGGGTTTTGCAGGTCATTGACTTCGAGGATGATTTTGTCGGCCTGATCGAGCCACGTTTTGTTGTTACCCACCGACGACGATGGAATCAACCGCCCATCGGGCAAGATGCCCGCGACCTCCACCACGGCCACATCCAAATGGCCCAAAAAGCCAAACCAAACAAACTGCGCCATGTGCGACAAGTGAATGTCCATGTACTGCATTTGCCCGGCGTTGATGCGCTGGCGACACGCTGGGTCAGACTGGTAGGGCATGCGCATCTCGATCCCGCCCACCTTGGCCAGCGCGCCATCGAGTTCAGGGGCGGTCGATGCCCCCGTCCACAAACCAATCTTGAAGGGTTTTCCTTGGGCATGCGCGCTCTCGATGCGCCGCGCCAGCGCCATCGGCACCGCCTTGGGGTAGCCCGCGCCGGTAAAGCCGCTCATGCCGACATTGGCACCGGCAGGAATAAGCGCGGCGGCCTCATCGGCTGACATCACGCGCTGAAGAAAGTCTGGGTGGCGTACCCGTTCGGCCAAGGACATAGAAAACTCCGCAGGTTTTGCTAGGGATGAAAAACCCGGATTCTATCCACGCCACCCGGAAAAATAAGGGTTTTCCCTGACAGGGTTTCTACTAATAAAAAGGAGGCGGTACCACCGCCCCCTTTAACGCTATCAATACAATAGCTAACAACACTTACTACACAAGGGCTAGAAGCCTAAAAAACCTCAAAACCTCCGTGCGCAAGCCGTTCAGGCCAGTTCGCGGGCTGGCAGCACCGTGCCACGACATTCGCCAAAACCAATGCGCGCCGCGCCGGGCTTTTCGCACCAACCCCGGATGATGACGGTATCGCCATCTTCCAGAAAACCGCGTTGCTCGTCGGCTGCGCCGGGGCCGCTCAGGGTGATGGGGTTACGCCCACCTTGGGTCAGCTCAATCAATGCGCCCGCTTCCGGCAAAGTCGGGCCAGAGATGGTGCCCGTGCCCAACAAGTCGCCCGGTTGCAGATTGCAGCCGCCCACGGTGTGGTGGGCCACCATTTGCCCAACGCTCCAGTATTGGTGCGAAAAGCTCGTTTGTGACACGGGCACTGCATCAGCGCCAGCGGCTTGGCGCTGGGCGGTCAGGATCGACACCTCCAACTGAATGTCCAGCGCGCCTTGGGCGTTGTTGTGGGCATCGTTCAGATAAGGCAAAGGTTGGGGATCGGTGGCCGCGCGCGTCCATGCTTGGCGGTAGGGGGCCAACGCCTCCATCGAGACAATCCACGGCGAAACGGTGGTGGCAAAGTTCTTCGACAAGAACGGGCCAAGGGGTTGGTACTCCCAGCCCTGCACATCGCGTGCAGACCAATCGTTGAGCAAACACATGCCAAAGATGTGCTTATCGACATCGGCCAACGCAATCGGCACGCCCATGGCATTGCCCGGGCCCATGTAGATGCCCAACTCCAACTCGTAGTCCAAACGCTTGGACGGGCCAAACACCGGCGCGCTGTCACCGGCGGGCAGCGATTGCCCCACTGGGCGCAAAAACTCTTGGCCGCTGACACCAATGGTCGAAGCCCGACCGTGGTAGCCCACCGGAATCCAGCGGAAATTGGGCAACACGGGGTCGGTGCCGTTGTCGCCGCGCAAAATTTTGCCAATGTTGGCTGCGTGGTGAACCGAGGTATAGAAGTCGGTGTAATCGCCAATCAGGGCGGGCACGTTGTACTCCACGGCCAACTGCGGAATCAAGCAACTGCGCAGAGCATCGACGCGCGGGCCTTCGGCACCCTCTTGGAGCAAGTCAAACAAGCCGTGGCGCAACGCCTTCCATGCCTGCGGGCCAAGGGCCATCAGCACATTCAGGTTGTGGTAAGCCCCGGCCATAGCGGCCTCGGCGGCCAAGCCTTCAAGGCAACCGACCACCACCACACGGGCCAAGTCAATCACTTGGTCGCCAATGGCGATACCACCGCGAAACGGCTCGTCTTCACGAAAGTGGCGAAACACCGCAATCGGCAAATTTTGAATCGGAAAATCGGCACCGGGCACATTGGCCGAAGCCAACCAGCTACGGGCTGCGGGATTGTGGGTATGGTTCAAGAGGGTCATGCAAAGTCCTTTGGTGGTGAACGGAAAAATGGGCCGCAACAAACGACCGCCGCACGAAGCACTTAAAGTCCGTGGCAGGCAGCAAAGGTCGATTGTGCAGCCGCCGCAGCCAGCTGCGCCGGACACTTGCAGAAACACTTTGCATCGCTGGTGCGCGGTACACTTTCGGCCTTTACGCAGCGCCTTTTTTTGCACCTTTACGGGTACCCCACACATGGCGATTGACACTGCGGGCACCGCCCGCGCCAGCTTTGAACTCAAGAGCGCTTTGCTGCCGGTGGTAGCCATCGTGCTCAAGAATCCCGATGCCAAGATTTTGGCCATCGATTTAGCTTTGCGTTTGGCAAAAGAGCCGGACTTTTTCGACAAAGACCCGGTACTGATCGACCTGTCTTTTCTGCGCAACTCCGAAAAACCGATTGATTTTTTTGCCATCGTTGCGCTCTTGCGCCAATGCCGCACCCAGCCCGTGGCTGTGCGCGGGGGCAACCCTGCGCAAATGCGCGCCGCCTACACCGCAGGCCTGATTGCTGCCCCGGAAGCATCACCCAGCCGCCCCGAGCAGCCTGTGTACTCCAACGAGGTGGTGCGCGAGGTTGAAGTGGTGCGCGAGGTGTTCGTGCCTGCCCCCGGCACCGTGATGGTGGACAAGCCGCTGCGCTCGGGCCAACAAGTCTATGCCCGCGATGCCGACTTGCTGGTGCTAGCCATGGTCAGCTTTGGCGCAGAGGTCATTGCCGACGGCAACATCCACGTTTACGCCCCGCTGCGTGGGCGCGCTATTGCCGGAGCGCGTGGCGACACCTCGGCGCGTATTTTTAGCACCTGCATGGAGCCACAGTTGCTGTCCATTGCCGGTATTTACCGTACCTACGAAGCAGCCATGCCTGCCGACGTACAGGGCAAACCAGCCCAAGTGCGCTTGGACGGCGAAAAGCTGTTCGTTGAACCACTGTGAGCGACTGCTTTGGCGCGCTCACTATTTCAGAGAAATTCCAACACATGACCAAAATTGTTGTCGTGACATCCGGCAAGGGCGGTGTCGGCAAGACCACCACCAGCGCGGCGTTTTCATCGGGCTTGGCGATGCGAGGCCACAAAACCGCCGTGATCGACTTTGATGTCGGTTTGCGTAACCTTGACCTCATCATGGGCTGCGAACGCCGCGTGGTCTATGACATTATCAACGTCATCCAAGGCGAGGCCAACCTGACCCAAGCCCTCATCAAAGACAAGCACTGCGAAAACTTGTTTATTTTGGCTGCCTCGCAAACGCGCGATAAAGACGCACTCACCCTCAACGGTGTCGGCAAGATCATGAAAGACTTGACCGAAATGGGCTTTAAATACATCGTCTGCGACTCCCCTGCGGGCATCGAGAGCGGCGCGCTGATGGCCATGCACTTTGCCGACGAAGCACTGGTCGTAACCAACCCCGAAGTCGCTTCGGTACGCGACTCAGACCGCATTTTGGGCATGCTCGGCTCCAAAACCAAGCGCTCCATTGATGGCACCGAGCCGGTCAAAGAGCACTTACTCATTGCGCGCTACAACCCTGAACGGGTCGAAGACGGTCACATGCTGTCGATTGCCGACATTCAAGACATCTTGCGCATCAAGCTGATCGGGGTCATTCCCGAATCCGAAGCGGTGCTACAAGCGTCCAACCAAGGCCTGCCAGCCATTCACATCAAGGGAGCCGACGTTGCCGAGGCCTACCAAGATGTGGTGGCCCGTTTTTTGGGCGAAGAGCGCGAATTGCGCTTCATCGAGGCAGAAAAACCCCACTTTTTTCAACGGCTTTTTGGCACTAAATAAGCCAACGTATGTCTCTAATGAATCTATTCTTGGGGGAAAAAAAGACCAGCGCCTCGGTAGCGCGCGAGCGCCTGCAAATCATTTTGGCGCACGAACGCACCGGTCGCAGCGGTGACACGCCCGATTACCTACCAGCCTTGCAACGCGAGCTGCTGGTGGTGATTTCGAAATACGTAACGATTAATCCCGAGGACATCAAGATGCACTTGGAGCGCCAAGACAACCTCGAAATCCTTGAGGTCAAGGTCGAACTGCCCGAAACCTACCGTTGATGCAAGCGTCCGCCGTGGTACAGCAGTGGCGTAGCGTCACTGCGATGGCTACAGCGCTCGACTTCACCAACAAAAATCACATGATCGCCCTCGTCGTAGCGACTGCGGTTAAAGCACTCAAAGGTCGCTAACGCGCCCTCGATCAGTGGTGCACCGCACACCCCCGGCGTGTGGGCCACGCCTGCCCAGCGGTCAATCCCGCGCGTGGCAAAACGCTCGGCCAGCGCTTGCTGGTCGGCGCACAACACATGGATGGCGTAGTGTGTGCAGGTTGAAAACACCGGCATCGTCGCTGACTGGTGCGCCAAACTCCACAGCACCAGCGGGGGGGTCAACGACACCGAATTGAATGAGCTGGCCGTCAGGCCCACCAGTTCGCCCGTGGCGCTGCGCGCGGTAACGATGGTCACACCCGTAGCAAACATGCCCAAGGCATCGCGGAATTCGCGGGCAGAAAATTGGGGTGGGTGGGCGAAGGTGGAAAGAGACACAGACAAAAGGTGATCAAAGAAAAAGGCATTCATTATCACCCCCACCTCAGCTTGGCTTCAGCAAAGGCTGGCCCAATGGAAGTTTTTGGCACTCAAAATATCGATGCTTTGCCAACCATAGGTTGATTGATTACCCCATTCTTCCTCTCAAGCAGCAGGTCCAACAAATGAACCCCATGAAACGCAAGGCCGCCGCCCGGATTGCTCTGGTGACCCTGAGCATGGCAGCACTGGCAAGTCCGATAGCATGGTATGTATCGCGTGAAAACGCCGAAGAAGAAGTAGTGGCCTTTGCCCAAGAAGAAGCTCGGGGTGTTCTGCTACGCCAACAGGCTCTGCGTCTAGACGGGCCACAAGCCAATACCCATGCACAACAAGCGGCACAACAACTGGCTGGGGGGTTGTTTGACATTGCCGAAATTTACGATTCCCAAGGGCGCAAGCTGGCCGAGGTCATGACCGCTTTGGGCGAAAAGCTCGAACACAGCCTACCTAAACATGGTGCACCGCGCTACCAAACTGCGTTTTATGAGCGCCTCATGGTCGGTGTAGCAAAGCACGACATCTTGCGCGTGTTTGTGCCGCTGCGCGAGACCAACAGCGGCCCCATCACGGGCTACTTTGAAGGTGTGCGTGTGCTGCCCCAGTGGCAAATTGACCAAATTTTGTCGGACGCTCTCATCGTCGGACTGATGGTCTTTTTAGCCTCCTTGGTGTGTGGTGCCGTCATGTACCCGGTTGTAGTGCATCTGGCCAGCGAGAACGAGCACAAAGCGCGCGAAGTGCTGGAGTCGCACATTGCCATGATGGAGGCGCTGGGCCGCGCCATTGCCAAGCGCGACTCCGACACTGGTGCCCACAACTACCGCGTGGCATGGGTATCGGCGGTGTTGGGCGAAGCGATGGGACTGCGTGGGTCGGCCATGCAATCGCTGATTTTGGGCAGTTTTCTGCACGATGCCGGAAAAATTGGCATCCCCGATGCGATTTTGCTCAAACCCGGCCGCCTCGATGAGGCAGAAATGATCATCATGCGCACCCATGTGCGCCAAGGCGAAGAAATTGTCACTGGCGCAGGCTGGCTCGATGGCGCACGCGATGTCGTGGCTTACCACCACGAAAAATGGGATGGCTCGGGCTACCCGCATGGAATAGCGGGTGCGGCCATTCCGCTGGCGGCACGTATTTTTGCGGTGGCCGATGTGTTTGATGCCCTGAGTTCGCGCCGCCCCTACAAAGAGCCAATGCCCTTTGTGCAAGTGATGAACATTTTGCTAGAAGGCCGTGGCAGCCACTTTGACCCCGCTGTGCTGGTGAAGTTTGCCGGACTGGCCGAGATGATCCGTGACCGGCTTGAAGGCTTGGACGAAGACGGCGTTAAAGCCCTGATGGAAGCGATGGTAGTGCGGCATTTTGATTAGGCCAGCGTCCAACGAAATGCTCCGCGCAACTCCAGCGGGGCCTTTTTCCAAGGAACGGCTAACGCACCACCAGCACCGGCACGGTGCTGTGCGCCAACACCTGCATCGTCACCGACCCCAATACCAGCGTTGCCAAGGCGCTGTGGCCGTGCGAACCCATCACCAACAAATCGCAAGGGCCGGCATTGGCGACTTGGGCAATGGTCTCGCCAATCGGGCCGACTTGGTACAAAGTTTTCAGCTCTATGCCTTGGAGTGCCATAAATTTACGCACTGGCTCTAAGACCGCTTCAGCTTCTTCGCTGTAATAGTGCTCGACCACTTCTTTGCCCACTGCGGCACGGGCACGCGCTGGCAAGGGGGCATGCACGTTAATGGCCGTATAACGGTGCATCGTGCCCAGCAGCTCCTCGTGGGCAGCCAAGTAAGCTAGCATTTTTTTGGTATGTTCGCTGCCATCGACAGCCAAGAGAATGTTCATCGTCGTCTCCAGAAGTTTCAGAAAATCAGGCCCATCCACAGCGGCCTTGCCGCGCCTAGGCCATCATAGGTGGACAAGGCGCTGGGGCAAAAAGTTCGCTTGCTCGCCCTTGCGGGCATAGCCCAGTGGGTTCGCCACCACCCGGCATTGCCACGGCGAGCCGTCGCTGCGCGTACCTTGGGCGGTGTAATCGCTCGGGGCGTGCAAATGGCCGTGCAGCCAAACCTGCGCCAAGGGCAGCAAATCATCGAGCACATTGCAAAACCCCGCCGTACCCGGCACCAATCCGTAGCGGGGGTCGGCACTGCGCAAGCTGGGGGCAAAGTGCGTCACAGCGACCGTTGCACCCGCAAAGGGCTGGGCCAAAGTCTCGCGCAACCACTGCTGGCACAGCAAAGACTGCGCCCGCACCGACTCGGCCAAAAAGGGCACACCGGCGCGGGTGCCGCTGGTTTTTCGCAGGTAAAAATTGGCGGCCCGAAAAGCTTTTTCTCGCTGGCGCAAGCGGCGCGTTAGATTTTCGTCGTGCTCAGCCAGCGCATCAAAGTCACTCCACAGGGTCGTGCCAACAAAACGCACCCCGGCCACCAGCGCCGTTTCGCGCTCGAGCCAAATCAAATCCAACCGCTCGCAGGTGCGGCGCAAGCGCTCGTGGGCGGCATCAAAGTCTTGGCCGTCGTATTCGTGGTTGCCCGGAACCAAAATGACCGGCGTTGGCCAACCGGCAAACTGCGGTAAGGGAGAAAAGCGCGCCAAACCAAAGTCCTCATCGGACAGCAGCGAGCCATTTTGGTAAGAGCCAATATCACCGGCCAGCACCAACACATCGGCCCCCGGCGCTGGCTCGGGTACAAAATGCGGATGCACTTCAAGGTGCAAGTCGGACAGAAGTTGGATATTCATGGTGCGCCCAAGAATACCCCGATAGCAGGCAGAAAAAAACCGCCCGGCATGTCTGCGGGGCGGTTGCAAGTGGGTGGCCCACCCGCAAAGGACGGGCCACAGGGCGCAGCATTACATGTCGGCCAGACGCTTCTCGATAGCGGCCTTGGTGTCGAGCAAACCTTGGGGCAAGTGGTAGGCCAGTTGCTCAAAGTGGGCCGTGTGCAGCTTGAGCTCTTCTGTCCAAGCGGCCTTATCGATGCTGGTGACAGTGTTGAACTGGGCTTCGTTGAAGTCCAGACCCGTCCAAGTGATTTCGGCGTACTGGGGGGCCACGCCAAACATGGTGTCAGCGCCTTGGGCTTGGCCTTCGATGCGGTCGATCATCCACTTGAGCACGCGCATGTTTTCGCCGTAACCGGGCCAAACAAACTTGCCCGCTTCGTCCTTGCGGAACCAGTTGACGCAGAAAATCTTGGGCAGGGTGTGGCCCGATTCTTCCAACTTGTGCTCCATATCCAGCCAGTGCTGGAAGTAGTCGCTCATGTTGTAGCCGCAGAAGGGCAACATGGCAAATGGGTCGCGGCGCACCACGCCTTGGGCACCAAAGGCGGCAGCGGTGGTTTCCGAGCCCATCGTGGCAGCCATATAGACACCTTCCATCCAAGTGCGCGCTTCCGTCACCAGCGGCACAGTGGTCGAGCGGCGGCCACCGAAGATGAAGGCATCAATGGGCACACCGGCTGGATCGTCCCAAGCGCTGTCGAGGGCGGGGTTGTTGGTGGCACCGACGGTAAAGCGGGCATTGGGGTGGGCGGCCTTAGCGCCGGTTTCTTTGGCGATGGCGGGTGTCCAGTCCTTGCCTTGCCAGTCGATCAGGTGATCGGGTACGCCGCCGGTGTCTTTTTCCATGCCTTCCCACCAGACATCGCCGTCGTCGGTCAAGGCCACGTTGGTGAAGATCACGTCTTTGTCCAAGCTGGCCATGCAGTTGGGGTTGGTCAGGGTGTTGGTGCCGGGGGCAACACCAAAGTAACCGGCTTCGGGGTTGATGGCGTACATCTTGCCGTCGGCATGGGGCTTGATCCAAGCGATGTCGTCGCCAATGGTGGTGACTTTCCAGCCGTCAAAACCGGCGGGTGGCACCAGCATCGAGAAGTTGGTCTTACCGCAGGCGCTAGGGAAGGCCCCTGCAACGTGGTACTTTTTGCCTTCGGGGCTGGTGACACCCAAAATCAGCATGTGCTCGGCCAACCAGCCTTGGTTGCGGCCCATCGTCGAGGCAATACGCAGTGCCAAGCACTTTTTGCCCAGCAGCGCGTTGCCGCCGTAGCCCGAACCATACGACCAGATTTCGCGGGTTTCGGGGTAGTGAACGATGTATTTGGTTTTGGCGTTGCAAGGCCAGCTGGTGGTGTCTTTTTCGCCAGCAGCCAGTGGTGCACCCACGGTGTGCATGCAGGGCACGAACTCGCCGTCCACGCCCAGCACGTCGTAAACGGCCTTGCCCATGCGGGTCATGAGCTTTTGGTTCACGGCCACGTAGGCGCTGTCGGTCAGTTCAACACCGATGTGGGCAATGTGGCTGCCCAATGGGCCCATGCTGAAAGGCACCACGTACATGGTGCGGCCCTTCATGCAGCCGTCAAACAACGGTTGCAGTGTGGCGCGCATATCGGCAGGGTTCATCCAGTTGTTGGTCGGGCCTGCATCTTCTTTTTGGGCCGAGCAGATGTAGGTGCGGTCTTCCACGCGGGCCACATCCGATGGGTCTGAGCAAGCCAAAAAGCTGCCGGGACGCTTGGCAGGGTTGAGCTTTTTAAACGTACCGGCATTGACCAGCTGTTGGCACAGTTGGTCGTACTCGGCTTGCGAGCCGTCGCACCAGAAAATGCTGTCGGGCTTGCACAGAGCGGCCATATCGGCCACCCAAGCCAGCAGGCGGGCGTTTTTGACGTAGGCGGGGGCGTTCAGATTCAGGCCCTGCATGGTGGGTGCGTTCATCGGGGGAGCTTCCTTCAATTAAAAAACGTTTTTTCAAAAGAAGCCGCTACAGCGTGCTACCTTTGAAAAAACGGCTTGAAGCGCCGTCGGCAGGCAAAAGACACAAAGCGCGTCTGCGAATTTTGCGGGCCGACTGGGATGTCGATTTTATGAATCTGCTGGCCTTTTGTGTGTCAGACAAGGGCCAAAACTATGCAAACAACGCATCAGGTTATGCGCATACTCTGCCAGCGCTGGTAGCCCGATTGCCGCAATTGGCAGGCTGGGCAGCTACCGCAGCCGTAGCCCCAGGGGTGCAATACCTCGCGCACGCCTTCGTAACAGGTGTGCGATTGCTCGACGATGGTGGCAACCAAGGCATCGCCGCCCAAGGTGTGCGCCATTTGCCACGTTTGCGCTTTGTCGAGCCACATCAGCGGGGTCTCGAAGGTAAAGCGCTGGCCCATGCCCAGCGACACCGCCACTTGCAGCGCCTTCAGGGTGTCGTCGCGGCAGTCGGGGTAGCCGGAAAAATCGGTCTCGCACATGCCGCCCACCAGCGTGTGCAGTCCGCGCCGGTAGCCCACAGCCGCTGCCAGCTGAAAAAACAACAGGTTGCGCCCCGGCACAAAGGTGTTGGGCAACCCGGCGCTGGTCATGGCGATGGCGGTGTCGCGGGTCAAGGCGGTGTCGCTGATTTGACCGAGCACGGCCAAATCGACCACATGGTCTTGGCCCAAACGCGCGGCCCAGTGCGCAAACTGCCCACGCAAGGCTTGCAGCACTTGCAAGCGCACCTGCATTTCGATGTCGTGGCGCTGGCCGTAGTCAAAACCGATGGTTTCAACGTGGGCAAAGTGCTCCAGCGCCCAAGCCAAACAGGTGGTGGAGTCTTGTCCACCCGAAAAAAGCACCAAGGCGTGTCCAGAGCGCATCGGGAGTTTCCTTTTGAAAAAATGAACCCATCAGGCACAAAGGCGCAACACCTCAGCACCATAGGCTTGGAGCTTTTTGCTGCCCATGCCGCTGATGCCTTCTAGGTCGGCCAGTGTGCGCGGTTGTTGCTGGGCAATGGCGGCCAGCGTCGCATCGTGAAAAATCAGGTAAGCCGGTAGGCCGTGTGCACGGGCCACTTCGGCCCGCCATGCCTTGAGGTTGATGAAGCGCACCTGCGCGTCTTGGCCCAAGCTGGCCGCAGCGGGCGCTAGCGTACCGGCAGGGCTGCGGCGCTTGCTGCGTTCGCGTTTGCCCGCAGGCGTTGCCACCGACTGGCGCAGGCGCACCGGCACCTCGCCGCGCAGCACCGCCCGCGAGCCTTCGGACAGGCACAGGGTATCGAAACTGTGTCCGTTCTCCAGCAGCACCTTGTGCAGGCCGACCGCCCCCGTCGCCAGCAATTGGCGCAAGACGGCACGCAACTGGGCCTCGGTAAATTCGGCCCCAATGCCAAAGGTTGAGATTTTGTCGTGCCCAAACTGCACGACTTTGTCGGCGCTTTTGCCGCGCAGCACGTCCATGATGTGGCCGGTGCCAAAGTTCAAGCCACTGGCTTGTTGCACCCGGTAGATGGTCGATAGCAGCTTGCGCGCGCAGTCGGTGGCATCCCACACTTCGGGCGGATGCAGGCAGTTGTCGCAATTGCCGCAGGGTGTGGAGGCTTCGCCAAAATAGGCCAGCAAGCGCACGCGGCGGCAGTCGGTGGCCTCGGCCAAGCCGAGCAAAGCATCGAGTTTGCCGCGCAGCCCTTGTTTGAATTCTTCAGCGGCAGGGCTTTCGTCGATCATGCGCCGCTGGTTGACCACATCGTTCAAGCCGTAGGCCATCCACGCATCGGCGGCCAAACCGTCGCGGCCTGCGCGCCCGGTTTCTTGGTAATAGCCCTCGATGTTTTTCGGCATATCGACGTGGCCGACAAAGCGCACGTCGGGCTTGTCGATGCCCATGCCAAAGGCAATCGTCGCCACCATGACGATGCCTTCTTCGCGCAAAAAGCGGTTTTGGTTTTGCTGGCGCACCTCGGCGGGCAAACCGGCGTGGTAGGGCAAGGCCGCGATGCCTTGGGCCACCAGCATGGCGGCCAGCTCTTCGACGCGCTTGCGCGATTGGCAATAGACCACGCCCGCATCTCCGGCATGTTCGCGCTCAATGAAGCGCAACAGCTGCGCGGTGGCATCCTTTTTTTCTTCGATGCGGTAGCGAATGTTGGGCCGGTCAAAGCTGCTGATGAACAGGCGCGCTTCTTCGAGCTGGAGCCGCTCGATGATGTCGGCGCGGGTCAGCGCATCTGCGGTGGCGGTCAGGGCGATGCGCGGTACACCGGCGTAGCGTTGGTGCAAGACCGACAGCGCCCGGTATTCGGGCCGAAAGTCGTGTCCCCACTGGCTGACGCAGTGGGCTTCGTCGATGGCAAACAGCGCCAAATGCCCCTCTTGGTACAGGCTATCGAGCAGCCCCAAAAAGCGCGGCGTGGTCAGGCGCTCGGGGGCCGCGTAGAGCAACGTGATCGCGCCGGTTTGCAAGCGCAATTCAACATCTTGCGTTTGCTGCCAATCGAGGGTCGAATTGAGGAAGGCCGCATCGACCCCGGCCTCGTGCAGCGCACCGACCTGATCGTGCATCAAGGCAATCAGCGGCGAGACGACGATGCTCACGCCCCGGCCCTGTTGCTGGCGCACGATGGCTGGCACTTGGTAGCACAGCGATTTGCCCCCGCCCGTGGGCATGAGCACCAGCGCATCGCCGCCGCCAATCACATGGTCAACAATGGCCTGTTGCGGCCCGCGAAACGCCGAGTAGCCAAAAATGCTGTGGAGAACAGAAAGCGCAGAGGACAAGGTTTGCTCTTGTTTTAATAGCTACAAGTACTTACAGGATAAGCGCTAGTGGCTGATTTGACCGATATTTTGGCAAAAAGCAGGCACCAGCGTGCCCGGCCACGGCAAGGCCGGTATTGTGGACTGCGACCGTCGCCAGACGCTGGCGCTTTGCAAGGGCGGGCCGAATGCTGAAAATACCCGGCTCGCACAGACCGTTTAACTTCTGACTTTTTACCCTCCGACCATGCCCATCTATGAATATGCTTGCAGCGACTGCGGCCACCAATTTGAAGCGCTGGTGCGCTCTAGCACCGTGCCCGAGTGCCCCGGTTGCCACTCCCAGAAGCTAGAAAAACAGCTTTCGGTGTTTGCCACCACCAGCGAAAGCCCTCCCATGGCCTCGCTGCCGTCCAGCCCGTGCGGCTCCTGCCCGTATCCGGGTGGCTGTGGTGCTGGCGGCATGCACTGACCACAGCGTCGAATGCTCTTGTTTTAATAGCTACAAATGCCCGATGAACAAGGGCTAGAACCCGTTTTTCTTCTATTTTTAGCTGTGGGCATCGAAAAAACCCGAGCACAGCTATCACTGGATTTTTCTGCTTACTAAATTATGACGCTTTACGCCCAACTCCAAAATGCCAAAAGTGAAGAAGATGTCAAAGATGCTTATATTAAAGCATTGGGCTTGAAAGGCTACACAAAAGGCTTGATTGATATTCAAACCAAAGAAATATGGTTTGAGGCAAAAGATACCGGCAAAAATTCCAGTTACGCCATGTTTACACAATTGCTACATTATGTGCAGGTAGCATTAAATAAAGGCGAAACGGTACCACCCTTCTTAGCCGTGATTGATACAGAAAAAGCGGCCATTATGAAAAGTGCCGATGTTTTACCATTTTTGAATAAAAAAACCGTTAAATGGGGAAAATCTGCCAGCAAATACACCCAAGAAGCCTTAGATGAGATTTCTGCCCATATTGGAACTTATTTTGTTTCATTCAAAATATCCACCCATGAAGACGAGTTCATTAACACAGTTAAAAATGCCATTCAATCCGGTGAAATCATCCGAACCCAGATTACACCCGACAATTTAAAACAAGTTTTTGACAAATGGGTGACAATGATTGGTCGTGAAATTTCTGGCGTAATCGAAGAAGATTATGCCCTGTTGTTTTTTGCTGACATTATGCACGATGGCACCGTTTCAACCCACGCTAATTTACCTGCTGAACTGCTACACAAAAATGGAGCGCCGGTTTTTAGTTTGGGTGGAAAAATATTTGAGCTGAACAATAAAGAAGGTTATCGCCAATTTTGGTCAATTTATCAAAAACCACCAAAATCAGAATACCGTGATTATTTGCTAGAACGCCGCGATAGCTTGATTCCGCTGGACGAGCGAAGTTTCAAAGGGGCTTATTATACGCCGCTGAATGTGGTTGACAAAGCCTACGACAAACTAACCGAGACACTGGGTAAAAACTGGCAAAAAGAATATATTGTTTGGGATATGTGCTGCGGCGTTGGTAATTTAGAGGTCAAGCACAGCAATCCACGTAATATTTATATGTCCACACTCGATCAGGCGGACATTGATGTGATGCGGGCCACCAAAACTTGTGTTGCAGCACAGCGCTTTCAATACGATTATTTAAACGATGATATTAGCGATGACGGTAAAATTGATTATAGTTTGACCAATAAAGTACCCGCAGGCTTGCGCCAAGCGATTGCAGAGGGCAAGAAAATACTGGTGCTGATGAATCCGCCTTATGCAGAAGTTGGCACTGGTGCAGACAGCGGAAACAAAGCGGGTGTAGCCAAAACAAAATTTGCAGAAACAGGAATGGTTGGTTATGGCAAAGCCAGCAATGAATTATTCACGCAATTTGTAGCACGTATTGCCAAAGAAATTCCCAATGCAACATTGGCAATGTTTAGCAAATTAAAATATGTCAATGCGCCGAATTTTGAAATATTCCGAGCGCAATGGAATGCAAAGTATATTGATGGATTTATTGTTCATAGCAAAGCATTTGATGGATTAAAAGGCAATTTTCCTATTGGTTTTTTAATATGGAAAACAAATAATCAAGCAAAAAGAAAAATTAGCTTTACTTCTATTGATACAGAGGTTTTTGATAGAAAAACAACACCGATTGGAAGAAAAGAATTATTCAATTTACCAAACAGCATACTCCTCAATGTTTGGCTGGATCGACCAAAAAGAAATAAGCAATTGGTATTGCCATTAAAAAATGGGATTACTCCAGCCACTTCAATCCCACGGGTGAAATTCTGGTCAGATAACGCTATTGCTTACATGTACTGTGGCAAAAATGATTTACAACATGCCAACCAACAAACCGCCTTATTCTCATCACCTTACGGCCAAGGTGATGGGTTTTATATAAATCCTGATAATTTATGGAAAGCCGCTGTCATATTTTCAATGCGGCGTATCATTAAGCCAACATGGATTAATGATAGAGATCAATTTTTACAGCCGAAAGAAGAACTGACAAACGATTTCAAAATAGACTGCTTGCTCTGGATGCTATTCAACGGCAGCAATCTGACGGCCAGCGCCAACGATCTCGAATGGAATTGTGAAGAATGGTCTTTGGTAAACCACTTTATTCCATTCACCGAATCCGAAGTTGGTGCCCCCGATCGATTTGAATCAGATTTTATGGTGCAGTATTTGGCCGACAAAACGCTATCGCCCGAAGCCCAAGCAGTGCTGGATGCTGGGCGAGTGCTCTGGCAAATTTATTTTGCCCATACCGATGCGCGCAACATCCGTGAGCAATTTAAACTTAACCGCCCCGATGTGGGCTGGTACCAAATTCGCAATGCACTGGCCGCCCGCAATACCAGCGGCGATACCGCTCCGGTCAATTTTCACCCCTTTGAGCAGGCTTACCAAGCCTTGAGCGACAAACTAAGGCCACAGGTTTTTAGCCTTGGATTTTTGCGCTGAAGCTGTTTTCTACAATCGCCCCCATGCAAGCCCTTCACTACACCCGCGCCGCCCAGCTTCCCGCCATCCTCGCCCAACGCATTGCCATTTTGGATGGTGCTATGGGCACCATGATCCAGCGCTTCAAGCTGGGCGAGGCCCAGTACCGGGGCGAGGGCTACACCGGCCCCGATGGGGCAGGCGAGCGCTTCAAAGACTTTGCCCGCGATGTCAAGGGCAACAACGAGTTGCTGTCGCTGACGCGCCCCGACGTGATCCGCGACATCCACGAACGCTACCTCGCCGCTGGTGCCGACCTGATCGAAACCAACACCTTTGGCGCGACCACCATCGCCCAAGAAGACTACGCCATGGCCGACTTGGCCCGCGAGATGAACCTGCGCTCGGCACAACTGGCCCGCGCGGCCTGCGACAAGTTCTCGACCCCCGACAAGCCACGCTTTGTCGCCGGAGCGCTTGGCCCCACGCCCAAGACCGCCAGCATCAGCCCCGATGTCAACGACCCCGGCGCACGCAACGTCGATTTTGAGCAACTGCGCGCCGCCTACTTTGAGCAAACTCAGGCCCTGATCGAGGGCGGAGCCGATGTGTTGCTGGTCGAGACCATTTTTGACACCCTCAACGCCAAAGCGGCGCTGTTTGCCATCGAAGAAGTGTTCGAGCAAACCGGCGAGCGCCTGCCGCTCATCATCAGCGGCACCGTGACCGATGCCTCTGGGCGCATTTTGTCGGGCCAAACGGTCACGGCCTTTTGGCACAGCGTGCGCCATGCCCGCCCGCTGGCCGTGGGCCTGAACTGTGCGCTGGGTGCGGCGCTGATGCGCCCTTACATCCAAGAACTCAACAAGGCCGCCCCCGACACCTTTATCAGTTGCTACCCCAACGCCGGTCTGCCCAACCCGATGAGCGACACCGGCTTTGACGAAACCCCCGAAGTCACCAGCCGCCTTGTGCATGAGTTTGCCGCCGAGGGGTTGGTGAACATCGTTGGCGGCTGCTGCGGCACCACCCCTGACCACATCGGGGCCATCGCCCAAGCCGTGGCACAAGTGCCTGCGCGCAAGATGTTTTACCCGGCAGGGGCTTGAAGGCGTTGGGGGGCTTTTGGGGAATATTTTTAGAACCAATGTACCCCTAGCCCTTTCACTGCAAGCACTTGTAGCTATCTAATTTATAGCGATTATTTGGGCCAACTCCGTCACCTTGCGGCTGCCCACTCCCACACTCCACAGCCATGCAACCCACCCCCGCATCCAGCGACAACGCAGCCCCCGACGCAGCAGCCGCCCACGAAGCCCGCAAGCTCGAAAAACGCTTGGTACGCCAAGTCAGCCAAGCCATTGCCGACTTTCACCTGATTGAAGACGGCGACCGGGTGATGGTGTGCGTCTCGGGGGGCAAAGACAGCTACGGCCTGCTCAATATTTTGCAAAAACTGCAACAGCGCGGCGCGCCCCGGTTTGAGTTGATTGCCGTCAACCTCGACCAAAAGCAGCCGGGCTTTCCGGCGCACGTTTTGCCCGAGTACCTCGCCCGCGTCGGTGCCCAGTTTCACATCGAAACGCAAGACACCTACAGCGTCGTGAAAAAAGTCGTGCCCGAGGGCAAAACCATGTGCAGCCTGTGCAGCCGTTTGCGCCGGGGGGTGTTGTACCGGCTGGCCGACGAACTCAAAATCACCAAAATCGCGCTCGGCCACCACCGCGACGACATGCTGCAAACCTTCTTCTTGAACATGTTCTTTGGCGGCAAACTCAAAGGCATGCCGCCCAAAGTGGTCAGCGACCGGGGCGACCACATCGTCATTCGGCCACTGGCCTACGTTGCCGAGTCTGACCTGACGCGCTGGGCTGAGATCCAACAATTTCCGATCATCCCGTGCTCGCTGTGCGGTAGCCAAGAAAACCTGCAACGCCAGCAAATCGGCCAAATGCTGCGCGACTGGCAAACCCAGTACCCGGGCCGGATTGAAAACATGGCCGCAGCGCTGCAAAACTTGGTGCCATCGCACTTCATGGACGCGCGCCAGTTTGACTTCAAGGGTTTGCAACCGACCGGCGTGGCCGACGAACACGGCGACAAGGCCTTTGATGGCGAATCATTTCCCGCCTTTACGGCCAGCTCCTTGGCCGGTTTAACGGTGGTGGCGCAGTGACCCGCCCAGCCCCCGAGCTGCTGCTGCCGGCAGGCTCGCTCGACAAGATGCGCGCGGCCTACGATTTTGGTGCCGATGCGGTGTACGCCGGCCAGCCGCGCTACAGCCTGCGCGCGCGCAACAACGAGTTTCGGCTAGAGCAAATTGGCATTGGCATTGCAGAGGCCCACGCACGGGGCAAAAAGTTCTTTGTCACCAGCAACTTGCTACCGCACAACGACAAAGTACGCACCTACCTGCGCGACATTGAGCCGGTCATTGCCATGCAGCCCGACGCACTCATCATGGCCGACCCCGGCCTGATCATGATGGTGCGCGAAAAATGGCCGCAGGTGCCGATTCACCTGTCGGTGCAGGCCAACACCACGCACAGCGCGGCAGTGAAGTTTTGGCAAAAGATGGGCGTGGCACGCATTATTTTGTCGCGCGAACTCAGCTTGGATGAAGTCGCACAGATTCGCCAAGACTGCCCCGACATGGAGCTGGAAGTGTTTGTGCATGGCGCGCTGTGCATTGCCTACTCGGGGCGCTGCCTGCTGTCGGGCTACTTCAACCGGCGCGACCCCAACCAAGGCACCTGCACCAACGCCTGCCGCTGGAACTACGCCACCCACACCGCACAGCCAGACCCCGACACCGGCGACACCATCCCATTGTTGCCCGCCACCGATGTAGGCAACCACCTCATCAACAGCAAAGACCTGCGCGCCGTCGAGCACGTGGCCCGGCTGACGGCCATCGGGGTCGATTCGCTCAAAATCGAGGGCCGTACCAAAAGCCAGTACTACGTTGCCCGCACCGCGCAGGTGTACCGCCGCGCCATCGACGATGCCGTGGCCGGGCGCGCCTTCAACCCGGCACTGCTGCAAGAACTCGAAGGGCTGTCCAACCGGGGCTACACCGCCGGTCTGCTAGAGCAACGCCCCGCCGACGATTACCAAAATTACGACAGCGGCCACTCGGCCAGCCAGCGCAGCCAGTTTGTCGGGCAGGTGCTGTCGATCCAAGACGGTTGGGCCGAAGTCGAAACCAAAAACCATTTTGCTGTCGGCGACTTGCTTGAAGTCATTCACCCCAGCGGCAATACCACTTTGCGCTTGGCACACATGCGCGACGCGCAAGGCCACAGCATCACCGTGGCGCAGGGCCACCCAGTCAAGGTGCAGATTGCGCTCGAAGCCCGCTATGCCGGTGCGATGCTGGCGCGGGTGCTACAGGCAGACACACCGCCGCTTTGAGCTGCTGGCGGGCAGGCTGCAATGTTCGACTCAACGGCCCGCAACGCGGGCGGCGTGGGCGGCGCGGCGTTTTTCGCGTTCTTTGTTTTCGGTAAAGCGCAGCAGGTCTTTGTCGTAGCGCCGGATGTGTACCGACAGCCAGTCGCGCAGCAGCGTCGAGAGTTGCGAAGCCACCGTCGTGCTGCCAGCGGCCAACTTGGTCTGCAAGGTATGCAAATCGGCAATAAATTGCACATGCCCTTTTTTGTGCTCCTCCAGCAAGGGGTAGCCCAAAGCCTGCATTTGCCGCTCTTCTTGGTGGGTGTGCTCGACTGTCTCGTGCAACAAGTCGTTGAGTAACCTGGCAACAATCTCTTGGCCTTGGCCGTCGCTGGTGGCGGTGTGCAACTGATTGACGTGCTCGACCAGCTTTTTGTGGTCTTCGTCGATGGGGCCATGGTCAATTGCCATGTCTTCAGCCCATTCAAAATACGCCATTGACCCCCCCTTTACTTCAAAAACCCGACCCCGGGTAACTGCGCACCTATGCCGTTTTCAAAATTGAGCGGTTTTGTGCATTTTCCAGTTTAAACACACTGACCGCATTGACCAAGGACTTGGCTTGGTGCTCCAGCGATTGCGCTGCCGCCGCCGACTCCTCGACCAGCGCGGCGTTGGACTGGGTGACCTGCTCCATTTGCTCCATCGCTTGGTTGATTTGGTCTAAGCCAAACGACTGGTCGTGGCTGGCCGCAGTGATGTCGCCCATGATGTCGGCCACACGGCGCACACTGACAACGAGTTCATCCATGGTGGTGCCGGCCCGCTCGACCTGCTCACAGCCCAAGGTGACGTTGCTCACCGAGGCTTCAATCAAGCCCTTAATTTCTTTGGCGGCACTGGCCGAGCGCCCAGCCAAGCTGCGCACCTCGCTGGCAACTACGGCAAAGCCCCGGCCCTGCTCGCCCGCGCGGGCTGCTTCGACCGCAGCGTTGAGCGCCAAAATGTTGGTCTGAAAGGCAATGCCGTCAATGACACCAATGATGTCGGCAATTTTGCGCGACGAGGTGTTGATGGCCTCCATCGTGTCCACCACGCGCGCCACCATGGCACCG
Organism: Burkholderiaceae bacterium; assembly: GCA_019751915.1. Taxonomy (GTDB): domain Bacteria; phylum Pseudomonadota; class Gammaproteobacteria; order Burkholderiales; family Burkholderiaceae_C; genus Simplicispira. Next base: position 53,318 of record JAIEMS010000015.1, read on the forward strand.
CCCTTGACCGCCACCTCCGCAGCAGTTTCAGCAATTTGGTTGGCATTTTTGCCATATTCGTAGTTTTGTTTGACCGTACCGGCCAGCTCCCCCATCGATGCCACCGTTTGCTCCAAGGCGCTGGCCTGCTCCTCGGTGCGCGAAGACAAGTCGATATTGCCTGCGGCGATTTGGCTGGTGGCACTGGCAATGGCATTGGTGCCGCCGCGCACATGCGAGACGATACCGACCAAGCTGTCGTTCATGCTGCGCAAAGCTTGCAGCAGTTCGCTGGTTTCATCGCGGCCCACCACCTCAATGCGGCTTTCCAAATTGCCTGCGGCCACCCTTTGCGCCACCTGCACCGCTTGGCGCAACGGCACGGTGATGGAGCGGGTAATCCAAGACGACAGCACCAGCCCCTGCAACAAACCCACCGCACCCAGCAGCAGCATGACAATGCGGGCGCTGCCAATGTCGTCGAGCACTTCTTTGCTGCTGTCAGAGACCCATTTTTTCTGCAACGCCAACAACCCATCAATCGGTGCTTGCAAAGCATCCAACGCGGGCAGAGTTTCTGATTTCAGCAGCGCAACGGCTTGGTCGTGCGCCCCGGCCTCGACCAGTTGCGCCACTTTGCTAAACGACTGCACATACTTGCCGCGCTTGTCTTTGAGCTGGGCCAGCAAAGCCTTGCCCTCGGGCCGGTAAATGTGCTGCTCTAACGTAGCCAGCGCGTCGTCGATGGTTTTTTTGTTGGTGGCAATGTCGGCGCGAATGGCCTTGACCTCGGACTCGTTGGCCAACACCAGCTCCATGGTGCGCCGGGCATTGGCCCGGGTGGTAGCGTTGATGGTGTGTACCGCCTCGGCCTTGACCCAATCGCTGTCAATGATGCGGGTGTTAATTTCCCCGACTTGGTCAAAGCGCACCAGCCCCATCGCCACCACGCCCAACATCATGGCGATCAACGCGCCAAAGCCCCAGCCCAGTCGGGTACCAATTTTCCAATTTGCCATTTGCATAAGCCACCTCCGACTGCAATAAACCCGACACAGGGGGGCTATTTTGCGGTTTTTTGTCGTCAGTGCGGTGACAAAACCCCTTCAACAGGCCAGCGCTGCCGAATCAAGGGTACGGTTTTTGTGTCGCATGAAGGTTCTGATTTCTTTGTCACAACGGCGAATGTGCAGCGACAACCAATCGCGCAGCACCAAGGACAACTGCGCCGCCACCGTGATGTGACCGCTGGCATGCTTGGCTTGCAAACGGTGCAAATCCGCAATGAAATGGGCGTGCATTTGCTGGTGCTCCCGCAAATGGTGGTCTGGATAACCCGAGGCCGCCATCATTTGCTCTTCTTGGCGTGTGTGCGCCACGGTATCGCGAATCAACTCATCGAGCAGCCGTCCCACCATAAAAAAACCCCGTCCAGCGCTGGTAGCGGTGTGCAGTTGGTTGATTTGATGCACCAACTTTTGGTGGTCTTGGTCAATCGGCCCATTGTCGATCACCATGTCGTCTGCCCATTGAAAGTAAGCCATTTACCGTTCTCCTGTGAGTGAACGCGCCACCAAGGGCACGCGGGGTTGACACCTCACAGGTTGTAACGCTGCTAGTAGGACTTTTTTATGTCAATCAGGACATTCCCTCGGATGAGGATTGCGCCAACCGCTGGCTTTTCCAGTACACATCGTCGCCGCCATCCATACGGTTGAGTACCCGCGCCAACACGAACATCAAGTCCGAGAGTCGGTTCAGGTACTGGCGCGGCGCGGCGTTGAGCGCTTCTTCGTTGCCCAATGCCACCACCACGCGCTCGGCGCGGCGCGCCACGGTGCGGCACACATGGGCCTGTGCCGCAGCACGGGTGCCTGCGGGCAAAATAAACTCTTGCAATCTGGGCAGCTGGGCGTTGTGCAGCTCTAGCGCTTCGTCCAGCGCCAATACTGCCTCATCCTTGAGCAGCGTAAAGCCCGGAATCGACAGCTCTCCGCCCAAATTGAACAGTTGGTGCTGCACCTCGACCAGCAGCGTCCGAACTGCATCGGGCAAGGCTTCGCACAGCAGCAGGCCGATGTGCGAGTTCAACTCATCAATGTCGCCCATCGCGTGGATGCGCAGGCTGTTTTTAGAAACCCGCTGCTGGTTGCCTAGGCCGGTGGTGCCGGCATCTCCGGTACGGGTGGCAATTTGGGTAAGGCGGTTGCCCATAGGTGGCGCTCCTGTAGAAGGCGGTTTGAATCAGAAAAATGCTATCGAATAAATAGCTACTAAGGAAGATTAGACAAGGGCTAGAGCCTGATTTTGCTTAAAATTTCTTCCCCATAGCCCAAACCACATTACCTAAGACAAGTCAAGCTGGCGACGGCACTCGGGTGAGGTTCACTGCAAGGACTTTTTCAGCTTGTTCTAATGTCGTACTGGCATCATGGTGCCGTATCAGGTGTAAGCCTCGAGGTTATTCTTTTGCTCAGAAAGACATTCAAGTGAATAAAGTCAACAGCCAGACTCTCAAAAAGGGAGTTCACAGGGCTGCTCCCCCGTTTAGCGGTTATGTGGTTGGCATCGGGGCTTCGGCAGGTGGATTAGAAGCACTAGAACAATTTTTTGACCACTGCCCCGCTGATACCGGCGCTGTGTTTGTGGTCATTCAGCATCTTTCGCCCGACCACAAAAGCATGATGAACAATCTGCTGGCGCGCCACACCCGAATGCCGGTGGTGATGGTGGAAGATGGTATGCAAGTGCAGGCCAATCAGGTTTTTTTGATTCCCCCTGGCTCCATCATGCGGGTGTCCTCGGGACAATTTCATTTGTCGCCGAAAAGTCCGCACGGCCTGACCCTGCCGATTGACATCTTTTTCACCACCTTGTCAGAAGCCTATGGTTCCTACGCGCTCGGGGTGGTACTTTCAGGGACAGGCTCGGATGGCACACGGGGTGCGGTCGCCATCAATGCAGCAGGCGGTTTTTTACTGGCCCAAGACCCTGAACAGGCCAAGTTTGATGGCATGCCCCGCAGTGTCATTGCCACCGGCGTGGTCGATGAGGTTTTGCATGCCCAACAGTTGGGCGCACGCATTCAACTGCATATTCACAACCTCCCGTTTCAATCGCCCATCAAGGCCATTGATGCCCCGTCGAATAACGAAGCGTTAAGCAGCGCCGAGGCCATACAAGCCCTGCTACAGCTCCTCAAGCAAACCGGCGGTATTAATTTTCAAGAATACAAGTCTGGCACGGTCATGCGCCGCATTGAAAGGCGGATGCAGGTACGCCATATCCCTACGATCAATGCGTACCTTGATTTATTAGAGGAAGACCGCACCGAGCTGTTTGTTTTGCGCCGTGAACTGCTGATTTCGGTGACGAGTTTTTTCCGTGATCCCGAGTCTTTCGATGTGGTGGCTGAAAAAGCCGTCGCCACGTTGGTGGCCAATGCATCTTCTAGCGATGCCATCCGAGTCTGGACTGCCGGTGTTTCGACCGGCGAAGAGGCTTACACCTTGGCCATGCTGTTCATGGAGGCGTTTGAGCGTGAGCGCCGCTGGCCGAATTTGAAGATTTTTGCCACCGATGTCAATCAACAAAACATCGAAGTGGCAGCGCAAGGCCAATACCCTGAGTCTGCGGCGGCAGAACTGACACCCGCCCGTTTAGAGCGCTTTTTTGTCAAAAACGGTAGCCACTTTGTCGTCAAACCGGAGCTGCGCCAATCAATTGTCTTTGCCAAACACAATTTGCTCGACGATCCACCGTTCACCCGAATGGATTTGGTGAGCTGTCGCAATACCCTGATTTACTTTCGCACCGATGCCCAAGAGCGTGCCCAACGCCGATTGCAATATGCCGTCAAACCCGAGGGCTTTTTGTTTTTAGGATCGAGTGAATCGTTGGCGGGTGCCACCACTGCATTTGCCAATTTGAGCGTCAAGCACAAGCTCTTCAAGCGCACTGCCGGGGTCGTACCCTTGGTTTATGAAAGCCCGCACACCACCCCGAGCCGCGTCTCGTACATAGGGGGGAAGCCCTTGGTCAGTGTGACCAACGCCCGTACGGTGCCGTCCGACGGCCCCATTATTGAAGCGGGTTTATCGGCATTGATGAGCGCTTATACGCCTCCGGCAATTCTGGTCAACGACCGCCATGAAGCGGTTCATTTGTTTGGCGATTTGCAGCCGTTTTTTCGGGTACGCGAGGGGCTTGCCAGCCTAGACATCAACCGCATCTTGCCAGACCCGCTGGTTCCGGTAGCCTCGGCCTTGGTCTTCAAATCTGCCAAAGATGGCAGCAAACTGGTCTCAGACCTTTTGCACGTTGATTTGGGCGGCGGCAACATGAGCTTGCTGCGACTGGCCGCCCACCCGCTCAAGCTCCACGGCGAAGAACGGTTTGTGCTGTTGTGCTTTGAGCGCACCAGCGACAACGCCGAGCAAGGACGCGCAACCCCCATCAATGTCGATGCCGAAACCATGGCCCGGGTCGATGTGCTGGAACGCGAGCTGATGGCCACCCGTGAGAGCCTGCAAGCCACCATCGAAGAACTCGAAACCTCGAATGAAGAATTGCAAGCCACCAACGAAGAAATGATGGCCTCGAACGAGGAATTGCAAAGTTCTAACGAAGAATTGCAATCGGTCAATGAAGAGCTGAATACGGTCAACTCAGAGTTTCAAGAAAAAACCGCTATTTTGAGCCGCCTCAATTCAGACATGGACAGCATGACCAAGGCCGTTGGGGTGGCGACGGTGTTTGTCGATCATGAACTGAATTTGACCCGTTTTAGCCCCGATGCACTCGATTTGTTCAAGCTGCGCAATTCAGATGTGGGGCGACCCTTGGACGATATTGCCCACAAACTCAAATACACCGAACTGATGTCGGACATTCGGCGCACGCTGATGACCGATCGTATGTTTGAACGCGAAGTCATGACCGAAGAAGGACGGTTGTACCTGTGTCGTTTGCTCCCATACCGGGTTCCATCGACCCAGCAACACGGCGTTGTGGCCACCTTTGTCGATGTCACGGTGTTTCGTGATTTGCGCCGGTTGCAATCGATCATTGATGCCCTGCCCGAAAACATTGCCGTGTTGGAGCAAGACGGCAAAATCTCTATGGTCAATGCTGCGTGGCGCAATTTTGCCCGGGCTAATGGGGACAGTAATTTATCCCTGTCTGGCCCCGGTAGCAATTATTTTGCTGCCTGCGGCACTACAGGCGGTGATGGTTTGCCCTGCGATGATGACTACGCCCAACGCGCCGTCCGGGGCGTGCGCGGAGTTTTAGAGGGCACATTGCCCCAGTTTTCACTGCAATACCCTTGCCACTCCCCCACCGAGAAACGCTGGTTTGTAATGAGTGTGACCCGGGTCGTAGGCCACGAGTTTGGCGCTGTAGTGAGTCACTTCAATATTTCTGACTGGTACACGCCCCATACCGCGCCCAAGGAGTCTGGTCATGCTGCCTGACTCGGGTGCCGATCCTTTTCTAGCCCGTGCGCTGCAAGACCTGCGCTTGTACCAAGCGGAGTTAGAAATACAAAACGAAGCGCTGATCAGCACCCAAGCGGCGAGCACCGCTGCAATGGCCCGCTACATCACCTTGTTTCAGGCATTGCCCATGCCCGCATTGGTGATTGATACCCAAGGCATTGTGCAAGAAGCCAACCGAGCCGCCTTGGCCTTTTTTGGCTTCAAGCGGGCCTCTTTGCTGTGCAACCACTCCATCTTTCGATTGCTGGGCAGCAACGGCGACTTTCGTTTAGCCCAAGCCCTGCGAAGCACTGCCACCGATATCGATGCCGAAAACACCGGCCAAGTGATTCCGCATTTAGCGATCAAAGCCGGGGCCAACGATGTCCATGTGATGGAGGGTCACATTGTCCGCTTACCGGTGCAATACCACTTGGATGGACACCGTTTATTGCTGCTGGTTGACCGCACTGCCGAACAAGAACGTGACCATGACCGCGCTGTGTTTGAGTCGATACTGGACAACGCCAACGCCATGATTTACGCCTTTGACCGGCGCGGCGTGTGCATTTTGGCCAACCACGCGTGGCTAAAACAGTTGGAGCGCCCTCTTGAGCAAGTGATTAACCACCACCGCCGAGACTGGTTGAGTCCCCACGATGCCAGCGCCCACATGCACAACGAGCATCAGGTTTTTACCACCCAAAAGGCCATGGTCTGTGAGGAAACGACCTACTCCCCTGTCTGGGGTGTGCGCTATTGGGTGAGCCATAAGTTTCCACTCAAAGACCCGCAAGGGAAGATCTTTGCTGTAGGCAGCATCACCAGCGATGTGACCAAGGTACGGCACACCGAGCAGCGCCTGCAATGGGCGATGGAAGCCTTCAACCGGGGCAGCGAAGGCGTGCTGATTACCGACCACAACAACCGCATCGTGTCGGTCAATCGGGCCTTTGAGGAAATTACCGGCTACACCGAGACCGAAGTACTGGGACGCAACCCCTCCATGCTGTCTTCTGGGCGGCACGATCTGGCTTTTTACCAAGAAATCTGGCGTACCTTGATAACCCATGGCCGTTGGGAAGGTGAACTCTGGAATCGCCGAAAAGACGGCAGTGTGTACCCCCAATGGCTGCGGGCCAGCCGCATTAAAGACGAAACGACCACCGAAGCGAGCAGTTTTATTGCAGTGTTCAGTGACATTTCTAAACGCAAAGCCGCTGCGGAAGAAATGGAGCGATTGGCCTTTTACGACCTCCTGACCAACACACCAAACCGGCATTTACTGCGTGACCGCCTAGAGCAAGCCATTCGGGTGGGCACCCGCGAAAGCCACCAGTTTGCGGTGATTTTTTTGGACCTTGACCACTTCAAAGAAATCAATGACGTGCATGGGCACGATGCGGGTGATGCGGTACTGATTGAAGTCAGTCGCCGATTGCAAACGGTACTGCGAGCGCAAGACACCGTCTGTCGCCAAGGGGGCGATGAGTTTATTTTGCTACTGACACCTACCGATTTGACCGGGGCGCAAACGTGCGTCGAAAAACTCATAGCAGCCATTGCCCAGCCGTGTCAGGTGGAAAAAGCAACGCTGAATTTGTCGGTTTCGATGGGTGTGGCCATGTTTCCTGACGATGGGCGCTCCCACGAAACACTGCTACAAAATGCAGACCTTGCCATGTACCAGGCCAAAAATGCCGGGCGCAATGGCTACAGCTTTTTTAGTGCAGAGATGGCCCGCCAAGCCTCGCACCGTTTAACCATTGAACGTGCTCTGCGCCAAGCCATCGGAACCGCCGAGCTATCGGTGCATTACCAACCCAAAATCGACCTCAGCACCGGACTCATCAAAGGTGCCGAAGCCTTAATGCGCTGGAAAAGCCCGCTGCTAGGGCAAATTCCGCCAGATGTATTTATCCCCATTGCCGAAGAAAGCGGCTTGATTATTCCGCTGGGTACGTGGGTCATTGAGCAGGCGCTCGGGCAGTTGGGCCTGTGGCATTCCCAAGGCTTTGAAACGCTTCAGGTCAGCGTCAACGTGTCTGCCGGTCAATTTTGGAAACAAGACCTGCCCGAACTGGTGCGCCAGTTGCTGTCTAAAACCTCTGTGCCCCCTGCAGCACTCGATATTGAACTGACCGAGCGCATGGCAATGGTTCATCCTGAACGGGGCATTACCATCATGCAGCAACTCAAGGCGATTGGGGTGTCACTGTCGATGGACGATTTTGGTACGGGTTACTCGTCGCTTTCTTATTTGAGCCGCCTGCCCATGGACGTGATCAAAATTGACAAGTCTTTTGTGCAGCGCTTGGGCATCCAAAGCGCAGGGGGGGTGGACGAGGTCATTGTGCGCTCCATCTTGCAACTGGCATCGAGCCTGAAAATGAGCACCGTGGCCGAAGGCATCGAAACCCCGGAACAATTGGCCTTTTTGCGCCAGCATGGTTGCCATCAAGGACAGGGTTATCTTTTTGCCCGGCCTATGTCTGCCCATGTGCTGGCCGCTTGGTTGCTGTCCCACCGCGAAGCACAGCCGTTGTTGCACCAACCTACTGATTTTTATTAGCCCTGTGGTGACCGAAAGCGCAGATTGCTTTTGTAGTTTTGCTATATTTTTAATAGCAAATAATGAAGCCCACGCAACGGCTACGAGCTTCTTTAATCTAAAACCTCTCTGAAAAGCACCCATTTGGGTCTCTGGCAAAGTTTTGCACCACGCCCCGCAGTACGGCGCTATACTCGCGCCCGTTTGGTGCTCGCGCCGCTATTGCAGCGGTGCAGTTAAACGGGAATCAGGAAGGAGTCGCCCCACAGGGCACATCCCCACCTGAGCTGCCCCCGCAACGGTAAGCGAAAGAAGGCCAGCGGCCTTCACCCCGCGTCACATGCCCACTGAGTTTCACGACTTGGGAAGGGCTCACGGGACATTTTCGCCAGCCCGGAAACCGGCCAACAGGCGGGCGCGCTTGCGCGCCTATTTCACAGAACCTGCGGGGAGGCAGGACTCTGGCTGAATCCGGTAGTTTTTCATGATTTCCCTGTTTTTTCTGGGTATGCGACGGTGCGGCGCATGACCGGCACCGTCTGGTTTGTCGGCGCGGGGCCGGGCGACCCTGAACTCATCACCGTCAAAGGCCGCAGCCTGATCGAGCGCGCTGGGGCTATTTTGTTTGCCGGTTCGCTGGTCAACGAAGCGGCCACCCGCTGGGCACCGCCGGGCTGCACCATTGCCGACAGCAAAGACATGACGCTGGCACAGATGGCCGCGTGGCTGATCGAACAAGCCCAGCAGCACGACACGGTGATTCGCCTGCAAACGGGCGATCCGGCCCTGTACGGCGCGCTGATCGAGGTGGTGCAACCGCTCGATGCCGCCGGGGTGCCGGTGCGCGTGGTGCCGGGGGTGTCGTCGGCGATGGCCTCTGCGGCGGCAGCGGTCGAGAGCTTCACGCTGCCCGAAGTGACGCAAACCGTGATCTTCACCCGCGTTGAGGGGCGTACGCCCATGCCCGAAGGCGAATCGTTGACCGAACTGGCCCAGCACCACTGCACGCTGTGCATCTTTTTGTCGATCACGCTGCTGCACAAGGTCGAGGCTGGCTTGCGCGCAGCCGGCTGGGCCGACGATGCCCCGATGCTGGTGGTGCACAAAGCCAGCTGGCCGGGCGAAGAGCTGATTGTGCGCGGCACGCTGGCCGACATTCGCCAACGCTGCCGCGAGGCCAAGATCGTTAGCCAAGCCATGGTCATTGCCAGCCCCACGCTGGGTGCGCGCCAGTGGCCCGAACTGGTCAAGTCCAAGCTCTACGACCCCACTTTCACCCACCGTTTTCGCAAGGCCACCGCATGACCACGCCCCACGACACCATCCTTTTGATCGGCCACGGCTCGCGCGAAGCGCAGGGCAACGACGAAATCCACCGCTTCGTGGCCCAGTGGCGCACCCGCCAGCCGGACTGGAACATTCAGGTCTGCTTTATCGAATTTGCCCCGCCCAGCCTGCACGATGGGCTGGTGCAAGCGGCTGCGGGGGCGGCACGGGTGCTGGTGCTACCGCTGATTTTGAATGCCGCCGGACACGTCAAGATGGAAATCCCCGAAGCCATCGAACACGCCCGTGCCCACTGCCCCGGCACCGCATTTTTGTACGGCCCGCACCTGACGGCTTGCGACCCGATCTTGGCCGTCTTGCGGCGCAACCTGCGCCAGTGCATGGCGGCACTCGATATGCCCGACCCCACCACCACCGGCGTGGTGCTGCTGGGCCGGGGCGCATCCGACCGCCAAGCCAACGGCGACGTGGCAAAAATGGCCCGCTGGTTGCAAGAAGAATCCGACCACGAACTGGTCGATTTGGCTTTTACCGGCATCACGTGGCCGCGCTTGGAACGCGTGGTGCAGCGCCAAGTGCTGCTGGGAATGAAGCAAATTGTCGTGCTGCCGTACTACCTCTACACCGGCACACTGATGCAGCGCATTGCTAGGCAAGTCGAGCACCTGCGCGCCCAGTACCCGCAGATTCGCTTTGCCCAAGCCGAGCACTTTGGCTTTGCCCCGGAGATTTTTGCACTGCTAGAGCAGCGCGTAGCCGACCTGCGCGCCGGTGCGCCCAGCAGCCAACTGCCCTGCGATGGCTGCAAATACCGCGAAATTGCCCACGACTTGGGGCACGGCCACAGCCATGAGCACACCCACCACACACAGGCAGCGGTGGCCGCAGCATGAGCACCATCAACACCGTGACCGAGCAGCTCACCCGCGCCGGGCAAGCCATCGAACACGACAGCTTTGCCATCATTGATGCCGAGGCTGGGCCACACCACTACACGCCAGCGCAATGGCCCATCGTGCGCCGCATGATTCACGCCAATGCCGACTTTGAATTCAATGGCCTGACCGACTTTCACCCCCAAGCCATCGAAGCGGGCATAGCGGCCCTGCTGCGCGGTGGTACTCCGGTGGTGGCCGATGTCGAGATGATTTGCTCGGGCTTGTCCAAGCCCCGGCTGGCGCACTTTGGCGTGCAAACGCACCAGTTCATCAGCGATGCCGACGTGATTGCCCAAGCGCAGGCCGAGGACACCACCCGCGCCGTGCAAGCCATGCGCAAGGCCCAGCGTTTGGGCTTGCTGCACGGAGCCATTGTCGGCATAGGCAATGCGCCCACCGCCCTGATCGAGCTGGTGCGGCTGGTTCAGTACGAAGGGGTTCGCCCGGCCTTGGTGGTGGGTATGCCGGTGGGCTTTGTCTCGGCAGCCGAATCCAAAGACCTGATGGCACAGGTGACCGACGTGCCGTGGATCGTGATCCGTGGCCGCAAGGGTGGCTCGACGCTGGTGGTCGCTGCCCTGCACGCGCTGCTGGCGCTGGCCGAAGCCCAGCAAAAAGCACTGGGGTAACACCACCGTGATGGAAAAAACCGTGCGCCGAGGCACCCGCACCGGCTTTACGACCGGAGCCTGCACCGCTGCGGCAGCCCGTGCTGCGGTGCAAGGCTTGGTGCAAGGGGCCGTGCCCGAAACCATCGATTGCCTGCTGCCCAATGGCGATGTGGTGCGCTTTAGCGTCCACGATGGCCGCTGCGACGACCTCACCGCCCACGCCATGGTGATTAAAGATGCCGGTGACGACCCCGACTGCACCGACAAGGCCCATCTGACAGCCGATGTGCAACGCCTGCCCGATCAACCCGGCGTAGTGCGCTTGCTGGGGGGCTTTGGCATTGGCACCGTGACGATGGCCGGACTGGGACTCGAGGTAGGTGGCCCAGCCATCAACCCCGTGCCCCGGCGCAACATCGAAGACAACGTGCGCGCCGCTGCTGGGGCACTGCTAGAGCACGCTGGGCTGGCCGTCACCCTGTCGGTACCGCAGGGCGTGGAGATGGCAAAAAAGACACTCAACGCCCGGCTGGGCATTTTGGGTGGCATCTCGATTTTGGGCACCACCGGCATCGTCAAACCGTATTCCACTTCAGCCTACCGCGCCAGCGTGGTGCAGGGCATTCAAGTGGCGGCAACGCTGGGCCACGGCGTGGTGGTGCTGACCACGGGCGGGCGCACCGAACAGTTCACCATGCAGCAACGCCCCGAGTTGCCCCCGGCCTGCTTTGTGCAGATGGGCGACTTTTTGCGCTACGCCCTCGATGAAGCAGTGGCCCAAGGCCTGCGCCGTGTCGTCATTGGCGGCATGGTCGGCAAGCTGACCAAAATTGCCCAAGGCGAAACCATCACCCACGCCAACCGCGCCGAAGTCGATACGCAACTGCTGGCCGACTTGGCCGCCGGGCTGGGCGCAAGCGCCGAGGACTGCGCGGCCATTGCCGCCGCCGAAACCGCCCGCTTTGCCGCCGAACGCATGCAGGCGCTGGGCCTGTCGGCAGCGTTTCATACCGCGCTGGCCCGGGCCGTGGTCAACACGCTGATGTCCCCGACCCGCTACGGCGGCCAATTTCAACTCCAAGTGCTGGTGTGCGACTTTGATGGTCGCAAAGTGGCAGAGGCTTGTTCCGATGACTGACCCCCAACCTTGCCGCGTGATCGGTGTTTTAGACGATGGTGCGGCCAGTCTGAGCGCGACGGCCTTGGCCTTTTTGCGCCGTGCCGATTGGGTGATTGGCGGCGCGCGCACGCTGGCGCTGCTGGACGACGAAATCGCCCCCAGCGCCATCCGCCGCGACCTGACCGGCCAACTCAGTGCCGTGCCCGGCTGGCTCCACCAAGCCCGCGATGCACAACAAACCAGCGTAGTGCTGGCTACCGGCGACCCACTGTGCCACGGCATTGCCAGTTATTTGGCCTCGCGCCTGTGCATCGAAGCCATCGAGGTGTTGCCCAACGTCTCGACACTGCAACTGGCCTGCGCCCGCTTTGGCGTAGCGTGGCAAGATGCCAAGATTGTCTCGGTACACAGCAAAGACGCTGGCGAATGGCAAACGGGCACACCACCCGGCCACGGCCTGTATGCACTGGCACAGGCCGTGCGCCAACACGACCGCTTGCTCGTTTTAACCAGCCCCGACAACAGCCCCGACCGCATCGCCCGCCTGCTGCTGGCCGAAGGGCTGGGAGACGATTTTGTGCTGTGCGTGGCCGAGCGCCTGTGTTCACCAGACGAGCGCACTTGGGCCGACCTGTCCGCCGCAGATGCCGCCCAGCAAACTTTTGCCGACCCAAATGTGCTGCTGTTGCTGCGTACCACGCCGCGCCCGCGCCCAGTGTGCATGGGGCTGGCCGACAGCGCTTACCAGCAGCGCCAGCCCGACAAAGGCTTGATTACCAAACAAGAAGTCCGCGCGGTCTCGCTGGCCCGGCTGCAACTGCGTGCCGATAGCCGCGTTTGGGATATTGGTGCAGGCAGTGGCTCCGTCGGGCTGGAAGCGGCCCGCCTGTGTCCGCAAGGCCATGTCTGGGCCATCGAAAAAAACGAGGCCGATGCCGCCATTGCCCAGCAAAACGTCCGGGCGTTTGGCATTAGCAACCACACACTGGTGCAGGGCAAAGCCCCCGAAGGTCTGGACGCTTGGCCTGATCCCGATGCGGTGTTTATCGGCGGCTCAGGTGGCGAACTGGCCGCGCTGATCGCCCTGTGCCTGCGCCGTTTGCGCCCAGGTGGCTGGCTGGTGATGAACTTTGTCACCCTCGAAAACTTGGCGGTAGCCACCCAAACGCTGCAAACACTGGACGCTGCATGGGATGTGCTGCAACTGCAAGCTGCGCGCAGCAAACCGATTTTGCAAATGCACCGCATGGCCGCCGAAAACCCGGTGTGGATCGTTTGCGCCCAAGGAACAGCTCCATGAATTCCACTACCTCTGCACCCACACCCGCGCTAGGCCGCCTGATCGGAGTCTCGCTCGGCCCCGGCGACCCCGGACTCATCACCCGCGCGGCGTGGGCGCAATTGCAGCGCACCGATGCCATCTGGACATACCCCACGCGCAGCACCAAAACACCCAGCTACGCCTTGGACATCGTGCTGCGAGCGCAAGCACCGCTGCCAGCGCTGCACCAATCGCTGTTGTTTCCGATGACACACGATGGCGACAAACTGGCCCGTGCTTGGTTGCGCGCCGCCGAGACCGTGCTGCTGTGGCTGCACGCCGGACAAGACGTGCTGTTTTTGGTCGAGGGCGATGCCAGCACCTACGCCACCTTCGGTCACTTGGCGCGCACGGTGCAGGCGCTAGACGAACGCATCGGCACCGAGGTGATTGCCGGTGTGAACTCGTTCACCGCCGCCTGCGCTGCGCGGGGCCTGCCGCTGGCCGAGCAAGACGACACCATTGCCATCGTTCCGGCGGCTTACGGCATAGATGCGGTCGATCGGCTGCTGCCCGACTTCGACACGCTGGTGCTGATGAAGGTCAAACCGCTGATGGATGCGTTGATTGCTTGGCTGGAGCAGCGTGGTTTGTTGGCGCACACCCAGTTCATTGAGCGCGTCGGTGCCCCCGATGAACGCTGCGTGGCCGGGGTGGACTTGCCAGCACTGCTGGGCACCAAGGTCAGCTACCTGTCGCTGATGATCATCAAAAACCCGCACCGCATCCGGGGTGAACGCATCAAGGGCTGCTTGAAAAAATCATGAACACCACCGCGCAAAACGCCCGCATCTGCATCATTGCCATCACCCGCCACGGTGCAGCGCAGGCCGCAACACTGGCACACGACCTACCGCGGGCCGATATTTGTACCGCAGCCAAGTTTGCGCCAGCCTTTGCCGGTCTGCCCCACGCCGTGCGTGCCTACGAGGGGGCGCTGCGCGACGAGATGGCGGGCTTGTTTGCCCACTACGACCAATTGGTGTTTTTTGTCTCGCTGGGGGCCGTGGTGCGGCTGATGGCACCGCACTTGCGATCCAAAGACGAAGACCCCGGCGTGACGGTCATTGACGATGCGGGGCAATTTGTCATTCCGGTGCTGTCGGGCCACGTCGGTGGTGCCAACGCCATGAGCGAACGCATTGCCGATCTGATTGGGGCCACGGCAGTAATCACCACCGCTTCGGATGTCGGCAAGACCATTCCGGTCGATATTTTGGGCCGCCACTTGGGTTGGCGCGTCGAGGCTCCCAAAATCAACATCACCCGGGTTTCAGCCCATGTGGTCAATGGCGAAGCTATCGCCTTAGTGCAAGAAGCCGGTAGCACCCGCTGGTGGACGCGGCCCACGCCGCTGCCCAGCCATATCGAACGGCTGACCGCGTTCAGCCAAGTGCGCCCCGAACACCACCAAGCCGTGCTGTGGATTACCGATGCGCCCATCGCCCCCGCCGTTTGGGACGCTTGGGCCGAGCGGCTGGTGGTGTACCGGCCCCCACGGGGCCAAACCACCGATGCGGTGAGCGCATGACGAGGCCATCGGCAACGCTGGCAGTCGGCTTAGGTTGCGACCGGGGCACGCCGCTAGCGACGGTGCAAAACTGCTTAAACGAAGCACTGGCACTGCTGGGCGCAACGCTGGCCGACATTGTGGCCGTTGCCAGCATCGACCTCAAAGCCGACGAACCGGCCTTGGCCCAACTGGCAGCGCTGTACGGCTGGACGCTGCAATGGTTTAGCCCGGCCCAACTGGCGGTAGTGCCGGTGCCCAACCCCTCGGCCACCGTGCTGCGCTACGTTGGCACGCCTTCGGTCAGCGAAGCCGCTGCGCTGTTGGCCGGACGTGCGCCGATGTCTGCACTGCTGGTCGAAAAACACAAACTGCGCGGGCCGGATGGCAAAAACGCCACGGTCTCGATTGCCCGCGCTGCGATCTCTGTTCTTGTCCACACCCTCCCCCCTGACGTTTCTTGAAAGGAAACCCCCATGCACATCGAAATTGGCATCCTCTCGCCAGAAAAAATTGCCTACGCCTCGGTCGCTGCCACAGCACTGCTGGGCGCGCACACCAGCGGCTTGCTCAAAAGCCCAACAGCGTGGCTGCGCACCGCACTGGCTGCTTTCTTTTTTAGCGTGTTGATGCAAGTTTGGCACTTGCCCGTCGGCCCCTCGGAACTGCATTTGGTCGGCGCTATGCCGATTTATTTGCTGTTTGGTTTTGTGCCAACGCTGTTTGGTTTTGCTCTGGGCCTGCTGGTGCAGGCGCTGGTGTTTGAGCCACAAGACATGGCACATCTGGCGGTCAACTTTTTAAGTTTGGCGGCACCACTTCTGGCCGTGCACCACGGTTTAGGTCAAAAAATGCAGGGCGTGACGCTGTCCAACGTGCTCAAGCTCGATGCGGTGTACTACACCGGCGTGACGCTGATGGTGGGCTTTTGGCTGTCGAACAGCAACGGCGCGGCCCCCGTGGCCGACTGGGCGCTGTTTGCCGTCTCTTATGCCAGCTTGGTGCTGGTAGAACCCTTGCTGACCGTCGGACTGACGCTGCTGGCAAGCCGGGCACCCAACCAGCGCTGGCTGGCCGCTTGCATTGACGAGCGCACCCTGCAACGCATGACCGCGACCGCCTAAGGCAGCACCGCACCATGGCCGCAGGAAAAATCATGCTGGTGGGCATTGGCCCCGGCAGCACCGAACACATGACGGTGCGGGCGCGCGCTGCCATCGCCGAGGCCGACACCATCATCGGCTACGTCACCTACATCAAGCTGGTGGCGGACTTGATCGAGGGCAAAGAAATCGTCCGCAAATCGATGACCGAGGAACTTGACCGCGCCATCGAAGCCCTTGACCGCGCCCGCGCTGGCAAAAAGGTAGCGCTGATTTCGTCGGGCGATGCCGGTGTCTACGGCATGGCTGGGCCGACCTTTGAAGTGCTGTTTCAGGCCGGATGGACACCGCCGGCACGCGATGAAAACGGCCAGCCCGACCCCGATGGCATTGAGGTCGAAGTGGTGCCCGGTGCCTCGGCGCTCAACAGCTGCGCTGCCCGCGTGGGTGCGCCGCTGACGCACGACTTTTGTGCCATCTCGCTGTCAGACTTGCTCACACCTTGGCCGACCATTGCCCGGCGGCTTGATGCAGCGGCGGCGGCTGATTTTGTCGTGGCACTGTACAACCCCAAGAGCGGGCGGCGTACCCGCCAAATCGTCGAAGCGCAGCGGCTGTTTTTGCGCCACCGCCGCCCTGATACGCCCGTCGCCATCGTCAAGAGCGCCTACCGCCGCCGCGAAAAAATCACCTTCACGACACTCGATGCGATGAGCGAGGCCGATATTGGCATGCTCAGTACCGTGCTGATTGGCAACAGCAACACGGTCGTGCAGTACGGTTTGATGGTCACGCCGCGCGGCTATGCCAACAAGTACGACCTGCAAGGCGATGGTGCTGCGCGTGCAGGTGAGCGCCGGGGTCGATCGCTCTCGACGGGGCTAGAAGGTTGGCTAGAGAACTTACAAATCGACCATGCAGCGGGGGACTCATTGGAAAACTTAGCCCAGCGCCACCGCCTGCCGCTGGACTACATCCGCGAGACGCTGCTGAACCCGCTGGCTGCCGCCTCTGATGAGCCCTCAGAAGACAGCAGCGCCTCAGTTGTGCTGGACAAATAACACCAGAGAACACCAGAGGAAAAAATAGATGCCTCATCACCGCAGCCCCCGATGGATGCGCTGGCTGTTCGCCTGCGCCACAGCCTGCACAGGCCCTGTAGCTGTGGGGCAAACCACCCCTAGGGGAACCGAAGGCACTTTGGCAACCATAGTCATTACCAGTCGCACCGATGCGAATGGTATCGGCAGTAGCGATGCAGCGTCGCAGGGGGTGATTGATGCCGAATCACTGGCCCAACGGCCCACGTTGCGCCCCGGCGAAGTGTTGGAGTTTATTCCGGGCATGGTCGTGACCCAGCACTCGGGCGACGGCAAAGCGAACCAGTATTTTTTACGCGGCTTTAACCTCGACCACGGTACCGACTTTGCTACCAGTTTGAATGGTATGCCTATCAATATGTCCACGCATGCCCACGGCCAAGGGTACACCGACATGAATGTGCTCATACCAGAGCTAGTGGATCGGATTGAGTACCAAAAAGGGCCGTATTTCGCGACCCATGGGGATTTTTCTTCTGCAGGGGCAGCCGATATTTTCTACAAAAATCGTCTGTCTGGGCCTTTGGTACAGGTTTCGGCTGGCCCGCATGGTTATCAACGTGGTCTTGCTGCCAATACTGCGACTCTGAATGAGAACTTCACTTTATGGGGGGCTGTTGAGTGGATGGGAAACAACGGGCCTTGGGTCGAACCCGAACGATTACAGCGCAAAAATGCCGTGCTGCAACTGGTGCAAGGCAACGCAGGAGATGGCAGCACTATCAGTTTGATGGCCTACAACGGACGCTGGAACGCAACCGACCAAATCCCCCAGCGCCTCATTGATGCGGGCAGCTACAACGGTAAACCATTTGGCCGGTTTGACACATTGGACCCTACAAGTGGGGGTAAAACCTCACGCTACAGTTTGTCAGGGGAATGGCACCGGCGCGATAAAGAGTCCGAGACCCACGTTTCGGTGTATGCCATTCAATACGATTTACAGCTTTTTTCCAACTTCACCTATGCCATGGATCGTCCCGAAACTGGCGATCAAATAGCCCAAAAGGACGACCGCAGTATCTTTGGCATGAAGGCTTCGCAGGCATGGAATCACCACCTTGCAGGCATAGAGATGCGCTCTGAAGTTGGCACACAGCTACGCCACGACCGGATTCATTTGGGGCTGTACGACACCCAAGCCCGGCATATTTTGGGCACAACCCGCATCGACGATGTGCATCAAACCCTGCTTGGACTCTATGCCCAAAGCCATGTGCAATGGACACCGTGGTTACGTAGTGTCTTGGGGCTGCGCAGCGACGCAGCGAACTTTACCGTCAATAGCGTGACCCGTGCGGCCAATTCTGGAGCCAGCCAAGCCCGCTTGTGGTCGCCCAAAATGGCATGGGTGGCCGGGCCGTGGCAGGCAACAGAGTTTTTTTTCAACGCTGGAAAAGGTTTTCATAGCAACGACGCGCGTGGCACTACAGCGAAGTTAGACCCTAGAACGGGTACTTCCATTGACGCTGTCCCCGGTTTGGTCGCCTCGCGCGGCTGGGAATTGGGGGTTCGTAGCCAAGCTATTGCCAATGTGCAAAGCACACTGACCTATTGGCGCTTGCGTTTTGATTCAGAATTGGTATATGCCGGTGAGGTCGGTGCAACCGAAGCGAGCGTTGCCAGCCGACGCCACGGACTGGAATGGAACAACCACTGGAGTCCAAATCGGCATCTTGCATTCGATGCTAATTTGGCTTTAACACGCGCCCGCTTTGTCAATGGTGAGCGCATTCCCAACGCAGTGGACTCAGTGGCATCGTTGGCAGCCACCCTCAAAGGCGTTGGCCCTTGGTCTGTTGGACTACAGTGGCGTTACCTTGGTAGCAGCCCACTGACTGAAGACAATGCGGTACGCAGCCCCGCCGCATCTATTTTTAACTTGCGTCTGACGCGCGATCTGCACCCATGGCTGGGCCGCCAATCGGATGTGACGCTGGATGTGTTCAATCTGACAAACCGCAGGGTCAATGATATTCAGTACTACTACGCCTCCCAGTTACCCAGCGAGGCCAGACCCATTAACGACCGGGCCATGCACCCAGCTGAACCCCGTTCGGTGCGCATTACCCTGAGAAGCACTTTTTAGCAGCCTCATGTCGGCCTCACCGATTTGATTTGTATCAACATGGATCTGGGCGGGTCTATCGAAAATCCATGCCAATACAATGGTTTTTTATTCCACAGGAGGTTCTTATGAAGCTGGTATCTGATCTTTTTTCGACCGATTACGGCCTGATGAGCATCATCGGCATTGCCATGATGATTGCTGGCAGCGTGGCGTTTGTGTATGTAGTGCGCAAAAAAATGGACGCTGACCAAGCCGCTGCCGACCGAAAGTAAGTCGTCCATACCGTTGCTAGCAGCGACCCACCGGGGCTACAGCCCCGTTGTGGTCGTGCGCTTTAGGTCTCGTCGGCAGCGCACTCCAAACGGCCCAACACTTCCTCAAGAGCCTGCTCTCCGGCAGCCTCGCAAGCGGCAACAGCCATCGCTTGCACCCGCTGCGAAATTTCACCACGCGCCAACAGTGTGTGCAGCACATCCCCCAAGAAAAATCCCCCTGCGTAAGCCGCACTGAGCATATCTTCGAGCAAACGCTGGGCTTTGGCACGGCCCCACGGTGGGGCATCGGTGGTTTTGCCATAGGCAGTGTCACCCAGAATCAACAGCAACCCAGCAGGTGTCATTTCATAGCCGCCCTCGGTGCAGTCGGGGTCAAGGGTGAAAAGCACTGGATTTGTACCCATATTATTGCCTTTAGGTCGGTTGATTTTCTGGTATGCAAATTGTACGGCTTTCAACCCAAAACGCCTACTTTTTCAACACCCAAGGCAGTCGGTACACCCAGACGGTGCGCCCACCGGGGGCTTGCCACTGGGCATGGGCAGCAACACCGGGCACGGCAAACTCCAAACTCACCAACCAAGCACCGGGGGCCATTTCAGCCTGTGCCTTGGCTGCAGCACGGGCCATGCTCTCAGGGCGCTGAAACAAATAAACCAACGGGTAGCTGCCCCAATCGGCGTGCCAAATATCGCCTTGGCGCACCCGCGCCCACGGACAGCGCAGCGCACACAACAAGCGCAGCGGCCAACTCCATTCAATGCCTTCGATCTGTGCCTGTGGGTAAGCACGGCGCAGCGCCAACAAGCCGTCGCCCACACCACAACCGGCATCCAGCACCCGTGCGCCGGGGGGCAATGGTGCCAGCGCTGCCAAGCCATCGAGGGCTTGGCGCGGCGTTGGAAACAGCGGTGCATCACGCCACGCATTGAGCGGGTACACCGCCAGCAACAGCAGCAGGGGTGCCAACCAAACCCATGCGGGCACACCAGCGCCGCCACTCAGGGCCAACGACAACGGAAACCCCGCCGCAATCAACCCGCGCCGCCACCAACTGCTGCCCATGACGCTGGCCAAACTTGCCAACACACAGACCAACAACAATGCCCACAGGGAGCGCTGCAAAGCCAGGTACAGCAGCCACGCCGCGCCCCAAGTCAATAAAGCGGGCAACGGCCAAGGCAGGCGACCCACCGGCACCGGCGCTCCCACCGATGTTTCACGTGAAACACGATTCCCGCTTTTTCTCATTGCCCGTGCAGCCGTTCAATCAGGCCATTCAAAGCATCCAGCGAGCCAAAGGCAATTGCCAACTCGCCCACATCGTCCATACGGCCCGCCCGCCGGACGCGCTTTTTGATGCGCACCTGCACCTCGGCCATCAACAAATCGGACAGTTCTTCTTCAATGCGGCGCAAATCGCCCGATTTCTCTGAGCGCTGTGGCGGGGGGGCATCGCCACTGAAGTCGGCGGCCATTTTTTTGACCAGCGCCTCGGCTTCGCGCACCGAGAGTTTTTTGGCGGCAATCTGGTTGGCGGCGGTGATTTGTACCGCGCGCTCCAGCGTCAGCAGCGCCCGAGCGTGGCCCATGTCAATATCCCCGGCCATCAGCATGGTTTGCACCGGATCGGCCAAATGGAGCAGGCGCAGCAGGTTGCTGGCAGCGCTGCGCGAGCGCCCAACGGCTTGTGCCGCTTGCTCGTGCGTCAGGCCAAACTCTTTAACCAGCCGTTGCAAACCCTGCGCCTCTTCGAGCGGATTGAGGTCTTCACGCTGGATGTTTTCAATCAGCGCCATCGCGGCGGCGGCCTCGTCGGGCACGTCGCGCACCAGCACGGGAACGGCATCCAATCCGGCCAATTTTGCCGCCCGAAAGCGGCGTTCACCGGCAATGATTTCGTACTGTCCGGCGTTATCTCCGGCAGTCAGGCGGCGCACCAAAATCGGCTGCATGACGCCCTGCGCCTTGATGCTTTCGGCCAGCTCGTACAGCGCGCCTTCGTCCATACGGGTGCGCGGCTGGTAAATGCCGGGCACCATACAACTCAGAGGCAAACTGCTGGGCAGAGCTGCATCGGTGGCTGAAGTTTGCGCAAGCGGCTCATCTGCCGTCGGGCCAAACAGTGCTTCGAGGCCGCGCCCTAAGCCTTTGGGGTTTTTGCTCGCCATGTGCATCCATCTTTCATGAGGGTGTGAAGCAGCGCCAAGCCTTCGGGCCAGTCGCCCAAGCCAGACTCAGCGTTGAGATGGCCGCGTGCGCCGCCATCGACGTACTGTGCACCCCAAGCCGCTGCCAGTGCTTGGGTGCGCTCCGGGGTGCAATAGGGGTCGCTCTGGCTGCCCACCAATTGGGCCGCAAAGGGCAGCGGCTGCACAGCCAATGGTGCCCAGCCGGGCAAGCGCTGGCGCAGCGCTTCGCGTTCGGTATCGCAGGGCGCCACCAAGAGCGCTGCCTGCACGCGCGAGGCCAGCGGCGAATGCGCGGCCCACCAAGCCGTCAAAATACAGCCCAAACCGTGCGCCACCAGCACCACCGGGCCGCCACTGTCGAGCACCACTTCTTGCAGCCGTGCGCTCCAGTCGCCGCGCAGCGGGCGCTGCCAGTCGTGTTGCTCTAAGCGCTGGTGGCCGTGGAGCAGCTCCCAGCGGCTTTGCCAATGGTCGGGGCCGGAGTTTTGCCAGCCGGGCAGAATCAGAATACGGGGATTTTTCACTATTATTTTGATAGCTGCTTGTGCATGCACATCAAGCGCTAGGCGTTGTTTTGACTGTTTTTTTGGCCGCAGACTTGCGCGGCGGGCGTGGTCGGGCGGGGAGTTTGCCACCGACCCGCTCGACCATCTCACGGGCAAAGGCGACAAACGCTTGGCTGCCTTTGGCTGCGGGGTCAAACACCACACCGGGCAGGCCGTAGCTGGGAGCCTCGGCCAAACGCACGTTGCGCGGAATCACCGTATCGAACACCTTGTCGCCAAAATGCGCCTGCAATTGCGCGCTGACCTGTTGTTGCAGCGTCGTGCGCGGGTCAAACATCACCCGCAGCAGGCCAATGATTTCGAGGTCTTTGTTCAGATGGATGCGGACTTGGCCGATGGTGTGCAGCAAGTCGGTCACGCCTTCGAGGGCAAAGTATTCGCACTGCATCGGCACCACCACGCCGTGGGCAGCGCACAAACCATTGAGCGTCAGCAACGACAGCGATGGCGGGCAGTCAATCAAGACAAAATCGTAATCGAGGGCGACTTCGGCCAACGCCTCTTTCAGGCGTTTTTCGCGGCGCTCCATTGGCACCAGTTCGATCTCGGCACCGGCCAGTTCGCGGTTGGCACCGAGCACGTGGTAGCCGCATGCCTCTGACAGCGTGGCCGCCTCGCGCACCGTGGCCGCGCCAATCAACACGGCGTACACCGACAGCGCCAACTGGCGCTTGTCCACACCCGAACCCATGGTGGCGTTGCCCTGCGGATCAAGGTCAATCAGCAACACACGCTGGCCGATGCGGGCCAAGCCTGCGGCTAAATTGACGGCAGTGGTGGTTTTGCCAACGCCGCCCTTTTGGTTGGCAACACAAAAAATCTTCGCCATAGTCGATTCGCCTTATGCAGAATGGGGCTGCAACCAAACGATGCAGCGCTCGGCCTCTAGCCCCGGCACAGTCAAGTGTTCCACGTGAAACACTTGCACATCGGCAGGCAGCGCAGCGATTTCGTCGGTGGGGTGTTTGCCCTTCATCGCCAGCCAGACCGCACCATCTGCCAAAGCCGAGCGCGACCATGCCGTGAAGTCGGGCAGCGACGCAAACGCGCGGCAACTGACCACATCAAACGGCCCCGCCAAAGACTCCACCCGCGCATGGATGCCGTGCAGATTGGGCAGCTTGAGTGTCACAGCGGCCTGCTGAATAAAGGCGGCTTTTTTCGCCACGGTATCTACGCAGCTCACATCCAACTGTGGGCAGCAAATAGCAAACACCACGCCGGGCAAACCACCGCCCGAACCCACATCCAGCAAGCGCAGTGCCGGGGCCGGGCTGCTCTGGGCCTGCGCCAAATAGCGGCGCAGTGGCCCCACAGCGGCCAAACTATCGAGCAGATGGTGGGTCAGCATCTCGGCAGGATCGCGCACCGCCGTCAGGTTGTAGACCTTGTTCCACTTTTGCAGCAGCGCCATAAAGTCCAACAATTGGGCGATTTGTCCATCACTCAAATCCAGCGCCAAGGCTTGGGCACCACTTCGCAATGCGGCAGCGAGTGCGGTGCTCATACGGTTTCTCCTTGGACGGCAGTTTCGGCCAGCGGTGCTGCAAAGCCTTTGAAGCCGCCTTTTTTCAGGTGCACCATCAGCAACGAAATCGCCGCTGGGGTAATGCCGGTGATGCGCGAGGCCTGCCCCAGCGTTTCGGGCCGATGCCGACTCAGCACTTGGCGCGCCTCGATGCTCAGGGCCGCCACCTGCATATAGTCCAAGTCGGGCGGCAAGCGCAGCTTTTCATAATGCACAGCCCGGCCTACTTCTTCTTTTTGCCGGTCGATATAACCAGCGTACTTGGCCGCAATTTCGACCTGCTCGACCACCGGAGCGCTCAATGCACCCAGTGTTTCACGTGAAACATCGGCGCTGGCGTATTTGCCCGCATCCATGCCCATCAGTGCCGCATAGCTGACATCAGGGCGGCGCAGCAGCTCAAACAGGTTGTATTCATGCTCAATCGGTTTGCCCAGCACCCGCGCCGACTCTGGTGCGGGCAGGTTGCGCGGATTGACCCATGTGGCCTTGAGGCGTTCGGTTTCGCGCGCCACGGCATCGCGCTTGCGGCTGAAAGCATCCCAGCGGGCATCATCAACCAATCCCATCTGGCGACCCACTTCGGTCAGGCGCATATCGGCGTTGTCTTCGCGCAGTTGCAGCCGAAACTCTGCCCGGCTGGTAAACATGCGGTACGGCTCGGTCACGCCCTTGGTGATCAGGTCGTCCACCATCACGCCCAAATAGGCTTCGTCGCGCCGGGGCAGCCAAGCCTCTTGGCCGCGCGCTTGCAAGGCAGCGTTGGCACCGGCAAACAGGCCCTGTGCGGCGGCTTCTTCGTAGCCGGTGGTGCCGTTGATCTGACCGGCAAAGAACAACCCCTGAATTTGCCGCGTTTCAAAATTGCTTTTGAGCGCGCGCGGGTCAAAGTAGTCGTATTCGATGGCGTAGCCGGGGCGCAAAATGTGCGCGTGCTCTAGCCCTTGCATTGAGCGCACCAGCGCCAGTTGAATATCAAACGGCAAACTGGTGCTGATGCCATTGGGGTAAAACTCGTGGGTGGTCAGGCCTTCGGGTTCCAGAAAAATCTGGTGGCTGTCTTTGTCGGCAAAGCGGTTGATTTTGTCTTCCACGCTGGGGCAATAGCGTGGCCCAACGCCTTCGATCTTGCCAGTGAACATGGGGCTGCGGTCAAAACCACTGCGGATGATGTCGTGGGTGCGCGTGTTGGTGTGCGTGATCCAGCAGGGCATCTGGCGCGGGTGCATGGCCGCGTTGCCCATGAAGCTAAAGACGGGCAACGTGCCCTCGTTCATACCGCCGGGCATACCGTCGCCGGGCTGCTCGGTGCATCTGGAGAAATCAATGCTGCGCCCATCAATGCGCGGCGGTGTGCCCGTCTTGAGCCGCGCTTGGGGCAATTGCAGCTCTTTGAGCCGGGCCGACAGGTTCACAGCGGGCGGATCACCGGCGCGGCCTGCGGCGTAGTGGTTCAGTCCGACGTGGATTTTTCCATCCAAAAAAGTACCTGCCGTCAGCACCACGGTGCGGCCCATAAAGTAAACCCCGGCCTGCGTCACAGCGCCGACCACGCGGTCGCCCTCGACCATCAAATCATCGACTGCCTGCTGAAACAGCCACAAATTGGGCTGGTTCTCTAGCATGCGGCGAATGGCGGCCTTGTAGAGAATGCGGTCGGCCTGCGCCCGCGTAGCGCGCACCGCAGGCCCTTTGCTCGAATTGAGAATCCGGAACTGAATCCCGCCTTCGTCGGTCGCCAAGGCCATCGCACCGCCCAGCGCATCGACCTCCTTGACCAGATGGCCCTTGCCAATGCCACCAATCGATGGGTTGCAGCTCATCTGGCCCAGCGTTTCGATGTTGTGCGTCAGTAGCAGCGTTTGGCAGCCCATGCGCGCAGCAGCCAGCGCGGCCTCGGTGCCAGCGTGACCGCCACCGACGACGATCACATCAAATTCTTGGGGGTACAACATGGGGGTGCTCCGGGGGCCGTGCGGCCCGGTGTTCAACAAAGGCCAGCGCCAATGGGGACGCGGGCAGGCCGGGATTTTCCCATCTTTGCACCACCAGCGCCCCAAGCCACAGCCAGAGCGCCGCCTGCGCCTGTGCTCCAATCGGCAAACTGCACAACGCCTCCACAAGCCACGAAACGGCTGTCTGAGGAAAAAATTGCACCAAACAGGCCTCTAGCCCTTGCATACCCAGCATTATTAGCTATCTATTTCATAGCACCATGAATTGTCGTCCAGACTGCGGTGCCTGCTGCACCGCACCATCGATCAGCTCGGCCATTCCCGGTATGCCTGCTGGCAAGCCTGCGGGGGTGCGCTGCGTGCAACTCGACGCAGCCCAACGCTGCCGCATTTTTGGTCAGGCTGGCCGCCCTGCGGTTTGCGGCCAGCTCCAAGCCTCGCAGGAAATGTGCGGTGCCAATGCCCACGAAGCCCAAATTTGGCTGACCCAACTCGACGTGGCAACAACCCCGTTTTCATAGATCTGGTAGCGGGCTATATTGGAAGCTCCGAAATGGAGGCACCTTATGTTTGAGTCCGCAGAAATTGGCCACAAAATCAGTAAATCCGACTACCGTAAAGCGGTGCCAGCCCTGCGCTCGGCGCTGCTGGAGGCGCAAATTGAGCTGTACGAGGCGCGCAAGATTCCGGTGGTGGTACTCATCAGCGGCCAAGATGGAGCGGGCAAAGGTGAGACCATCAACATCCTGTACGAATGGATGGACCCGCGCTTTATTTCGACCTTGGCTTTTGCCCAACCGACCGAAGAAGAGTCTGACCGCCCCGTCATGTGGCGCTACTGGCAATCATTGCCCCCCAAAGGGCGGTTGGGGATTTTTGCCGGTTCTTGGTACTCTGACCCGATTCGCCAAAGCATTGAGGGCGAAATAACCCCCGAAGAACTCGATGCCCGTGCTGACCAAATCAACCGCTTCGAGGCCATGCTGGTCAATGAAGGCGCGTTGGTGCTCAAATTCTGGTTTCACCTGACCCGCGACGCACAAAAAAGCCGCCTCAAGGCGCTAGCCAACGACCCGCGCACCGCTTGGCGCGTCACGCAGTGGAACTGGGATCGCCTCAAAACCTACAACAAGCTGCAAGAGACCGCTGGACACTTCTTACGCATGACCAACACCCCGTGGGCACCGTGGGTGGTGGTCGATGGCAGCAACGATGCCTACCGCTCGCTGACCGTCGGGCAGGTGCTGCTGAACTCGCTCAAAGCCAAGCTGGCAGAAAAAGCAATACCAGTCTCGCTGGTCGCCCCGATGGTGCGGGTGGACATGGATGGACGCAACGTCCTCTCGACACTCAATTTGGAGAAAAAAGCCGCCAGTGCCGACTACGCCAATGAACTGGCCCACTGGCAAGGGCGCTTGTCTGAGCTGGTGCGCGACCCACGTTTTCAAGGGCGCTCGCTGGTGTGTGCTTTTGAGGGTGCCGATGCTGCGGGCAAGGGCGGTGCCATCCGGCGCATCTGCGCGGCCATGGATGCACGCCAATACCGGGTGGTGCCGGTGGCAGCCCCCACCGACGAAGAACGTGCCCAACCCCACCTGTGGCGCTTTTGGCGGCACCTGCCCCGGCGCGGCCACGTCACGGTATTTGACCGCACTTGGTATGGCCGGGTGCTGGTCGAGCGTGTCGAGGGGTTTTGCTCAGAAAACGACTGGCTGCGCGCCTACACCGAGATCAACGACTTTGAACACGAGCTGACCGATGCAGGCTCCATCGTCGTCAAATTTTGGTTGCAAATCAGCCAAGAAGAGCAACTGCGGCGGTTTCAGGAGCGCGAAAAAATCGCCTTCAAGCGCTTCAAAATCACCGACGAAGACTGGCGCAACCGCGAAAAATGGGATGCCTACCAACAAGCGGTGTGCGATATGGTCGAACGCACCAGCACGGGCCGAGCCCCTTGGACGCTGGTCGAAGCCAACGACAAAAAGTACGCACGGGTCAAAATTTTGCGCACCCTGTGCGAACGCCTAGAGGAAGAATTCAAAGGCCGCGCCTCCTCTGGCAAAGTCAAAGATGTGGGTAAAAAATCAGAAAAGTCGGCCAAAGGCAAAAAATCTTAAAATCTGCTTCTGGTATTTTTTAAATTTGGATACTCAGCACAGCGTCCGTTGTGCTGAGTATTTGCGCTGCACCATCAACAATTTTCTAAAAAAATAAAACATGCTGCTGATTGCCACCAAATATTTAACCACAGCCGCAGTGGTGGTTTTGATTTCTGAATTTGCAAAACGCAGTGATAAATTGGGCGGCCTCATTGCATCGCTTCCATTGGTCACTATATTGACGCTGATTTGGCTTTATCTCGAAAATCAACCTACAGAGAAAATTGCCAACCATGCTTGGTACACATTTTGGTATGTAGTGCCAACACTGCCTATGTTTTTGGTATTTCCAGTTTTGTTGCCACGCTTTGGCTTCTGGATTAGTTTATTTTTATGTACCATGATCGCCCTTGGGAGTTTTGCTTTGTTTGCAGCCGTTGTTCGCCAATTTGGAATCGATTTAATTTAAATAAATACTACAATATAGTAACAAATCAAAACCCATTTTTTCATGAATAAAATAAAAATTGGCACAAGGCTGTCCATTGCATTCTCCGCTCTCCTTATCATCATTATGATGATTTCATACTCAGGACTGAATGGACTCGATAAATCATTCGATGCCATAGAAGATATGCATTCTGGCAACGTGGTTCCAATGTTGCAAATTGGAAATATTCAATACCTCGCCATCAGAAACCGGGTCATTATAATGGATACATTGATAAACAATGACCCCATTAATATTCAAAAACGAATTTCTGAAATAAAAGAAAATAGTGAGGTTATTGATAAAAACTGGAAAGCCTATACATCAGGAAAATTATCCCCTGAAGAAAAATATATTGCCGCAGAAATTGAAACATCCATGCTCGCCTATCGGAATGAAGGTCTAACTCCAACCGGCCAAGCAATTGCAGCAGGAAAAATAGAAGAGGCAAAGAATTTATACCAAACAAAAGTTAGCGTATTAGCACCCAGATTTTTTAATTCTTTGAAAAAACTCCTAGAGTTTGAAGCCGCCATGTCAAAAGAAGACATGGAAAATGCCGAAAAAATCAAATCTTCGGTTACTTTCACTATTCTTCTGGTAACCATTGGCTCATTGGTTTTAGTGATTGCTCTGGCATGGACAATCACCCGCTCTATCACCCAACCGATTGAAAAAGCACTCCATTTTTCGCAGGATGTGGCGCAAGGCAATCTGAGCGCAACCTTGCTTGACAACGGCGGTACCGACGAGATTGCGGCTTTGCTCCGCTCTCTCCAAACCATGCAGGGTAATTTGGTCACCGTGGTTTCCAATGTGCGCCACGGCTCTGAGTCCGTTGCGGCTGCCAGCGCCATGATCGCCCAAGGCAACCACGATTTGAGCGCCCGTACCGAACAGCAAGCCAGCGCCCTCGAAGAAACTTCCGCCTCCATGGAAGAACTCAGCGCCACGGTCAAACAAAATGCCGACAGTGCCCACCGCGCCAATCAGCTGGCCCAGAGCGCATCGAACGTTGCCATTCATGGCAGTGAAGCGGTCGGTCAGGTCGTGGAGACCATGAGGGGCATCCACGATGCCAGCAACAAAATATCGGACATCATTGGTGTCATTGATGGCATTGCTTTTCAGACCAATATTCTGGCCTTGAACGCCGCCGTAGAAGCGGCCCGCGCTGGTGAGCAAGGCCGTGGTTTTGCCGTGGTCGCCAGCGAAGTGCGCAGTTTGGCGGGGCGCTCAGCCAGTGCAGCCAAAGAAATCAAAGCTTTGATTCATGCCAGCGTCGAGCGCGTCGAGCAAGGTACGGCACTGGTCGATAAGGCAGGCGCGACCATGACCGATGTGGTCAGCTCCATCCGCTGCGTTACCGATTTGATGGGCGAAATCAGTGCCGCCAGCACCGAGCAAAGCCAAGGCGTGGCGCAAGTAGG
The DNA here is from genome assembly GCA_019751915.1 of Burkholderiaceae bacterium. Classification (GTDB taxonomy): domain Bacteria; phylum Pseudomonadota; class Gammaproteobacteria; order Burkholderiales; family Burkholderiaceae_C; genus Simplicispira. The sequence continues at coordinate 82,921 of JAIEMS010000015.1, forward strand.
CCAAGCCGTGACGCAGATGGACCAAGCCACACAGCAAAACGCCGGATTGGTGGAAGAAATGGCAGCAGCAGCATCCACCCTGAAATCACAAGCCAACGACTTGGTGCAAACGGTGTCGGTGTTCCAGCTCAAGGGCTGAGCCGCCTGTGTGCGGCAACAAGCTGCAAAAACTCAGCCGTTGGCGTTGGCCGCCCCCGTGACGCTGATGTCGGTATGCACCAACGACAACGGAAAGCGCTGCCCCGCCAAATAATCGGCCAAGCAGTGCAGCAGCAGGGGGCTGCGGTGGCGCTCGGGGCAAGCGCGAATCTCTTGGGCCGTCATCCACACCGTGCGCACAATCCCCGAATCGAGGCTGCGCCAGTCGTGGTGCGTGCCCAGCGTGCCAGCAAAGGCAAAGCGCATATAGGTCAGATCGTCGCCGGTGCGCGTCTTGGTAAAGCGGTTCAGGTACACCCCCACCAGTGCCGTGGGCACGAAGTCGTGGGCGGTCTCTTCCAGCACCTCGCGCGCACAAGCCTGCATCGGCGACTCGCCCGGATCAAGGTGTCCGGCGGGGTTGTTGAGCTTGAGTCCATCGGTGGTCTGTTCTTCGACCAGCAAAAAACGGCCATCGCACTCTATGAGTGCGGCCACGGTGACATTGGGTTTCCAGCGGTGGGGCATGGCCGGCATTATCGCTATCTGTTGTGACGATCAGCCCGACTTTGGATTTGCCACATCGGAGCCAATGCTCCGTGCCTCTGGTGGGTGCAAAAATACCGACTTCTGCACACACCACGGGCCGCTATTTTGTCCACCACCACCCCTCTGCTGCGGCCCCGCTACCGGGCCTTTTTACACTGTTGGGTACTGAGCATGGTGCTGCAAGCCACCAGCGCGGCAGCGGCCCCACTGGGGCACAGCAACCAACCCCAGATCGTCGGCGGCACCGCTGCCGCACCCTCTGCGTGGCCGTGGCAAGTGCAAATCCGTACCACTGGTTTTGGGGGTGGTCATTTGTGCGGCGGAGCGTTGTTGTCAAGCCGCTGGGTCGTGACAGCCGCCCACTGCATCGTCGATAAAGATGCCACCTTCCTGTCGGTGCGTGCCGGATCGCTCAACCGCGAATCTGGCGGTCAGCTCGTCGACGTTGCCCACGGGGTAGTTCACCCAGATTACAGTGCCAGCATCGAATACGACAACGACATTGCCCTGCTGCAACTGTCTGAACCGATCGTGCTGAACCCCATCACCCCCTTGCGGGCCTTTGAAGAACCGCGCTTTGCCCACACGGGTAGCCAAGCCATCGTGACGGGCTGGGGCACCACCGAAAGCGGCGGAGCCTATGCTTGGGGTTTGTTGCAGGTGCAATTGCCACTCTTGACGGCCACCGATTGCCGCAGCCATTCGGCCTATGCCAGCAACCTCATCAGCGACAACATGCTGTGCGCAGGCGATTTGGCGGGCGGCCAAGACACCTGCCAAGGCGACAGCGGTGGCCCCTTGGTGGTTGAAAATGGCCAAGGCGGGTATGCGCTGGCAGGCATTGTCAGTTGGGGTGAAGGCTGCGCCCAACCACGCTACCCCGGCATTTACACCCGGGTCGCCAACTACCAAAGCTGGTTAGAAGAAAACACGGGGCTTGATTTTGGCAGCGACCCAGCCAGCGCTGCAACGACCGCCCCGAAACAGCGCATTGCCATCGCCGAGTTCTACAACCGCTTGACCCAGCACTACTTTATGACTGCCTCGGCGGAAGAAGCCAAGGGCATAGATGCAGGCCGCGCCGGGCCGGACTGGGAGCGCACCGGCAACGCTTTTGCGGCATGGTCGCTGGTATCGACCGAAAGTGACACCGTGGCAGTCTGCCGCTTCTACAACGCAGGAGCAAACAGCCATTTTTTCACGGCACAACCGGCTGAATGCGAGGCACTGCGCCAAATTGAAGCCCAGCAACGCCAGCAAGCAGCGCAGGCGCAGCAAATTTTTCGGGGCTGGGGGTTTGAGGGCTTGGCCTTTAAAGTCAAGTTACCCGACGCACAAGGATCGTGCCCACCCAACACCACCGAGATTGGCCGTGCCTACAACAACCGCCACGCCTACAACGACCCCAACCACCGCTTCAGCCGCTGGCCGCAGGACATCAATGCACTGGCAGCGGCAGGCTGGGCCAATGAAGGGGTGGTGATGTGTGCCGCCCCATGACGGGGCAGGGTTTGAACCCGTCAGCTTACGGGGCCAGTCCCAACATCAGCTGCAAGTTTTGCACCGCTGCACCGCTAGCGCCCTTGCCCAAGTTGTCCAAACGGGCAATCAACACCGCTTGGCGGTAAGTCTCGTTGGCAAAAACGCGCAGTTCAAGTTGGTTGGTATGGGCCAAAGTGTCGGCGGCCAGTTTCAGATCGTCGGTCGGTGGTAGCACCTTGACCCATTCTTGGGCAGTGTTGGTGCGGGCGTAATGCCCCGCCAAGGCTGCGTGCAAATCTGCAGCGGTCGGCGCGCCGGGCAAAGTATCGAGGTGCAACGGCAACTGCACCAACATGCCTTGGGCAAAATTAGCCACCGCTGGGATGAACACCGGACGGCGCGTCATGCCGGTGTAATGCAAAATTTCGGGGATATGTTTGTGTGCCAAGCCCAGCGCGTAGGCTTCGTAGGGAGCCGCCGTGCCCGCCTCGTAAGCCTCCATCATCGGGCGGCCACCGCCCGAATAACCGCTGACCGAAGGCAGCGCCACCGGAAAATCGGCGGGCACCAACCCAGCATCGACCAACGGGCGCAGCAGTGCAATAGCACCGGTGGCATAACAGCCGGGGTTAGACACCCGGTTGGCTGTGCGCACGGCATCCAGTTGGCCCGCACACAGTTCTGGAAAACCATAAACCCAGCCCGGCGCAGTGCGGTGTGCGGTGCTGGCATCAATCACTTTGATCGTGCGGCCCGTGGCTTGTTCGATGGCATCGACCATGGCCACAGTCTCGCGGGCAGCGTCGTCGTGCAGGCACAAAATGACCAAATCCACGCCTTCGATCAGCTCGCGCTTGGCAGCGGGGTCTTTGCGTCGCTCAGGGGCAATGCTGACCAGTTCAATCTGCGCCATGCCCTGCAAACGTTCCCGAATTTGCAGGCCCGTGGTGCCAGCTTCGCCATCGATAAAAACTTTGGACATGGATTCTTTCCTGCAAAAAAGCGGTGGCGACGGGACGCACCGGTTGATATGTAAGTTCGTCATAAGATATGACACCTCACAGCATGATACATTTGTCGGCTGCCATGTCCCACGCCCGCCGCCAGACATTTACCAGCCTAGGCAGACGGGTGAAATCCCTTCCCTGAGAGAGACCTCATGAAGATTCACGAATACCAAGGCAAGGAAATCTTGCGCAATTTTGGTGTGCCCGTTCCACGTGGCATCCCTGCATTCACCGTGCAAGAAGCGGTGGAAGCTGCACAAAAACTCGGCGGCCCAGTCTGGGTTGTCAAGGCCCAAATCCACGCGGGTGGCCGCGGCAAGGGTGGCGGCGTTAAAGTCGCCAAGACGATCGACGATGTCAAGCGCATCGCTGGCGAAATCTTGGGCATGCAGCTCAAGACCCACCAGACTGGCCCTGAAGGTCAAAAAGTGCGTCGCCTGTACATCGAAGACGGCGCTGACATCCAAAAGGAATACTACGTCTCGATCGTGACCGACCGTGCCACGCAAAAGCTGGCATTCATCGCTTCGAGCGAAGGCGGTATGGACATCGAGGAAGTGGCCCACTCCACCCCCGAAAAGATCATCACCGAGTTCATCGACCCGCTGACCGGTCTGGGCGTTGAACAAGCCACCAAGATCGCCAACGGCATCGGCCTGCCCGCCGAATCGACCGCCCAAGCTGTCGATGTGTTCCAAAAGCTCTACCAGTGCTACATGGACACCGACGCATCGCTGGTCGAAATCAACCCCCTGAACCGCGACAGCAAGAACCAGTTGATGGCTCTGGACGCTAAGTTCAACTTTGATGCCAACGCGCTGTTCCGTCACCCTGAAATCGTTGCCCTGCGCGATTTGGACGAAGAAGATCCAGCAGAAGTCGAGGCTTCCAAGTTCGACTTGGCCTACATCAGCTTGGACGGCAACATCGGTTGCTTGGTCAACGGCGCTGGTTTGGCCATGGCTACTATGGACACCATCAAGCTGTTTGGCGGCGAACCCGCTAACTTCTTGGATGTCGGCGGCGGCGCTACCGCTGAGAAGGTCACCGAAGCCTTCAAGATCATGCTCAAGAACCCCAAGGTCGAAGGCATTTTGGTCAACATCTTCGGCGGCATCATGAAGTGCGACACCATCGCCCACGGCGTTATCACAGCTTGCAAGGCCGTGAACCTGTCGGTGCCATTGGTCGTTCGCATGAAGGGCACCAACGACGAATTGGGCAAGAAAATGCTGGCCGACTCGGGCCTGCCCATCATTTCTGCCGACACCATGGCCGAAGCTGCGACCCAGATCGTTGCTGCTGTGTCCAAATAAATCAGGAAAAGTCATGTCGATCTACATCAACAAAGACACCAAGATCATCACCCAAGGCATCACTGGCAAGACCGGTCAATTCCACACGGAAAAATGCCAAGAGTACGCGAACGGCAAGAACGCCTTCGTGGCAGGCGTGAACCCCAAGAAGGCCGGCGAGTCGATCTTCAACATCCCAATCTACGCTTCGGTCAAAGAAGCCGCGCAGCAAACCGGCGCTACCGTGTCGGTGATCTATGTGCCGCCCGCAGGCGCTGCTGCTGCCATCTGGGAAGCCGTTGAAGCTGACCTCGATTTGGCCGTTTGCATTACCGAAGGCATCCCCGTCAAGGACATGCTGGAAGTGCGCAACCGCATGAAGGCCAAGGAAGCTGCCGGTGGCAAGCGCACCCTGCTGCTCGGCCCAAACTGCCCCGGCCTGATTACGCCCGACGAAGTCAAAATCGGCATCATGCCCGGTCACATCCACCGCAAGGGTCGCATCGGCGTGGTTTCGCGCTCGGGCACATTGACCTATGAAGCTGTGGCTATGCTGACCGAAGTCGGTCTGGGCCAGTCCAGCGCCGTCGGTATTGGTGGCGATCCGATCAACGGTTTGAAGCACATCGACGTGATGCAAGCTTTCAACGACGATCCAGACACCGATGCCGTCATCATGATTGGCGAAATCGGCGGCCCCGATGAAGCCGAAGCCGCTCGCTGGTGCAAAGCCAACATGAAGAAGCCTATCGTTGGCTTCATCGCTGGTGTGACTGCCCCCGCAGGCAAGCGCATGGGCCATGCTGGTGCGTTGATCGCTGGTGGTGCCGACACTGCCGATGCCAAGCTGGCCATCATGGAAGAGTGCGGCTTCATCGTCACACGCAATCCTTCCGAATTGGGCAAGCTGCTCAAGGCACAGCTCAAGCTGGCTTAAAGCAACGCCCCCCAGTGCCCAGATTTTGTCTGGGCGCTTGGACTCCAAAGCGCCTGTGGCCCCGTGCCCCCGGCGCTTTGGTCATTCTGGCCGCACTGCAAGCGGCGCTGCCCCCTCGTCTATGATGCGAGAGCCGTCCCCCTCAGGGCATCTTCTACCAACCTTGCACGACCACCACAGACCATGAAGTATGAGTTCAGCGCCCGCACCGACTGCGGCCGGGTGCGTGGTAACAATGAAGATGCGGTCAGCGTAGATACACAGGTTCAGGTGGCCGTGCTGGCCGACGGCATGGGCGGCTACAACGCCGGCGAAATCGCCAGCAGCATGGCAACCGAGTTTGTCTGCGCTGAAATGGCCCGCTGGTTGACCCAAGCGCACCGGCCTTTGGTCAGCAACGATGTCCGCCGCGCTCTGGAAATTTGCATCGAAAACGCCAACCTTGCCATTTTTGCTGCCGCCCGCGACCATGCTGCGTACAACGGCATGGGCACAACACTGGTAGCCAGTATCTTTTTTGGACAACGGCTCATGTTGGCGCACGTAGGCGATTCGCGCTGCTACCGCTTGCGCGCCGGGCAACTCGTTCAGCTGACACGCGATCATTCGTGGCTGCAAGAGCAAATTGACGCAGGTTTCATCACGCCACAGCAAGCGGCACAATCGGGCCAGCGCAATCTGGTCACGCGGGCCTTGGGGGTCGAGGATGCGGTAGAAGTTGAACTCAACGAGTTCGCTGTCGAACCGCACGACCTGTACCTGCTGTGCTCCGACGGCTTGAGCGAAATGCTCCCTGCAGCGGCGATTGCAACGCTGGTCAGCGCCGCAGAACCCCTCGACGACAAGGCCCATCACTTGATCGAGGCGGCCAATACCAACGGCGGGGGCGACAACATCAGCGTCGTGCTGGTGCAAGCCGGTGCCGCCGGGCACAAGCGCAGTCTTATCTCGCGGCTCATCGGTGCTACGTGAGCGCCCCCAACGCCAACGCAACAGCGCCCTTGGTTCAAAACAACAAAGCCACACACCATCCCCAGGAACAGGCCATGCCCAAACTGATCGTATCGATCGACGGTGTAGTTATCAAAGAATTGCAAGTCACCAAAGAGCGCACCGCACTCGGTCGGCGGCCCTACAACGATATCGTGATTGACAACTTGGCGATCAGCGGCGAGCACGCTGCGTTGCACATGACCAACAAAGGCGTAGAGCTAGAAGACCTGCACAGTACCAACGGCACGTATGTCAATGGCAAGGCTATTCAACGCCAATGGCTGCGCGGGGGCGACAGCATTGAGCTGGGCAAATACAAAATCCGCTTCATTAACGAAAACGAGGCCGAAGACTACGAAAAAACCATGGTCTCTCGGCCCCGCATAGTGCCGCCCGCTGCCCCAGCACGCCCACCGCTGGCCGCACCGGCTCCTGCAGCGGCAGCAGCACCCACGGCTACCAGCTACCATCCGCTGACCCCTGTAGCGCCTGCGGCGATCCGGGTGCTCTCGGGCACCGCCGCTGGGCGCGAAGTGGCACTGACCAAGGTTGTAACCACCATCGGCAAGCCCGGCGTGGCTGTGGCCGCCATCACCCGCCGCCAGCACGGCTATGTGCTGGCCCATGTGGAAGGCCCGAACACCCCAACCCACAACGGTAGCCACATCGGCACCGAGCCAGTTCCGCTGCACGACGGCGACCTGCTGGAGCTGGCAGGCACCGAAATGCAGTTTGTGCAAATCGGCTAAAGCGCTCTTGGCAGCTATTTGCTATTAAATAAGTAGCTAATTAAGCTTACCCTTCAAGCGCTAGAGCCTATTTATTCGTTTTATTTGCCCGCAGACACCCCGTCTGCTGTGCCACACTCCCGGCCCATGTCTTCTACCCAGTGGGCCACATCGGCCTTGCAAGCTTTCGATCAGGTGGTGCAATCGACCACAGGACTGCGCGAGCGCGCCGGACAGCGGCGCATGGCCGAGCAGGTAGCGCACACCTTTAGCGCCGCCACGCTGGGCAAACCAGCCGACGACGACCCCGAGCCAACGCGTGCCATTGCCGTCATTCAGGCGGGCACCGGCGTGGGCAAGTCGCTGGCCTACTGCGCCCCGGCCATTGCCATCGCGCTGGCGCGTGGCACCCGGGTGCTGATTTCGACCGCTACGGTGGCCCTGCAAGAACAACTGGTTCACAAAGACCTGCCCGCACTGGCGGCGCAAATGCCCCAACCGTTCAAATTTGCGCTGGCCAAGGGGCGTGGGCGCTACGTTTGCAAACTCAAACTCGAACGGCTGGCAGGCCACGGCGAAGTGGCCGATGAAGACGATTTCTTTCCGGAAGAAGAAGCCGCTGCCCGCGCCGCCTTGCCACGCCACGAAACCCAAGCGCGGGTGGAGTTTTACGCCCAGATCGCCCAAACGCTGGCGCGCGGCGTTTGGGATGGCGACCGCGATGCCCTCGATGTGCCCCCGGCCCCGGAGGTCTGGGGGCCGGTATCTGCCCAAGCCAGTGCCTGCACTGGCAAGTACTGCCCGGCATTTACCGAATGCGTTTACTTTGAACAGCGCAAGACGCTGGTGAACGCGCAGGTGATTGTTGCGAACCACGATTTGCTGCTCTCGACCCTCGGGGCACGGGTGCTGCCCGAGCTGGACAACTGCCTGCTGGTGCTCGACGAAGCGCACCACCTGCCCGCCACCGCGCTCGACCAGTTTGCGTGCAGCATGGATGTCAGCCGCTTGGCGTGGATCGACCACCTCGCCAGCCGGGGTTTGCGCATCGGCACGCTGGTGCAAGTGAGCGAGATTGCCGACATTCCCGACCACGCCGCGCGGCTGCGCCAAGGGCTGCAAGACGTGGCCCGGCTGGTGATGGACTTGTATGGTCAGGCTCTGCGCGACCAAACCAGCACCTGGGGGCCTGCACGGGTGCGCGTACCGCGCGGCCAATTGCCTGAAGCACTGCTGGAGCCACTGGGCAATCTGGCCCACCATGCAGCGGGTTTTTTAGACTGCCTGCGCGCCATCAGCAAAGCGCTGCGCACCGAGATGCGCGACAAACCCGACGAGGCCCGGCGCTTATCGACGCTCTACGCGCAACTGGGCATGCTCGCGCCCCGGCTCGAAGAAGTCCACGACACGGCCCAATTGCTGCTCCAAGATAGCACCCCCGCCGATGCCCCCCCGCAGGCCAGTGCCGAGACACCGCCCCCCATTCCCAGCGCCAAATGGTTCACCCTCGAGATGGACGGCCCGTTCATCGCCGTCAAAGCCTGCGCCAGCCCCATCTTGCCCGGCGCTGCGCTGCGCCAGCACCTGTGGAGCAGCGTGCGCGGGGCCGTACTGACCTCGGCGACGCTGACCAGTTGCGGTGATTTTGATTTTTTCCTGCGCGAAACAGGTCTGCACGCCGACCCTAGCGTGACGGCACTCGAAGTGCCCAGCCCCTTCGACTACGCAGCCCAAGGCACGCTGATTGCCGCCGAAACCCGCACCGACCCGAAAAATGCTGCCCAGTTCACCACCGAGATGGTGCAAGCGCTGCTGCAAGATTTGGCACAGGTGCGCTACGGCGCGCTGGTGCTGTTTACCTCGCGCGAGCAAATGCGCCAAGCCGTCGATGGCCTGTCGAGCACACTGCAACCGCTGGTGCTGGTGCAAAATAAGTTGCCGCGCACCAAGTTGCTCCAGCGCCACCGTGAGCGCGTGGCGGCTGGGCAGCCCTCCATCATCTTTGGTATGCAGTCGTTTGGCGAGGGACTCGATTTGCCGGGGCGGTTGTGCGAATCGGTGTTCATCACCAAACTACCGTTTGCCCCGCCCGACGATCCGGTGGGCGAGGCCCGCGCCGAGTGGCTGCGCGCTGTGGGCCGCGACCCGTTCAGCGAACTGGTGGTGCCAGCCACGGCCATGCGCCTAGCGCAGTGGGCGGGCCGGGCCATCCGCACCGAAGAAGACCAAGCACACGTTTATTGCTACGACCGCCGCCTAACACGCACCGCCTACGGCCAACGCCTGTTGGCCGGGTTGCCCCCTTTTACCGTGGTGCAACGCGCTGCCACCTGAGCTGTTTTTATTTCAGAAAGAAACCCATGTCCTCCACCATCCCAGCCTGCCCACAATGCGGCCTCGAAAACACCTACCCCGACGCAGACAACTACGTCTGCCCGGACTGCGCCCACGAGTGGCCGCAAACGGCGGCCAGCGATGCCGACGAAGCCAGCGGCGACGGTGTGGTGCGCGATGCCAACGGTAACGTGCTACAAGACGGTGATGCGGTGATTTTGGTCAAAGACCTGAAGGTCAAAGGCTCCTCATCGATGCTGAAAAAAGGCAGCAAAATCAAAAGCATCCGACTCGTCGATGGCGCTGACGGCCACAACGTGGATTGCAAAACCGATCTGGGCAGCATGTTGCTCAAATCGGAGTTTTTGAAGAAAGCCTAAAAGAGCATCAAAAAAGAGAGCGCTTCATGCTTGCCCCACAAGGGCTACAAGCCTAAAAGACCCCCAACCCCGGGTTTTTCTGCCTTCAGGAGGCTTAAATCCTAACCTCACAAAAGGAGTCCCCCATGAACTGGAACTTCAACCTCTCTGAGATGTTTGGTGATGCCACCGAATTGGTACGCACCGGCCACTTGAACGAAGCCACGCAGGCCCTCCAGCAGGCACTGACAGGCGCAGTGCCCGGTGCCGTTGCGGGCATGGTCGTCGGCGCTGCGGCACTGGCCCAGCACACGGCCAAGCACCTACCGATCATTCCCCCGGCAACCGAGGCCAGCGCCATCGACCACCCTCACCCCTCTGGCAGCGCAGCAGAACCAGCACTGGGCTTGGCCTGCCCGCCGCCCTCAGCGGCAGGCCGTGCGCATGCCGAGCCACCGGGCAGTTTTGAACGCGTGGCGTTCACCCACAACGGCACAGCGCACCACTACCGGCTGTATGTTCCGCCCGGCGCAGGCGCTTGCAAACCGATGGCGTTGGTGCTGATGCTGCACGGCTGCATGCAAAGCCCCGACGACTTTGCCACCGGCACCGGCATGAACCCGGCTGCTGCTGCCGCCCACGCGCTGGTGCTGTACCCAGCCCAACCGCGCAGTGCCAACCCCAACGCCTGCTGGAACTGGTTTGACCCAGAAAACCAACAGCGCGGCAGCGGCGAACCGGCCCTGTTGATCGACATGTTGCGCGATGTGACCTTGCGCCACCCGGTTGATGCCCAGCGCATCTACGTTGCGGGGATGTCGGCAGGCGGGGCGATGGCCGCAGTGCTGGGGCGCGAATACCCCGATGTCTTTGCCGCCGTGGGCGTGCATTCGGGCTTGCAAGCTGGGGCTGCCCACAACGTGATGGCGGCACTCTCGGCCATGAGCACCGGCGCCAAGCCCGGCCCCTACGCCAAAGCACCCACGCACCCAGCGGCGCAACCACTGCCGCTGATCGTGTTCCACGGCGACGCTGACCCGACCGTGCATGCCAAAAACGGCGAACAACTGGTCGAAGCGGCCATCGAAACACTGGTCGGCGGTGGCATGGCGGTGCAGCACGAAACCCAAGCGGGCACCTCGGTGGCAGGGCAACGCTTTACCCGCAACATCTACCGCCATAGCAGCGCCGCCGCAAGCAACGCCCCACCCGCCGTGGTGGCCGAACACTGGGTGTTGCACGGCGCAGGCCATGCGTGGTCAGGCGGCCACTTGCCGGGCACCTTGACCGACCCGCGCGGTATCAGCGCTACCCAAGAAATGCTGCGCTTCTTTTTGGAGCATCCGAAAAACCGTGCCGGTGCTGCGTCCGGTACCTAACCAAGGAGTGTTTGTATGCAACGACCCCTGCCTGCCTACCATCGGGTACTGGTCTGTTTGGCCGCCATGTGGGCCGCAGTGGCGAGCGTGGCCGCACCGGCCAGCGCCCCCAACGATGTCCCGTTTGAAATCCTCTCCAAAGATGGCGCTTACGTCATCGACACCCGCACCAAATTGGTCTGGCCGCGCTGCGTCGAGGGAATGTACTGGGATGGCCTGATTTGCGCTGGCACACCCCAGCTCCTGACCTACGCCCAAGCCAGTGCGCTGACGCGCGCGCGCAGCAGCGCCGATGGCTTGCCATGGCGTTTGCCGCGCACCCACGAGCTGCGCCACTTGGTCAACAAAACCACCACCCCGACGGGGCCAGATCCGGTGCTGTTTCCGGGCACCCCGGCAGACTGGCACTGGTCTGGCTCGGCCAGCATCGAGAGCACCCCGGTCAATATTTACGAATACGATAAAGTCATGCACGGTCACAACGAAAAAACGGCCGACCGCATTGCCTTTCTGCACGGCTGGGCGGTACACCTCGAAACCGGCGAAGCCCGCAGCGACATGCCCAAAACCAACCGCCTTCCGGTGCGGTTGGTTCGGCACTACGATTGATTTTCTGACCCCCTTTGACCCACCCCACGACGCTGACCAGCCGCGCATGCCCTAATGCCCGGCTACCTTCTTAAACACGAAAGCATTGCCGTCGATGGGGTCGAAAACCTCATCATCCGTTCACTGCTCGATCGGCAGCAATTTGCCGACCCTCTGGGCCTTGCCGAGCAATTGGGCATCTCCTCGGCGGCTTGGCCGCTGTTTGGCTTGCTGTGGCCCTCGGGAGCACACATGGCGGCACGGCTGGCACAGCACCCGGTCACGCCGGGCGAGCGCATCCTTGAAATCGGCTGCGGCTTAGGGTTGGCAAGTTTGGTGGGGCATCGGCGCGGTGCCGACATCACTGCCAGCGACTGCCACCCGCTGGCAGGGGACTTTTTGCACGAAAACGTGCGCCTGAACCATCTCCCCCCGCTGAAATACCGCCACGGCCAATGGGGCGCAGCCGCAGGCACCGATGCCGATGCCCCCGGTTCGGTGCAAGGCCTGTTTGATTTGGTCATGGGCAGCGACTTGCTCTACGAGCGCGATGAAAGCGGCACTTTGGCCCATTTCATTGGTTTGCACACCAGCGCCGCTGCCCAAGTCTGGATCATCGACCCCGACCGCAGCAACCGCCCCGCCTTTACCCGCCACATGGCGGCACAGGGCTTTAGCATGCGCGAGGAACGCTTGCAGCACGCAGCCAGCGAGGGCGCTCCTGCCTACAAGGGGCGGGTGTTGATTTACCAACGCCACGGCACAACCGCCCTGTAGCGGCCACCAACCCTGCACGGCACTGGGAAAGCAAAAACGCAGGTGCGGCGCACTGTCCGTTAATCTTTCGGGTATGCGTTTCATTTATTGTCTGACCTTGGCGGCACCGCTGTGGCTTCTGGCTGGCTGTGGCTCGCCCCCCCCCGCAGTGCGAGCGCCCGCAGCCCCGCCCACGCCGGTGCAACGCCCCGAAGTGCCCTCGCGCCTCTCGGCAGAGATGGCACACGACATTGCCATCCATGCGCTCGGGCTGGTGGGCACGCCGTACCGCTACGGCGGCAATACCCCCGACAGCGGCTTCGATTGCAGCGGCCTGATCGGTTACGTCTACCGCGCCAGAGTCTCGGTAGCACCGCCGCGCACCGTGGCGCAACTGAGCGCTTGGGGCCAACCCGTTGCCAGCGAGATCGTGCGTACCGGCGATCTGGTGGTCTTTGGCAAAAACAGCACCCCCACCCACGCTGGCATTTATGTCGGCAATGGGCGCTTTGTCCATGCGCCATCGACGGGCGGCGAAGTGCGGCTCGATCATTTGCAATCGCGCTACTGGGCAGCGCAAAAGGTGGCCTTTTTACGGCCTTGAGAGGCATACCGAACCAGCCACACCCGAGCACCCGCGCGACAATCTGGGTATGACTACCCCCCACGCCCACCCCACTGCCGCCGCCTGTACCCACGACACCACGCGCATTGACGACACGCGCATCCGCGCCGTGCGCCCCCTCATCACACCGGCCTTGTTGCAAGAATGGCTGCCCGTCACGGAGGCAGCCCAAGCACTGGTGCAAAGCAGCCGCGCCGCCATTGCCCGCGTGCTGCACGGCCAAGACGACCGACTGATCGTGGTGGTGGGGCCTTGCTCTATCCACGACCACGCCCAAGCCATGGACTACGCCCGCCAGCTCAAGGTGCAGGCCGATGCTCTGGCAGACGATCTGCTCATCGTCATGCGGGTCTATTTTGAAAAGCCCCGCACCACAGTAGGCTGGAAGGGCTACATCAACGACCCGCACTTAGACGGCAGCTTTGCCATCAACGAGGGCCTTGAGTTGGCCCGCCAACTGCTGCTGGACGTGCTGGCACTGGGCTTGCCGGTGGGCACGGAGTTTTTGGACTTGCTGAGTCCACAATTTATTAGCGATCTGGTCAGCTGGGGGGCCATCGGTGCGCGCACCACCGAGAGCCAGAGCCACCGCCAACTTGCCAGTGGGTTGAGCTGTCCCGTGGGCTTTAAAAATGGCACCGATGGCGGCCTGAAAGTCGCAGCCGATGCCATGCTCGCCGCCCAAGCGCCCCACGCCTTCATGGGCATGACCAAAATGGGCCAAGCGGCCATTTTCGAGACGCGCGGCAACACCGATTGCCACGTCATTTTGCGCGGAGGCAAAACCACCAATTACAGCGGCTCCGATGTCCAAGCCGCCTGCGCTTTGCTCGAAGCGGCAGGTCTGCGGCCTCAGGTGATGGTGGATGTCTCGCACGCCAACAGCAGCAAACAGCACCGCAGGCAAATCGATGTGGCCGCTGATGTGGCCGAACAAATTGCCGTCGGCGATAAACGCATCACCGGCATCATGCTCGAAAGCCACCTGAACGAAGGTCGCCAAGACATCGTGCCCGGCCAAGCGCTGGCGCACGGCGTTTCGGTCACCGATGCCTGCATCAGCATGGTGCAAACCATCCCGGTGCTAGAGCGGCTGGCCGCTGCTGTGCGCGCACGGCGCGGTTGAGGCGATTTTTCTTTAAAATCCAGCCAAAAATAGCGATTGCCCTTGCATAGCAACGCTTTATAGCTATTATTTTGATAGCTTGATAGCAGCTTCGGACAAATACAATAAGCTACTATCGCTGGGATGTACGGTGCCCGTTTTGGGCAGCTTGGGCACAAAAGTGGTGCCTCCCTGCCTTGGGCTTTTTGTTTGTTCGTTTCACCGCCATGGGATCCATGCAAGCGTTCTGGTTCTTTCCCCTGCACGTCACCGCATTCCCGCCACTGGGCAGGGGTAGCCAATGACATCCGTCCACCCGCACGGATCGCCCCCTGCGCCTCCGGCCAATGAGGCGCAGCGTCTGGCCGCGCTCGAATCGCACGCCATTTTGGACACCCCCACCGAGGAAGCCTTCGACCAATTGGCATACTTGGCCGCGCATGTCTGCGGTATGCCGATGGCGGTGGTCAATTTTGTCGATCGCCAGCGCCAGTGGTTCAAAGCGACGGTGGGTTTGTCCATCCGCGAGACCGACCGTGCCGTGGCCTTTTGCGCCCACTGGATTGACGGTCAGCGCGACGTGGTGGAAGTACCCGACTCCCACCAAGACCCACGCTTTCAAAGCAGCCCACTGGTGCTGGGGCCACCGCACATTCGCTTTTACGCCTGCGCACCGCTGGTCACCCCCGATGGTCTGGCACTGGGCACACTGGTGGTCATGGACACCCGGCCACGCAGCCTGACACAGGCCCAGCGCAACGCCTTGCATATGCTGGCCAGCCAAACGATGGCCCAACTCCAGCTGCGCCAACAACACCAAGCCCTGCGCTTGAGCGAAGAACGCTTTTACCGCGTTGCCCGCGCCACCACCGACACCATCTGGGACTGGGACTTGCGCACCGGGCAGCTGTGGTGGAGCGATGCAGCGCGCGCGCTGCTGGGTCTGGGCGAACACCAGCCCCTGCCCCAGCCCGATGGTTGGGCCGAACACATCGCCCCCCACGACCGCCCCCGGGTCGTGCAATCGTTGCACGCCACCATCGACGGCCCAGAGTGCCCTTGGTCGGCAGAGTACCGCCTGCAACGCAGCGACGGCACGTGCATCTGGGTGCTTGACCAAGGCTTTGTCATCCGCGATGCCCAGGGCCAAGCGCTGCGCATGGTCGGCGGCATCAAAGACATCAGTGCCGAAAAGCAGGCCCAGCTGAATGCACAGCAAGAAGCCAAAGCACAGGCCGAGCTGGTGCGGGTGCAGCAAGAAATGTCAGCCCGCTTGCGCGCTTCAGAGCAACAATACCGGCTGCTGTTTGACGTACACCCCCAGCCGATGTGGGTTTACGCCCAAGACAACAGCCTGCGCATTTTGGCGGTGAACAAAGCCATGGTCGCCTTGTATGGCTACACCGAGGCCGAGCTGCTCACCATGAGCATGTCTGACCTGTGGCTGCCTGAGTTGCGCGAACGCTTTCGGGGCGAAGTTATGGCCCTGCCCATAGGCGGGGGCTGCGATGCACTGCGCCACAACCATTTGCACAAAAATGGCACCGAGCTGGACGTAGAAATCTGGTCGCGCAGCGTCGAATTCAATGGCCGCATGGCGCGCCAAATCATGGCCACCGACATCACCCACCGGCTGCGCGCCGAACGCGAGCTGGTACGCCTGAGCCGTGCCCAGCAGCTCCTGAGCGCTTGCAACGAGGCTGTGGTGCGCGCCACCACCGAATCGGTGCTGCTGCAAGACATTTGCCGCATTGCCGTCGAGATTGGTGGCTACCGCTTAGGCTGGGTCGGCATGGCCCACAACGACGCGGCCAAAACCATCGAGCCAGTGGCCTACGCCGGGGCCAACGTCGGCTACCTGCAAACGCTGGATTTGTCTTGGTCTGACACCGACCCCCGTGGGCAGGGGCCTGCGGGCATCACCGTGCGCACCGGCCAGCCGGTGATTGTCCAAGACGTACACCGGGAACCGGCCTACATCGGCCTGTCCGAGCGCATGCTGGCGCATGGATTTCATGGGGTCATTAGCCTACCGCTGCGCCAAGGGCCGCAGACTTTTGGACTGCTGTACCTGTATGCCCCCGAAGTGCTGCACATCAGCCCCGACGAAGCGCGCCTGCTGCAAGACTTGGCCAACGATTTGGCCTTTGGCATTACCAGCTTGCGCATGCGCAAAGAACAGCAACGCATGCAGGCCTCGGTGTTGAAAGTGGCAGCAGCGGTATCCACCACCACTGGCACCGAATTTTTTATCCAACTTGCCACCCAAATGGCCGACGTGCTCGATGCCCAAGCGGGCTGCGTCATGCGCTTGCTGCCCCAACAGCACGGACAACCCGCACGCGCAGCAGCACTGGCGATGGTGGTGCAGGGCAAACTCCTGCCAACGGCTGAATACCCGCTAGAGGGCACGCCCAGCATGACCCTGCTAACGCAGCGCCAGCACATCGTGCGCCACAGCGCGGTACAGCTGTATCCCCACTCACCCGTCACCGCAGGCATCACACAATCACAAGCGTATGTCGGCCAACAACTGAGCGACAGCTCGGGCGACCCGATTGGCATGATTTTTGTGCTGTTTAGCCAGCCACTGCACGACTCTGACGCGGATTTTGTCTCCTCGACCTTGCAGATTTTTGCCGCCCGCGCCTCTGCTGAAATAGAGCGCCAAGTCTCTGACACCCGCATTCGCCAACAGGCATCGCTGCTCGACAAAGCCCAAGATGCCATCGTCGTTCACGACTTACAGCACCGCATCACCTACTGGAACAAAAGCGCCGAACGCGTGTACGGCTGGCCGCAATGGCAGGTGCTGGGGCACTCTATCGTGACGCTGCTGTACCAAGACGAGACCTTGTTTCACCGCGCCAGCCAAGCCGTTCTGTCGCAAGGCGAGTGGACGGGCGAAGTGGTACAGCACCACCGCGACGGCCATGCCATCGACATTGAAGGCCGCTGGACGCTGGTGCGCGACGACGACGGCCTGCCTGAGTCGATTTTGGCGATCCATACCGACATCCGCCAGCGCAAGGCGACCGAACGCGAAATCCAGCGCTTGGCCTTCTACGATGCCCTGACCGGCTTGCCCAACCGCATGCTGCTGATGGATCGCATGCACCAAGCATTGGCCGCAGCCCACCGCAACCACCAAGGCGGGGCGCTGCTGTTTATTGATCTGGACAACTTCAAAACCCTCAACGACACCTTGGGCCACGACCAAGGCGACTTGTTGCTACAGCAAGTGGCCCAGCGCCTGAACACCTGCGTGCGCGCGATCGATACCGTGGCTCGGCTGGGCGGCGATGAGTTTGTGGTGATGCTCGAAGCCCTCAGCCCCGACCCCAGTACGCTGGCAATTTTGGCGCGCGGTGTCGGCGAAAAAGTGCTCGCCACCCTTGCCGTGCCCTATGCGCTGGCAGGCTACCAATACCGCAGCACGCCCAGCATTGGCATTGCCCCCTTTGATGGCAGCAGCACCAGCGTGGGCGATTTGCTCAAGCAAGCGGACTTGGCGATGTACCAGTCCAAGACAGCGGGGCGCAATACGCTGCGCTTTTTTGATCCGCAGATGCAGGCGGTGGTGACAGCGCGGGCGGCGCTCGAAACCGACTTGCGCACCGCCTTGGCGCACAACCAGTTTTTGCTGTACTACCAACCGCAAGTCAACCACCAAGGCCGCTACACCGGGGTCGAGGCACTGGTGCGCTGGCAACACCCCGAGCGCGGCTTGGTGTCACCGGCAGAATTCATTCCGGTGGCCGAAGAAACCGGGCTGATTTTGGCGCTCGGACGCTGGGTACTGCACACCGCCTGCCAACTTTTGGCCCTGTGGCAAGCCAGTCCCGAACTGCAACACCTGACCATGGCGGTCAACGTCAGTTCACGCCAATTTCGGCACGACGGTTTTGTCGAAGAAATGGCCGAGATACTCGAAAGCACCGGCGCACCGGCGCATTTGCTCAAACTGGAGCTGACCGAAAGCCTGCTGGTCGAAGACATGGACACCACCATCGACATCATGACGGCACTGGGTGCGCTGGGCGTGGGCTTCTCGCTCGATGACTTTGGCACCGGCTACTCCTCACTGAGCTACCTCAAACGCATGCCACTGCACCAGCTCAAGATTGACCAAAGTTTTGTCCGCGATCTGCTGACCGACCCCAATGACGCAGCCATCGTCAACACCATCATTGGCCTGAGCCACAGCCTAGGCCTGAACGTGATTGCAGAAGGGGTCGAAACCATTGAGCAGCGCGACGCGCTGTACCAAGCCGGTTGCCCCGCATTTCAGGGCTACCTTTTCAGCCGTCCGCTGCCCGAGGCACCACTGCAAGCGCTGCTGCGCCTGCCTGTGGTGTGATGCTTATTTAGCGGGCGCTGCTGCAGGTGCAGCCGAGGCGGCAGCAGCCGGTGCCGGTGCTGCGGGTGCAGCCGCTGGCATAGCAGCTGGGCGCATATGGTGCCTACCGTGGCGCGGCCCAGCACCCATACCGGGCTTGTGTGCTTCGCCACCGGGGTGGCAATGCTCGTGACCGGGTTCGGTCATCGCACCGGGGCCACGTCCATCGGGCTGACCGCCGCCGTAACCCTGAGCACGCGCACGGTGCATGGCACTGTGGTGGCTGCTGTGGTGGGCATCAAAGGTCTTTTGCTGGGCTGGAGTCAAGGCAGCGTAGAAGGCTTTGACAGCCTCGCCACGGCGTTCCATCTCCGCACTGCGCTGGACGTGGATGGCGTGCATGCGGTCAATGCGCTCAGGCACGGTCAGCTTTTCCATGCCATCCATGCTCAGGCGCGCATAGCCTTGTGAAGGGGCCATGGCAGCGGTAAAGGTCGTCCATGCGCCTTCTTGCTCAGGAGCGATTTTCAGCTGCGCCTTCAGGTCGGCGGCATGCTGGGCCATGTGCGCTTGGCGCTGCTCAGGTGTGGCATAGCCTTGTTGGTAGCCATGACCATGTGGGTGCCGATGACCATGCATGCGCGCGCCCGGGCCGGGACGGCCTTGCGGCGCACTGGCAGCCGCCGCAGGTGCAGCGGCAACAGGTGCAGCGGTAGCGGATGCGGCAGGGGCAGCAGGGGCAGCAGGGGCAGACTCAGCCAATGCGGGCAAAGCCAAAGCAGCCAAAACAGCAGCAGCAACAAAACGGCGGGGGAAAAATGTCATAGGTATTCCTTTGCAGGGAGTAAAGCCGCCGACACGGGCCGTGCCTGCGGTACGCCTGCAAGTGTGTTCCATTCTGGTGTCGCCGTCACGTCGGTTTTGTCATGCCATGTAAAGTTTTTTGCCAGCACCGACAATGGCGACCCCCCTCAGAGATCAAAAGGTTGTCCATGTTCAAAAACATGATCGTGTACCGCATCGCACCACAGTGGCAGATCGGTCTGGAGCAAGTCGAAGCGGCCTTGGCCCAAGCGCCCTTCATGGAGTGCGGCGCTACCCAAGAGCGCTCATGGGGCTGGGTGCCACCGCGTGGCGAAGCACACGGGCCACTGGCCGAGTCGGTCGCAGGGCAATGGGTGCTGCGTTTTATGGTCGAATCCAAAGTGTTGCCCGGCTCAGTACTGGCGCGCCGGGTGAAAGAAAAGGCCGACAAAATCGAGGCCACCACCGGCCGCAAACCCGGCAAGCGCGAAACCCGCGAACTCAAAGACGAAGCCAAACTCGATCTGCTGCCGATGGCCTTTACCAAACAAGGTGCCATGGCGGTGTGGATCGACACCCGAGCGCGATTTTTGCTGCTCGACACTGCCAGCCAGTCGCGCGCCGATGAGGTGGTTACCGCACTGGTGCAAGCACTACCGGGACTGTCGGTGTCGCTGCTGGACACCCAAACCTCGCCCGCAGCGGCCATGTCGCACTGGCTCAGTAGCCAAGAAGCCCCCGCCGGATTTTCTATCGACCGCGAATGCGAACTCAAAAGCAGCGACCAAACCAAGGCCGTGGTGCGCTACGCCCGCCATCCGCTCGATATTGACGAGGTACGCGCCCACATTGAGGCCGGCAAACTGCCGACCAAACTGGCACTGACGTGGGACGACCGGGTGTCTTTTTTGCTGACCGAAGGTTTGCAAATCAAGAAACTGGCTTTTTTAGAGACGGTGTTGAAAGACCCGATACCAAACGACAGCGGTTTTGATGCCGATGTCGCCCTTGCCACCGGCGAACTCAGCCGCTTGTTGCCCGACCTGATAGAGGCTCTGGGCGGCGAGAGCGAGCGTGGCATCGGTGCGGCCCCCAGCACACTGGGCACGCCGACACCGGCAAAGAAAACTGCACGCACGGGCACCATCACGGGGCCGGCGCTGGCCCCGGTCGATACCGACCCCGGTTCAGCGCCGTTTTGATTGGGCCACCGCGCAGTGCGTGAGGATGATCATCAGTGCAGAGGCTGGCCCAGCATTTGGCCTTGCCGCCGAAACTCCTCCATCACCGCATCGGGCGCACCGCCTTGGGCCAGGTGATTTTTGTACCAAACGGTCAAGATGGTGCTCACGACGGGAGCGGGATCGGCGCGCACTTTGTCAAAGTCCCAGCCATTGAGCTGGCAGATGCGTTGCACCAACTGCATATCGAGGTCGATGGCATCGTCGTCGCAGCGGCGCAATTGCAGATCGGTAAACGAAGAGCCCTCTGGCAACTGGAGGGTGATGGGGGATGGTGTCGGCATGAAAAATCAAGGTAAAAGACCAGAGTCACCATTGTTGCCCAATCTGGGCTGAACCAAGCTAGCCCTGCCCCTCGCGGGCAGGGCAGGCGGTGGCTCCAACACCCAACGTGGCTCAGGAGGCACTCAGGGCCGGGTAGTGCCCAGCACTGGCAGTGGACTTGCGGGCCTGTGGATTAGGCCGGTTGTTGGGCAGTTTGAACACGGCCACCGTCTGCACCAGCTCTTTGGCTTGGGCATCCAAAGCATGGGCGGCCACAGACATCTCTTCGACCAAGGCAGAGTTTTGCTGGGTGGTTTGGTCCATTCGCACCACGGCTTCACCGACTTGGGCCACACCAATGGCTTGCTCGTTGCTGGCCGAACTGATCTCGGTCATGATGTCCGTCACGCGTTTAATGCTGGTGACGACCTCGTTCATGGTGACACCAGCCTGATCGACCAGCGCACTGCCATGCTCAACCCGGTCAACGCTGGCGTTGATCAGCGCTTTGATTTCGCGGGCGGCCTCAGCCGAACGACCCGCCAAATTGCGCACTTCAGACGCAACCACGGCAAAACCCCGGCCTTGCTCACCCGCACGTGCAGCCTCCACCGCTGCATTGAGCGCCAAGATGTTGGTCTGGAAGGCAATGCCATCGATCACGCTGATGATGTCGGAGATTTTGCGTGACGACTCGTTAATGCTTTTCATGGTCTCGACCACCTGACCGACCACTTCGCCCCCCTGAATAGCCACGCTAGAAGCATTGATCGCCAACTGGTTAGCTTGGCGGGCACTGTCGGCATTTTGTTTGACGGTGGCACCCAATTGCTCCATAGCGGCGGAGGTTTCTTCGAGCGCACTGGCCTCGTTGACGGTGCGCGAAGCCAAATCGTTATTGCCATGTGCAATTTCCGTGCTGGCGCTGGAGATGTGGTCAGACCCTTGGCGCACCATCGTGACCACCTCAATCAAGTTGTCGCGCATGGATTTGAGTTGTGCCATCAGGCTTTTGGTGTCGCCCGAGCGAAGGGGAATGCGCTGGCACAAATTGCCCGTGCCGACACTTTGGGCCACTTGCGCTACCTCCTCGGGTTCGCCACCGAGCTGGTTCAGCACATGGGTCGTGACCAGCACCGCCAAGGCCAGCGTCACCAAAATAGCGATGGTATTGACAACGCCCAACACCCATGCACTTTGCGTTTGGGTCGTTTGCGCCTGCTCATAAAAGGCTACGCCTTTTTCTTGGGCCCAAGTGCGCAGCGCATTCACTGCGGTATTGATTTCGGCCACTTTGGCTGCGCCCTCAGATTTGGTGATGGCCGCCGCTTCGGGACGTTGACCCTCTCTAGACAAGGCAATCACCCGCGCCCGAATCGGTGCCCACTCCCGAATGGCCCGCTCAATGTCTTCAACCATTTTTTGCGGCCCCAAAAACCGCTCTTTCACGATCTTCATTTGCTCTTGCACCTTGGCCTCTTGCTGGGCCACTGCGTTGGCAGCAGCATCCACGTCAGCGGGCGTTTGTGCCAAGGCGACATCCTTCATGCTGCGGTGCATACGCACGATGCCACCATCGACCGTCAAGATGGCGTTGGTGACGGTCATTGGGTGCTTGTAGAGCTTTTCTGTCAGCTCTGCCAGTTCGTCCATCTTGAACAACGAAAAAACCGTCAGGCACATCATCAACAAAGCAATAACGCCAAAACTTAACAATAATTTTATTTTTAGCTTCATTTGAAAAAACATAAAAAATAGCCACCGCGAGGGTGGCTATTGAACAACAACCAATTAATATTTTAACACAATTAAATTATCGATAAATAAGTTACATTACCCCTGATAAGCAATTGGAATAACCTTTCGGCCAGATTTACCAGAAGCCCTTGGTTTTGGTACTTTATCCCCATAAGCTGCATGCTCAATCACTTGGTTCATTTGCACAATGGCTGAAGTGATTTCTTGAATCCCTAATGCCTGCTCATCGGAGGCGGTAGAAATATCATGAATTCTGGTTTTAGTTTCTTCAGAAGTTTTGACCATTTCACTGAAGCTTTGATTGGTTTGCACCAACAAGTCTGCACCTTCTTTGACCTTGGCGATGGTTTTTTCAATCAATTCGGCAGTACCGCGTGACGATTGGGCTGCCCGCATCGCAAGGTTACGCACTTCTGAAGCTACCACAGCAAACCCGGCACCAGCAGGGCCGGCACGGGCGGCTTCGACCGCCGCATTGAGCGCCAAGATGTTGGTTTGAAACGATATTTCGTCAATCGTTTTCACAATCAACGAGGTTTCTTGGCTGGCAGCGGTAATCTGGTTCATCGAGTTGGTAAACAAACCCATCAGGCGGTGGGCCTCCGTGATGTGTTTGCCAGAGTGGTCCATCAGCTGGTTCACTTTGCGGAAATTGTCAGCCGTTTGGGTGGTGACGGCACTCATCTGCTCCAATGAGGCACTGGTTTGTTCGAGGGAAGAAGATATTTTCGCGCTGGTATTTTTGATTTTTTCAGCTGCATCGACATTAGTCACAATTTCGACATGGCCTATTTCATGGCCATTATCGTCCAGAATGTAGGTTGTATCCACCTGCATATAAGTGCTTGGCTGGTTTGGATACTCTTGGTTGTAATGGGTCTGTGGCCGACCTTGGCGCAAACTGGCAACGCCACAATTGTTGGTGCCACAAATATCGGCTTTCCAATGAGAACAATGTTTACCCAGAGCAGATTCTTTGTTCAGTCCACGCGGGGCCAACAAAGTTTCGGTGACTTTATTGATAAATACCCAATTCATGTCAATATCCGTCACGGTAATTGGGTTTTGTACCGCATCTAGCGCTCCTTGCAAGAAAAGGCGCAAACGGTGCTCTGCATCATATTTTGTTTGGATTTGTGCTAGTTGCTGCTGAGATTGCTGGTAAGCACTGGCAAGCAAAGCAACAAGCAGCGCCTCGATCACCAGCCCTACCGTAACGACCAATTTACCAACCACCGAACCCACAAAAGCCCCATGCCGACCAATGAGATCAACACAGCGATGGCAATCAACGTAGATTTTTGGCGAAGTATTTTTTCCATGTCACGCTCTCTAAAAATGCCAAGGTAAATCCCAAAACCAAACTTTGGATTTGGATCGATTTGCATCTGGTTACAGCCTAGCCTAAATTGGCCGCCCCGTCAGCATGGAAACTTCGGACATGCTTTTATTTTTATAGCAACAAATGCTTGGCATTCAAGGGCTAGAGGCCTAAATCGTCCTAAAAACTCTAGAAACATGGCCCCCAGCGCATGGCACGGCGTTATGGCTGCGTGACGGTGTAGCCTTCTTGGGCAATGGCTGCGGCCAACGCATCGGCTGGCTGGGCACTATCGACCTCCACACGGTTGTGCGCGCGGTCAATGCGAACGCTCGCTTGCGGATCAAGCTCTTGAATCACAGCAGCCACGGCGCGCTCGCAATGGCCGCAGGTCATGCCTTGGACTTCAAATTGGTGCTGCATGGGTTTCCTTTCAGTCGCAGTAGTTAAAGAGGTTCCCATCTTGAACCTTCTGGCCCCCGATGCGGTAAAAACCCCGCTTTAGCGTTACCTTTGAGGCTATGAATACCTCATCTTCTCCTGCCAACTCCCAAGAGTTGGATTTAGCCATTGGCGGCATGACCTGCGCCAGTTGCGTGGGCCGTGTGGAACGGGCTTTGCGCAAAATTCCCGGCGTACAAGATGCCACCGTGAATTTAGCCACCGAGTCAGCGCGCATTCGCTACGCCTTGCCCGATGCCAACCCAGCCAGCGTCGCCAGCAGCACTGTAGCGATGGATGCCTTGTTGCGCCGCGCGGTGCGCAATGCCGGTTATGAGCCACTCACGCCCGCCGCCAGCCAAGCGCGTGAAGAAGATGCCTCACCGTGGGCCGGTTTTGCACCGGTCGCGGTCGGCTTGCTGCTGTCAGCACCACTGGTGCTGCCCATGCTGGGAGATGCGTTCGGCGCGCATTGGATGCTCCCAGCGTGGGCGCAGTTCTTGCTGGCTACGCCGGTGCAGTTCATTTTGGGCGCACGCTTTTACAAGGCGGGCTGGCATGCCCTGAAGTCCCTGTCGGGCAACATGGACTTGCTGGTATCGATTGGCACCAGCGCGGGCTGGGGTTTGTCGGTATGGCTGTGGTGGACGGCGCATCCGGGCCACACACCGCACCTGTATTTCGAGGCCTCAGCGGTGGTAGTGACGCTGGTGCTGCTGGGCAAATGGCTAGAGGCTCGGGCAAAACACCAAACTACCACCGCCATCCGCGCCCTGCACGGTTTGCGCCCCGATGTGGCGCACTGGCTGGGCAAAGGAAGCGAGGTCGATGTACCAGTGGCCGAAGTCATGGTGGGAGATCGGTTGGTGGTGCGACCCGGCGAGCGCTTTCCAGTCGATGGGGTTTTGCTGGAAGGGGCCACGCAGGTCGATGAGTCGATGCTCACCGGCGAACCCCTGCCGGTGTCCAAAGAACCGGGGCAATGGCTCACGGGCGGCTCGATCAACGGTGAAGGCCGGGTGGTACTCGAAGTGCGTGCGGTCGGTGCCGAA
Organism: Burkholderiaceae bacterium; assembly: GCA_019751915.1. Taxonomy (GTDB): domain Bacteria; phylum Pseudomonadota; class Gammaproteobacteria; order Burkholderiales; family Burkholderiaceae_C; genus Simplicispira. The sequence continues at coordinate 108,416 of JAIEMS010000015.1, forward strand.
ACCGTACTGTCGCGCATCATCCGACTGGTCGAAGATGCACAAGCGGCCAAAGCCCCGATTCAGCGGCTGGTCGATCAAGTCGCCAACGTCTTTGTGCCGGTGGTGTTACTGATTGCGCTGGCAACCCTGCTGGGCTGGCTGTGGATGGGCGCAGGCGGCGAGACCGCACTGATTCGCGCCGTAGCCGTGCTGGTGATTGCCTGCCCCTGTGCGCTGGGCTTGGCGACACCTGCGGCCATCATGGCAGGCACCGGCGTGGCAGCACGGCATGGCATCTTGATCAAAGATGCCCAAGCGCTGGAGCTGGCACACCGGGTCGATACCGTGGCTTTCGACAAAACCGGCACCCTGACCGTCGGCCAACCCACGCTGACCGCACTAGAGGTCAGCGCTGGCCTGAACGAGTCCGCCGTGTTGCAAGCAGCGGCCAGCTTGCAAAGTGGCAGCAGCCACCCACTGGCACACGCTGTGGTGCAAGCGGCGCAGCAGCGCAGCCTGACGGTAGTGGCCCCTGAGGCGGTGCGGGCCATCCCCGGCAAAGGCAGCGAGGGCGAAGTGCAAGGCCAAACCCTGTTGCTCGGTAGCCTGCGCTGGATGGAGGAGCTGGGCGTGGGTCTGGGGCCGCTGGCGGCGCAGGCACAGCAATGGCAAACCGAAGGCGCTACGGTTTCAGCGCTAGCGCTGCGCACCCCGACCGGCTTGGTGCTGCAAGCACTGATGGCTTTTGCCGACCAGCCCAAGCCCGGGGCGCGCGAGGCACTGGCGCAGCTGCACCGCCAAGGCATCCGCACCGTGATGATTTCGGGTGACAACCTGGGTGCCGCCTACGCTATGGCGCGGCGCTTGGGCTTGAACCCCGCAGCGGGCGATGTCCGCGCCGAGGTGCTACCGGGCGATAAAGCCGCGCAAGTCGCGGCTTTGCAACAAGGCACCGATGGACGGCGGCACACCGTGGCCATGGTCGGCGACGGTGTCAACGATGCACCCGCACTGGCCGCCGCCGATATTGGTATGGCCATGGGCAACGGCACCGATGTCGCCATGCACGCCGCAGGCATCACCCTGATGCGCGGCGACCCGCAACTGGTGGCAGCGGCACTGGAGATTTCGCGGCGCACCGTTGCCAAAATTAGGCAAAACTTGTTTTGGGCTTTTGCTTACAACGTGGCTGGGATTCCACTGGCGGCACTGGGTTATCTCAACCCCGTGTTAGCCGGGGCAGCGATGGCGCTGAGTTCGGTCAGTGTAGTCACCAACGCATTGCTGCTCAAGCGCTGGAAAATGTAACCCGCGTAACAAATGGGGACACGCCCCCTTTGAAGGTCTGGCAGACTGGTCTGGTTATTGCTATTTTGTGTCAATACAGGAGCCACCACCATGACGATCTTCACGCTCATGCGCCACTTCACGATTCGTTTTCGCATGTTGAGCGCTATCGCTGTGGTGCTCGGCCTGCTGGGGTTGCTCGGTGGCACAGGGTTGGTGGGCATGTACCGCATCACCTCTATGACCGAAGAGTTTTTGAACATGTCTTACGCCGAAGTGCAGCAATTGGGCCAGTTGCGCGCCCAATTAGGGTCGGCACGCCTGCACGAAAAAGACATGGTGCTCCATTACGCCAAGCCCGAAGAAGTGCGCCAAGCCCAAGTGCGCTGGCAGGTCTGCTTAGACAAAGTCGGCCAATTGGTGGACCAAATGTTGCAAGGCGAACCTGACGAAGACAACAAAATCGCCATGCAATTGCTCCAATCGGTGCAAAAGTACCGGGATTCCTTTTTGCCCATAGCACGCCAACTAGAGAACGGTGGATACCAATCTGCCACCACCGCCCACCAGATGAGTGCGCCCGCCTTAGCGCAGTTTGAAGAGGTAGAAAAGCTGCTGACAAAGCTTGACACGGCACTCCAAAAAGAAGCCAGCGATACCGTCAGCAACCAACAGCAACTGACCCAAAAAATCAAAATAGTGTTTCTGGCGGTGGTGGTTCTCACGGTGCTGATTGTGGTGCCACTGACCTTGCTGAACATGATCTCCATCTGCCGCCCACTGGCTAAAGCACAACGCTTGGCCAAAGCCATTGCAGGGGGCGATTTGTCGCAAACCATCGCCGTTCAAGGCCATGACGAGGTGGCCGATTTGGAGCACGCACTGGCCGATATGCAGCACGACTTAGGGGTACTGGTGGCACAGGTGCGCGATGCCAGTGCCAACATCGCTACGGCCAGCCAGCAAATTGCCAGCGGCAATGCCGATTTGTCTTCGCGCACCGATCAGACCGTCAACCATGCACAAGAGGCTGTCGAGTCGCTGGTCAAACTCACAAATACCGTGCAGCAAACTGCTTCGTCATCCCACATGGCAAACCAGTTGGCCGTGTCGGCATCGGGCATGGCCCAAGGCGGCGGGGCAGTGGTGCAAAAGGCCATTGCCAGCATGCACGAGATCTCTGCATCGAGCCAAAAAATTGGCGACATCATCGGCCTGATTGATGCCATTGCCTTTCAAACCAACATTTTGGCCCTCAATGCTGCGGTCGAAGCTGCCCGCGCAGGCGAACAAGGCCGGGGCTTTGCCGTAGTCGCCAGCGAGGTGCGCAACCTCGCACAGCGCTCGGCAGCGGCAGCGAGCGAGATCAAGGGCCTGATCGGTAAAAGTGGCATTGCGGTGCAAGGCGGTGTCCACCATGTGGAAGATGCGGGCCAAGCCATGCAAGAAATTGTGCAAAGTGTCCGACGCGTCAGTGACATCATCGGCGAAATCACCGCGGCATCCTCGGAGCAATCGACAGGCATTGGTCAAGTGAACGAATCGGTGGGCGAGATTGAGCACATGACCCAGCAAAACGCCGCGCTGGTCGAACAGTCAGCCGCTGCCGCCGATTCCCTGCGTGAGCAAGCACAAAACCTGTTACAGGTCGTGCAGCAGTTTCACCTTGCTGACGATGCCCCCCTACCCCCCGCCCCCAACATCCGCACTGGCTGGGCAACGGCGAGCACACGCCAACTCAGTCACTCGCCCTTGAAGTTAATCAAGGGTTAAGTTGGTATCAAATCAATAGCAAACAATCCTCACCACATAAGGGCTAAACCCTTATTTGGTGCAGAAATCACTCAGCCAAGGGTTGGGTAGTCGGTGTAGCCCTTGGCACCACCACCGTAGAAGGTAGCGCGGTCGGGGGTGTTCAGCGGGGCATTGCAGTGCAGACGCTCAACCAAATCGGGGTTGGCAATGAACGGGCGACCAAAAGCGACGATGTCGGCACCCGCAGCCACAGCCGCTTCAGCCAAAGTTTTGTCGTAGCCGTTGTTGACCATCCACGCCCCCTTGCCACCGGCTTGGCGGTAAGCAGCCTTGAGCGCCGCGTAGTCAAAGGGCCGATCCGCCAACTCACGCGGGCCACCGGTCGAGCCTTCAATCACGTGCACATAGGCCAACCCGAGGGGAGCGAGTTGGCGCACCAAGTATTCAAACAACGGCTGCGGATCGGCATCGACAATATCGTTGGCCGGTGTCACCGGCGACAGGCGCACCCCTATCCGACCACCGCCAATATCGTCGGCAATGCCACGCACCACCTCCAACAGCAAACGTGCACGGTTCTTGATACTGCCGCCGTAATCGTCGGTGCGTTGGTTGGCTCCGGTTTTCAGAAATTGATCGAGCAAATAGCCATTGGCAGCGTGCACTTCGACACCATCAAAGCCGCTGGCGATGGCGTTGCGGGCGGCATGGCGGTAGTCTTGTACGATGCCGGGCAACTCGTGCAGCTCTAGCGCACGCGGCTCGGAGGTATCGACAAAGACAGCAACCCCCTCTTTGAGCAACACGGTTTTGGCCTGCGCCCGAACCGCCGAAGGTGCCACCGGCTTGCCATAACCGGGCTGCAACGAGACGTGCGAGATACGGCCCACATGCCACAGTTGCACCACAATTTTGCCCTCCGCCTCATGCACGGCGTGGGTCACTTTTTTCCAGCCATCGAGCTGCTCGGTGCCGTACAAGCCGGGTACATCGGCATAACCCTGCCCCTGCGGACTGATGGCCACCGCCTCGGTAATCAGCAACCCGGCACTGGCGCGCTGGGTGTAGTAATCCACCATCAATGCGGTCGGAATCGCATCGGGCGCGCGGTTGCGCGTCAGCGGGGCCATCGCAATGCGGTTGGCCAGATGCAGGTCGCCGGCTTGAACAGGTTCGAACAAAGGAGACATGGTGTGTTCTTTCAAAATGGCAGAAACAGAGGGCACAGCTTACTTCAGCAGACCTTCTGCGCGCAATGCCGCTTGCACACCGGGACGCGCTTGCATGCGCTGCTGAAAAGCGACCAAATTCTCTAGCGCAGTGGTATCGACACCCACAAACTGACCCCAACGCAAGACGGTATAGAGGTAAGCGTCCGCTACGCTGAACGCACCCAGCAGGTAATCTTTGCCCGCCAGTTGCGCATTGACCCAAGCAAAGCGGGCTAGCAAAGTTTGGCGCACTTGGGGCTTGTAGTCTTCAGGGGTGGCGGGGTTGAACAGCGGGCCGTGCCCCTTGTGCAGTTCCGTGCCAATGAAGGTCAGCCACTCTTGCAAACGGTAGCGTCCCAAGGTGGCGTTGGCCGGTGCCAAGTGCTTGTCGGGCACTTGGTCGGCAATGTATTGAACGATGGCCGGGCCTTCACGCAGGCGCTCGCCATCGTCAAGCTCGAGCACGGGCACATAACCCAGTGGATTGATGGTGTAGAAGTCGGTGCCATCGGCCAACTTGTGCGTCTTGGTACTGACCGCTATGGCTTCAAAAACCAACCCTGCTTCGTGCAAGGCAATGTGTGGCGACAACGAGCAAGCACCGGGGGCGTAATAAAGCTTCATAGGTTTGTGCAGATGAAAAAGACCATGCCAGCCTAGCAGCAAACAATGGGCCGTGCAGGACGCAGGGAATCCAAGCGCCCGGCCCAGCCGGGATAATGCCCCCATGAGCAAGCAAAGAGTCGTAGTAGGGCTGAGTGGGGGCGTCGATTCGGCGGTGACCGCTTATCTTTTGAAACAACAGGGCCACGAGGTGGTCGGCATCTTCATGAAAAATTGGGAAGATGACGACGACAGCGAGTACTGTTCGTCGAACATCGATTTTGTCGATGCGGCAGCGGTCGCCGATGTGATTGGCATTGAAATTGAGCACGTCAATTTTGCCGCCGAATACAAAGACCGCGTTTTTGCCGAATTCTTGCGCGAGTACCAAGCCGGGCGCACACCCAACCCCGATGTACTGTGCAACGCCGAGATCAAGTTCAAAGCCTTCCTTGACCACGCCCTGCGCTTGGGTGCCGAAAAAATCGCCACCGGCCACTACGCACGGGTGCGACAAAACCCTCGCAGCGGCTTGTTTGAATTGCTCAAAGGACTGGATCCGTCCAAAGACCAGAGCTACTTTTTGCACCGCCTGACGCAAGCACAACTGTCGAAAACGCTGTTTCCGGTGGGCCAACTGCACAAAACCGAAGTGCGCCGCATTGCCGCTGAGATCAACCTGCCCAACGCCAAAAAGAAAGATTCGACCGGGATTTGCTTTATTGGCGAACGCCCCTTTCGGGAGTTCTTAAACCGTTATATCGCCCACGCTCCCGGCCCGATCCAAGACGACCGGGGTCGCACGCTAGGCCAGCACGTTGGCCTGAGTTTTTACACCTTGGGCCAACGCCAAGGGCTAGGCATTGGTGGTATCAAAGAAAAAGGCGCTCAACGCGGCGGCGGCGAACATTCACCATGGTTTGTCGCGCGCAAAGACATCGCCAAAAACACCCTGCGCGTCGTGCAGGGCCACGACCACCCGTGGCTGCTATCGCAGACACTGACGGCACAAGATGCCAGTTGGACAGCCGGCCACCCTCCGGCCCCCGGCCCCTATGCGGCCAAAACCCGCTACCGCCAACAAGACGCTGCCTGCACCGTACAGCACGCCAGCGCCGATGGCTTCGGCTTGGCTTTTGCACAGGCGCAATGGGCCGTCACGCCGGGCCAGAGCGCAGTGCTCTACGACGGCGAAGTCTGCCTCGGTGGCGGCGTAATTGCGTCGCTGACCAGCGATGCCCCGCCGGTTTAAACCGCTTTTTGCACCAACCAGCCCTTGAACACATAAGGCAAACGAGGCCCTTCGCTGTCAGGCACCCCTCCCTTATCCTGAACACTGATGGCCAACTGCGCCACGCCAGCGAGCGCTTGGGCTGGCAGAGGCAATTGCAAAGTCTTGTATTCACTGATGACCAAACCCAGCGAACGCGGGGGTTTGCCATCTTCCAGCGCCCAAAGTTGCAAACTTTCTTGCGCTGTCTCGGTCACGCTGTTCAGGCGCTGCAGTTGCAATACCCCCACCCCCGGATCGAACGTCACCAACAGCGCAGGCAATTGCTTGTCGTCGAGCAGCACCGCAAGCTGGCGCACCTGCGGCAGCAGCTCCACCTTCGCCTGCAAGTGTTTGATTTGGGCTTTGAGTTGCTCGACCATACTGGCACTGGTGGCCCAACCCAGCAACAATGCCAACGCCAGCGCCACAGCCAACACACGCCACCAAGGGCTAGCGCAGCGGTGGGTCGGTACAACAGGAATAAGAGGGTCAGAAGGGGTAGGGGGCATAGAAGGTAAATTCATCAGGCATCTTCGGCAAGAACGACGCGGTTGCGCCCAGAATTTTTGGCACGGTACAAGGCGGCATCGGCCCGACGCAACAAACTTTGGTAATCGGGATGCCCATTAAACATCGCCACCCCAATGCTGATGGTGACCTGCAAGCTATGTTCACGCAGCAAATGAAATGGCTCGGAAGCCACTTGCTGGCAGAGTTTCTCGGCTGACTGTAAGGCTTCTTCTGGTTGGGTATCGACCAACAGCAACAAAAATTCCTCGCCGCCCAAGCGAAACAAGTAATCGCCCCCTCGGCTGTAGTTGGTAAATACAGCGGCCATCTGCTGCAACACCATATCACCGGCCTCGTGGCCGTAGGTATCGTTGACCTGCTTGAAGTGGTCAATGTCGATTGCCAACGCTGCAAAATTGTTGCCGCTCTCGCGTGCCAGGTGAACTTCTTTGCCCAATACCACCGACAAAAATTTCCGGTTCAGCAAGCGCGTCAGCACATCGCGTCCAGATTCAAGCTCTCGGTTTTGTTCGAATAAAGCATCCAAATGGAACGCTACGCGCCGGGTTTGTTCGCGCAACTCACGCAGGCGCAAAACACGCTGGCTGTGGTTGTCCGTGTCGGGCAGCGCAAAGACCGGCAGCAAATTGTCGTCAATGTGCCGGATGGTGCGCAAGATGGCATCTGTCTCGACGGTGCCTTGGAAAAGATAAGCCCCTTTGTGGCGAAACCACAGGCCAAACTCTGAACTCCCCAAGCGCGGCAACTGCATCGACTCCAAGCCAACGGCATGGTCAAACATGAGTTGGTTTTCCCAATCGAGCAGCGCAGCACGCCGACGCTCCCGCTCGGTCGAGACGTTTTGCGACACGGCAAACAGCCGGTAAGACTCTTTAGCCCGGGCACTGCGATCGTGCGAATGGGCATAGGCTTGGCTCATGATCTCCATCGCCAAGTCGATAACTTGCGCTACGAATTGACCCGCTTCAGAGCACTGCTGCGCATCCAACACTGCATCGTCCTGTAGCAAGGCGTGCATTTTCTCTTTCATGGTGCGTGCGCCGCGCAAGACCAAATGAATCGGCAAATCAATGCGCGCATGCACTTCGCCAATTTTGGTTTGTTGCACCACCAATGGCAGCAGCGCATCGTCAGGCCCGACAGAGAAAACACTCAACAACCAAGCCTGCATGGATTTATGCAAACGGTTGTGTACCTCATCGTGCGACAAAAAGCGCGATGCCGCAGGGTTTTGCATCATCTGCGCGTAAAAGTGGCTGGCCAACTCTGGGCGATGTGTTTCAACCAACGCCCGTACTTGCTGGCGCACAACAGGTGTGTGCGCGCAGAGCAGTTGAATCCAATCCGCAGCGTGTTTTTGGTTAGCGTGTTTTGGCATACAAAAATGGTCTCTGGCAATACAGCGAAAAAGCCCAAAGCCTGCCGACAAACCCGTACGGCAGTGCACCCAAGGAGCAACAAAAAAGCCCGCAGCCCCACAAAGCTACGGGCAGGAGAAGTTCACACGCTCCAGAAAAACTCAGAACGGAATGTCATCGTCCATATTCTCAAACCCCGAAGCAGCCCGTGGAGGGGGTGCCATCGGCGCGGGAGCCGGACGTGCTGCCGATGCGTGTGGGGCCACAGGCGCTGGGCGCTGGGCGGGCGCGGCGCGGCGCGGCGCGTTGTCGTAGCCACCACCGGCATCGCCACCATAACTGCCCTCGTCATAACCACCACCCTGAGCACCTTGGGCTGGGCCAGCACCGCCTTGACGACCACCCAGCATTTGCATCTGGTCGGCCCGAATTTCGGTGCTGTATTTTTCTATTCCCGACGGGTCAGTCCATTTGCGTGTCCGCAAAGAACCTTCAACGTACACCTGCGAGCCTTTGCGCAGGTACTGGCCGACAATCTCGGCCAAACGACCATTGAAAACGACGCGGTGCCACTCGGTAGCCTCGCGCATCTCGCCGGTTTGCTTGTCTTTCCATTTGTCGGTGGTGGCAATGGTCACATTGGCTACCTGGTCACCGCTGGGAAAGGTGCGCATTTCGGGGTCACGCCCCAGGTTACCGACGATGATGACTTTGTTGATGGATGCCATGCTGCTCTACCTCGAAGTTGGTGGGCGCTTTGCGCGCCAAACGGCTGATTGTGCCGCAAGCAGGTGCGAATGTGGGCAGCTCAATGCCCCGCTCTCACGGCTGGTCGGAGCGGCCAAGTCAGGGCCAGCCACAGCAACGTCAGCACCGTTGTAGTGACAAACAAGCCCGGCATCCCAAACCACTTCAGGAGCGCCCCACCCACAGCACCACCGGCAAATAAGCCCAACGATTGCAAGGTGTTGTACGTGCCCAGCGCGGCACCGCGCAAGGGCGCTGGAGCCATGCGCGAGACCAAGCTGGGCTGGCTGGCCTCTAGCGCGTTAAATCCACAGAAAAACACCAGCATCAATGCCCCCATCGTCCACAACGAAGGCGCTTGTGTGCTGGCCGATACCCATCCCAAGCCCAGCTGCACCACCCCTATCAACCCAATGGCCGCCAGCATGGCACCGCGCAAGCGTCCGCGCCGCTCCAAAGCAAACAAGCCACCGATAAACAAAAACGACACCAAAACCGCCGGTAAATACACCTGCCAGTGCTGGCCTTTGTCCAGTCCAGCCTGCACCAGCAGTGCAGGCACCGCCACCCACATCGCCATTTGCACGGTGTGCAGCACAAACACACCAACATTCAGACGCAGCAAATCGGCATTGCGCCACACATCTGCCAAGCGGCCACGCGGGGCATTTTGGTGTTCGGTAGACTCAGGTGGAACCCACCAAATGACGATGGCAACGCCCGCTAAGGCCAAAGTGCCAGTCAAGGCAAACAAACCGGCTAACCCGATATGAGCGGCCAGCAACGGCGCAGCCACCAATGCCACGGCAAACATCAGGCCAATACTGCCGCCCACCAGCGCCATCGCTTTGGTGCGCACCACGTCGCGGGTTTGGTCGGCCAGTAAAGCGGTCACGGCTGCCGAGACGGCACCAGCACCTTGCAATGCCCGGCCCAACAACAAGCCAGTGAGCGAATCGGCCAAGGCCGCGAGCAAACTGCCTGCGGCAAACACCAGCAGCCCCAGCACAATGACGCGCTTGCGGCCAAAACGGTCGGATGCAATGCCCAACGGTAATTGCAAGAAAGCCTGTGTCAGGCCATAAATACCCATGGCCAGTCCCACCAGCGCCGAATCATCCCCGCCGGGGTAATGGCGTGCTTCAAGGGCAAACACCGGCAACACCAAAAACAAACCCAGCATACGCAGCGCAAAAATAAGCGCCAGCGAAACGCTAGAGCGGCGCTCTTGGGCAGTCATGGTGGTGCTAGGAGTGCGCCCAGACACAGGCGCAGCAGCAGACAAAGGAGAAGATGAGAGGGGGGATGCGGGCACGGCAGTCTCTGAAACACAGGGTAGCGCACTGTCCCAAGGGCAGGTGACAGCGGCAAAGGTGTTGATTGTGCGCGAACTGCTTGATCTTGGGGCGCAGTGCGGCTTCTCTATCATGGTCGGTTTTGCTCTGCCGCTGCGCGCGCCCACCGTGACCTCTCCAACACCCCCCTCCCCCGCGGCCAACGATACCTCTGCCCAGGGGCCGCATTTGGCCGCTGTGTTGGCGCGGCAAGCGCGCATCAGTATCCGTGGTGCGCGCACGCACAACCTGCAAAATATTGACCTCGACATTCCACGCAACCAGTTGGTGGTCATTACCGGACTGTCGGGTTCGGGTAAATCCAGCTTGGCGTTTGACACCCTCTACGCTGAAGGCCAACGCCGCTACGTCGAAAGCCTATCGACCTACGCACGCCAGTTTCTCGGGCGGCTCGACAAACCCGATGTCGATTGGATTGAAGGGCTATCGCCCGCCATCAGCATTGAGCAAAAGGCCACCAGCCACAACCCGCGCTCGACCGTCGGCACCGTGACCGAAATTCACGACTACCTGCGCTTGCTCTATGCCCGTGCTGGCACCCCCTACTGCCCAGACCACGGCGTAGCACTGGCAGCGCAAACGGTCAGTCAGATGGTCGATGCCGTACTAGCCCTGCCCGAAGATACCCGGCTGATGGTGCTAGCCCCAGTAGCACGGGGAAAGAAAGGCGAATTCACCGAAGTCTTTACCCAAATGCAAGCGCGCGGCTATGTTCGCTTTCGTGTCGATGGGCAAATTTACGCCCACGAGCAACTTCCGGCACTCAAAAAAACCGAGAAGCACGATATCGATGTGGTCATTGACCGCATCAAAGTACGCGCCGATGTGCAACAACGCTTGGCCGAGAGCTTTGAAGCTGCCCTGCGCGTCGGCGGTGCCGAGGCCGGTGGCCGCGTGCTGGCGCTGGAGATGGACAGCAGCGCAGAACACCTGTTCAGCAGCAAATTTGCCTGCCCGGCGTGCAGCTACGCCCTGCCCGAACTGGAGCCACGCCTGTTCTCGTTTAACTCGCCACTCGGGGCTTGCCCGGCCTGCGACGGTCTGGGCCAACGCGAGGTATTTGACCCGGTGCGGGTGGTGGCATTTCCTGAATTGAGTTTGGCCGGCGGTGCCATCAAGGGCTGGGATCGGCGCAATGCCCACTACTTTGCCATGCTCGAAAGCCTGGCCCAGCACTATGGCTTTGACATCGACACACCATTTGCAGAGCTGCCCGCAACAGTGCAACACGTCGTTCTGCAAGGCTCAGGCAACGACAACATCGCCTTCCGTTATTTTTTAGACAGTGGCACTGACAAGGGCCAGCCTATCGTCAAACAACACCCCTTTGAAGGGATTTTGCCGAACATGACCCGGCGTTTGCGCGAAACGGACTCTACGGCAGTGCGCGAAGAACTGGGCCGCTACCGCAGCACCCAACCCTGCCCGGAATGTGCCGGTGCCCGCCTGCGCCGCGAAGCCCGCCATGTCAAAGTCGGCGAAGGCACACAGGCCAAGGCCATTTTTGAAATCAGCCACGCCACCTTGAGCGAAGCCCATGCTTGGTTTACCACCCTGCAATTGACAGGTGCCAAAGCCGATATTGCCGACAAGGTGGTACGCGAAATCGCTACACGACTGCAATTTTTAAACGATGTAGGACTCAATTACCTGAGCTTAGATCGCAGTGCCGAAACCCTATCGGGCGGCGAAGCCCAGCGCATTCGGCTGGCATCGCAAATTGGCTCGGGGCTGACCGGGGTGATGTATGTGCTCGACGAACCTAGCATTGGCCTGCACCAGCGTGACAACGACCGGCTCATTGCCACCTTGCAGCATCTGCGCGACATCGGCAACAGCGTCATCGTGGTCGAGCACGATGAAGACATGATGCGCGCCGCCGACCACATCATCGACATGGGGCCGGGGGCTGGGGTGCACGGTGGGCGGGTGATGGCGCAAGGCAACTTTGAGGCGGTACGCGCCCATCCTGACTCCCTGACCGGGCAATATCTGGCGGGAACGCGCAAGATTGCAGTCCCCCCACAGCGCACCGCGTGGCTGGCGGCCATGGCAGCACCAGCGCCCATTGCACCGGCCAAGGCGAAATCACGCTTTCCGGTCACTGCAGCCAGCCAAAAAAGGGCCGAACGTTTGGCAGAGCACCATGCCCGCCAAGGCCCGGTGCAGGCATTGCGCGTGGTCGGGGCCACTGGGAATAACCTGAAAAATGTCACGGTGGATTTCCCGGTAGGGCTGCTCACCTGCGTCACCGGGGTTTCTGGCTCGGGTAAGAGCACATTGGTCAACGATACGCTGTACGCCGCTGTAGCCCGCCAGCTCTACCGCGCCCACGACGAACCGGCAGCGCACCAAGAAATTGTCGGCATCGAATACTTTGACAAGGTGATCAACGTCGATCAATCGCCGATTGGCCGCACCCCGCGCAGCAACCCCGCCACCTACACCGGACTATTTACACCGATCCGCGAGCTGATGGCCGAAGTCAATACCGCCAAAGAGCGCGGTTATGGGCCGGGACGTTTTAGCTTTAACGTGGCCGGTGGGCGGTGCGAGGCTTGTCAGGGCGATGGTGTCGTCAAGGTAGAAATGCACTTTTTGCCCGATGTCTATGTCCCTTGCGATGTCTGCCACGGCCTGCGCTACAACCGCGAAACGCTGGATGTGCAATGGAAAGGTCGCAATATCGCGCAGATTTTGGATTTAACGGTCGAAGATGCCCACGCTTTCTTCAAGGATGTGCCTAGCATTGCGCGCAAGCTGCAAACGCTGTTGGATGTGGGCCTGAGCTACATCCGGCTGGGCCAGTCGGCCACAACGCTCTCGGGCGGGGAGGCCCAGCGCGTCAAGTTGGCACAAGAGCTGTCCAAGCGCGATACGGGCCGCACGCTCTATATTTTGGATGAACCCACCACCGGCTTGCACTTTGCCGACATTGATTTGCTGCTCAAGGTACTGCACCAACTGCGCGATGAGGGCAACACCATTGTGGTGATCGAGCACAACTTAGATGTCATCAAAACCGCCGACTGGTTGATCGACATGGGCCCCGAAGGCGGCGCAGAGGGCGGCGCAGTCGTCACCCAAGGAACACCCGAACAAGTGGCTGCAAACCTTGCCAGCCATACCGGACGCTACTTGCGACGCTATTTATGATGTTTTATGCTGATAGCCCTTATGCATCAAGGATAAGTTGCTCTTAAAATAAGAGCAAGTCCAACCGTCGGATTACAACCCTAAAACACCCTGTATAAGTCTGTGGACAAACCATGGATAACTTTTAAGTTATCCACAACCAATGACAAAAACAAAAAGTTATCCACTTTTGTTGTACACCGGGAACAGGGTACAGTGCACAGGTATATCAACAGGACAACCTGTTGATTCTAAAGAATAAACAGTAGTTATCCACAGAAAAAGTGCTGCTTTACTACTACTACTATGTATTTATAGAAGAATTAATACAATAGAAGAGCACAGGGTAAAAACGAGAAAGTGGCGGTTCTCACAAGATTTTGAGAACCGGGACGATCAAGGCGTTTGCTGGTCCATCTGAAAGATGGCAACGACCTCCACCAACTCTTGCGCTTGACCACGCAAATTGGTAGCAGCAGCAGCCATCTGTTCAACCAATGCAGCGTTTTGCTGTGTTGCTTGGTCCATTTGTGTAATTGCACTATCTACCTGTGCTACGCCGCGTGATTGCTCTTGGCTAGCGATGCTGATTTCTCCCATGATGTCGGTAACTTGGCGAATCGAGTCCACCACCTGTGTCATGGTGACACCTGCGTTGTCCACCAGCATGCTGCCTTGCGCTACGCGCTCAACGCTGGCGTGAATCAATGTTTTTATCTCTTGGGCTGCTTGGGCACTGCGCCCAGCGAGTGAGCGCACCTCAGAGGCCACCACGGCAAAGCCCCTGCCTTGTTCGCCGGCACGAGCGGCTTCTACGGCTGCATTGAGCGCCAGAATGTTGGTTTGAAAAGCAATGCTGTCGATCACACCGATGATGTCGGAAATTTTTTGTGACGACGCGTTGATGTCGTGCATGGTTCGCACGACCTGAGCGACCACCTCGCCCCCTTTGACGGCTACTGTGCAGGCGTTGTCGGCCAGCTGGTTGGCTTGACGGGCGTGGTCGGCGTTTTTTTGCACGGTCGCGCTGAGTTGGTCCATCGCTGCCGCAGTTTCTCCCAATGCGCTGGCTTGGCTTTCTGTGCGGGCGGAAAGGTCGTTGTTGCCTTGGGCAATTTCTGCACTGGCAACGGCTACGTTGTGCGAACTGGTGCGTACATGGGCCACCACTGGACGCAGTTTGGCGCGCATTTGTTGCTGGGCCTCAATCAGATCTCCGACTTCGTTGCTGCCGTGGGGTATGTCGGTGCCGCTGAGGTCGCCTTGGGCGACAGCTCTTGCCAATTGTTCTGCATGCGCCAGCGGGCGTGTGATGGAGCGCACAAAAACCAACGCTGTCAGCGCAGTGCCCGACAGCACGGCGATCAGGGTAAAAGCAACTCCGAACAAAAGTTGCTGTTGTTGCGCGACCCGTTCGCGCAAAGCCTTATCGAGGGTCTCCATAGCGATGTCATTGACGGCAAACAGAGCGTCGATGGTCCGCGTGAAATCGTCAAAATACTCCCGCGCAGGCATTTTGAGTTCTGCTGCGTTGATCAGGTTTCGGTCGGCCATTTGGCGGGTGGCATCAATGCGCGCTTTGAGTTCTTGCACCGGGCCTTGCAATACTTCGCGAAAACGTGGGTTACTGTCCATTGCACGCTCGAAATTGCGAAACGTCTCGCCATGAACTTCACCAGCACGTTGTTGCAGTGCTTGCAGCGCACTCTTGCCTTGTGGTGGCAAGTTACCTAGCACCAGAAAGCTCGAGCCTTGGGCGCGCATGATGCCCAGTTTTTCACTCAGCATAGGGGCATGCACCAGCGACGTTTGAATGAGTGCGTTGGTGTCTGCATCGTGGTCCACTTGCAGCCCGTAAATGTGGCGCAGCCCTTCGCCCAGCAGCATGACCGATGCAATCAGCTGTGTGTGCTGGGCTGTGCTTTGCGTTTGCACGATGGCGCGTGTGCCCACTGCCTGCTCCAGTGTTTGCCACGTTTGTTTCACCTGTGCCCAACTGGTATTTTGGGGTGTTGGTACTTGTGCCGCGGCAAAACGTGCGTCCACCTCACTGATCGCTTTGCCCAGTGCATCGCGTACTCCCGGACGGCGAGCACCAAGTTCTTCATTGCCACTGAGCATGCTGGCAGACAGGCCCCGGTGTATTTGCATCAATTGCACCACCTTGTTGAGGGCGATGAGCGATGGTGTGCCTGCAACCTCTCTACGCGCTGTGGCCATGTTGTGGAGCGCTTCGCTCACGTATAAAAAGGTGGGAAGAACACTCATCAACAGTCCCATCAGTCCGAGAAGGACAAATTTATGGAGCAGGCTCAGGCGGTGAAGAATAGACATGAAGAGTGCAAAAAGGAGGATAGTGGGATGCTACGAAAGGTTCTACAGCGTGACTTTTTTGCGTACAAGCGGGTTTATTCTCACTTTGCCTCTTCGGGTTGTGCAATGTCTTGGTTTTGACACAGTTTTGTGCAAAAAAGTGGCTCGACCCTTATTTTTGGCACTATTTTGGCGATACATGCGCCATTTTTTCAAGGCAATGGTCCACACCTCGGCGTGGTACTTCGGTGCTAGGGCTTGTCATCAATCAATTCCGATGGTGTGACGGAGTTGCTACCGCTCATGACAACCACACCATGGATGCCAC
>JAIEMS010000020.1 GCA_019751915.1 Burkholderiaceae bacterium
GGGCGTGGGCGTGGGCGTGGGCGTGGGCGTGGGCGTGGGCGTGGGCGTGGGCGTGGGCGTGGGCGTGGGCGTGGGCGAAGCTACCTCTGGAATAACCACGGCAAACGGAGCACCTCAAACGCTAGGACTCTCTAATCCGGCAATGCCCCTTGGCCGCTCACTCCAGACACAACAAGGCAATGCTCTGAGCACTAAAGAGCGCAGCAGCCTGCCCAGTTTGGCACTGCCCAGTGCAGTGGGCGCATCCAGTGCCAGCGGACAAGGAGAACTAGGTTTGGTGGCGCAAACCGCTGCATTTGATGCTGCAATTGAAGCACCCGTCACGCAGGGAGCAACGACATCGACTCCCACATTGCGGCGAACTTTGGCACATACGCAAGGTCACTTATCGCAGGCCAGCGATGAAACGACCACACCGCTCACCGCTGCACAGCGGTTTTCCGCCACTGAGCGCCAAATTTTGGCGAACAGTTCTACCACCCCCGTCGCAACAGAACAGCGAGAGTCGGCACCGTCGCAAGGTTCTCGGTTGCAAGCATCACTTCAAAACGAAAATTCGGCAACACCCTTTTTCATGGCGACCCAAATGAGTCCCGACGCAACGCGTGGCGGGGCGACCTCCGGTAGGCGTGGGGGGGACGATTCGGCAGGAAGCAAAAATACTTGGGGACAAACCGGCGCTATCGCTCCATCGAAAGAGAGCGGATTTTCTGAAGTAGG
The DNA here is from genome assembly GCA_019751915.1 of Burkholderiaceae bacterium. Taxonomy (GTDB): domain Bacteria; phylum Pseudomonadota; class Gammaproteobacteria; order Burkholderiales; family Burkholderiaceae_C; genus Simplicispira. The sequence goes on from JAIEMS010000020.1 coordinate 721, forward strand.
TGGACTGCCCTTCGATGCTTCTAACGCACAAAGTGCAGAAGATGCACTGACCGAACAAGTCGCATACTGGATCAATGAGAATATCCAAAACGCGGAATTGACGGTAGACCATGCCGGACAGCCTGTGGATGTGAGTATTTCTTTGTCTGGCAACGAAGCGCACATAACTTTCCGCAGCGACCAGAGCCAAACGCGTGATCTACTAGACTCCAGCGTCGCCCAACTGCGCGAAATGTTACTCAACCAAGGCCTAGAACTGTCAGGAATGACGGTGAGCAGTTCAGGAACACAAGGTGACACCTCCAGTGATGCTGGCGGTCGCCGTGGTGGTCAGCAAGGTACGCACCAAGGGGAAGTGAAGGTCACCAGCGTAACCGGCGCAAAACCACGCGCCAGCATCGTGACAGACCGTGCCGTGGATATTTTTGTATAGTGCACCATCACCAATGCCGCACCCAGCCCGGCTGAATGCACCGACTTTGGTGCTTTATTTTGGCTATTATGGTCGGCAGGGTGTCCAATAATGCACCCATCGTCCGTGAGTCCGTGCCCATTTGATTGAGCCGGTGCCTTTTATGCTTGTTCCAAGGAAGTTCCAACGTGTCATCTAACGCATCGGCTACAGAGCCCACCACTAAACCAGCCAAGAGCAAAAAGATGCTCATCATTGGCGGAGTGTTGCTATTGTTGCTGGTCGTCGCCGGTGGCGCAGCAGCTTTTTTCATGTCACAACGCCACGGCCCTGAAGACGGCGAGGCCAGTGCTGCCAGCAAGGCCCCCCTGTCAGCACCTACTTTTCTACCGCTTGAAAATATGGTGGTCAACCTGACCGATCCCAGTGGTGACCGCTTCCTACAACTGGGTATCACACTGGAACTGGCTGATGAAAAAACAGCCTCCGATGTCAAGAAATACCTTCCTAGCGTTCGCAGCGGCATCTTGGTGCTGGTATCCCAACGCACATCTAGCGAACTATTGACTCTGGCAGGCAAAGAAAAACTGGCGGTCGATATCCAGCGAGAAGTGGCACGTCCACTGGGCTTTAGAGTCCCTGCAGCTGGCGAAGCGCGTTCAGCACGAAGCCCCGAAGATGAAGATACAGCACCGCGCAGAGCCAATCCTGTTCGCCGCGTGTTGTTCTCTAGCTTCATCATCCAGTAAAGACGAGCGAGGCCTCGGCGATGAGCGAATCATTTTTATCCCAAGAAGAGGTTGATGCCCTTCTAGAAGGGGTGACAGGCGAAAGTCAAAAAACCGTCCAAGAACAACACGAAGCAGGGGAAGTTCGTCGCTACGACATCTCTAGCCAAGAACGTATTGTTCGTGGCCGGATGCCGACGATGGAAATCGTCAACGAACGCTTCGCCCGCAATTTTCGTATCGGATTGTTCAACTTCATCCGCCGCAGCCCTGAGATTTCAGTAGGCACAGTTTCGGTACAACGTTACAGCGCTTTTTTGCGTGAGCTGGCCGTTCCAACAAATTTCAACATTGTGGCTATTCGCCCACTGCGCGGCAGTGGGCTTGTAGTGTGCGAACCATCTTTGGTTTTTGGCATCATTGATACGCTGTTTGGTGGAGTGGGAAAATTCCAAACTCGCATCGAAGGGCGTGATTTTTCTGCTACCGAACAACGCATTATCAAGCGGCTGGTTGATGTCATCTGTGCCGAATACAAAAAAGCTTGGCATGGCATCTATCCACTGGAGTTAGAGTACCAGCGCTCTGAAATGCAGCCCCAATTTGCCAATATCGCTACACCGAGCGAAATTGTGGTTTCGACTGCATTTCAACTCGAAATTGGCGATCTGGCAGGAGCAATTCACATTTGCATGCCCTATGCCACGATGGAACCCATCCGTGATGTGCTGTATTCCTCTACGCAGGGTGACTCCATTGAAGTCGATCGCCGCTGGGTTCGCGTGTTGACACGCGAAATTCAAGCCGCCGAAGTCACTTTGGTGGCTGAACTGGCAACGGCACATGCCACAGTAGAGCAACTTTTGGCAATGAAGGCGGGTGACTTCATCGAACTAGATCGGGAACCGCGCATCCGCGCATCGATTGGTGGCGTGCCTGTGTTTGAGTGCCAATACGGTACGCACAACGCTAAGTACGCCATTCGCATCGAAGAATTCTTACGCAATTCAGACTTAGGCTGGATGGGAGATAAAAATGGCAAATGAAAACAACACAGGTAACGAAGATGCTTTAGCTGGTTGGGCTGAGGCACTTCAAGAGCAAAAGAAAATCGACGACCACAGCGGCCTAGATACCGATCAAGGCGGCCCACTGTCTGGCGACCCAATGCGCCCCTTTAGCCCCGGAGGAGAGGGGCTGCAGGTGAACGACATCAATATGGTGCTCGATATTCCTGTGCAACTGTCAGTCGAACTGGGGCGCACCCGAGTACCTATCAAGTACATCCTTCAACTGGCCCAAGGCTCAGTGGTTGAACTGGATGCACTGGCAGGTGAGCCTATGGACGTACTCGTCAATGGCTACTTGATTGCACAAGGTGAAGTGGTCGTGGTAAACGACAAGTTCGGTATTCGCTTGACGGATGTCGTCACGCCCTCTGAACGTATTCGGCGCGTCAGTCGTGGATAGTGGCAACATGGCGCAAACTTTGGTAGTGGTAGTGCTGTTTGTCGGCGCTGTTGCTATGTTGCCTTGGCTTGTCCGTCGCATCCAACAACACAAGGCCGGCGGCAACACAAGTACTGGTGCAGCCTCTCGTGTTTTATCGGCGATCGCTGTAGGGCCAAGTCAGCGCGTAGTCACGATCGAAGTAGGGCCAGAAGATGCCCGCACGTGGCTGGTACTAGGTGTCACAGCCCAACAGATCAATTGCTTGCATGTACTGACAACGACATCAGAGGCGGCGGTCACACCCCCTAGCGCTAGTTTCGCAACGCTAATGACCCAAAAAACAATTGCACCAGATTTGCAACATAAGGATTCCTGTCATGCCTGAACGTCGCAAGACTTCCCAAGGCGGTAAAGCGGGTTGGGGGGCGAAAATCTTCTTAAGCGGCATGCTGGTCGTTCCTGCATTGGCACAGGCCGCAGCCCCCTCTCTGCCGATATTGGTCGGTTCGGGCGGTGCCGGCACCAGTTTTTCTGTGCCCATTCAGACACTGCTTTTCTTTACAGCACTGTCTTTCTTGCCTGCCATTTTACTCATGATGACTGGATTCACGCGCATTGTGATCGTGCTGTCATTGATACGCCAAGCGATTGGAACACAATCGGCCCCTCCTAATCAGGTCATTATTGGTTTGTCACTGTTCTTGACCATGTTCGTGATGGGCCCAACCTTAGACAAGGTTTACAAGGATGCCTACCAACCTTACACCACCAATGCCATTACCTTTGAACAAGCTCTAGACAGGGGCGAGATTCCGGTACGGCAGTTTATGCTCAAACAAACACGCCATTCAGATTTTTCGCTCTTTGCAAAATTAGCCAAACTTGACCCATCGATTACAGCGCAAACTGCACCACTACGGGTCTTAGTTCCTGCATTTGTGATCAGCGAATTAAAATCAGCATTCCAAATAGGATTCATGATATTTATTCCATTTCTTGTCATAGATATGGTGGTGTCAAGTATTCTAATGTCACTAGGCATGATGATGTTGTCTCCTGTGCTGGTAGCACTGCCATTTAAACTAATGCTGTTCGTACTAGCCGATGGATGGAACTTACTTATTGGCTCTCTAGCTGCTAGTTTTGTTACCTGAGAGAAAGAGCACATGACATCACAAATGGTTTTGACTATCGGGCGAGAAGCCCTGACTTTACTGCTCATGATTTCCATGCCTGTGCTAGGCGTAGTAATGGCAGTAGGTTTGTTGGTAAGCGTCTTTCAGGCCGTAACACAAATTCAAGAAGCAACACTGGCTTTTGTCCCAAAACTGATTGCAGCTATGGCTGTATTTTTAATTGCAGGTCCTTGGATGATTAGCACATTGGTCGACTACATTCGACGTACTATTGAATCCATTCCTGCCATGATTGGATAGGCTAGACGGGATAAGAGTGATTACTTTCTCAGAAGCACAACTGGTTGGTTGGCTATCTCCAATTCTGTGGCCATTCTTGCGTATATTGGCGATGTTTTCGACTGCACCGCTATTTTCGATGCGGGTCATTCCGATGCGCGCCAAAATCGGATTGGCTTTTTTAGTATCGGTGTGTGCCCAACCAATGCTAGCCAATCAGCCGATGGTTCCATTCAATGGGCCAACTGCCCTAGGAACAGTTTTTCAGCAAGTCGGAGTAGGGCTGGCTATGGGTTTCGCTGTTCGGATCGTCTTTGCATCTGTAGAATTGGCAGGAGAAATCGTTGGCCTACAGATGGGTTTGAATTTTGCTTCATTTTTCGACCCCACAAGCAATGCCCAGATCAGTGCTGTAGCACGGTTCTTCGGTCAAATAGCTATGCTGCTTTTTGTTGTCATTAATGGTCACTTGCTAATCATCATGGCCGTAGTGGAAAGTTTTCAGAGTTTCCCGGTTGATGGAAATATTCTGGATGCTCTCGGACAGATGAAGCTATACAAACTTGGAACCTCATTATTTTCGAGCGCTCTGTGGATCGCCCTACCAATGATGGCTTTGCTTTTATTCGTAAATTTGACAATGGGCGTTATTTCTCGGGTGGCACCACAGATGAATATCTATGCTGTTGGATTTCCTGTCACTTTAACCGTTGGTTTACTTGGTATTACAGCCACTTTACCCATGCTGGAACAACCAGTACTTACCCTCATGCAGCAGGCAATTGATTTATTTTCAAATCACAGGTAGCATAATATTACTTAGCAAAAAAACTACACCATTTGATTGCGGATGGCATACACGGTTAATTCTGCATTGTTAGTAAGATGGAGTTTCTCCAAAACACGAGAACGGTAAACGCTGACCGTTTTTGGACTGAGCATTAATTCCTCAGCAATCTCTGAAAGTCGTTTGCCGCTGGCAATTTTGACAAGCGTTTGCAATTCACGCTCTGAGAGCGATGCATGCGGGGCCTCTGGTGTACGGTCAGATACGCTTTCTGCCAACATTTGTGCTACTTCAGGAGTCAGATACTTTCTCCCCTGCATGATGGTGCGTATTGCTTCAATCAGTGCAACCGGATCAGATGCCTTATTGGCATAGCCCTGCGCTCCAGCGCGCAAGCATCGCACAGCATACTGGTCTTCTGGGTACATGGAGACCACCAGCACCTTGATATTCGATCCCGTTTCACGCAGGCTCTCCAGCACTTCTAGCCCACTGCGCCCAGGCATATTCATATCCAAGAGCAATACATCGCAAGCCACAGTGCGCAGTACCTCGCGTAACTCAGGATAGCTGGCCGCCTCGCCAGTGACCTGAATGTCCAGCGCCTCGACCAGCGTATCACGGATGCCCCGACGAACCACCGCATGATCATCACAAAGAACTACCTGAATCACTGATCGCCTCCCATGGCTGATGGTGCCAATTCTGGTGCTATTTCTTGTCGCACCAACGGCACCGACAAAGTGATCGAGGTACCTCGCCCTTCTTGAGTGCTGATGTCAAGCCAGCCGCTGACCATGCGGGCACGCTCTTGTAGTCCCTTGATACCAAAGGCCTTAGGCTTGTCCAGCGCAACTGGATTGAGTCCACAGCCATTGTCGTAAATTTCCAAGGTCAATACACCTTCAGAGTCCGAAAGATCAATGCGTACTTGGGTCGCTGAAGCATATTTCGAAATATTGGTGAGCGCTTCTTGTGCCGTGCGATACGCTGCTAATTGCACTTCACTCGACACATTAATAACTTGGGAGCTGGTCAGAAATTTGGTAGCCACACCCGTGCGCCGTTCAAAACCTTCGGCCAGCCACTGCACTGCAGCCACCAATCCTTGGTCAAGAATCGGAGGGCGCAGGTTCATCATGATTCGCTGGCTAGCACCAATCGCGTGCTGCAACATGTTAGTGGCCGCCTGCGCATGCTGGCGCACACTGTCTTGCGTGGTGTGGCGACCTATCCAAGCCAAATCGAACCGGATTGCGGTCAAAGAGCCACCTATGTCGTCGTGAATTTCCCGTGCGATAGCAGCACGTTCTTGTTCAATGGAGCTTTGTAGATGCTCAGTCAATTCAGCCAATCGTCGCTCAGAAACGGCCAACTCCTGCGCCGCTTGCTCACGCAAACGCCGTGCCTCATGAATCTCGCAGGCCCGGGCTATGACGTGAGGCAACCGTGCCAAGTCGTCTTTCAGCACATAGTCAGCAATACCGAGTCGCATTGCATCTACAGCTGCCGGCTCACCAATAGCTCCCGACAATAAGATAAAAGGCGGGTGGTTTACCTGCTGAGAGATGCACTGCCACGCATCTAGCGCGGTAAAGCCCGGCAATCGGTAATCTGCAATGATGATATCGATGTGATACTCGTCCATCAGACGGCAAAAGCCCTCCAAAGAGTCAGCGTATTGCATCGTAAAAACGATGCCAGCACGACGCAAAGTCATCGCCGTCAGGCGCTGATCGGCCAGCGAATCTTCCAAGTGCAGAATACTGAGCGGCTGCTCTGATGCAGAAGGGAACATAGGTGGCGCTATCATAGGATACAACTTGGACAAACCAAGGGTATTTGTGCTGTCAGGGTGGGTGATGGCCTTACCTGAAATAAGGGCGATGGTCGGGGTATGCCCGCGAGTATGCGGCACTGGCTATGGGTGAGCCATTCAAGCTACATGCGGCAATGGAGAATACGATGCAATCAACGCTAATGAGAAACGGTGACCCAGGACAAGTACCTGTCTTGGTGGCGGCAGATTTGCAAGATTCATTGATGGTCGTCATGCATGATCTGCACCGCTTGGAGGAATTACTGAGTCACGCCACAGATAATCTACTGGAGAGCTTTGGGCAAGCTAATGATGCACTGAGTAATTCAGTAGTGTGCGAATCCGTCGAAGTGATGAATGCCCGTGCTGCATTGCGACGTGCAGTCACTGAACTACAGTTTCAGGACATGGCCTCGCAGTTGATTTGGCACACTACCAAGGTATTACAGGGCTGTGCGTTTAGGCTCGCAGAAGAAACCATGGGCCACGAAGAAGGCGAAGATGCTGCGCCGTTTACCTCAGTATCTCCCAACCGTCCTAATCCTGTGACCCAGAGCGAAATGGATGCAGGTTCTATCGAACTCTTTTGACCGGCACAATCCCCCTATTTTCAATTCTGCTGGAGCCCTAAATGCAATCGATTCTTGCCGTTGATGACTCTCCGTCTATGCGGAAAATGGTAGCCTTCACACTGACAGGTGCAGGCTACCATGTAGTCGAGGCGGTAGATGGCCAAGATGCTTATGAAAAAGCACAAAACCAAGAATTCAACTTGGTGCTGGCGGACCAAAATATGCCCCGGCTTGATGGTCTGGGCCTCACGCGCAAACTGCGCGAACATCCAAAGTTCAAGACCATTCCGATTTTGATCTTGACTACGGAATCCAGCGACGAGATGAAGCAAGCAGGCCGTAGTGCCGGTGCGACAGGTTGGCTGGTGAAACCTTTTGATCCTAACCGGCTCATCGAAGTGATCCGGAAAGTGATTCGTTGATTGTGACCGATACGTACACCAAGTACACAGGAGCCCCACATGGGTGAAACCTATCAGGAAGGAACTGGCGCAGGGGCAGATTTCGACCTTACCCAGTTCTATCAGATTTTCTTTGAAGAAGCCGGTGAAAACTTGGATCAAATGGAGCACATTCTGCTCGACTTGAATCTCAGCAGTGCCAATGATGAGGAACTCAACGGGATTTTCCGCTGTGCACACTCGATCAAAGGCGGTGCGGCCACTTTCGGATTTGCTGACGTAGCAGAGTTGACCCACCAGATGGAGTCCCTGTTGGATCGTCTACGTCGGCATGAAATTCAGCCTATTCCAGAAATGGTCGATGTACTGCTGGAGTCTGCTGATGCCTCGCGTAGCTTGCTGGCACGCCACCAAGCGGGCGGACAAGGCGAAGCGGTATCAACCACCAGTTTAGTGCGACGCATCAGCGATTTGGCCGCCGGCATGGCACCCACACCTGCTGCTCCAGCTGTAGCAGTTGCGCCTGTACCTCCACCACCCGTTGCCCCACCACCGCCTCCAGCCACCCCAGTAGCGGCACCCGCTCGTGCGCCAGCGGCACCCGGAATACGCCGCATAGAGGTACAGATTGGCCCTCTGGAACAACCCGCTCAAGCAGACGCTGTCAAGGAACTTTTCCGGGATATTCCGGGGTTGGGAACTATCAGCGATTTGCCCTGCGATCAGGCACAGATGCGGCTGTTTTTCGTAGAAACATCCTCAACCGATGATGATCTGCTGGACTTGTTTGCATTTCACGTTTCTAAAGATCAGGTGCATATACGGTCGCACATTGAGGCTGTAGAACTTCCGTTGCCTGTCACTGCGACACCCAGCGGTGAAACACCCTTTGGTTTCTTTGGCGAACCAGCGGCTGAAGTGCCAGCAAAAAAAACCGTAGCAGCGCCTGCTCCGGTACCCGTTCCCGCCCCTGCTCCAGTGGCTGCTGCTGCCAGCGCAGCACCCAAAGCTGCAAACCAAGCAGCACAGATGGAGTCAACCACCATTCGTGTGGCAGTTAATAAGGTCGATCAGCTGATTAATCTTGTGGGCGAATTAGTCATCACCCAAGCGATGTTGGCACAAAACAGCCGCGGCTTAGATACTGCGATGTACCAGCAGTTGTTGGCTGGGTTGGTCGATCTTGATCGCAATACCCGCGACCTTCAAGAGTCGGTCATGTCGATTCGCATGATCCCGATGTCGGTAGTTTTCAGTCGTTTTCCTCGAATGCTGCGCGATCTGGCCAACAAACTCGGGAAAAAGGTAGATTTTGTCACCTTGGGTGAGGCTACCGAATTGGACAAAGGTTTGGTCGAAAAAATTACCGACCCATTGACCCATTTGGTGCGTAACAGTTGCGATCATGGCATCGAAATGCCTGCCGACCGGATCGCCAAGGGCAAGCCCGAACACGGCACCATCACCTTGGCGGCATCACACCAAGGTGGCTCTATCGTCATTGAGGTGCGCGACGATGGTCACGGTCTGTCACGCGAAAAGATACTGCGCAAAGCCCGTGAACGCGGATTGGATGTCTCGGATCAGATGACCGACTCAGAGGTCTGGCTACTTATTTTTGCCCCAGGCTTCTCTACGGCAGATGTCGTTACCGACGTTTCTGGTCGCGGAGTTGGGTTGGATGTCGTCAAACGTAACATTGCGGCGTTGAATGGCACGGTCGAGATCGACTCCACCGAAGGTCGTGGTATGACCGTATCGGTTCGACTGCCACTGACACTGGCCATCATGGATGGTATGTCGGTGGGCGTTGGCGATGAGGTTTATATCTTGCCCCTGTCGTCTGTGGTCGAATCGTTCCAAGTCAATTCTGATGATGTCAGCACCGTCGCACAAGGCGCGCAATTGGTGAAGGTGCGAGACGAGTACATGCCCGTACTTGCCCTCGAACGAATCTTCCAAGTGCCTCGGCGCGACCAAGAAAAGTCCAGCACCATCATGGTGGTGGTCGAGGCCGAGGGCTGCCGAGTGGCATTGCTCGTGGATGAACTCTTAGGCCAACACCAAGTTGTCGTGAAAAATCTTGAGTCCAATTACCGCAAAGTGCCAAACGTTTCCGGTGCCACCATTTTGGGTGACGGTAAGGTAGCGCTCATTTTGGATATTAATGGACTGGTTCGCCGGGCGCGTCATTGACAAAAGCGCACAGTGGCATGCAAGTCAATGTAATTTAAGGAGAATTCACCATGAGCGTAGTAGGCAAAACGGGAGAGGTAGCCGCCCCTGGGGCGCGTGAATACCTGACGTTTAGGCTAGATCAGGAAGAGTATGGCATTGACATTTTGAAGGTTCAGGAAATACGCGGCTACGAATCGCCAACGCGCATTGCCAATGCACCTGATTTCATCAAGGGCGTAGTCAATCTGCGCGGGACTATTGTGCCGATTGTGGACATGCGTCTGAAGTTCAATTGCACACAAGCTGAATACAACAGTTTCACGGTGGTCATCGTGCTGAATCTGCGCCAACGGGTGGTTGGCATCGTGGTTGACTCTGTCAGTGACGTAATGGAGCTGGCTCTGGAGAATATTCGCGCTGCACCTGATATTGAAAGCGTGATTGATAATAGTTGTATTCTCGGACTTGGATCAGTCGGCGAACGCATGCTTATTTTGCTCGACATCGAAAAACTCATGTCCGGTGTGGACATGGGTTTGGTGCCAATAGGAGAGTAAATTTTGGTAGCGTTTGGCGTTTATTTTGACAAAACTGTTTTAATAAACAACCGTCCGGCGGTGAATTTATGCACAACCAAAATACTCACTCTCAAATAGCCCATGCACGCACCACGCCACAGCAACCCATGCCCCCTAACGGGGCGATACTGCCATGCCCATCGATACTGAATCATCAGGCCCTTTGGTGCAAGGGCGCGAGTTTGCTTGGACTAATGCTGATTTTTTGCGTGTCCAGACATTAATTTACCAACGTGCTGGCATTAGCTTACACGATGGTAAACACGCAATGGTCTACAGCCGCCTGTCGCGGCGTTTACGTGAAACCGGTTATGCCAGTTTTCGTGAATACCTCGATTGGCTAGAGCAGCACGATGGCGTAGAGTGGCAAGAATTTGTCAATGCGTTGACTACCAACCTGACAGCATTCTTCAGAGAGCAACATCACTTTGAGATTCTGGCTACTTACCTGCGCTCTAAGCCTGCGGGAACACCTTGGCAGGTTTGGTGCAACGCGGCATCTACCGGAGAAGAACCCTACTCCATCGTCATGACTGCACTGGAGACCTTGGGTGCCAACGCACACTTCAAACTCACAGCCAGTGATATTGATTCGCGCGTGCTGGCAGCAGCAGCCCAAGGAGTTTACCGACTCGATGCACTCAAGGGCTTGAGTACAGAGCGCCAGCAACGCTTCTTTCTCAAAGGAAAAGGTTCTAATCTCGGACTAATGCGAGCCAAGCCCGAATTGCGCCGTGCTATCGAATTCATGATTGTCAATCTTATCCGCGACGATTGGCCATTTCGGGAATCTTTTGATGCTGTGTTCTGTCGCAATGTAATGATTTATTTTGATGCGGCAACCCAGCGTCGGGTTTTAGAGAGAATTCATCGGGTCTTAAAACCCGGCGGCATGCTCTTTGTTGGACATGCCGAAAATTTCAGCGAATCTCGTGATCTTTTTACTTTGCGTGGAAAAACGGTTTACGAGCGCCGTTAATCGGTTTGCACTGCCTTTCTTCTCACGCATTCATGGCAACTTATTTTTCGCATCTTTCGGCTTCATCAACAACTCCCAAAATGGGCGAACTCGCCCGCCCCTCCGAACGGCCCACTGCTGCACCACCAGCGACTTATGGCAGCGATGCTGCCTCCCCAGTGGCCCGTGAATCCTCTTTGCTCGAACTCAAACGCAGACCGAAACGCCCCGGACAGGCTGACTTTTTTTTCTTTGACCACCATTTTCAGCACAATGCAGTCAAAGTACTTCCGGGTGAATATTTTGTCGCTAACGAAAATATGATCATCATGACGGTGCTGGGTTCATGCATTGCTGCTTGCCTCTGGGACAGCCGTGTGCGAGTGGGTGGGATGAACCACTTTATGCTGCCAGAAGGCGATTCGGTTGATCTTTCTGGACGCTATGGCTCTTATGCAATGGAGCTTTTAATTAATGAAATGATTAAGCACGGTGCTAAAAGAGAAACCATGCAGGCAAAGATTTTCGGTGGTGCCCAAGTCATGCACCATTTCACAACCATGAATGTCGGCGAACGCAATACCGAATTCGTGGTTAATTATTTACGAACAGAGCGTATCCCGATTGTTTCGGAAGATGTGCTCGATATTCATCCGCGCAAGGTTGTTTTCTTCCCGGTTACAGGAAAAGTGATGGTGAAGCGTTTAGCCCATGCCCACCCGGATGTTTTGGCACAAGACAAGCGCGGCAATGCCGTGACCGTGGCCCAAACCACGGCAGGCGGATCTGTCGATCTATTTTAAAAAAGGTTTGGTGATGAGCAGGAAAATCCGGGTGATTGTGGTTGACGATTCTGCCTTAGTGCGCAGTTTGCTCGCAGAAATCATTAACCGACAGCCCGACATGGAGTGCATCGGCTCGGCCAACGATCCACTGATTGCCCGGGAGATGATTCGAGAACTTGACCCCGATGTCATTACCCTCGACATCGAGATGCCACGCATGGATGGAATTGATTTCTTAGGGCGACTCATGCGCCTGCGACCTACACCGGTGGTCATGATCTCGACCCTGACCGAGCGGGGCGCAGAAGTCACCCTCAAATCACTGGAGTTGGGTGCGGTCGATTTTGTCGCCAAGCCGCGCGTCGGCTTAACGAATGGATTAAATGATCTAGCAGATCAAATTGTGGACAAAATTCGGGTTGCTGCTGTGTCGAAAGTTCGACGTATTCAAAAGGAGTCTGCGAGCGTGGCGACAACAAATGCGAATCAAACTGTGGGTTCTTCGGTCAGTTTGCTAGGACGTGTATCAACAGAAAAGCTCATTTTCATTGGTGCTTCCACTGGCGGCACCGAGGCAATCAAAGAAATTTTGGTGCATTTACCTGCCGATTGCCCAGCCATCGTTATCACCCAGCACATGCCCCCGGGCTTTACGACCAGTTTTGCCGCTCGGCTCAACAGCTTGTGCCAAATCACCGTGAAAGAGGCTGTGCATGGGGAGCGTATTCTTCCGGGACATGCCTACATCGCTCCCGGTGGCAAGCAATTTCACATCAGCCGCAGTGGTGCCAACTATGTGGCGGTGGTCGATGATGGCCCCCCCGTGAACCGACACAAACCATCGGTCGAGGTGCTGTTCAAGTCGGCTGCCGCAGTGGTGGGGCGCAATGCCTTTGGCATCATGCTGACGGGCATGGGTGGCGATGGCGCTGCCGCTATGCGCGAGATGAAGGATGCAGGCAGCTACAACTACGTGCAAGACGAGGCCAGCTGTATTGTGTTTGGTATGCCGCGTGAGGCCATCGCTAAGGGCGCAGCAGACGAAGTGCTGCCCCTAACCCAAATCGCACCAGCCTTGGTAGCCAAGCTGCGTGGCTCGTCTGGCGGGCATCACCGGGTTTGATCTGCACCAAGGGGCGGCTGTGCAGCAGCGCTGCACAGCTCTACCCACCCGCCGGTTATTTGTAAAACACCTCGACAGTGCCCTTGAGGGTAATCAACAGGGGTTTGCCCTTGCGATCGAGCGTTTTGCCAGCGGGCACCTTGACCCAGCCTTCACTGACGCAGTATTCCTCCACGTCAAAACGCTCTTTGTTGTTCAGCCGAATGCCAATGTCGTACTGAAAAATGGCGGCAATGTGGTGGGGACTGCGCGGATCAATCGACAGGCGGTCAGGTAAAGTAGGGGTGCAATCGGCTTGGGTCATGTTTCAGTCCGCGCCTCTCAAGAGGCGATTGGGGAAGAGGTTACCTCTGTCTCTGCGAGCGATTTTATCCCTTGGAAATAGGAATTTGCCTCCAATAGGCATCTAAAGTGCCTCTAGCCCAGATGCCTATTGGATAAGTTGCTACTAAAAACAGAGCAAAAACCGCTACCCCCTACCGTGCCCGATCACTCGCTCCAGTTGGAGTGCTTTTCGCACAGCTTGTTGGTGTATTTACCCTTAGATGTCTCAGCAAACTTCACCAAGTTGCCACGAAAATCATCAGAGGTTTCGTTCCACATACAGGTGCACCACGCTTGCGCCTTGGTTTGGCCCTTGATGGGGCTAGGCTCGTCTCCGCCCTCGTACAGCGTCGCCGCGTGGTTCAGGCACTGACGGTATTGCGGATCACCTGCCGGAGGACGGTTGTAATCGGTAGCAGCAAAGGCACTGCCAACCAGCGCCAACAATAAGGTCGATGCGACCAACGAGATGGTTTTTTTCATAGGAAACCTGCTTTTCAAATCAAAGAGAAAACAAACCAGAAAGGGCCGTTGCACTGTGCCAACAAACACAAAGAACGACCCCAGCCAATGTAGCAAGATGCCATGAACAGTGGCAAGAATCTTTCCAAGCGTAGCGAAAAATCGACAAAACCCGGCTCTGTATCATTGCCCGCTGCGCCTTATCTCACCGTCTATTCCCCCATACACCCCCATGTCCGCAGGCCTAAACCTCGCCCAGCTTCAGGCTGTCCATTACACCCACGGCCCCTGTCTGGTACTGGCCGGGGCGGGTTCGGGCAAGACACGCGTCATCACGCACAAAATTGCCCACCTGATTGAAGGTGGCATGCCGGCACAACAGATCGCTGCCATCACCTTTACCAACAAGGCCGCCGCCGAAATGCGCGAACGCGCCAAGGAACTGATTGGTCGGCGTGCCAAAGATGCACTCATCTGCACCTTTCACTCGTTGGGCGTGCGCATGGTGCGCGAAGACGGCAAAGTCCTCGGCCTGAAACCGCAATTCAGTATTCTGGACACCGACGATGTCACCAGTATTTTGAAAGATGCAGCCGGTGGCAGCACCGATTCGGCCACAGCGCGCCAGTGGCAGTGGACGATCAGCCTGTGGAAAAACATGGGGCTGAACGCCCAGCAGGCACTGGCCCAAGCCCAAGACGACAGCGCACGCAGCATCGCCCGCATCATGGCCCGCTACGAGGAGCGCCTGACCGCCTACCAAAGCGTCGATTTTGATGATCTCATCAGCCTGCCGCTCAAGCTGCTGCGCGATTTTCCGCAAGTGCGGGCCAAATGGCAGGCCGCTTTGGGCCATGTGCTGGTCGATGAATACCAAGACACCAACGCCACCCAGTACGACCTGCTCAAACTGCTGGTGGGCGAACGCGGCCACTTTACCGCCGTGGGCGACGATGACCAAAGCATCTACGGCTGGCGCGGGGCCACGCTGGACAACCTGAAAAAGCTCCCCGAAGATTTTCCGGCACTCAAAGTCGTCAAGCTAGAGCAAAACTACCGCTCTACCAGCGCCATCTTGCGCGCCGCCAACAACGTCATCGGGCCTAATCCCAAGCTGTTTCCGAAAACACTGTTTTCGGAACTGGGTGAGGGCGAGCCTGTGCGCGTGGTCGATGCCGACTCTGAAGAGCACGAGGCCGAACGTGCCGTGGCCCGCATTTTGGGCCTGCGCGCCTCCAGCAATCCGCCCCCCGATTGGCGCAACTTTGCGGTGCTGTACCGCGCCAACCACCAAGCCAAACCGTTTGAAAAGGCACTGCGCCGGGCCAATATTCCGTACAAAGTCTCCGGTGGCACCAGTTTTTTTGACCGTGCTGAAATCAAAGACCTGTGTGCTTGGTTTCGGTTGTGGATCAATTCAGAGGACGATCCGGCGTTCTTGCGCGCCGTGGCAACGCCCAAACGGGGCATCGGCCACCAAACACTGGCCCAGTTGGGCACCTTTGCCACCCAGCACAAACTGAGCCTGTTTGCCGCACTCTTTAGCCCCATGCTGCCCGCGGCCCTCCCCCGGCGCGCACTGGATGGCTTGCACGAGTTTGGCCGCTACGTCAACGACCTTGAATACCGCGCCCGCCACACCCACGGCGCGGACGATGCGAGCGCCTTTTTGATGGAGTGGCTGAAAGAAATTGGTTACGAAAAGCATCTCTACGACGGCGAAGACAGCGAAAAAGTCGCTGCCGCACGCTGGACAAATGTGCTTGAATTTTGCGATTGGATGGCGCAACGCGCCGGTGGACAAATCGACGAAGGCACTGGCAGCAGCATCACCAGCGCAAGCAAAAGCCTGCTGGAAGTAGCCCAAACCATTGCGCTGCTCTCGACCATCTCTGAGCGCGAAAAAGACCAAGATATGGTCACGCTCTCGACACTGCACGCATCCAAAGGACTGGAATGGCCGCATGTTCTGCTGGCGGGCGTGACCGAAGGCATGCTGCCCTTTAAAATGGACGACGATGGTGGCCGCGACAAAGATGCCAGCGACGCTACCGTGCAACGCCTGCAAGAAGAGCGCCGCCTGATGTACGTGGGCATCACCCGTGCCCAACGCACACTGGCGGTCAGCTGGACGAAAAAACGCAAAAAGGGTCGCGAAATGGTGGCCGCACAGCCCAG
Source organism: Burkholderiaceae bacterium (assembly GCA_019751915.1). Taxonomy (GTDB): domain Bacteria; phylum Pseudomonadota; class Gammaproteobacteria; order Burkholderiales; family Burkholderiaceae_C; genus Simplicispira. Next base: position 16,893 of record JAIEMS010000020.1, read on the forward strand.
CCGCTTTATTGCAGAAATGGCCCTCGATCAAACCACTGCCCGCGAGGATCCGCGCGAAAAACTCCGCGCTTTGCGGGCTGAATTTGCCGCCAAAGCGCAGGCATCCAACGCAGCCAAAGCAAGCTTCTACGCCCGATGAGAAAGTATTTAACTATTATTTTGATAGCAACAAGTGCTTTCTCAACAAGCGCTAGTGCCGATATTGACCCCAAAAATTCAATTTCAGCCCCCTCTGCTGCCCCTGCCAGCACTGCGGCCAACGCCACCTGCCCAGCGGGCCACGAGATCGAGCACCGCCAGCTACAAGGCATTTGGCAGGCCGACATTGAAGGCCAGCCCACCCGTGCGAGGCTGCACCTAGGCCCACACCCCGAGTTAGCCCACAGCGTACGCGGCAGCGTACAACGCGGCCACAGCACAGCGCAGGTCGCAGGCGACTTGGATGCAGGCGAACTCACGCTGGAAGAATCCGATGATGGCCAACGCATCAGCGCCACGTGGCTGGGCACAGTGGTCGAAGGGAGCTGCAACCGAGAAATTCGTGGCGCTTGGTTGCGGGCCGAACCCGAATCGTCCAGCCCTTTTGTGCTGCGCAAACAAACGCCATAGACGGCAGCGCTTTCAATCAACGCAGATTTTCTGGCGTTTATCCTTGGGTCGGCCTAGCATACGTCCGCCACAATCGCGCCACGGAGAACCACCATGGACATGCAATACCAGCTCAAAGCTGACGGCTACTACCTGTACGACATGAACGAAAAGCCCAGCGCTATTACGGGTGAGCGCCGTTTTAAACTCAAAACGGACACAGTAGCCATTGCTTTTGACTCCTACACCGGCAAAGTGCATGAACATGGCACTCCGACCCGCATTCACTCTTGGGCCATCAACACCCGCAGGCGCTTGCGCGCGGCAGGAGCTTTGGATATCGCCAACGACATTGTGGTCATCTCTGGGCCGCTGCCGGTCGAGGAAATCAACAAATGCCTAAAAACAGAAGGCTACGTTCAAACCCTCTTTAAGCGCTTAGGTAGCCTGCCCAACGCCAGACTAGGCCACCAAGCACCCGCTGACCCGCTTTTGCGCAAAAAAACGGTGTTCGGCAAAACCATGAACTTTTTTCGCAAAACCACCTAGAGCGAATCGGGCAAACGCCCCAGCATCACTCGGGATCGGTAAAGTCTTGCAGACTGGCCTCGGGCAGCGGTGCATCGAGGTGGTGAACAATCGTGACGGGCACTGGGCTGGCATGGGCCAGTTCTTGCGACACCGAACCGAGCAACGCGCTGGTGATCGCGCCCTTGCCTCGGGCACCGATCAACACCGCATCGCAGCCGGTGTTTTCGATGATGTCCACCAGCGTGTGCGCCGGATCGCCCACGCCAATCTCGGTTTCGCACTCTAGTCCGGCCGCTTGGAGGATCGCCAACGCGGGTGCCATCAAGTGCGTAGCCGCTTGGATACTGGCCTGTGCGATCAGATCGGGATCGCGCGAAACCACAATTTCGTACAAAGTCGCTGGCTCTTGCACATTGGCCAGAACAAAGCGTGCTTGCAGGCCGTTTTGCACCCAGCACAGCGCATGGCGAACCGCGTCCAACGAGAGTTCCGAGCCATCAATGGCTATGAGGATTTTGAGCATGACGGTTTCCTTTTCCTGAATGGTTCCGACGCAGTGTAGCGGTGCACGCGGGCGCTGGCACCCATCTGTGACAATCGTGCCCATGTTGCAGTTTGACCTCCTCACCACCGACCCCTCCAGCCACGCTAGGCGCGGCACCCTGACACTCAACCACGGCGTAGTCCAGACCCCTATTTTCATGCCTGTGGGCACCTATGGCACCGTCAAGGGTGTCATGCCGCGCAGCCTTGAAGACATGGGTGCACAAATCATTCTGGGCAATACCTTTCACCTGTGGATGCGCCCCGGTTTGGACGTGATGCAAAGCTTTGGTGGCCTGCATGCCTTCGAAAAGTGGGACAAACCGATCCTCACCGACTCGGGCGGGTTCCAAGTCTGGAGCTTGGGAGCTATGCGCAAAATCACCGAAGAAGGTGTCACCTTTGCCAGCCCCGTCAACGGCGACAAGCTGTTCATGTCGCCCGAAGTCAGCATGCAAATCCAGACCACGCTGAACTCCGACATCGTGATGCAGCTAGACGAGTGCACGCCCTACGAAACCAAGGGCCACCTGACCACCGAACGCGAAGCGCGCCAATCCATGGAAATGAGCCTGCGCTGGGCCCAGCGCAGCAAAGACGAGTTTGCCCGGTTGCAAAACCCCAACGCGCTGTTTGGCATCGTGCAAGGCGGCATGTTCGAGAGTTTGCGGGCCGAATCGCTGGAACGGTTGGTCGAGATGGACTTTCCCGGGTACGCCGTCGGCGGTGTCAGCGTAGGCGAACCCAAAGACGAGATGCTGCGCATCATGGCGCACACGCCGCACCGCCTGCCCGCCCATAAACCGCGCTACCTGATGGGCGTAGGCACCCCCGAGGACTTGGTCGAAGGGGTGGCACAAGGTGTCGATATGTTCGACTGCGTGATGCCCACACGCAACGCCCGCAACGGCACCTTGTTTACCCGCTACGGCGACCTCAAAATACGCAATGCCCGGCACAAGGCCGACCACCAGCCACTCGATACCAGTTGCACCTGCCATGCTTGTGCAGGCACCTCGGGCGTGGCATGGGATCAAGGCGGACGCGGCGGCTTCAGCCGAGCCTACCTGCACCACCTTGACCGCTGTGGGGAAATGCTCGGCCCGATGCTGACCACCATCCACAATCTGCACTATTACCTGAACCTAATGCGCCAAGTGCGCGAGGCGCTGGATGCGGGGCAGTTTGGCACCTTCAGGGCACAATTCAAGGCAGACCGAGCGCGCGGGGTTTGAACAAGAACGCGGCTAGGGCAGGCTTGTTGGTTTTTGGGCAGCTTTTTGGGAGAAAAAATGGACACGTTCTCGAATATGAAAATCGGCACCAAGCTGATATTGGGCTTTTTAGCCATATCGGCCATTAGCGCAATCATCGGCGTTTTTGGGCTGCTCAAAGCCGGGCACATCAACGAGTTAAGCAGCTTGATGTACAGCCGAGAGATGGCGGGCATACGCCAAACCGATGAGTCGAATATCGAGTTCATGGCCGTGACACGCTCAGTTCGCAGCGCCATCATGGCCCCGACCGAAGAACGCCGCGCCACAGAGTTAAGAGAAGTAGATATCCACCTTGAAAAATCCAAGGCGGCGCTGGCAGCAGCAGAAAAAAACTTCTACACCCCAGCAGGAAAAGCACTTGTTGCTGAGGCCCGCGCTGCACTGCAAGCCTACGAGACGGCCACCCGAGACACCCTGACCTTGCTGCGAGCCGAGCCTTTGAGCGAAATCCGTGGTTCTACCCAGCACTTGTTCACCATCGTGCGCCCACTGGCTTACAAAGCCGATGAGCTGATGGCGAAAGTGGTCCAACTCAAACAAGCCAATGCGGCAGAACTCAACAAAGAAAGCAGTGAGGTTTACAGTTCCATCCAAACCCTGCTGATTACCTTAACCCTTGGCGGCTTGCTGGCCGGTGTTGCCATTGGGGTCATCTTGACGCGGGGTCTGACACGCCAACTCGGAGGTGAACCCGCTGATGTGGCTGCCGCTGCCAATGCCATTGCCATGGGCGACTTGAGCAACCGCATCAACACCTCGTCGGCCCAGCCAGGCAGCGTGGTCTACGCCATGCACGAAATGCAAGAAGCGCTGCGCAAAATTGTTGGCACCGTGCGTACCAGCAGCGACAGCATTGCCAGCGGTGCCAACCAAATCTCGACCGGCAACGCCGATTTGTCGCAACGCACCGAACAGCAAGCCAGCAACCTGCAACAAACAGCCGCCTCGATGGAGCAAATCTCCAGCACGGTGCAAAACAATGCCGATACGGCCCGCCAAGCGACGCAAGTGGCAACCGGGGCCAGCCAAACTGCGGTCAGGGGCGGTCAGGTGATGGAACAAGTCGTCACGACGATGGAAGACATCAATGCGGCCTCGCGCAAGATTTCTGACATCATCAGCGTGATCGATGGCATCGCGTTCCAGACCAACATTTTGGCGCTCAACGCTGCCGTGGAAGCGGCCCGCGCCGGTGAACAAGGCCGTGGCTTTGCCGTGGTCGCCAGCGAAGTACGCAGTTTGGCCGGACGCAGTGCCGAAGCTGCCAAAGAAATCAAAGCCCTCATTGGTAACAGCGTTGAGAAGGTCGATGCCGGTGGCAAGCTGGTCGATGCTGCCGGGGCCACCATGCAAGAGATCGTCAATCAGGTCAAGCATGTCACCGATTTGATCAGCGAAATCAGCGCTGCCACCGGCGAGCAAACGATGGGTATCGGCCAAGTCAGCAGCGCAGTGGCGCAACTCGATCAGGCCACACAGCAAAACGCTGCTTTGGTCGAGAAATCCGCTACCGCCGCCGACGACCTCAACCGGCAAGCCCAGCAATTGGTGCAGGCTGTGGCAGTGTTCAAACTGGGCCAGCACGATGCCCCACCACCCAGCAGAGCAGCGGCACCCCGGCAGCAAACCAGCAGCGCACCCAAACCGACCAAAGCACTGCCGCCGACAACGCCTCCTGCTCCCCCCCGTAGCCGCCCCGCGAGCCCCACCGCCCAGCGCAGTCCAGCGCCAGTAACCCGTCCACCAGCAGCCCGCCCTCCGGCAGCTAGCAGCGCCAGCCCAGCACGCTCGGCCAAAATGCCGGCCTTGGCCGCGCCATCGAAGTCCAAGCAAGACGATGATTGGGAAAGCTTCTAAACGCTAGCTCCAGTGCCGCAGGCATGGCAAAAGCGCGCAAAGGCGCTTTTGCGCGTACTGCAATGACCACAGCGATCAAACAGGCCGATGCCACAGTGCGGGCAAAAGTCGATGCTGGCATCTTTGAGATCAACGGGCCGTTCACAGCCGGGGCACACGCCCTTGGCGAGCCGCGTCAGGGCCACGTCGTAGCTTAATTCTTCGCGGCGCTGGGCATCGGGCAGTGCCTCGGCCAGCTTCTGGCGCTCCAAATAGCGGTTCAGCGCCAAAATCGCGTAACGCCCCACCAGCGCAGTCACCGCGATGCCCACCACGTAACGCACGTAGCCGCCATAGCTGGGCAAATAAGGCACCAGTTCGACAAAAAAAGCGAACAGGGCAAAGAAAATAAACCCCCACACAAACGGCCAGTAGGTGCTTTGGCGCTGTTTGACAAACAACCATCCAGCCGTTGCCAACAGCGGCAAGGTCAGCGCCAGTCGATACAAAAAGACCCGCAGCTCGACTTTGCGCCGCTCGGCGTTAAGCCGTGCGTAGCCGGTCGATTCGATTTCACCCAACCGCTGCTGGGCCGCAGCAGCCTTTTGGCGGGCATCGAGTGCAGCCTGTTGTTGGGCTTGGATCGCTTGTTGGCTCTGGCGCTCGGCATTTTTGAGGGTGTCCAATGCGCGGGTTCGCGCCAACACTTCGGGGTCGTGCTCGGCGCGCTGGGTCGCGCTGCGCGCCGCCAGCCAGTTGCTGAAGGTTTCGCGCTCGGCTTGGCTGGCGCTGCGGGTTTTGCTGTGCTGCAACTGGGCTTGCTCGAGGGCAGTTTGGGCCTCCTGTTCGGCTTGGTGGGCCTGCTGCACCTGAGTGCGCAAGCTCTGGACCGCCGGTTTTTCGAGAAAATCATCCAACTGCAGCGGGGTCTCGACCTGCGGCAAATCACCCACAATGGTGCCGCCCAAGCCAATCAAAAAGCTGGCAAAGACCAGCGCCACCAACCAAAGGCCTCGGTGGAACCATTTTTCAGACAAGCGCAGTGATTTGCCCATCGTGCTCTCCTTGGAATTTAATTGCTATATTTTTAATAGCTACAAATGATTGATCATCAAGCGCTAGCAGCCTATTTGATGCTTAATTGGGCTGTAACACCACCGGTGCAGCCGCTAACTGGCTGCGCTGCATCCAAACCAGCACCGAATCAACCGTCACCGTGTCAATTCGGCCCGCAAACCGCTGGGCTGGTGGGTGGTCATCAAACGCAATATTGGCCGAGCCGACACGCGCACCCATGCGCGAGAGCGGGCCAATTTTCAGCGTCGTCGGCACATAGCCCTTGAACTGCAACCACGCATGCGACTGATCGCGGCTACGGATGCTGGTCGGCTCCATCGCTGCGGCCAAAGTCTCTATGGCCCACTGGTTCGATTGCTGGTAGCGCTGGCCCCATACATAGCTGACCATGCTGTAGGGCTGGTGTTGCAACAGCCGTGCTTGGGCGTTGTCTTGGAGCACTGCCAGCAGGTGCTGTTGCACCGCCGGTGTGGGCACCGCCCACACCGCTTCGTAGCGCCACAGATCGTCCAGAAAAAACTCGCCCAAACCTTGCCGGTACAACTGCCCGACCGCTGTACCGCAATCGTTGAGTTTATGCACTACACGCCACGGGCCTTCCGGGGTTTTGTAGGCCCAGCCCATGTGCGAGTAACGCAAACCATAGCGCCCCAAGTCTTGCCCCGCACGGGCCAGCAGCACCACCTGTGTACCTGCACGGGCATGCTGCGCATCCAATGCGGCGCTGGTGCGCTGGGCTAAGTCCATACCTTTCTCGATCGTTTGCGGTGCCGGTGGACGCGCACCAGCGCATGAACGCCCCGCGTGGGCTGGCGTACCCGCCAACAATGCTGTCAGCAGCAGGCATACACCCGCCAAAATGGTCTTGGTACCGTGCATGGTGACCATCTACAAACGCTCGTTGTGCAACAAAGACCGGCCCAGCGCATTGGGGATAAAGGCCAACACCTCGCCCGCCACCGACAGCACCACCCCCGTGCCTATGACACTGCAAGCGACCACAGTGCCCACACCTTGGGCCGCAGACAAAGCGCCACGGCCCAACACTTCAACGCTGGCTTGCGCGCCATCTGAAGCACGTTCGAGCACATACACCGTACCCACCGCCGACACGTGTACCGCCTGAACCGTCAGCACAGCACCGGCCACCGACAGCGCAGCGGGCAATGCCACCACCACAGCCCCCGCTGCTACCACAGAACCGACCGAGGCCGCAGCCCCCACCACCGAAGCCACCGGCAGCAGCGACACTGCGACCGAGGCTTCACTTTGGGCCTGTGCAGGCAGCGCCAGCACAGACAAGGCACCGGCCAGCAGCAAACAACGCAGTGCGGTATGGGACAGAAAATTTTTCATGGTTTTCTCCTGCAATGGCGCAAGCTCAGTCGGGCGTTTGGATGGATGCCTGTGCCGCGTCGCGGCGACCTTGCAGGCGTGCTGCGAGCAAATCGGCCTCGTGGCGGTCGCGCAGCATTTTTGCCAAGGTGAAAGCCGTGGTGATGAGGTAAAGCCAGCTCACACCCAGAAACGATTTGTAGGTGGCGTTGATATCCATCCCGAGCAAACCCCACCCGGTCAATCCCACTGCCACCGCAAAGCCACCCCAAACGACGACCCGCCACAAGGGGGCATCGCCCCCGCCGCCCCGGCGTGCGCCTTGGTTATCGCGGACAAACTTAGACAGGCCAAACACTGCCGTCAGGCAAAAGACATAGCCCATCACCATAAAGGCCTGTTCCAAGTGCTGACCGGGCAACCAAGCCAAGCCGGTGGCGCACAAGAACACTGCAATGCAAAACGACACCCAAACCTGTAACTGCCAGGCACGGGTGTCGCGTTGCACAACGAAGGGGGTAGCGGACTGGTTCATGGCGGGCCTCTCAAAGTGGCTGTGGAGATAAGCCCTATGGTGCCCGCCGGCCCGAAAAATGCCCCTTCTTTTATCGCTCAGTGGCGCTTTGAGCGCTTCAGAGTATCGTCAGAAGATACTTTAGTCGGCTGGGCCAGCCACCCACGATTGCACTGCACTGGCATTGCTGTCTACACCGGGGGCAGCGCCTTCGGTCTGCACAGCCTTGCCTGCTGTCCAAGTGGCCTTGAGGGCAACACCGCTGTAAGCAGCCGCGCCTTGCAGCAAGATGTAGTAAGCACCGGCTTTGGGAGCAGACAAGGTGCATTTTTCGGCGTTGCCTTGCAGATAAGGGCTGCAATCAAAGCTGGTGGTGGTGGGGGTAGCGCCAGCCTTGACGTACAAATCGACATCACCGGTACCACCCGAAGTTGCTATCACCAAATTACGCCCGCCAGCAGGCACTTGAATCGTAAAGACATTGGCACTGCCTGCAGCACCGGAAAGCCCAGTAGCCTCACCCAGCGTCACTGTAGGACTAACTGTCGAGTTGAACGTGGCTGTCACGTTGGCCGAGGTGGTTCCGGCAGCTACGGTACAGGTCGTCGTGCCGGTGCAAGCGCCACTCCAACCGGCAAAGCTGCTGCCAGTAGCAGGCAAGGCACTCAACACGACGCTGCTGGTCGTTGGAAAGCTCACCGACGCACCGCCGCAAGCGGCATCACAGTTGATGCTGCTGGGAATGCTCTGCACCGTACCGCTGCCCGCACCGGCCTTGGCCAAGGTAAGCAAACGGTTGGTTTGTGCAGCGGCAAAATTGGCGGTAACGCTGCGTGCAGCGGCCATCGTGACCGAGCACGTATTGACCGTGCCGGTGCAACTGCCGCCCCATCCGGTAAAAGAGCTGCCGCTGGGGGCCGTGGCCGTCAAAGTGACAACCGTGTTGGCTGCATAGTTCTCGGTGCAGTCGGCGCCGCAGCTAATGCCAGCGGGCGAGCTATCCACCGTACCGGCACTGGCACTGGTACCCGTACCAGCCTTACTGACTGTCAAAGCGTAAGTCGTGCTGGGCGCGGTGGTATCAGCGGGCAAGAACTGCTGTGCTGATGTCTGCATGACTGCGCCCACACGGCTTGGATTGACACCATAAGGGTGACCGTCGCCAAAGGTAAAGCTGATGTTGCCCATGCCCGGCGACAACGTATGGCAGTAACTCATGATCGTGCCATTTTTTTGTCCGCCAATGCCCCCTGTGGTCGCATTGGTACCAGGCAATACCCCGGGTTTATTCGCACCACCCAATTGGGTTACGCATTGGCCGGTGGTCGATGAATAACAGCAGTCAATAGCGCCGCCTACTTTAGAGCCAATAGACGGATTATCAAACGCATGGGTATGCTCTGAACCAAAAGCATGGCCAATTTCATGGGCCACCACTACCGCATCCCAAACAATTTGCGGATTACTGGGTGTAAATGCGCCACTAATATTGCCGCTCACGCCGTAGGCATAGCTTGGTTCATTCAGTGTACCTAAATAAGCAACACCACCGCCTGCATTTTTACCGCTCAACAAATGGACATGGTGGCGTGGCACGGAGGCCTTTGCTGTCGCATTCCAGTTGCTTCTCAGCTCATTCAACATACTGCTGGTGCTGGTTTGCGTCCAAGGGTCTGCAGCAGTATTGTAAATGTTGAGCTGTTTAATTAAAAATCGAGCGCCGATTTCCTGCTGGTATTTTGCGCTGATATAAGCAAAAAGATCAGATGCATAATTCGATGCGGTCGTTGTATTGTTAAACTTTTGGTAAAACTCGTAGTCCGTCTCTACAATCAGGTCAGCCCTTCTGAGGGGGCCAGTCGGGGCCGCCTTCAGATGGGACTGCGCCTCGATTTGGTTGTTAATCATCTTGCGGAAATCTTCAGCCAAGGCTGTATGATTTTTGCTGATAAATTTTGAGTCTACTTCGCAAGAAAATTCTCTGTCGATAAAATCAACCGATTGATTGACTTTTCTAGAAGATTCAGATTGGGCACGCACATTCGATGCGGGGCGCACCTCATTCAAAATCACTTGATCACCCCGGTGAATAATACTCCGAACTTCACCTTTTTCGTCCATGACAAAAAAGACAAAACTCTTGTCTTCGCCATCCAATTTTCCAGAAAAATAGGCACGGGGGGCAGGCTTGACTACCCGAACCATGTCTCCGGTTTGAACAACCAGTTCCGTTTGGTCATCAGTCACCTCCATTTTTTGAAGGTCCATACTGACAAATGGGGCACTGTCGTCGTTGATTTTCATATTCTCTAGGCGCACAGATCCGCCCGGAGACAATGAAAAAATCTTTTCGATGTCGGCAGTCGAGGGAGAATATCCCGGTTTCATATCCATAGAAACCTGAGAAAAAGCATACCCTTGAGACAGTAGCACCGAAAAAATCAAAAGATTTTTAATTTTTTTTGGTTTTTTAAACATGATAAAACCCATCCCTTAAAATAGTACCCAAAACACTGTCATATCGTGCTTTAAGATGATGACAATCATGCTACTACGCACCCCTTAGAAGTTCCATCATTCTTACAATTTATCGCGCTTTTGCGATGGCAGCAGCAAAGCTGCCACCTGCTCACGCAGCAGTGCCGGCTGTAGCGGTTCGCTGCCGACAGCGGGGCCAACGTTCAATCCAATGCGGTTGAACATTCCACGCCGAAACGGTCGCACCATCGCTGCGCCGCGCTCAATGCGGCTAAAAAACGAGCCCCAGAGGTTGGTCAAAGCCATTGGAATGATGGGAGGGTCGATGCCCTCAGCCCGGGCGCGCTCCACAATTTTGACGATGCCGCCTTTGAACTCTTGCAATTGCCCATCGCGGGTAATGCCCCCCTCCGGAAAGATCGCCAGCAAATCGCCCTCGCGCAGCACTTGGGCTGCAGCATCAAAAGCGGCTTGGTACGCCTGCGGGTCTTCCTTTTGTGGCGCTATCGGAATCGCCTTGGCCAAACGAAACAACCACCCCAGCACCGGCACCTTGAAAATCCGGTAGTCCATCAAAAACCGAATAGGCCGGGGACTGGCCGCCATCAGCAAGATGGCATCCACAAAACTGACGTGGTTGCACACCAACACGGCAGCGCCCGTGGTGGGGATGTGCTCATCGCCCTGCACCTTGAACCGGTACACCAGCCGCGATACCACCCACGCAACGAACCGCAGTAGGTACTCGGGCACCAGCAAGAAGATATAGAACGCCACCACAGCATTGGCAATGCCGGTGCACAAAAATACCTGTGGCACCGTCAAACCCGCTCCCAGCAAAGCCCCGGCGATCAGCGAGCTGCCGATCATGAACAATGCATTCAAAATGTTGTTGGCCGCAATGATGCGAGCACGGTGACTGGGCTGGCTGCGCATCTGGATCAGCGCATACATGGGCACACTGTACAAACCGGCAAACAAACTCAGCAGGGCCAAATCTGCCATCACCCGCCAATGGGCGCTTTGTGCCACAAAAGCCGCCAAACCCATGACCTCGGCAGTGGGCAAACTGCGTGAAGCAAAGTACAAGTCGATGGCAAAAACGCTCATGCCGATAGCACCCAGCGGCACCAAACCGATTTCAACATGGCGGCGCGAGAGTACCTCGCACAGCAGCGAGCCGGTGCCAATGCCCACCGAGAACACCACCAGCAGCAGCGAAGCAACATGGGCATCGCCATGCAGCACCTCTTTGGCAAAACTCGGAAACTGCGACAAAAAGACGGCCCCAAAAAACCACATCCAGCTAATGCCCAGCAGCGAACGAAACACCACCAAGTTGCCGTGGGCCAGCTTCAGGTTGCGCCAAGTTTCAGTGAAGGGATTCCAGTTGATGCACAGACCGGGATCGGTGGCAGGCACAGCGGGAATGAACTGCGCCACCCCGCGCCCCAGCAGCGCCAGCCCAATGCAGGCCACTGCCACGGTGGTATGACCGATGCCCGGCAACGCCACCAACAAGCCTCCGGCCACATTGCCCAGCAAGATGGCAACAAACGTGCCCATCTCGACCATGCCGTTGCCGCCGGTCAGTTCGCGCTCGCTCAACACTTGGGGCATATAGGCAAACTTGACCGGGCCAAACAGCGTCGAATGCACCCCCATCAAAAAGGTACACAGCAGCAGCAGCGCCACACTGCCCGCAATAAAACCTGCCGCTGCCCCCAGCATGATGGCGATTTCTAAATTCTTGACAAAACGGATCATGCGCGTCTTGTCGAACTTGTCGGTCAATTGCCCCGCAGTGGCCGAAAACAGCAAAAACGGCAAAATGAACAAAGCACCAATCACCAACCCGGCCAGCGATGGCGGCAACCACGACACACTGAGCTGGTAAGTCACCAGCACCGTGAAGGCAAATTTGAACAAGTTGTCGTTGGCCGCACCGGCAAATTGCGTCCAAAAGAACGGCGCAAAGCGGCGCTGGCCCAGCAAGGCAAACTGGTTAGGGTGGTCGTGGGCTGGCATAGTGGGATACTCACGCAAAGTTGTCGGGGGTGTGACGCAGCAAGGCCTTGAGTATCAAGGAGTCGCCTCTTTTCATGGCCTAAAAACAGCACCGGGCGCACAGGCTCAGGCTGGCGGTATCTATCATCAATACCATGAGCACTACCGCCGACCTCGTCACCGCCCTGAAAAAAGAACTCAAGGCAGCACAAATGACCTATGCCGATTTGGCCCGGGCGCTGGGCATGGCCGAGTCGAGCATCAAACGCATGCTGGCCCAAGGCGATATGCCGCTGTCACGCGTTGATGCCATCTGCCGGATACTGAAAATTGATTTTGCCGATTTAGCCCGCCACGTCGCCGATGCCCAGCCACTGCTGGCACAACTGACCCACGCGCAAGAACAAGCCGTGGTCGCTGACCGGGTGCTGCTGCTGGTGGCTATTTGTGTGCTCAGTCAATGGACGCTCGAGCAAATCACCGACAGCTACCGCATTACCCCAGCGCAAGCCATTGCGGCATTAGCGCAGCTCGATCGCATCGGCATCATTGAGCTTCGGCCCCTGAACCGCTACCGGCTCAAGTTGGCAAAAACCTTTTCGTGGCGACCGCATGGGCCGGTGATGGAGTATTTTCGGGAACACGCCTTGCTGGATTATTTTGGCGGCGGCTTTGACGGCCCCGGCGAAGGCCTGCTGCTGGTGCACGGCAGCATTGGCAGAGCGCTAGCACCTGCGTTCATGGAGCGCATGCAGCGCGTGGCGCAAGATTTTTCCCAGCAACACTTGACCGACCAAAAACTGCCCGAAGCCGAGCGCGAAGGCTATACCTTGCTGTTGGCTGCACGGCGCTGGGAACTGGCCGGTTTTGCCAGTATGCGGCGACGATAATGCGATCAAGGCTTTGGTTGCTGAAGGCAGCAACACCACCGGAGAATTCTATGCACCCTCTTCCCAACGGACTGACCACCGCATCCATGGCATCCATCGCCTTTGCAGCGTTGTGTATGCTGGCTCCAATGCAGGCAGCCGCACAAACCAGCGTCATCATTCAGTCGGATGCCGCCAGCTACCAGATGATTCCGGCTCCACCGCCACCACGCTACGAGCCGATGCCACAGGCCCGCCATGGGCAGATTTGGGTGGCAGGGCATTGGGAGTGGCGCGGTCACAACCACCACTGGGTGCCGGGCCATTGGGAGCATGTGCGTCCCGGGCACTATTACCGCCCACCGCAGTGGCGCGAATACGATGGCCGCTGGCAAATGCACCACGGCGGCTGGGAGCGCGGCCAGCACCGTGACCGCGATGGCGACGGTATCCCTAACTACCGTGACCGAGACCGCGATGGCGATGGCATTCCCAACCACCGCGACCACCATCCGAACAACCCACACCGGCGCTAACGCCTCAAGGGTCAGGTAGAGCGAAAAATATTGCTACTAAATTTATAGCAATAAATGCTGATAGGTAAAGGGCTAGCAGCCCTTATCTCCCCCTATTTAGCTTTCAGGTGCCAAACCATCGCTGGTAAACACCGTCAGTACGCCGGTGTAGCCGTACAGATGGTGGTGGGCGATCTCCCCGCCCGCAAAAAATCCGACCAAAGGCACATCGCCCAAGGCATGCCGCACCATTTGCAACTCCGCGCTGGGGCCACCAAAATGTGCCCCGCCCCGCCCAGCGCAGCTCACATAAATGGCACCGGTGATGTGGCGCACGGGCGCTGTGAGGGCCGCTGGCGACGCACGACCACCGTTGGGCAGGGCAGCATCGGGGCCAGCGCTGGCGGTTTGGGACAAAGCCAAATCCGAATCATCCGGGGCCAGTTCTTCGCGGATTTCTGCACAAATGCGCATTAAGTCGGCACGGGCCGCCGCTACGCTGCGCTGACAAAATGCCAAGCGCATGCCGGGCACCACATAGTCGGCCAGCGCCACGCCGTGGCGCACACCATCCAAGCCAATGATGTGGCGCACGCGGGTGTCGGTGCCAAAGTAGCCAGTGCGCCCGTGGGCAGGCGCATCTGGCCCTGGGTTTTCGTCCATCAACCCGACCAACGTGGCCCGCACCCGTTCAATGGCAGCTTGTTGGTCGTTTTCTAGCGAGACCTGCAAAGTGCGTAGCAGCACGTCCAGCGCCGGTTCACCATCCAAGGCCAGCACCACGTTGTCTTGTGCCGCCGTAATGCGCTGCACCGGCCCGACCGGCTGGCACCCTTGGGTAACGCGCGACAACAACGCTACCTCGGTCGCAAAGGCCACGCCAGAGAGTCCGCCATCAAAGACACCGCTCGCACCGCCCTGACCGGCCATATTGCCGCTGCCACCGACGGCAAACTGCACATTAGCCCCTCGGCTGGCACTCAGCCCCCCAAACACATAGCCGCTGGTCGTGCGCTCGGCCATTTCTGCAATCAAACCAGCCACGTCGGGCGCATGCCCATCCGCATGCACCAAGGCGGTATGCGCCACAAAATTGCTCGCCCCAGCGCGTGGCAGCGGTGCCACCCCAGAAAACACCCGGTACTGATCGCAAGGCACATCGAGCAACATCACCGACAGCGCCGGTTCATCAAAGTATTCGGCGTTGTTGGCACAGACCCCAATGCCGACGGTGCCGCTCCAGTCGGTCACTTCGGGCAATTCGGCACTCAAAAACTCGAGCAGGGCTTGGGCGTGACTGGCGTAGTGGTCGGTGATGTAGAGCAAACCCAGTGTGGGTTCGCTGGCATAAGCGGGCAACGCCATTTGGGCGCGCAACTGGGCCAACGCCAGTGCGCCAGCCATGCGCCACTGCGGATGCGTGGCATGGCCTGTAGGACAGAGTTTCATGTTTCAATCCACGCCCCCAAGAAACCCACCCCCCTGAAAGGGGAGGTTTCAAACCGAAGCTGGTTTTAGATGAAGGCTTCTAGCAAATTCAAATAGCCCGCACCGGGCTACGCCTGCGCGCACCCAGCGCAGGTGTTTTAACGCGCCTGCTTGGTGGCAGCGCGGCGGGTAGGGGTCTTTTTGGCCGCAGGCACCGCAGCGGCATCTGCGGCGGGAGTAGCGGCTGTGGCCTTGCGCGCAGCGGTCTTTTTGACCGCAGCCGCCGCCGGCGCGACAACACTGGCGGCGCGCAGGGTGGCGTTTTGTACCGTCTCGACACCCTTGGCGGCAATATCGGTGGCTGTTTTGATCGCCTCTTTTGCCAAATCGGTCGCCATGTGGTGGGTGGTGTCGAGGGCGTTTTGTTTCGCTACCTCGGCCATCGCAGTGGTGGCAATCTGTTGGAACTGCTGGGTCAGTGCCCCCCACCATTGCACCGGATCAATCACGCTGGCGGTGGCTTTTTCAGCTTCCGGCGCTGGTGCTGGCGTTGCAGCGGGTGCAGGTGCCGGTGCAGCCGCAGGGGCTGATTTTTGGGCGACACGGGCCGCCGCATCGGTCATGGCTTGTGCTGCGCCAGCAAAGGTTTCACCGGCCTTTTGCACGCTGCCCATCATGGCATCAGCGGGGTTCATTTTGAATGCACTTGCCACATCGCCCATGCTGAAGTTCATGCCCTTGAGCGTGGCAAGGGTCATTTTTTGCACTTCGAGCGCCTGAATGGTGGCCGAGAGCGCACGGGAGTTTTGCTCCAACCAAAACTGCACCGCTTGCAGTTCGGTGATGCGCTTTTCGAGTTCTTCAACGCTGATGGTCGGCGCTACCCAGCTCGACAGGTTGGGCATTTGCGGCATATTGCCGGTGCTGCCCTTGGCAAGGTTTTGCAAAAAATCAAAGCCCGGCACGAATTTGCCAAAACCAAAGGGGGATGTGTCGCTCATAGCCGCTCCGCAGGGTTAAATTCAAGAATGAACGCACAGCTTACCCCAATGCACTGCGCAGCAGCCGGGCTGGCACTCAGTGGGCGTGCGCGGGCATCTGCGCCATGCCGGGGGCTTGCACCGCCACGGGCAACTCCACTTGCATTTGAGATTGCACCCCTTGGGCATTTTGGAACACCAAAGTCAAGGGCACACGCGCATCTTTGAGCAAGGGCTGTTTTAAGTCCATCAGCATGACGTGGTAACTGCCGGGCTTGAGTTCCACGGCTTTGCCAGCGGGCAGATCGAGTCCGGCCACGGCGCGCATTTTCATGACATTGCCTTCCATGCTCATTTCGTGGACTTCCGTAACGCCTGCTACCGGCGACTGCGCACGCACCAAGCGGGTGGCCTCGCTGGCCGTCAAGCGCATGAATGCGCCCGTGGCCTTTTGACCCACCACGCTGGCGCGTGCCCAAGCGCCGTCCACCGCTACGGCAGGGCTACTTTGGGCTTGGGCCGTGGCTGCGGCGCACAGCAGCGCAGCGAACAAAAAAGGAGCGGTAAAACGTTGCAATGCCATGGGGAGGTCTCCGGTCAATGAAAAAGTGTCCAACTGCCTCTGCACAGCCACTGGACGGTGAAATAGTAGTAAAAAACGATTCTAGCCCGCATTTGGCAAAGATTATTTGCTATCATTTTTGATATTAAGATCACCCTCTAAGCCCTGCCCCAGCAGGCCATGCAAGCCACTGGCACGCTGTGTAGGCCGCTGCAATGCGGCACTGAGCAGCCCCGGCTGCGCCGACACCAGCGTGAAAGCCTGGCGCGCCCGGGTGATGCCGGTGTAGACCAGCTCGCGGCTCAGGATGGCACCGGCATGGGGCGGCAACACCAGCACGGTATGCTCAAACTCCGAGCCTTGGCTTTTGTGAACGGTCATGGCAAAAGCAGTTTCCACATGCGCCAACCGCCCCACCCCGACCGAACGCACCTGCGGGCCATCGGCAAAATAGACGCGCAAGCCGATACCGCTGGCGGCATCGCGGTCTTGCACATCAGCAGCGGCGGCTGTGCGTGGCAACGATGGCAGGGCAATGCCGATGTCGCCATTGAACACCCCCAGCGCCGGGTCGTTGCGCGTCACCATCACAGGCCGACCGGCATACCATTCACCGCGCGGATTCAGCCAGCCGGCAACGCGCAGCGCACTTTGCACGGCCCGGTTCAGCCCGGCAGCGCCCCATTCGCCCTCGCGCACCGCGCACAACAGCCGAAAACGCTCAAACGCAGCCAACACGTTCTTGACCCAGCTTTCATGCCCCAGAGCATCCGCACTGGACGGGCCTTGGGCCAAACACTCCAAATAGTGCCGATAGCAGGCCGGTGCACCCGAACGCCCGTGCAACGCCAACTGCAACACCACCGCCGGGTCATGGCCCTGCGGGTAGTAGCGAGACAAAGCGCCCCCCGTATCGGCCATCAGCAAGCTGCGCGCCCTGCCTGCATCACCGGCATTCACCGCCAATGCCAACTGACCAATCGGGCCACCAAAGCGGCGGCTTTCGCGCAGCATCACCGTGTGCTGTGCCAGCGGCGCTGGGGTGCCAGCAGTCTGTAAATAACCGCTAGGGAGGATTTGTCCGGTCGCAGTCAAAGCGTAGTCGGCAGTGGCGGCGCTGTAGCGGCCTGCTTGGGCATCACGGCACAGATCACCCAACACGGCCCCTGCTTCCACCGAAGCCAATTGGTCTTTATCACCCAAAAACACCACCCGGGCCGATGCAGGCAGCGCCGCTAGCAAAGCCGCCATCATCTCCAAATGCACCATCGAGGCTTCATCGACGATCAGCACATCAATGTCGAGCAGCTGCCCCGCGTGGTAACGAAACTTGCGGGTGTCGGGGCGCGCACCCAGCAGAGCGTGCAGCGTTCGCGCCGCCCCCATGCGCTGGGTCAGGGCGGGTAAATCCAACGCACCACCAACACATGCATCAAGCTCGACCAAGGCAGCATCAATCGACTGCTTGAGCCGCGCCGCCGCCTTGCCGGTCGGTGCTGCCAACGCTACGCGCAAGCGTTCGGGCTGTGCATCGACCGCAAACAACAGCGCCAGCAAACGTGCAGCCGTGTAGGTCTTGCCAGTGCCCGGCCCGCCGGTAATCACCGACAGATGCCCACGCAGCGCCATCGCACAGGCCAGCTTCTGCCAGTCAAAATCGCTGGGCAGCGCATGGGGACGGGCGGGAAACAAGCGATCAAGCCACGGACGCACCGCAGCAGCATCCACCGCTATCGGCGTGGCCGTGCGCTGCAAAATCTGCTGTGCCACAGCGCACTCGTAAACCCAATAACGGCGCAGGTACAGTCGGGGGGCATGGGCCGCACCACTAAGCACCAACGGCTGGCCCTCATCGGCGTTGTGGCCGCTGGCATAGACCACCGAACTGGCAGCCAGTGCAGCGTACCAATCGCCCAAAGTCCGGGGCAAACTGGCCCATAGCGCAGCCAAGGCATCTTGGGCTTCATCAGGCCAACCTAGCAGCGCACCGGGGCGATGCACTAGCGGTGCCAACAGCAAACAGGTATGGCCCCGGCCTTCCATGTGCGCCAGTAGCGCCGTCGCCACCAGCAAGGCGGGTGGAGCGCTCGCATCCAAGTCGGCCATAAAGGCCGCCAAAGCGCTATCGAGCTGGCGCAACCACCCCACATCACTCCATTGGCGCAGGGCAATTAAGGTGGCCTCGGAAAGGGGCATGGTTGAAAAATCGGGTGGGGTGGTCATGCCCGGTGTGCCTCACGGTCGAGCATGGCATCGAGTGCATCGAGCAATGGCAGCGGTGGTGCAATCGCCAAAACGCCATGGCCCGGGGCATCGATACCGCGCAGAAATAAATACAAAGCCCCGCCCAATTGCTGCGCGGGATCGTACTGCGCGCCCAACCGCTGGCGCAGCAGCCGGTGCAATGCCAGCAGGTACAGCGCCGCCTGCACGTCGTAGCGGTGCGCCGCCATCGTCGCAGCCAAGGCATCTGCATGGTAGGCCCCCGCATCGGCTCCGAGGTAGTTCGATTTGTAATCCAGCACCCAATAGCGCCCGGCATGCTCGAAAACCAAATCGGCAAAACCCATCAACATGCCATGCAGCGTGCGCTTGGGTAACGGTGCGCGGTCTTGGCCGGGCAGCAAGTGCTGCCGGCACAGCGCATCGACCTCCGAGGCATTCAAATACCCGGCAGGCAGCCAAAACTCCATTTCAGGCAAAACACAGGTCAGTGCTTGCAGCGACACCCCGACCTCCGGTAGCGGCATCCGGGCCACGGCACCGAGCCACTGCACCACGGTATCGGCATCGGCGGCCCGACCAGCCCGCTCACAGCGTTGGCGCAAGCGATCGGCCAAGCCGGGGTTATCGTCCAACGCAAAGCCAGCACCAGCGAGCCATTCGAGTTGCTCATGCAAAAAATTGCCGACCAATGCGCCGCGTGTAAAACCATGCCACGGCTGCGCCGACGATGCAGCAGCAGAACCCGCATGAAGTGCCACACGCTGGGGCACAAGCGTGGTGACCGCAGCGTCCGTGCCCTCAGGGGGGTATTCATCATCGGCGGCACGAGGCACCGGAGCAGATGTGCTGCCCACTGCATTGGATGCAACACCCCGCACCAATTGTGAAAAACTGCCAATGCCCCAATCGCGCTCAAATTGCCCGGCATAAACCATCGACGGGTGCAGCGGCGCTAGCACGCCGCGCAGTGCCAAGGGGGTACAAGGCACCTCGCTGGCTTGCTGGTACGCCGTACCCTGTAACGCAATATCGGTCTGCCCCTGCGCCATCGCTTGCAGCAAGGCCAGCCATTCATTGGCCGCCCACGCTGGTGCGCCCCCAAATAAATAACCCGCTGCGCTCTGGTGTGTGCAACACGCCTGACTGTTGCCCACTTTGAGCGCCGCAAAACCCAACCACAGCGCATGGCGGGCACGCGTCAGGGCGACATACAGCAAACGCAGGTCTTCACGCTGGCGCTCTTGGTCAGCTTGCGCTAGGGCCTCTTTGCTCAGATGCAGGTGCAAACTGCGTTGCCCCTGTGCATCGGCTAGATGCCAAAATGACGTGGCATCGTTCTTCTCGGCCCGGAAACTGCACGCAAATGGCAAACACACCACCGGGTATTCCAAGCCTTTGCTCTTGTAGATGGTCACCACCTTGACCAAATCGGCATCGCTTTCCAAACGCACGATTTGCTCCTCCCCACTGGAGCCACCCTCCTGCATTTGCTGACTTAACCAACGAATCAATGCCTGTTCACCCTCAAGTTCGGCACTGGCAGTTTGGAGCAACTCCGCCAAATGCAAAAAATTGGTCAAGCGCCGCTCACCGCCAGACTGGGCCAACCAACGTGCAGGCAAATCAAGCTGGTGAAGTGTTTGGCGCAACATCGTTAGCACACCCTGCGTTTGCCACACTCCATGCAACGCACGCAGTTGTGCGCTGCGCGCATCAAAGGCCTCGTCATCGGTCGCGAGTTGCATCAACTCGTCCAGCGACAGGCCGACCGTGCGCGTTGCCAAACCGGCGCGCACCCGTGGCACATCCAGCGGCGCAGCCACTGCATGCAACCAATGCTGCAAATCGTGGGCTTCGTCGCTGGTAAATACCGAGTTTTTGTCCGATAAATACACCGATGCCACACCGCGTCGCTGCAGCGCACGCCGCACCGCAGCAGCCTCTACACCCGAACGCACCAACACCGCAATATCTGCCGGGCGCAGGCGCTGCAAAGGCTGCCCTTCTTGTGCAAAACCTGCCTGTGCATCGTTGAGCCAAGTGACGATGCGCTGGGCACACAACGCTGCCAACAGGCTGCGGTGCTCTTGGGCACTGTGCAATTCAAGATGGTGCTGCACCAGCAGCGCAGGCACTAAGCCATCGGCGGTTTGAAACCTCTCAGGCCGACCGCAGGCTTTGACTTTGACAAATGGCAACGGGTTGTCTGTCTGCGCCCCTGCCCGAAACAAAAATGCACCAGCGCCGGGCCGCTCCTCCGCATAGGCAAAGACGTGGTTCACAGCCCCCACCAGTGCCTGCGTTGAACGGTAGTTGGTGTCCAAAATGTAGTGCCGTCCGGCGGTGGCACGGCGGGCTGCCAAGTAGCTGTAAATATCAGCGCCCCGAAAGCCATAAATGGATTGCTTGGGGTCTCCAATCAGCAGCAGCACGGTGGACGCATCGTTGTCGGCAGTGCGGTAAAGCCGGTCAAAAATGCGGTATTGCAGCGGCGATGTGTCTTGAAATTCGTCCACCAAAGCCACAGTGTATTGGCCGATGATGCGGGCACGCAAGCGCTCGCTGTTGGGGCCTGCCAGCGCCTGATCGAGCCGTTGCAACATATCGGCAAAACCAAAACGGCCACTTTGTTTTTTCAGCTCGGCCATGCGCGCCTGCACCCGAGCGGCAGCATGCAGGCGCAACGCCACCGACGGCTTTGGCAAAGCCTGCTGTGCCAGCAACACATCGGCCAGTGCCTGAAAGTGTTCGGGCAGTGTGATCTGCGGCGCACCGGCCTTGCGCGCCTCTTGCAGTCCATCGGGGCTGAAACGATGCTGCGCGGCATCGGTCAGTTCGAGCTCTTCAACGGCAGGATTTTGTGCCCATGCTGCGATGGTGACCAGCCAGCCGGTGTAATGGCGCGGAGCCAGTTTGCGTCCATCCCAACCGGCACCTGCCACTTGTTCATCGAGCCACTGCTGCATCGCTGGGACGCGTTCGGCCCAGCCCTGTTTGAGGGTAGTTATCACATGTTGCCGCTGTTGTTGGGTACGCTCGATCACGTCGCCTAAAGAACCAACGCCAACACCCTCCGGCAAAGTTTGCGCCGACAAACCGTGCATGTCTTTGACCAATGCCTCGACGTTGCCCCAAACTTTCAGCACAACCTCCAGCACCTCACCATGCAGCGGGTAACACTGCTGTCGCCAATAATCTTGCGCTGCTTCCGTCTGTACGGCGCGTTCATCCGCGCTCAGTTCCTCGTCGAATAAGCAACCACTGTCAAAGGCATGCTCACGCAACATGCGCTGGCACCACGCATCAATGGTGTGGACTGCCGCATCGTCCATCCCTTCGGCTGCGGTTGCCAAACGCCAAGCAGCACCGGTACGCGCCGTACCGGGTGGGTATGCCGCCAAAAGCTCGGCCAGAAAATCATCGCCAGCACAAACCACCGCCTCGCCACGAAAACACCGGGCCGCCTCTAGCAGACGGGCACGAATGCGATCAGACAACTCGCGCGTGGCCGCACGGGTAAAGGTCATGACCAAAATTTCTGCTGGACTCAAAGGGCGCACAAAGGCATTCCCATCGCCATGACCGAGCACCAAACGCAAATACAGCGCCGCAATCGTCCAAGTTTTGCCGGTACCGGCACTGGCTTCAATCAGGCGACTGCCCGACAACGGAAAGTCGATGGCATTCAAGGTACGCATGGGGCGGCTTCTTCGGAGCTTTCAGGGCTTTCGGGGTGTGGCATCGCTTCTACATAGTTCTGCACCCACTCAGCCAATGGACGGTAAACCGATTCCGCTAATTGCTTGAAACGTCCATCTTCGGCCAGAGTTTCAAAATCAGGAAAAACCCGCGCGATGCAAGGTTCGGCGACATCACCATCACGTTGGTAACTGCCTTCATAGGCTGCCACAACATCACGGCCTTGCACCTGTGCCAAACCGGTATCCAATGCCAATGGCAGAGGGGTTTGCATTCCGTCACGCCAGACTTCCAGTAGGTGCATGAGTGTGGTGTGTGCAAGCGCTTGATCGACCGGATGGATGTACAGCGTGGCATCACGCCCCACCACGACCCCGCGCACAACGATACCGCTGACCGCTGCGGCCAAACTGCGTACCCAAAACGACAGCATCTTGTCAGTACGAACCGTGGCTTTGGGGGCCTCTCGTTTGGAGTTTTCTTCCTTGGGCACCTGCTTTAACAACTTAGAAGGCTTGAGTTCTAACCACACCGGTTGCCCATCAGGGCCAGCGTGCAAGTGGTCGAGCCAATCCTCAAAGATAACGCTGCTGCCCCCACCGGACTCCCCGGCAACACAACGCAGTGGCACACGCGCCACCCCTTCGGGGTGAGCGTTCTGCACCGATTGCCATGCGTGCAACAAAGGTAAAAGCGCCGCTGTAAGCTGTTTTTGTGTACGCTCGGCAAAACCACCCAAGGGCAGCCGCCCTGCTCGGCGCAGACTTTCTAAGCGCACAGCGACAAGACCGGCTACCGTGTCACTCTGACCCACAGCCCTTGCGCCGTGGGCACTATCGGTCAGAACGCCCTCGACCAACTCACGCACTACGCCGTACTCTTGCAAACCCCTCAAACCAAAAGCTTCTTCATCGGCCGACTCTTCATCGACTTCGCCAAACACTACGCCCAGCCGCCGAAGAAAGAACGTTCTGACAGGGTGGCGTAAAAAGCCTGCTAACTGAGCCACGGTCAGTGGCACGCGGACATCAGGCGTCCAAACCGGCGGCACCATACCCGCACCTCCGGCAAGAACCGATGCAGACTCAGCGTGTGCCGAGCGCCACTCACGGGCATATGTCCACAAATCGCTGCGCCCTTCAAAGTAACGCCGACTGAACGGTTGCAAAGGATGCTCAGTGGTGCGCTGGGCCAACACATCACCACGCCAACCTGCTGCCAAATAATCGCGCAATTGCGAAACCAATACCGAGGGCGGTTGCTCGCTGTGATCACGCACACTGCGCCCTGTCCAACTGACGTAAAGAACTCGCCGCGCCGACAAAAGTGCCTCCAACATCAGCTGCCGATCATCGCTTTGGCGTGAGCGATCACCGGGACGCACTTGGCCGGGCAAGCCCATCAAATCAAAATCACTGCGTGGTGCACGGCGCGGGTAATCACCATCGTTCATACCCAGCAAGCAGACCATTTCAAAGGGAATAGCCCGCATCGGCATCAAGGTACAAAAGGTCACACCGCCCGCCCGAAAACGCTGCTGCAACGAAGGCTCTTGCAGCGTTTCAAGCCACGCCTCCCGCGCTACTGACAAGGCAACCTTATCGGTAAATCCAGCCTGCACGCAGGCTTCTTGCCAGCGGATGAGGGCGTTATCGAGGGCACCCATCACCTCTCGGTCGGTGTCATCGGTCGGCTCGATCAAATCTGCCAGCAAACTGCGGCCCCGTTGTGCCCATTCAGTGGGTGTAGCAGCTGTGCTGGCCTGCGTCAGCCACAGTTCAAGGCGGTGCAATAGCTGGGCCAACACACCGGCCAAGTCTGCCTCCAAACCACCGACCTCAACGTAAGGCTCTATGCCAGCAAAACCAACATCCCCACTGGTGTAGCCCAGCAACATGCGCCGCAAACCAAAGTCGCTGGTGTTTTGTGTTCCGCAAGCAGCCAAGTCTAGGTGGGCACGCTGATCTTCATTCAGCCCCCAGCGAATGCCCGCGCCCATCATCCACTGCGTCAAACGTGGCAACGCATCGGCTGCCACACCAAAACGTGCAGCCACACCGGGCACGTCCAACAAATCGCGCAGCTCACTCAGTCGGCAACGTTGCTGAGGCAAGCGCAATAGCCATTCCAAAGCACCAACAATAGGGCTACTGATGCGGGCGCTTAAATCGGCAATATCAAATGGGATAAAACGCGGATCATGGCGCGCATACTGACCAAACACCGCACGAATTGCAGGTGCTACCGTATCGATGTTTGGCACCATCACAACCACGTCGCGCGGCTGCAAAGGCATTGCACCAGAACGCTCTGCAAACAGGTGCAAAAGCTGGTCATGCAACACCTCGACCTCCCGCAAAATACTGTGCGCAACGTGAAAAACGATCGACCGATCAGCCCCATCAGCGGTTCGTTCTGGGTGCTCTGCCAATGGCACCAGATCGCGGATTCGGTACTGCACTTGGGTCAATAGGGGCGTGGCAACAGTGTCTTCATCCTCATCAAACAAATCAACGCGCGGCAATGCAAATTGCTCCAGCGCCTGCTGGGCATCGTCAAACTCATCCAATTGGCGCACAAAATCACGGCCTTGACGCCCCCACGCCGCCAACAACGGATGGGCATGGGCATGCATTTGCTCCAGTGGTAAAACTGCCAGATCACGCCCCCCACGCAGCGGCTGGCGACGGCGCTGCATTCGCAGTAATTCACGCCCGTCAATGGTGTCTGCCCAATGAAATCGGCAAGGGTTTGGGATCGCCAACAGCACTTGCGTGTGCGCTGATAGTGCTGCGAGCATCTGCAACACTGGCAACGGCACTTGGGTTGTACCAAACAACACCACACGCCGGGCTACCGGCTGCGCCAAAGCGGCCCCGCTTCGCAGTGCATCGATTGCACGCTGGTGAATGTGGGGCCGAATTGCTTGGCTCTCACGCCCATCAAGGGTGGCCAAGATGGTGCGCCAAAGCATCGGTTGCCAGCACTGATCGCTAGGCAGCGGCAGGTTAGGACGACCAGGTGCCAGTAGCACGTCACGCTCTGCCCCCCATTCAACCAGCCAGTCGGGTCGATAAACTTGGTACTGATCGAAAAGATCGGCCAAACGACCCGCCAGTTGGAACAATCGGTCAGGCTCATTGGTACGCAAAAAACCTGCCACAGGCTCAAAACCCGGAACCCGCAGCATGTCTGGCAAGTGGCGCATGAGCCGCCACGTCATCGGCGTTTTGTCTAACGGCGACTGCAATGGAACTTGTTCACGCCCTAGCACTTGGCGGTAGGTTCGCCATAAAAAGCGCGAGGGCAACTCGACACGCGCTGGGGCACAGATTCCCGCACTGCGCGCTTGCGCCATCTTGAACCATTCGGCCATGCCGTTGCTTTGTACAAGGACGATTTCTTCTTCGAGTGGCGCCAAAGGATTTTGGCGCAGCCAAGAAAATACGGTTTCAGCCAGCGTTTCAGTGCGATTACTGTGCAGGGCGATCAAGCCCGACTGGATATTAGTGCCCAAAACAAAAATCTCCATATTCAGCAAATTACGGAGAAATTACGCTGATTTTCGATCTCTTCTAAAAAAAGCCCAAAAAAAAGCCCACATTACTGTGGGCTTTTTTGCGGTTACCGCTTATTTGGTTGCGCGAGAAGGATTTGAACCTCCGACCTTTGGGTTATGAGCCCAACGAGCTACCAGACTGCTCCATCGCGCGCTTTAATTATAACCTGCTTTTATGCAGTCGTGCCAGAATTATTTTCTTCAGTCACCACAGCACCGCGATCCACCAGCTCTACCAGAGCCATAGGTGCGTTATCGCCAACGCGGAAACCCATTTTCAAAATACGGGTATAACCACCGGGACGCGCATTAAAGCGGGGGCCGAGGTCATTGAACAGCTTAGTAACGCTGTCACGGTCACGCAGACGGTCAAAAGCCAAGCGGCGGTTTGCAACAGTATCGACCTTGGCCAAAGTGATCATGGGCTCGATCACGCGGCGCAGTTCTTTAGACTTGGGCAAAGTGGTCTTGATGACTTCATGCTCAATGAGCGAGTTCATCATGTTACGCAACATCGCGAGGCGGTGTGACGTAGTGCGATTGAGTTTACGGAGTCCGTGTCCGTGGCGCATGGTGCTTTTCCTTTGATATCGTTAAATCAGGCAGCCGTACAAGGTACTGCCCGAGGCACTGCCCCCATAAAGGGGCTGAAATTATAGCTTAACGCTTGTCCAAACCGGCTGGAGGCCAGTTCTCGAGCTTCATGCCAAGTGTCAAGCCACGCGAGGCCAAGACTTCCTTGATCTCATTGAGTGACTTACGGCCCAGATTAGGCGTTTTGAGCAACTCATTTTCGGTGCGCTGAATAAGATCACCGATGTAATAGATGTTCTCAGCCTTGAGGCAATTGGCAGAACGCACAGTGAGTTCAAGTTCATCGACTGGGCGCAGCAGAATCGGATCGAAACTGGCTGTGTTACGAGCGCCTTGCTGCGGAAAGTCGGGCAAATCGCCACCTTCGAGCTGCGCAAACACTGCCAATTGTTCAACCAAAATTTTGGCCGAAGCACGCACGGCATCTTCTGCCGAAATTGCGCCATTGGTTTCAATTTCCACGACCAGCTTATCCAAGTCAGTGCGCTGCTCAACGCGGGCACTTTCCACGGTGTAGCTCACACGGCGAACTGGCGAAAAAGAAGCGTCAAGGATGATACGGCCAATCGACTTGGTAGATTCATCCGCATAACGGCGCATCGTGCCAGGAACATAACCACGGCCTTTTTCGACCTTGATTTGCATGTCCAGCTTGCCGCCTTGCGACAGATGGGCAATAACATGGTCAGGGTTGATGATTTCAACGTCGTGGGGCGTTTGAATATCCCGTGCCGTGACAACACCTTCGCCGTCTTTACGCAAGCTCAACGTGACTTCATCACGGTTGTGAAGCTTGAAAACAACGCCCTTGAGGTTCAACAAAATGTTGACCACATCTTCTTGCACGCCATCAATGGACGAATACTCGTGCAGAACCCCAGCAATCGTCACTTCGGTCGCTGCGTAACCCACCATAGACGAGAGCAGAACGCGCCGAATAGCATTGCCCAGCGTATGACCGTAACCACGCTCGAACGGCTCCAGAACGACTTTGGCACGGTTGTGCCCGAGTTGCTCGACGTTGATAGCCTTGGGTTTCAGCAAATTGGTTTGCATGCAGACTTCCTCTCAATACCCCCAGCTCGTTACACCGGTAAGGCTGGTGAAGCGCCTGTACCGCGATGCCTCGCGGTACAGGAACAGTTTTATCGAAAATACAGCCGAGAGGCTTAACGCGAATACAGTTCCACAATCAGCGATTCGTTGATGTCTGCACCAAACTCATCACGATCAGGAACTTTCTTGAACACGCCTTCTGCCTTATCAGCATTGACATCCACCCATGCAGGCATACCAACTTGTTGTGCCAATTGCAGGGCTTCAACGATGCGGTTTTGCTTCTTGGATTTTTCGCGCACGGCAACAACGTCACCCACCTTGACCAAGTAGGATGGAATATTGACCGATTGGCCGTTGACCACGATGGCCTTGTGCGAAACGATCTGGCGGGCTTCAGCACGTGTGGAGGCAAAGCCCATGCGATAAACCACATTGTCCAGACGGCATTCCAACAGCGACATCAGGTTGGCACCTGTATTGCCCTTGCGGCGGTCAGCAGCCTCAAAGCAGCGACGGAATTGCTTTTCCAGCACGCCGTACATGCGCTTGACTTTTTGCTTTTCACGCAATTGCAGACCGTAGTCGGAAGTGCGAGCACCAGAAGTACGGCCATGTTGACCGGGCTTAGAATCAAATTTTGCCTTGTCCGCAATCGAGCGACGTGCGCTCTTGAGGAACAGGTCGGTGCCTTCACGGCGGGAGAGTTTGGCCTTGGGGCCGAGGTAACGTGCCACGTGAACTTCCTTTTATGTCATCTGCCGCAAACCATTGCGGGAGCCGCCTGAGGCGCTAATGCGGCGCAGGCGGCGGTGGGCTTCAAAATGAATTAAATACGACGACGCTTTTGTGGGCGGCAACCGTTGTGGGGTACAGGTGTCACATCAGCGATCGATGTAATACGGATACCCAAAGCGCCCAAAGCACGAACCGAGGATTCGCGACCTGGGCCTGGGCCCTTGATTTCGACATCGAGGTTCTTGATACCTTGCTCAATGGCTGCACGACCTGCCATTTCCGAAGCTACTTGGGCAGCAAACGGAGTGGACTTGCGCGAACCCTTGAAGCCTTGGCCGCCGGAAGATGCCCAAGAGAGAGCATTGCCTTGGCGATCAGTGATCGTGATGATGGTGTTGTTGAATGACGCATGCACGTGAGCAATGCCATCCGAAACGTTCTTGCGAACTTTTTTACGAACACGCTGTGCTGCGTTATTGGCAGGAGATTTAGCCATATTGATCTTTCAATCTCTTTATTTCTTCAGTGCCGCTGCGCCCTTGCGCGGACCCTTGCGGGTACGGGCATTGGTGCGGGTGCGCTGACCACGCATCGGCAGACCGCGACGGTGGCGGAAACCACGGTAGCAGCCAATGTCCATCAAGCGCTTGATGTTCATCGTCGTTTCACGACGCAGGTCACCTTCGATGGTGAACTGTGCGATCTGATCGCGAATCTTTTCAAGATCGCCATCCGTCAGATCTTTGATCTTCTTGGAATAAGCGATTTCGCATGCTTCGCAAATTTTGCGTGCGCGAGTGCGACCGATGCCGTAAATGGCGGTCAGGCCAATTTCAGCATGCTGATGTGGCGGAATATTGATACCAGCGATACGTGCCATATGCGTCCTCTATACTTTCCTAATCAACCCTGACGCTGCTTGTGGCGCATGTCAGTGCAGATCACACGCACCACACCCTTGCGGCGGATGATCTTGCAATTACGGCAGATTTTCTTGACTGAAGCAGAAACTCTCATTTCATTCTCCTAAAACTTTTCGCGCTTCCAAGCCATAAAGACTCGAAACACAATGGGTGCCCGCAAACTGTGGGACGTGGATTGATCTTGACTTTCGAACTTGCAAGACTGCTTTTTTGCAACCCTGCAGTCATTGGTCTTCAGGACTGTCTCAGTTTAACCGCCTGCGCCAGCCTTGAAGTTGGCCTTTTTCAGCAACGACTCGTATTGCTGTGACATCAGATAATTTTGTACCTGTGCCATGAAGTCCATCGTCACAACCACAATGATCAACAGCGACGTTCCACCGAAGTAAAACGGCACGTTGTATTTCAGGATCAGAAACTCCGGCAGCAAGCATACAAAAGTAATGTACACCGCACCTGCAAGTGTCAACCGAACCAGAATTTTGTCGATGTAGCGTGCTGTCTGCTCTCCCGGACGAATACCCGGAATAAATGCACCGCTCTTTTTCAGATTGTCAGCAGTCTCACGACTATTGAAAACCAACGCAGTGTAGAAAAAGCAGAAGAACACAATGGCTGCTGCGTAAAACATGACATACACCGGCTGACCAGGGGTCAGTGCTCCAGAGATGTCTTTAAGCCAGCGCATGGACTCACCCGCACTGAACCAATTCACAATGGTCGCAGGCAGCAAGATAATGGACGAAGCAAAGATCGGTGGAATCACACCAGCCATATTCAGCTTCAGTGGCAAATGAGAAGACTGGCCACCATAGACCTTGTTTCCTACCTGCCGCCGGGCATAGTTGACTAAGATTTTCCGTTGCCCACGCTCGACGAACACCACAAAATAGGTAACCAAAGCCACCAAAATCACGATGAAAATCGCTGCCACGATGCTCATAGCACCGGTACGCACCAATTCCAACAGACCACCAATAGAGCCTGGTAAACCCGCTGCGATACCCGCGAAAATCAGAATGGAAATGCCGTTGCCCAAACCACGCTCAGTGATTTGCTCGCCAAGCCACATCAGGAACATGGTTCCAGCCGTCAAACTCACCACTGCAGTCATGCGGAACCCAAAACCGGGTGCCAACACCAACCCTGCGGAGCTTTCCAGCGCCACAGCAATGCCCAGTGACTGGAAGACAGCCAAGCCCAGCGTGCCATAACGCGTGTATTGCGTGATTTTCCGACGCCCAGCTTCGCCTTCTTTTTTCATCTGTTCGAAGGCGGGCACGGCATAGGTCATCAGCTGCATGATGATCGATGCCGAGATATACGGCATGATCCCCAGTGCAAACACCGTGAAGCGAGACAACGCGCCACCCGAGAACATGTTGAACAAGTTCAGGATGCCGCCTTGTTGACCACTGAACAGCTGCTTCAGTTGGGCCGGGTCGATACCAGGCACGGGGATATGTGCCCCGACACGGTATACGACCAGCGCCAGCAAGAGAAAAACCAGCCGACGACGCAAATCGCCGAATTTTCCGGTTTTTGCAATTGGAGCTGTGCTAGTAGCCACGGCTTTTTTCCTTCAACACCAGAATCAGGCGACGCTGCCGCCGGCAGCTTCAATCGCTGCCTTGGCACCAGCCGTAGCACCGATGCCGCTGAGTTTGACAGCCGATACGATAGCGCCCGTGTTGATGACCTTGACCACACGGGTCAATTCACCAATCAGGCCAGATTGCTTGAGCACCAGCATATCGACTTCAGCCAAACCCAAACGGGCCAAATCTGTCAAATTAACTTCTGCGTTGAAACGCAGTGTGGTTGACTTGAAGCCACGCTTTGGCAGGCGGCGTTGCAAAGGCATTTGACCGCCTTCAAAACCGACCTTGTGGTAGCCGCCCGAACGCGACTTTTGACCCTTGTGACCACGGCCAGCAGTCTTGCCCAGACCAGAGCCAATACCCCGGCCCACGCGACGCTTGGCGTGCTTGGATCCGTCTGCGGGCTTGATGTTATTGAGTTCCATCATCAACCTCTCAGAGGACTTTGACCAGATAACTGATCTTGTTGATCATGCCGCGCACTTCAGGGCTATCCTGAAGTTCGCTGACACTGTTGAGCTTGCGCAGACCCAAACCACGCACAGTGGCGCGGTGTGATTCTTTGGTACCAATCGGGCTTCGCACCAATTGAACCTTGACGGTTTGTTGTGTAGACATAGTGATCACAGCTCCTGTCAGACGAAGAGGTCTTCGACCGATTTGCCGCGCTTGGCCGCCACTGCACCGGGTGTGGTGGAGTTGGTGAGCGCATCAAACGTAGCACGAACCATGTTGTAAGGGTTGGACGAACCGTGGCTCTTGGCCACAATATCCGTCATACCCATCACTTCGAACACGGCGCGCATAGGGCCGCCAGCAATAATGCCAGTACCCTTGGGTGCTGGTGCCATCATCACAGAGGCGGCACCATGGTGGCCCGTCACTTGGTGGTGAATGGTACCGTTCTTGAGCGAGACCTTGACCATGTTGCGACGGGCTTCTTCCATGGCTTTTTGCACCGCTGCCGGTACTTCCTTGGATTTGCCCTTGCCCATGCCAACGCGGCCATCGCCATCACCGACCACGGTCAGCGCAGCAAAGCCCAGGATGCGACCACCCTTAACGACTTTGGTGACGCGGTTGACCGCGATCATTTTTTCGCGCATTCCGTCGTCGCGGCCTTCGTCTTGCACTCGGGGTTGAAATTTAGCCATTTTGTATTCCGTTCCGCTTAGAACTGCAGACCTGCTTCACGGGCAGCGTCGGCCAGAGCCTTGACGCGACCGTGGTAGGCAAAACCTGCGCGATCAAATGCAACTTTCTCGACGCCCGCTGCCTTGGCTTTTTCGGCAATGCGCTTGCCAATAGCCTGTGCTGCTGCTGCGTTGCCGCCTTTGCCGGAGCCGCCCAGCGTGCTGCGAACTTCGGCTTCCGCCGTCGAAGCACTTGCCAGCACCTTGGTGCCGTCGCCGGAAATTACCGTAGCGTAAATATGGAGGTTCGTGCGGTTCACCGTCAGACGCGCAATGCCTTGTTGGGCAATACGGATGCGGGTTTGACGGGCCCGACGAAGACGCTGCTCTTTCTTGGTCAACATGTTGCAGCTCCTTATTTCTTCTTGGTCTCTTTGATCGTGATCTTTTCACCCGTATAACGGATGCCCTTGCCCTTGTAAGGCTCAGGCGGGCGAATAGCACGGATCTCAGCAGCGATCTGACCAACCACTTGGCGGTTGGCACCCTTGATCACGATTTCAGTAGGCGTTGGCGTGGCCACAGTAACGCCTGCGGGCATTACCTTGTTGACCGGATGCGAGAAGCCTACCGACAGATTCAGGTTGGCACCGCTGGCTTGGGCTTTGAAACCCACACCAACCAGTGTCAGCTTCTTTTCAAAACCTGCGCTGACACCTTGCACCATGTTGTTGACCAATTGGCGGATAGTTCCGCTCATTGCATTGGCTTCACGGGAGGCATCGACCGGCTCGAAAGAGAGCTTGCCGTCGTTGCTGGACATCTTGACCAGCACATTTTGCGCCATCAACAACGTGCCACCAGCGCCTTTAACGCTGATTTGGTTGTCTTGGATCGACACATCCACGCCTGCGGGGATGGTGACCGGCATTTTTGCTACACGGGACATTTCAGTTTCTCCTCAATGCCACGGCTTAAGCGACATAGCACAGCACTTCGCCACCGACACCGGTAGCGCGTGCTTTGCGATCGGTCATCACGCCCTTGGGGGTCGTGACAATAGCCACACCCAGACCATTCATGACCTGTGGAATAGCATCGCGGCCTTTGTACACACGCAGGCCGGGGCGGCTTACGCGCTCGATGCGCTCGATGACCGGGCGACCGGCGTAGTACTTCAGGGTGATTTGGAGTTCGGATTTGCCGGATTCGCTCTTGACCTCGAAACCGTCAATGTAGCCCTCGTCCTTCAGCACTTGGGTAATGGCGATCTTCACTTTGGAAGAAGGCACACTCACCGTGGCTTTAGAAACCATTTGGGCATTGCGGATGCGGGTCAGCAAGTCAGCGATGGGATCACTCATGCTCATGTTGTATCTCTCCTGCCTGCTTACCAGCTGGCCTTGGTGACACCGGGGATGTCGCCTGCAAAAGCCAGTTCGCGGATCTTGGCGCGGGCCAAGCCGAATTGACGGAAAGTACCGCGTGGACGACCGGTGATTTCGCAACGGTTACGCTGGCGCGTCGGGTTGGCGTTGCGTGGGAGCTTTTGCAGACCCAAACGGGCTGCTTCACGCTCTTCATCGCTACGCTTGGCGTCGGATGCGACGGCCTTCAGTTCGGCGTACTTCACTGCATACTTGGCAGCGAGTTTTTCGCGCTTGAGTTCGCGCTGGATCAAAGCTTGTTTTGCCATACGCTGCCTCAGTTCTTGAAGGGGAAGCGGAAACCGGTGAGCAGTGCCTTGCACTCTTCATCGGAGGTCGCCGTCGTGGTGATGCTGATATTGAGACCGCGCAAGGCATCGACCTTGTCGTATTCAATTTCAGGGAAAATGATTTGTTCTTTAACGCCGACGTTGTAGTTACCACGGCCGTCAAAGGCACGACCGGAGATACCCCGGAAGTCGCGCACGCGGGGCAGTGCCACGGTGACAAAACGGTCGAGGAACTCATACATCTGCACACCGCGCAGTGTAACCATGCAACCAATGGCTTGGCCTTCGCGGATTTTGAAACCAGCGATAGCTTTCTTGGCCTTGGTGACGACGGGCTTTTGACCAGCAATCTTGGTCAAGTCGGCCACGGCGTTGTCCATGACTTTCTTGTCGGCGACAGCTTCGCTCACACCCATGTTGAGTGTGATCTTGGTCAGACGCGGAACCTGCATGGGCGAGGTGTAGCCGAACTGTTTCATCAGTTCGGGGGCGATCTTTTCGCGGTAGTGTTGTTGGAGTCGTGCCATGTTTTACCCCTTAGGCCGTCTTGATTTCAGCGCCGCTGGACTTGAACACGCGCACGTGTTTGCCGTCTGCTTGCAGCTTGATGCCAACGCGGTCAGCCTTGCCTGTGGCGGCATTGAAAATGGCCACATTGGACTGATGGATAGGCATGGCTTTTTCCAGAATGCCGCCAGTCGTACCCTTCATGGGGTTTGGCTTGACGTGCTTCTTGACCATATTGATGCCATCTACCACCAGGTAGGAGTCATCGCTGCGCAGCGACACTGTGCCGCGCTTGCCCTTGTCGCGCCCTGCGAGTACGACGACTTCGTCGCCCTTGCGAATCTTGTTCATCGCGTCGTCCTTAGAGAACTTCAGGAGCCAGAGACACGATCTTCATGAACTTCTCGGTACGCAGTTCACGCGTCACGGGCCCGAAGATGCGGGTGCCAATAGGCTCCAGCTTT
The DNA here is from genome assembly GCA_019751915.1 of Burkholderiaceae bacterium. Lineage (GTDB taxonomy): Bacteria > Pseudomonadota > Gammaproteobacteria > Burkholderiales > Burkholderiaceae_C > Simplicispira. The sequence goes on from JAIEMS010000020.1 coordinate 51,650, forward strand.
GCATTAAGCAACACTGCTGCGTTGCCATCGAATTTGACGAGCGAGCCATCACCACGGCGAATGCCCTTGGCTGTACGGACGACCACTGCGCTGTAAACCTCGCCTTTTTTGACGCGGCCACGCGGAGCAGCTTCCTTGATGCTCACCTTGATGATGTCGCCAACACTGGCATAGCGACGCCGTGAACCACCCAGCACCTTGATGCACAGGACGGACTTGGCGCCGGTATTGTCGGCAACGTCTAACCGGGTTTCTGTTTGGATCATTTCAATATTCCCAACTTGCACCAACAAGGTCAACCAGCCCCAGAGAAACTCTCAAGCGCTGCCAACCAGCCAGTCAGTCTTGGGCCCGTCGTCCGCGCTGCAAACCATTTGCAACGCTTCTTGTGGGGCAGAAACTTCGCTTTTTGACAGCGAAGCCCGCTATTCTTTCAAAATACTGTCCGCTTGTCAACGGCCAGACACCTGAAAAGGTGTTGTTTTTGCCCATGTTTCAATTCATACCTCTGAAAGAGGCTGTTTTGGAGGGGCCTAACGCCTCTCGCAGGGCAATTTTATTCCCCTGAAGCGGGGGTTTTCACACCGGAGTTCGTTTTACACCATGACCCAACCCAACACATCTGACGCAAGTACTTTTTCAGGCTCCGGCCACACCATTGCTTTTATCGGTGGTGGCAATATGGCCAGCGCCATCATCGGCGGCTTGGTGCGCCAAGGTCTGCCACCGGCCCAGATCGAGGTGGTCGAGCCTTGGGCCGATGCCCGGGCAGCGTTGCTGGAGCAGTTTGGCATCAGCGCCCAACCCCAGAGCGGGGCACAACTCGCCCGTGCTTCTCTGGTCGTCTGGGCCATCAAGCCGCAGACGTTCAAAGAGGCAGCGCAACAAACGGCCCCCCATACCGCCGCCGCACTGCACCTGAGCGTGGCCGCTGGCATTCGCAGCAGCAGCATCGCCCAGTGGTTGGGCAGCGAACGCATCGTGCGCGCCATGCCCAACACCCCAGCCCTCATCGGCAAGGGCATGACGGCCCTGTATGCGCGCCCGAGCGTCCATACCGCCGAGCGCCAGTGGATTGAGCAGGTGATTGCCTCCACCGGCGAGCAGCTCTGGGTGGCCGAGGAAGCCCAGCTTGATGCGGTCACAGCGCTGTCTGGCTCTGGCCCAGCGTATGTGTTCTTCTTCTTGGAAGCGATGACCAAAGCCGGTGTCGAGATGGGCTTGCCACCCGCGCAGGCGCACCAGTTGGCGGTGAACACCTTTGTCGGTGCTTCGGAGCTGGCCCGGCGCTCGCCGGAGTCGCCTGCGGTGCTGCGCGAGCGCGTGACCTCGAAAGGGGGCACGACCTATGCGGCGTTGCAGTCGCTGGAGCACAACGGCGTTGGCGGGCACTTCATTCAGGCGCTGCGCGCCGCCCAAGAGCGGGCGCACGAGCTGGGCGACGAGTTTGGCGGTTAGTTCAACGCTTTATGGAGTCAAATGGGCACATAGCCCTTGATAGGCAACGACTAATAGCTATTAAATCAATAGCAACTATCGTGTTTATCCTCGTACCAGCAGGCTGGCGGCAATGCCGACAAACAGCGTCATACCCAACCAATGGTTGACGCGAAACGCCCGAAAGCAGCCCTCGCGGCTGCGCTGGTGGATGAGGCTCCAGTGCCATGCGACCTGCCCAAGCGCCAATGCCAACGCTATGCAAAAGATAGCACCCAATGCAATGGGTAAAAGGGCTACAACCCAAAAACCCAAGAAAAGCAAATAAAACGACACAATCGCCGCCACATCCCAGCGCCCGAGGGTGATGGCCGAGGTTTTCATGCCGATTTTCAAATCGTCGTCACGGTCAACCATGGCGTATTCGGTATCGTAGGCCAGCACCCAAAACAGGTTGCCCAGCCACAGCAGCCACGCCATCGGCGGCACACTGCCTTGCACCGCCGCAAACGCAATCAGGATGCCAAAGTTAAACGCCACGCCCAGCACCGCCTGCGGCATGGCGATGTGGCGCTTGGCAAAGGGGTAGGCCATCGTCACCAACAAGGCCGGAACTGACCACAATACCGCCGACACATTGGTGCTCAATACCAACGCCAATGCCAAAAGCGCCAGCACCGCACCGACGGTGAGGGCCTCGCGCACCGACACTTGCCCGGTGGTGATGGGCCGCTGCGCGGTGCGCTTGACGTGGCGATCAAAGTGGCGGTCGGCCACATCGTTGATGCAGCATCCGGCGCTGCGCATCAAGATGGTGCCCAGCACAAACACTGCCAGCAAATGCCAGCCCGGAAACCCACCCGCTGCCACCCACAGCGCGGCCAACGTCGGCCACAGCAGCACCAGCCAGCCCGCAGGCCGATCCCAGCGAATCAAATCAAGGTACAAAGCCCAACGGCTGCGCGGCACAGAAGACATGAGAGAAAAAAAGATGGCCCCCGCAGCCGCTCCACACAGGGCTAAAGGGGATTTTGAGAACAAAACAGGACTCTAGCGCTGACTCAGCAAGCGCAGAAAGCTCCTGAAATCATAGCAATCATGCGGACGCAGCAGGCGCTAGAGTCAAAACTTGGGCATGGCCCACCGCCACACCGCGCAAAAACTCCACCAACGGTGCCGGTGCGCCCAACTGGGCTGCCAGCACACTGGCCTGTGCCAAATCACGGGCGGTACCCAAACGCTCCTGCCACTGTCCGGCAGCCGTGTGGCTGCGTTGCAAGCGCCCCGGCAGCAGCACGGCCAGCACTTCGGTGCTGTAGCGCAGACGCTTGGCGAGAATACGGGCACGGTGCAGCGTACCCATATCGACATCGGCACGGGCAGCCTCATGGAGCGCCACCTCCAAACGATCGGCCAGCCGCTGGGTACGCCCGCGCACCCAACGCTGGGCCGGGCGCTTGCGGGCCGATGCCTGCAACTGCACCTGCGGCGGGGGTGCGGCCAACGGGCCATCGAGGGTTTCGAGCCAATGGGTCAACGCCAGCAGCGCTTGACCGACCGCAGGCTGGGCCAAAGCTTGGCGCACTGCCACGCGCTCACGTTGGGTCGCTTGGGCCAGTAATGCTTGCAGCGCCTGCCAATGCTGGGCGCGGGCTGCATCGCCCTGCACGTACAGATCGGCCCATGCGGGCAGCGTCTGGGTCAAGGCCACATCCAGATCACGCAAAGCACCCATGCGCTCCAACAGCGGCTTGAGTGCCTGCCCATCGGGTAAAGGCAAATGGGCCAGCGCCGGACGCAGCAAACGCCACAGACTGCGAAAGCGCCGCCAGCCCACACGCGCTTGGTGTACCAACTCCGGGTCGTCGGCATTTTGCAGATGGTGCAAATTGGCCGTGAACTGTAAAAACATCTCGCCCAAAGCACGCCGGGCAATCGCTGCCACTGTCCAGCGCCGCGACAACTGCGGCGGGTGCGCGCGCACCGCACTGGGTGCCGTGGCTTGCAACAAAGCGTAGCCACGCTGGGCTTTGCTGGCGGCCAACGGCAACACCGCCACGCTGCGCGCCAGCCGCTGGGCCAACGCAAACAAAGCAGAGGGCGGGCCGGCCAACAACTCCAGTTCTAACTCGCACACCGGGGTACTGCGGCCATCGGCGCTGATGGTGCCTACATCAAGGGCCACTTCGATAGCGCTGCCATCGCGCTGCTTGACGTGCCACGTAATGCGTTCAAAATCGGTGACAAAACAGGGCTGCAACTTGGCCGATACCGCGCCGCCCCGGTCCATCTGCGGCCAAGGCGAATCGTGCAGCGATTCCAACGCCAACGCGGGGCCGGGCACAGGCATTTCCCACTCGCCGCGCTGGCTCAGTGCCGAATCGCTGTGACCTGCTGTTTTGAGCGTTTGCAGCCACTGTGGCTGCTCTGGCGGGCCGACACGGCGCAAGCGCAGCGCTGCACGCTGGCTGCGCAGCGCTTGCTCGGGGGTATCGTAATAAACACTGTAGACCTGCTGGCGCACCGCCTTGCGCCGTGCCAAGGCCGGAGCCTTGACCACGCGCTCGACCCAATCTGCCATGTCTGCTGGGTCGGCTACGGGCAGCGCCAGCTTGATTTCGATCTCGATAAAAGTGGCAGAAGGGGCTGTGGCCTGCATGGTCTGGCTCCAGTAAAAGTTAGTCTTCGAGCAACGAGCGCAGCATCCACGCCGTTTGTTCATGCACCGTCAGGCGCTGGGTGAGCAAATCGGCAGTCGGCTGGTCATTGGCTTTGTCGGCCATCGGGAACAAATCGCGCGCAGTTCGGGCCACCGCCTCATGGCCTTGCACCAACACACGCACCATCTCCAGCGCCTTCGGGGGTTTGGCCGGAGCATCGGGCAAGCTGGTCAGTTTGCCAAACTCAGCGTAAGAGCCCGGTGCCACATGGCCCAGCGCGCGCACCCGCTCGGCAATGGGATCGACAGCGTTCCACAGCTCGGTGTACTGCACCATAAACATCGCGTGCAACGCATTGAACATCGGCCCGGTGACGTTCCAATGAAAATTGTGCGTGGTCAGGTACAGGGTATAGGTATCGGCCAGCAGGTGCGATAAACCTTGGGCAATGGCCGCGCGGTCTTTGTCACTGATACCAATATGGATGCCGGTGGCGGCAGTTTTGGAAGATTTGCTCATCGTCTCGTCTCCTGATGGTGGTGTGAAACAGCCCAGCCCGTAGGCTGGCAACCACTGTAGCGCAGTCCTATGGCACTGTGTAGCGCCCAAACCCGCGAATACGCCGCACTCAGGACAGCCGCTGCACGCCGGGCAACTCGCAAGCGTAGATGGCATTGCGCAGCGCGGCGATGGCCTCGTAGCGGGTAAAACTGCGCCGCCAAGCCAGCACCACCCGGCGCTGTGGCGGCGGACTGGCATCTTCTTCACAAACGGGCAGGTAGTGGATGTGGCTTTCTTCGCTCTTGCGCCGCCGGGCCGTAGCGAGCAGGGCCTCACGGGGCACGGCCAAACGCGGCACCAAGGTCACGCCCATACCTGCGGCGACCATGTATTTGATCGTCTCCAGTGACGAGCCTTCAAAACTCTTACGGATGCCCTCGGTGTGGCTCGAAAAGCGCGCAAATTCCGGGCAAACTTCCAGCACATGGTCGCGAAAACAGTGCCCAGCGCCCAGCAGCAGCATGTTTTCGTTTTTCAGTTGTGCCGCTGACACCGACTTTTGCCGCGCTAGCGGATGGTTGCTGGGCACTGCGGCCATAAAAGGCTCGTCGTACAGCGCCGCTGTCGCCAGCCCGGCATCCGGAAACGGCTCGGCCAGCACCGCGCAATCGATCTCGCCGGTGCGCAGCATCTCCAGCAACTTGACGGTAAAGTTCTCTTGCAACACCAGTGGCATTTGCGGTGTGCGCGCAATGCTCTGGCGCACCAAATCAGGCAGCAGGTAGGGGCCGATGGTGTAGATCACGCCCAGCGTCAAAGCACCGGCCAGTGGGTCTTTGCCGCGCTTGGCAATTTCTTTGATGGCACCGGCTTGCTCCAACACGCTTTGCGCTTGGCGCACGATTTCTTCGCCCAGTGGTGTCACCGACACCTCGCCGACATTGCGCTCGAACAGTTTGACATCCAGCTCCTCTTCGAGCTTTTTGACCGCTACCGACAGCGTCGGCTGCGAAACATGGCAAGCGTCGGCAGCCCGCCCAAAATGGCGCTCACGGGCCACGGCAACGATGTATTTAAGTTCGGTAAGGGTCATCAGGCCTGCAGTTTAAGCATGGGTACATGCTGCGCATGGCAGCCAGATTCCCTATGATTCGAGCACCATGCCCCTAAATCCCCAAAAATCCTTGCATCTGCGCCTTTGGGTCATCATTGGCTTGGCCGTTTTGCCCTTGTTTTTGATGTCTTTTTGGGACTACCAAGAACGCCGCCAAAATGCCATTACCAGTCTGGGCAACGACGTGGCCCGGATGCTGGCATCAGCACGGCTAGAGGAAGATGCCGCCATCCAAAACGTGCGGCTGGTACTCGAAATCATGTCCCGCTCAGACCGGATGGCCTCGATTGACCCGAGCATCTGCTCAACTTTGGCTGCGCGCCTGATGAAATCGGCCGATAACTTTATCAACATCGGAGCGGCACTGCCCGATGGGACGGTGTTTTGCAGTGCCCAACCTATGCACGGGCTGACGAGCAGCGTTACCGATAGGGCATGGTTTCAAGATGCGTTGGTTAGCCACGGCCTGAGCGCCGGTGAATACGTCATCGGGCGCATTTCCAGAAAGCCCGGCATGCTTTTTGGTTACCCGATGCACGACGAATCGGGCCAAGTCAGGGTGGTTTTGTTTGCCTCGCTGCCCGTGACTTGGTTTCAAAAACTGCTCGAATCCATCTACCTGCCCGATGGCTGGCAGGCCATGCTCCTCAATGAGGGTGGCGAGGTGCTGTCGCAATGGCCAGCCCCGGAGCGCATTCAGTTGCCACAGCCAACGGCCACTGAACCTTTTTTTACGGCCCTCGCACAAGGCAAAAAAATCAGCGAACTGGTCGGGCTAGATGGTCAAAAGCGCATGTATGGCGTATCGGCCTTGGGCTTGAGCAAAACACCCATCGTGTTGGCCATTGGTGCCCCAGCAGATCGCTCCTTGGGCCACATTGACCAAGACTTCCAGTTGCGCGTGGCACTGCTGGTCGCCATGGCCTTGGTTTCGGCCTTGGTAGCGCGCTTTTACATTTACGGCCTGATAGAGGCTTGGACGGGCAAAGTCACCCGAACCCTTCAAGCCATTGCGGTGGGCAAGCTCGAAACACGCATCAGCGAGTTTTCGCAGGTGCAAGAATTCCAAGCCGTCGAACACGGCATCAACCACATGGTGACCGAACTGGGCCGGCGCGATACCGAACTGCGCCGACTGTCGATTGCCGTTGAACAAAGCCCTGAGTCGATTGTGATTACCGATGTCAACTCTTGTATCGAGTACGTCAACGAGGCTTTTTTACGCACCACCGGCTACCAGCGTGGGGACGTGATCGGCAAAAACCCCCGGCTCCTGAACGCGGGCAAAACCCCTAAGGCCACCTACGAAGAAATGTGGGCCACGCTGCGCCAAGGTCAGCCCTGGCGCGGTGAGTTTCACAACACCCGCAAAGATGGCTCCACCTATTTAGAGCTGGCGACCATCGCGCCCATTTTTGACCGCCAAGGCACAGTCACCCACTACGTGGCGGTCAAAGAAGACATCACCCAACGCAAACAGTCCGAAGCGCTGGTACACCGGCTGGCCTACTACGACCCCTTGACCGAACTGCCCAACCGCACCTTGCTGCAAGACCGCCTCAGCCAAGCCAGTTTGCACAGTACGCGCAGCCACTGCCACGGCATGCTGCTGGTGATTGACATTGACCGTTTCAAGCAACTCAACGACACCCGAGGCCACCATGCTGGCGATTTGATGCTACAAGAAGTGGCCCGGCGCATCAAAAGCAACGTGCGCGAACAAGACACCGTGGCCCGTCTCAGCGACAACACGTTTGCCTTGGTCGTCGACCAAATGAGCGAAGCGGCCGATACCGCCGCCGCTGAAGCACGCTTGATTGCCCAAAAGGTTCACCAAACCTTGGCTGCGCCCTACGATGTCGGCGATACCCACAGGCCCTATGCCACGACCAGCAGCATCGGCATTGCGTTGTTCAATGGCCGCGAGGCGGCCAACGAAAGCTTTCTCAAGCAGGCCGAAGTAGCGCTTTACAAGGCCAAAGAAGAGGGCGGCAACACCATCTTGTTTTTCAATACCTCGATGCAAGCCAACGTCGAGGCCCGCGCTGCACTCGAAATGGGCCTGCGCGAGGCGATTGTGCAGAACGCGTTTCAGTTGTTTTACCAAGTACAGGTCGATCAAACCGGCAAACCCGTCGGGGCCGAGGCATTGATACGCTGGTTTGATCCCCACGGCAAAATGATTTCGCCTGCCGACTTCATTCCGCTGGCCGAAGAAACCGGCTTGATTGTGCCCATCGGCCAGTGGGTGCTCGAAACCGCCTGCCAGCAGCTGCATATTTGGCAACAACGCCCAGAAACAAAGCATTTGGCGGTGGCCGTCAATGTCAGCTCCAAGCAATTTCACCAAGCCGATTTTGTCGATCAGGTTCATCTGACCCTCGAACGCATCGGCATTGACCCCAGTCGGCTCAAGCTGGAGCTGACCGAAAGCGTCATTTTGGGGGACATGGAAGCCACCATTGCCCGGATGGGCCAGTTGCGCGCCTTGGGGTTGCGCTTCTCGTTGGACGATTTTGGCACCGGCTATTCGTCGTTGTCGTACCTCAAGCGCCTGCCGTTTGACCAGCTCAAGATTGACCAATCGTTTGTCCGCGATATGCTGGACGACCAAAGCAGTGCTGCCATCGTTCGGGCCATTTTGGTCATGAGCGAAGCGCTGGGCCTTGAGGTGGTGGCCGAAGGGGTCGAAACGCTGGCGCAAAGCCAGTTTCTGATCGATAACGGTTGCCAGTTCTGTCAAGGCTATTTGTACGGCAGGCCCACCCCCATCCACCACTGGGAAGCGACCCACCTGCCGGGCCAGAGCACCCCGGTTTAGGCCTTGAGGTAGTCGGCCTTGCTGCCCAGCCAGCGCGCCACATGGCGTGCGGCCAGCACCGGGTGTTGGTCGAGCATGTGGGGGGCCAGCGTTCGTGCCCAGTCCAGCAGCAGCGTGTCGGTGCTCAAGTCGGCAAACCGCAGCAGTGCGTCCCCCGACTGGCGCGCGCCCAGAAACTCACCGGGGCCGCGTATTTCGAGGTCACGCCGGGCAATCTCAAAGCCATCGTTGGTTTCGGACATCGCCTTGAGGCGGTTGCGCGCGGTCTCGCCCAAACGCCCGGCCTCGCCGGTCGAATACAGCAGCACGCAGGCCGATGCCGCCGCACCGCGCCCAACGCGCCCACGCAACTGGTGCAATTGCGACAAGCCAAAGCGCTCGGCGTGTTCAATCACCATCAGCGAGGCATTGGGCACATCAACGCCGACTTCAATCACCGTGGTACTGACCAGCACCCCCATTTGACCGCTGGTAAACAGCGCCATCACCGCTTTTTTCTCGGCGCTGGGCATGCGCGAGTGCAGCAGGCCCACCGCTGTGCCGGGCAGCGCCTCGCTCAAATCGGCATGGGTGGCGGTGGCGTTGGAGAGGTCGAGCGCTTCGCTTTCTTCAATCAGCGGGCAGACCCAATAGACTTGCCGTCCAGCAGCCACCTGCGCGCCAATGCGGGCAATGACCTCGTCTTTGCGGCTGTCGGCAATCAGCCGGGTGATGATGGGGGTGCGTCCGGGGGGGAGTTCGTCGATGCTCGAAACCTCTAAATCAGCGTAGTAACTCATCGCTAGGGTGCGCGGGATGGGTGTGGCCGTCATCATCAGCAGGTGCGGCTCCATACCGTGGGCGGCCAGCTTTTGCCGCAGTGCCAAACGCTGGGCCACGCCAAAGCGGTGCTGCTCGTCAATCAGCGCCAGCGCCAAATTTTTAAAGCGCACTTGCTCCTGAATGACAGCGTGGGTGCCCACCACCAGCGCGGCTTGGCCGCTTTCGATCAGCGCTAACATGGCGCTGCGCTCTTTCTTTTTCTGCCCCCCCACCAGCCACGCTACGCACCAGCCGCGCGCTGCCAACAGCGGCTCTAGCCAACCAATCAATTTGGCAAAGTGCTGCTCGGCCAAAATTTCGGTCGGGGCCATCAGCGCGCATTGCCAACCGGCATCCATGGCAATGGCAGCGGCCAGCGCTGCCACCACCGTTTTGCCCGAGCCAACATCGCCTTGCAGCAGGCGGTGCATGGGCGCTGGGCGGGCCAAGTCGTGGGCGATTTCGCGGCCCACACGCTGCTGGGCAGCCGTCAGTGCAAATGGCAGCACTGCCAGCAACTGCTCGTGCAAGGGCACGCTGCCTTGGCCCGACAGGGGCCGCAGCACGGGCGCACGCAACTGTGCGCGCGCGCGTTTGGATTGCTGCTGCGACAGTTGCTGCGCCAGCAGCTCCTCGGCCTTGAGGCGCTGCCATGCCGGATGGCTGCGGTCTTCGAGAGTGGCAAGGGCTACGTCGGGCGTTGGGTGGTGCAAAAATGTGAGCGCCTCACGCAGTCCCCACAAGCGCTGGCGGCCTGTTTGCCCTAAAAAATGGGCCGTAGGCGGCTCTGCGCTTGGAGGCAAGGTCTCTGACAAATCTACCCGGTTCAGCGCACTGACCACAGCCCGGCGCAGGTACGGCTGGGGTAAGGCAGCACTGGTCGGATACACCGGGGTCAGGGCCACGGGCAACTCGCCACCAGCGAGCCGAAACACCGGGTGCAGCATCTGCCGCCCCCAAAAGCCGCCCTTGACCTCACCGCGCACCCGCAACTTGGCCCCGACAGCCATCGTTTTTTGCTGTGACGGGAAAAAACTAAAAAACCGCAGCACACAAGTGCCGCTGCCATCATCGACCGTCACCAACAGCTGACGGCGCGGACTCAATTGCACCTCGCTGGCGACGACGGTGGCCTCGATCTGGACGGTACTGCCCTCGCGAGCGCTCTTGAGCGGGGTGATGCGGGTTTCGTCCTCGTAGCGCAGCGGCAGGTGCAAGGCCAAATCAATGTCGCGCGTCAGACCCAACTTGAGCAACGCCTTTTGTGGCCCGCTGGCGGCTTTTGCCACAGGAGGAGACGAATCAGCAGCGCTGGTGGGGAGGGAGGTAGGCAAAGGCATATGCGCATTTTTATAGAGAACCGCGCCGTGCAATGGTAAATTGATCCGCCCGAAGAACCTACGGATTGACACCTCTGCCCAAAGCAAGGAACCTCTTTTATGGACAGCCCTCCCATCGCGCTGCATCGTAAATCGCTGTTGCTGGCCTACCAATTGCCCTCGCGCTTGGAGGAAATAGAAAAGCTGGCCCAAGCCATCGAAGCGGCGCTGACCGAGCGCCCCGATTTGGCTTTTGCGGCCCAACTGTGCTTGGAAGAGCTGATTACCAACACCATCGAGCATGGGCTTCAAGGCCAAACCGACCGGCTCATTGATGTTCGTATCAGCATGTCCGATGAATGGCTGGAAATTTGCCTCAAAGACGATGCCCCACAGTTTGACCCCTTCCTGCAAGCGCCTGCACCTGATTTAGACGCAGCCCTTGAAGATCGGCACATAGGCGGTCTGGGCGTTCACTTGGTCAAGACTTTGATGGACGATGCCCGTGCCTACTACGACGGCAGTGGCAACTTGGTGGTCTTGCTCAAAACATTGCGCCGTTAATCGTTACCGTGGTGCAACAGTACGTAACTTACGGCAAAACTTGTCCAAAACGACTACGATGGCTGACCCCCATCGATTGACAACCCGATTTCCGACGGGTTTCGTTCTCCGACACTGCCCATGCTCAAGCGAATCAGCGTTCACCATCTCACTGTGGGTATGTACCTGCATGAATTTTGTGGCTCTTGGATGGAACACCCATTCTGGCGCGCCCAATTTTTGCTCAAAGACCCCACCGATTTGGTACGCATCCACGAAACCGACATCAGCGAAGTCTGGATCGACACCTCGCGCGGCGTAGACGTAGCCTTGGGTGTGGCCTCGACCACCGTAGAAGAAGCCGATGCCCAAGTCGATACCGACTTCAACCGGCTCGAACAGATGCCCGCGCTCAATGTGCAGCTTGAACCCATACCTGTGGTTCGGCCCCCAACGGTCACACCGGTTCGGCGCAATCGCCTGCCCACCAGCATGAAAGAGGAGCTGCACCACGCAGCTTCCATCTGCCAGCAGGGCAAAACCGCCATGGTGTCGATGCTGCACGAAGCGCGCATGGGTAACGCCATCGATACCGCCCAAGTAACAGACTTGGTCGAAGAAATCTCCAACTCAGTACTGCGCAACCCCGGTGCCTTGATCAGCTTGGCGCGGCTCAAAACAGCCGACGACTACTCGTACATGCACTCGGTGGCAGTGTGCGCCCTGATGATCGCGCTGGCACGGCAAATCCATCTGGACGAAGAATCCACACGCTCGGCAGGCATGGCCGGGCTGCTACACGATTTGGGCAAAGCGATCATCCCGCTGAACGTGCTCAACAAACCGGGCAAACTAACCGACGAAGAATTCGACATTGTGCGCAGCCACCCGGTCGATGGCTACAACATGCTCAAACAAGGCGGCACCGTCGATGATGCCGTGCTAGATGCCTGCTTGCACCACCACGAGAAAATCGATGGTTCGGGCTACCCCGACCGCCTGCCCGGAGAGCAAATCAGCCTGATTGCCAAAATGGCCGCTATTTGCGATGTGTACGACGCTATCACCTCCAACCGCCCTTACAAAAGCGGTTGGGATCCGGCAGAGTCACTGCGGCGCATGGCCCAGTGGACGGGCCACTTTGACACCCGGTTGTTCCATGCCTTTGTCAAAAGTATTGGCATTTACCCACCGGGCTCGTTGGTGCGACTCAGCTCGGGGCACATCGGCGTGGTGATGGAGCAAAACGCCGCCAGCTTGACCTTGCCCAAAGTGAAGGTTTTTTTCTCAACCCGCAACCACAAGCGCTTTACACCCGAAATTCTTGACCTGACGGCCCCCGGCTGCGCCGAGAAAATCATTGCCCGTGAAGACCCCGAGCAGTGGCAATTTCCGGACTTGAACGAGCTGTGGACGGGCATGTCCGGTCAATCTGTTTGAGGCAATCGCTTTGGCCCCTACCGCTCTGACCATGCCCAACTTTGTTACCTTTACCCCCGACCCAGCACTCGACATTTCAACCCACACCGGGCAAGTTCAGCCCACACACAAGCTGCGCTGTGGCCCGGCACGGCGCTACCCCGGCGGGGGCGGTATCAATGTGGCACGGGTGCTGCACCGCTTGGGCGCTGAGGTGCAGGCTTGGTATTTGGCTGGTGGCCCCACCGGAGCACAGTTACAAGGCTTGCTGGCCGATGAGGGCGTACCCGGGCAAGTGCTGGCCGTGGTGGGCAACACGCGCGAGAATTTCTCGGTGGTGCAGACCTCGACCGGCGATGAGTTCCGCTTTTTACTGCCCGGCCCTTCGATTCAAAAAAACGAGTGGCAAAGTAGCCTCGATCAGTTGGCGACACTGGTGCCGGGGCCGCGTTGGTTCATTGCCAGCGGCAGCTTACCCCCGGGAGTGCCTGACGATTTTTATGGCCGCTTGGCGGGGCTAGTACGCTCGCCCGGTAGCCATTTTGTGCTCGACACCTCTGGCCCAGCGCTCACGGCAGCGCTGCAAGCGGGGGGCATATCGTTGCTCAAGCCCAGTCTGCGCGAAATGCGCGAACTGACCGGCCTGCCCCTGCAAGACCCAGCCCAATGGTGCGCTGCGGCACAGGCACTGGTGCGCTGCAGTCAGGCTGGCATGGTAGCGCTGTCGGCAGGGCCACAAGGGGCAGTGCTGGCTACGCCCGAGGGCGTTTGGCAAGCAGCTGCCCTGCCCATACCTGCGCGCACTGGAACCACCGGAGCGGGCGATTGCTTTTTGGCTGCGCTGGTGTGGGCGCTTGATCGCGGTGACCCACCCGCCGAAGCACTGCGCTGGGCCATTGCGGCAGGTTCTGCTGCCTTGCTTTCGCCGGGGACGGCACTGGCACAGCAAAGCGATATTCAGCGACTGCACGCGCAGGTGGTAGCCCAAGCAGTAGTGCCTGCTTGAGCCTCGGTAACAAGCGAAAACAGCGCTACCAGTACTTACCCAGTCAACGCTAACAGCTCTGCCAACCGCGCCAGCGCAAAGGCCAGCGTAGCGGCGCGCACACCAGCCCGATCCCCCGCAAAGTGCTGCACTTGGCTGTGCGTTTGCCCCTCCAAGCACCAACCCAGCCAGACGGTGCCGACGGGTTTGTCGGCACTGCCGCCGCTAGGCCCGGCCACCCCCGTCACCGCAATGCTGACCTGCGCGCGCGCGTGGGCCAGCGCACCCTGCGCCATGGCCCGCACCACCGGCTCGCTGACAGCGCCATGTTCTGCAATCAGCGCCGGATCGACCCCAAGCAAATCGGTTTTGGCTTGGTTGGAGTAGGTCACAAAGCCGCGCTCAAACCACTGGCTCGAACCGGCCAACTCGGTGCAGGCAGCGGCAATCAAACCACCGGTGCAGCTCTCGGCGGTGCTCAACATTTGGCCGCGCGAGCACAATGCCGCCGATATTTGAACCAAATCGTGCTCTAGCCGTTGTCTATCCAACATAGTTTGCTATTGATTGAGTAGCAAAAATCAAGCACCAAACCAAAACCGCCACAGTGCCAGCACCAGCAGCGTACAAAAGGCGGCAACAAAATCATCGAACAAAATGCCCCAACCGCCGCGCCAGCCAAAGCCCTTGAACAGGCTATCGGCCCAACCGACCGGGCCGGGCTTGGCGGCATCAAAAAAGCGAAACAACGCAAACGCCGCAAACTGACCCCAAAATCCCATCGGCATCGCCAACCACAGCACCAACCAAAAGGCCACGACCTCATCCCAGACGATGGCACCGGGATCGGCCACGCGCATATGCTGGGCGGTGATGGTGCAAGCCCACCAGCCTAGCAACGTGGAGAACACCAGCAACTGGCCGATTTGCACCGGAGAAAGCCAAAACTGAAGCAGCAAAAATGCCAGCCACGCCCACAGCGTACCCGCCGTGCCCGGTGCTGCCCGCGACAGCCCAGCGCCACAGCCCAGCGCCACAAAGTGCGCTGGATGGGCCAGCAAAAAACGCACACTGGGCCGCTGGATAGACCGCAGCGATGGCCTTGCAGCAGCGTAAGGGGCCAGCAGAGGATCGGCAAAAGGCTCTCTCACGGGCGCTCCAGCAGTTCGATATCTTTAGCATAGCGAATGGTGTGCTCGGCGCTCACCGTCGCGCTCGCACCTGCCGCCAACGGCAACTGCCAAGCGATGGTGCCGTTTTGTGCGCTCCAAGCGGTGTCGGTCGGTGCGGGCTGGTAGTGCGATTCGACCTCGATTTTTTCGTTGCGAGAGACCGGCGCGGCATGCAGCACTTGCAACGTGATGGCACTGGTGTGGCGGTTGTCGATGCTGTAGCTGCGGCGACTGCGCCGCTCGGTGCGCGATCCGGTCAGGCCGGTGCTGCCGGTGCTCTCTTGCGGCGCTTGTGCGCGCACCCGCACCAGTTCGTCGCGACCAAACGACAAGCTGGTGGTGCCATTGCCCCCGGCTGGAGCACTAGCAAAGTCCAAGCGCCCGGTACCGACAAACGCACCATCACGGTACAGCCCGACCGGGCCAGCAGGCCAAACGCCCGGCGGCGGTGCCCATTGCGCGACCACGTAAGCCGCTTCTTCTTCCGCTGGGACAACCCGGGTTATCAGCTGCGCGGCAGTGCTGTGGCTGCCCAGCGCCAGCGTGACGCGCTGGCCGCTCGATGGCACCGTGATGCGCTGGGGCACGGCAAATTCGGTGGCAAAGCCCTTGTCGAGCACACCGACCTCCAACCGGGGCATGGACTCTGGTGCAGCCATGCTGCGGGCCATGGGTGCAGGAGCTGCCATCGCCATGGCCATGGGCGGCAGCGCAGCAGGAACGGGTTTGGGGGGCGGTGCCACGTCCAGCGTCCAAGGCCGTGGCAAGCGCCCTTGGGTTGCGCGCTCTGGCTGGCCGGTCGAGAGCTTGAGCTGCACATTAGCCCAGTCTTCGCCACTGGATTGGGCCACCAATGCCAGCCGCTCTAATTGCACCGTAGCCTTGCCCGCATCGAGGCTGGCCCGGTAGGTCGGCTGCCAACTGGGGCCACGCACTTGGTAAGACAGGCGCAGATCGGCTTCGCGCTCGCTGGCGACATTGACCGTCACCGACACCACTTGTGCGCGCTGGCCTGCCACCCGGCTTTGCTCGGCCAAGAGGGGCTTGAGGGCCAACTCCAGCGCCTGTTGACGGCGTTGCAACTGGTGCGAGCGGCTGTTGGACTCTTGCGCCGATTTGCGCAGCACCTCAGCGGTGGCCGCAATTTGCACCGCACTGGCGGGCAAAGTGCGGGCAGAGGCAGCATCGGCAACAGGGGCCTCACCGGCCACGCTGTGCAGGTAGCGATGCACCAATTGCAGCGCGTCGGCCTCGGCCTTGAGGCTAGCGATTTGGTCTTCGATGCTGCGAATTTGCCCCTCTAGCGGACTGGCACAGGCTGGTGCCACATCGCGGTCTTGGGTCAGCACATGAAACTCGCCCACGCGGACACTGGCATCGGCCTGCACTTGCAAACTGGCCGGATCGAGCGAGGCGGGCAGGCAACTCAACGTCACACTGCGCGCGCCCGGGGCAATGCGCGCCACGCGCTCGACGGTGGCACTGCCCGGGTACACCGTCACTGCCGTGATGCGCGAGGAAGCCACGGGTGCCAGCGGAGCTACCTGCGCCTGCGCCGCAGCGCCAGCACACAGACCCGCCCCACAGCATGCCAAAGCCAAGGGACGCAGCACCCAGAAGCGGGTAAAAACAGCAACGGGTTTCAAGGTAACCTCCTGACGGTTCGAGGAATCAAGCGAAGTGGTCAAACGATGCATAGCGCTGCACCAGCGGCAGGCCGTGTGCGTCGATCAAGCGCAGCCCCGGCGTGGACTCGATGGTGCCGATGCGCGTCACCGGGGTAGCGCTGGCATGGGCCGCCGCCGCCACGCTAGCACGGGCCGCAGGCGCGGCGGTAAAGGCCAGCTCGTAGTCGTCGCCACCGGCCAAGGTGCATTGGCGAAGCAAATCGAGATCCAACAAAGCGCCAGCGCTTGCACCACAAGCATTAGCAGCTATTAATTTTGTAGTGACCGAGGTGTCGATGCAAGCCCCGACACCCGAGGCCCGCAGAATGTGGCCTAAGTCGCCCAGCAGTCCGTCGCTCACGTCCAGCGCACTGGTGGCCACGCCGCGCAAGGCTTGGCCCAATGCCACGCGCGGCGTTGGCGCTTCAAGGCGCTGCTGCGCGCCAGCCAACACACCAGGCGCTAGGTGGATGTGGCCTTGCAGCGCTTCGAGGGCCAAGCGCGCATCGCCCAGCGTGCCACTGACGTAAATATCGTCGCCGGGCTGGGCACCACTGCGCAGCAACGCTTGACCCGCAGGCACCTCACCCATCACGGTGATGCAGATATTCAACGGCCCTTGGGTGGTGTCGCCGCCCACCAACTCGCAATCGTGGGCATCGGCCAGCGCCAGCAAGCCCGCAGCAAAGTCTTCGAGCCACGCAGCATCGATGTTGGGCAACGCCAGCGCCAACGTAAATGCCAAGGGCCGAGCGCCGCAAGCGGCCAAATCCGACAAATTAACCGCCAACGCCTTGTGGCCCAAACGCCGGGCATCGGTGCCCGCAAAAAAGTGCCGCCCCTGCACCAGCATATCGCTGGAGACGGCCAACCGCATACCCGGTGCCAGCGCCGCCAGCAGCGCACAGTCGTCGCCAACACCCAAAGCGGCGCGGCGCACGGGCCGCGTGAAGTAACGTGCAATGAGATCGAATTCGCCCACAACGTTGGCCGCGTGTGCCAGACCTGACCGCAACAGGCGCTAGAAAAGCGCCAGCGCCTCGTCGCGGGTGGCTGTGACGTTCAAAATCGCCAAAAACCCACTGATGTCGAACACCTCGTGAACGTGGGGCTGCATACCGCACAGCACCAACTTGCCGCCTTCTTGCTTCAAGCGCTTGGCAACCACCAGCACCATCCGCAAACCTGCGCTGGAGATATAGGTCAGCGCCGAAAGATCAAAAACAATCTTTTTGTGCCCCTTGGCCACCACTGCGAGCACTTCAGACTCGATAGTGGCTGCATTGGCACTGTTGATCTGGCCTTGCAAGGCAACAATGTTGGCCTTGGCAGCAAATTCGATGGTGATCGTCATGGCGATTTTCAGGGTGCTTGGAAAAGTGGGGGACAAAGAATGCAGGGTCGCCACCATGATACCGTGGCCCAACCCCCTCAGAGCGGCGGTATCAAGCGCAGCCTTGGTAGCGCAAACTCATGCAGGTAATGTCGTCAGCCTGCGGCGCGCCACGCTCAAACAGGTGAACATCTTCCAACACCGCCGCCGATAGTTCGGCAGGTGCCAACCCTTGCTCTGCCAAGCTGCCCAAAAGCCGCTGCAAACGCGCATCGCCGTACTCTTGCCCATCGGGGTCGAAGGCCTCGGTAATGCCGTCGGTGTACAAAAACAGCGTATCTCCCGGTGCCAGATCCAGCACCCCCTCCCGGTAAACAAAGCCCTCGCTGACAGCCACCGCAATGCCGCCAGTGCGCGCTACAGGTTCCACCTGTCCTCCAGCACGCAGCAAATAGGGCGGATTGTGACCAGCATTGACATAGGCGACACGGCCACTGGGCAGGTGCAAGACACCGTAAAAAACCGTCACGAACATCATTTGCTCGTTTTCTGCGGCCAGCAGATCGTTGAGCTTTCTCATGCAAGAGGTTGGCGATGTCACAAACAGTGCCGTCGCTTTGAGCAACGTGCGGGTAATCGCCATGAACAACGCCGCAGGCACCCCTTTGCCTGAAACATCGGCAATGACAAAACCTAAATGCTCATGGTCAATCTCAAAATAGTCGTAAAAATCGCCCCCCACCTCCCGGGCAGCCGTGATGTGGCAATGCATTTGCGCGCGCACATCCGTCGGTAAGGTGCGCGGCAAAATACTCAGTTGCACTTGTGCAGCAATTTGCAGCTCTTGCTGCAACCCAGCCAATCGCGTTTTACTGACCAAAGCCTCGCGCAAATCGACAATCATGGACGACAAGCGCTGGTGTTGGTGAATGATGCGCTGGGTCAAATCGCCCATCACCAAAGCCAACTGGCGCAGCAATTCTTCGTCACCGTGGGCTGCGCCGCTGGCGGGCGATTGAGAGTGGTTCAGCAAGCGCAGCACTTCTTCACGGCTGGTCATGTCCGTGGCATCGGCCAAATGATGCAACTGGGTGCGAATCAGGTGCTCTTGGCGGCGGCGCACGCGCTCTCGCAACGCTTGGCTACTGGCGAGTTCTTGGGCACTGCGCCGAAACGCAACCACGGCCTGCGCGATACGGCCAATTTCGTCGTCCCCGGCGTACTGCAAGCGCACACTGGCATCGCCGCGCGCCAAGGCTTGCAAAGCGGTAATGGCTTTGTCCAGAGGCCGAAAACTGCGCCCTAAATAAAAATTCAGCCCCCAAAGTACGGCCAAGACCAGCACCAGCGTCCCTGCAAGGGCCGATTGGCCCAAAAATCGGCTGGCATCGGCCTCTTGGGTTTCGTCTTCGAGTGTGACCAAGGCCCCTGCTGCGCTGCCCGCAATGTCCAGCAGAGGGGTACTACTGACGGTGTAGGTACGCGCTGCGGCACCCTGCTGACCGTGGTAGGGCACGCGCGAAGACACTTGCACCCCTGCGCTGTTCCAATGGACGGCATCGGTGCTGGCCCCCAAATTACCGCGCAAGTCCAGCAAACTGGCGGTGGTGTCGGTGCGCAGCGCAAAACGCTGCAGGGCATAGCGCGCATGGCGGCCAAGCACCAACAAGACCGACCCCGTTGGCCCGCGCACAACACGCGTCGCCAATACCAGCGGCGTGCTACCTGAGCGCATATGCAAACCTGCGGCCAAGTCACCGGCCCAAGCCCGGTCCATGCTCACGGTGTCAAGCAACGGACGCGGTAAAGGCACACCCACCCACAGCGGTTCTTGTCTCGCATCCATCACCGCAACCAAAGCAAGCGGTTGCTCCGGCCCGGGATGCAAACCCAGTTCGCGCAAGGATTGCGCCAGTGCCTCTGCATCGGCCTGACGCGCCGCTTGCAAAAAATGGGCATCGCCCGCTAACTTGTCCAGACTCTGGTTCAGCAAGCGCTCCTCGTTGGCCAGCATTTCACTCCAGAGCGATTCCTGTCCGGCCAGCGCAGTCGCAGCCAAGCGCTGTTGCAGCAGTTGTTCACGCAACAATCCAGCCCCGCTGAGGCCCAGCACCGTCAATGCCAAAGCCAAGGCCACAATCAAAGTGATACGGGTACGCAGCAGCATCAAATGGCTCCGTCTTGTGCCAAGTCCACCGCATTGGGTGCTGTTTGGACGATGCGCGCAATCGATGCCTGCATGCGCTGGTCAAAATCTACTGCCAACAATTCTTGGGCGTAGGCATCGACTGCCGCCTGTTGCTCCAGCAACTGTTGCTGCCCTTGCTCTAACGCCTGCAAAGCTTGTTGCAAACCGTGGCTGGCCGCGTAGTCCAGAGGTAGCGACTGCCCATGCCCATGCAAACCCGCTTGGAGCGCCAGATGCTCGCCCTCTAAGCACCTTCCGGGGCCGCGTGCCGCAAGCCAAGCGCTCACCATGCCCAGCACCAACACCGTCAAAGCACACAAGGTTTTGACCCAAACCAAGTCCCCCGTCAAGGCCGTCGGCGCTGTCCCGACCACCACCGTACCGGCCATTTGCCCCTGCACCTGAATGCTGGTGCGAACTTGGTCGTCAGCCTGCTGCGGCGCAGTGGTGTACAAGGTGACATCGTGTGCATCGAGCAAAGCAAGATAGGCCAACCCCGGCGCTTGTTCTAGCGCACGCTGCAAATAGGCCGGAATCCCCGGAAGTTCTTCGAGTGGAATCCCCAACCGCACCGCTCGCCCCATTTGCAGTGCAATCGTTTGGGCCACCGATTGCGCCATGGCCCGTGCGTCGTGGCGGGTCTCGCGCTCGGCACTGGCGCGCAACTGCTGCAGTGACCACAGCGTCACCACACCACCGATGAACACCGTAAGGACAAAAGCCAGCAGACCCAATTGTTTGTCGAGTCCATAGCGCGGTGGAGTGGGGCCAGCACTTTTAGTCGGCATCGTCAAGCTCCTGCAATTGGCGCAAACTGCTTTGTGTACGGGCCTGCGCTACCACCCATGCAGCATGGGTTTCGTGGGCCGATTGCTCCAAAGCATCCAAAGCCTTGCCCCGTGATGGCGCAGGGTATGCCTGACCGCGCAAAATTTTGACCACCCGGTCATACGGTGCTAGCACGCGGCGCAAGCCAACCACTACGCTAGCCCCAGCGACCAAGCACACCAAAAACACCAACGCCACCACTTGCAGCACCTGCTGGCTGCGCTCTTTCCACTGCGCCAGCGTCAGGGGCTGTGGGGCCGTCGAGATCGTCAGCACGATACCGCCAGCGGCTTGGCCCAAATCGTTGTCAAAACGCAACCCCATTTGGCGTTGCAGCGGGCCATCGATGTACCACGGTGCCTCTTCGGTCAAATGCCGACTCCAATCGGCTGGGGCTTGGCTACCCAACGCACTGGGGTCGGTGCTGTAGAGCAAAGTGCCTTTGGCAGTGAACACATCAATCGCCAACACTTGCGAAAATCCAGCCCGCTCACGCTCAATCAATCCTTGCAACGCCTGCATTTGCTCCAAATTCAAACCAATGGCCAAGTAGCCCTCTGCCGCTGTGCGCAAGCTCTGCAGCAAATAACGATCGCGCTGGGCCATGACATCTTCATGCAAGGTGCGGGCCGCCCAGTAAGTCAGCACCTGCGTCGTTGCCAGCAAAACCAGTAAACAACCCAGCACAATGGCTAGCAAATGGGTACGTGGCCTCATAGTCGTTCCTGTGCGTTCAGGGTCACGCCACTGTAGTGCCGGGTGGCCAGACTGGCCGTTCCCAGCAGCAAGGTATTGGGTGCTACCCCGGCGGCACCGGCCAACGACTCCAGCGGTTGGTGACGGCCATAGACCTCAGCCCACATTCCGGGCTGAATTTGATCTACCGAAAAATCACTGACATCGACACTGACCATTCCCATCGCAACCCCCCCACAATGGCAGCAGGGCGCTCACCAAAATAGAGCGCACCCCGATTGACCAGAGAAAATGGTAAACCATCGCCGTAACCCAAAGCGACGGTCGCAACCCGGCAAGCGCGGGGTGTGCGATAACTACCGGCATAACCAATTTCAGTGCCTGCGGGCACTTGCGCCACGCGCAGCACTGGGGCATAGAGGCTGGCAACCGGACGCAGCGGCTGCTGTCGATCCGGCGTAGTGTGAACGCCAAAAATAGCACTGCCAACGCGGGCGTGGTCGAAATGCCAAGCCGGGTCGGCAAACACGCTCGACGAGGTGGCAATACTGCACTCGGCCTGCGGCAGTTGGGCTGTCCAATGGGCAAATTCTGTGCGCTGGCGCAAGCACTCCGGGGCGGCTGGATCGCTAAAACGCCCCAGATGAGTGACCCAGACCAAGGGTTTTATATCGTCCCAAACGGGGCTACCGAGCTGCAACGCTGGCAATTCGGTGCTTCTAAAACCCAGCCGCGTCAGGCCCGTATCTAAATGCAATGCCACTGGCAGGGGCGCACCGTGGCGGCGACCATAGCCCCGCAATACAGGCAGCTCATGCGGCCCGGCCAGCACGGGTACCAGTCCATGCTGAGAAAAATACTCTGGTGCCAAACCGCCCAAACCATTCAACACAAAAATCCGAACCGATCGCTGTGGCAAGAGTGCGCGCAAGGCCAGTGCCTCTGCACTGTGGGCGACCCAAAAATCTTGGCACCCCCAGCGCAATAACCAAGGCGCTACCGTCGCAACGCCCAAACCGTAAGCATCGTTTTTCAATACAGCGCCGGTACGCCCGCCCCGAAACGCACCACACACCGTGCGCCAGTTGTGTGCCATGGCCTCCAAATCGACCTGCAGGCAGGGGCGGTCGCAGGCGAGTGTTTCGGTCATCGCACCCCCACGGGCGGTGGCAGCAAGCGCAAACTCCCCACTGTGCTGCCGGGCAGTACGCCATGCCAGCCCTGTAAGAACAAAGCCTGCTGCTCAGACAAGGCCGCACCGTCTAGCTCGCATCCAACCCCAGTCGACACCGCCTCGTTGTGCAAAAGCAGAGATGCCGCATCGCGCACCAGCAGGTAACGGGCAAAACCGCCGTAGCGGTATTCCAAAGCACGCACAGTGAACCCGCAGGCCAGCAGGTTGTGCCAACTGGCAGTATTCTCTGGCGCTGCGGTGGCAAAAAGCACCCGATCATTGCCAGCGCAAGCCACACGTTTTGCCACCAAAGCGCGTTGCAGGCCTTGCCTGCGCCAAGTCGGCGCTACGGCAGCACCGGCCAGTTTTGCCAACGGCTGCTGGGCCGATAAACCCAAGTGATGGCGGGGGTCGTCCTCGGGCAATAAATCATGCTGAAGAACACCGTACGCAACCAAGTCAGAGCCAGCCCATGCCCCGATGACGCTGCCCCGCCCCTGCAACAAGCTGACCAAAAAAGAACGTGATTCGGGTTTGACCATCTGCGGGCCCATCCCCTCCATACTGAGGCGGTGCAGGGCCTCCATCACATCAAGGTCTGACAGCGTGAGCAAGCGCCAATGCAGCGACGACAGCGCAGTTGGCACGTTGCTCATAACGATGGGCTCGCCTCTGGGCCAATGGCGATGACCTCGGCGTAATTGAGCATATCAATCGGGGGGTACAAGCGCAGGGTGCGCGCTACGCGCATATTGACCAACAACGAAAAGCGCTTGAGCGTCTCGACCGGCAACTGGCCCGGCTGTTTGCCCGCCACCAAAATATCCAGCGCCTTGGCCCCGGCCAATTGTCCGACCGAGTAGTAGCGACTGACCAAACCGACCAAAGCCCCTCCAGAGCGAACCGCCAACTCGGCTGCGCCAAACGAAGGCAGCTTCAGGGCCAATGCAGCAGGTGAGATACGACTGTAAAGACTCCCCAAAAACGTATCGGGCAATAAATAAAGCCACTGGGCACCCTCGGCGTGAATCTGCGCTACGAGGTCTTCCACACCATCACCGACCGGACTGCCTGTGGCATTGGTACGAAATTTTCGCTCCACCAACTCCATCCGGTGTCGCTGACAAAAGTCAGCGCGCTTGCCCAACGATAGCGCGGGAGTTTTGCTCTGCACCGTTGTAGAGCACCCCCATTTTTTGAAATGGCCGGTACGACTGCATGGCACGCAACTGCACATCGGTCGGCACCACATGCACCGCCCCCGTCACGTTGCGTCCTGGTGCATCTAACCGCGCCACAATGCGCGATTGCAAAGGTGCAGCCACCAACGCAAAGACCACGGGAATATCGCGGATAAAACCCGTGCCGTCAGCAGCGTCATAGGTGCCAACCACAGCCAGCGTGATGGGCGTACCCCAAACATAGATCAGGTCAGGGCGCAGTTGAGTAGCCTCCTGCAAAATTTCAGGTACCTGCGCTACGTCTTGCTGCACATCGCGCACCGTGATCTGCGCTTCCAAGCCTGCCTCGCTCAGGTAATTGCGAAACCCCCGATCCACATCGGTTTCGCCCCGGAAGGTAATCATCAAAATCCGAAAAGGCCGCCCCGAAGCATGGCGCAACCGGGGAGACTCCTGTGCCGCCATAGCCCAAGGGGTCAATGGCAATAGCGATACGCCCGCAGCGCGGCGCAGGCTATGGTTCAAAAAGTAGCGACGATGGTTCATCTCAAACTAACTTCGGTTGCAAACCTCCCCTGCGAGGGGGACAGAATTTCTTGGGCAGAATAACCGCTTGCGAAGTCACCCCGGCTTTTACGCCACACCACCACGGTGCAGCTTCCAGCCACAGACTAAGCTACCGCCCAAAACGCACATGCCAATGGTCGCCAGCGCTGGGCCAAATCCCACGGTTGCCAGCAGCACTGCGCCCGTGGCCGGGCCTAGGGCACTGCCACCGCGCTCGACCATTCTGAACAACCCCAAGATACCTGCGCCTTGGCGCGGCGAAACACGGCGGGAAAAATCAGCAATCAAGGCCGACTGCGGTGCAATCGACAGCGACTGCCCCAACCCCAACCCGAGCAACACCAGCGCCAATGCAGCCGGTGAAGCGCCAGCAGACCAGGCCAACATCGCACTGGCCCCAGCCATGAACCCACCAACCACCACAAAAGCGCCACGGCGACTCCAGCGGTCGGCCAAACGCGCAGCAACAGGAACCAGTAGCACCATTGTCAGCGGGTAAATCGTTTGGAGTCGCCCAATGACGGCACTGCCATGCCCCATGTCCTGCAAATACACTGGCAACAGGTAAAAACACAGCGCTGCGAGCAACAGTTTGGCAGGCAACGCACACCCCAACAGCAGTGCAACCAGACCCGGCTGGGTTTGTACCGTGCGCCAAATGCTATCGGTTGGGCTGTCTGGCTGCACAGTTTGCGGCAGCGGCGAATGCCGATCAGGTGGAATCTGCAACCACGCAACACCAGCGGCCAATAAAGCCAGCCCGCTGCACACAGCAAAAGTGGCTGCAACGCCCCAACGATCGGCGATCAAGCCCCCCAGCGGTGGCCCACACAAGCCTGCCACCAAAATTGCCCGCACAAACTGCGCCAAACTGCGGGCCCGGTCTGCGGCCCCAGAACCATCAATCACCACCCCTTGCCCCGAAACAAACACCAGCGCAAAACCCACGGCACTGAGCATACGGGCGGCCAAAAAACCACCGTAGCTGGGCAACCATGCTGCCAGCGCCAACCCCACCGCGCTCAGGAGTGCGCCCCATAAAAAGCCCGTGCGCCTGCCGTGGCGCTCTGACCAAGTTGCCAAAGGCCATTGCAACAAGGCCACCGTTGCCAAAAACAACACCAACGGAAAACTGGCCAGCAGCTCCGGCGACAACCCCCACGCCTGTGGTGCCAACTGACGCGCCCATGCGGGCAAGAAAGGGCGCGTCAACTCCTCGGTCAACATGAACAAAAACAGCGCTGGGCGGACTGCCGAGGCACTGGTGCTGCGCCAAGGTGCGTGCCGGTGCGCAGGGTCGGTGAGTCTTTGCTGGCGCACTTCGGTCGCGGCCAAAGCACGGGCTCCGCGTGACCCGAGTGCCAACGCCAGCAGCTCTAGCGACATCAGCAAGGTCACGGCCCCCAAAAATGCCATGTCTAGCAGCGTGGTCTGCAATCGGCGCGCCAATACGCCGGGGTCTAGCATCACCACCACCTGACCGACAGATTCCCCCCGATGCAACACCGGCGCTTGGGCCGATGGAAAGGTCTCGTTGGTCGCCGCCGCTGGCACACTGCCGTGCAACGTGCGGCCATCGCTGGCCACAAACACCAAGGCAGCGACCTCCGGGTTATTGCGGCGCACCGCATCTATGTGCGTATCCATGCCAGCCAAGGCCTCTGCTGGAATGTCCACAGCCAAAGCGCGCTCAATCAATCCGGCACTGGAACGGGCAATCGAACCGGCTTTGGCCAACTGGTCGGGCTGAATCAACGCTTGCCCGGCGCGGTGGGCACCCCATCCCATCGACACCATGCCCAAGCACAGCAACAGTGCAGAAGTGGCCGTCAACAAGGCCCGCAGCCCGCCGGGAATGAGCGCCCGCACTGGGCCAGCACGACGGCGTGGCCGTGTCAGTTGGCGCGACAGCACCATACCGAACAACAGCGTCGCCACACACACCCCGACCAAGGCAGGCCACGCTGCGGCAACCACCTGCTGGCGCAAACGCTGCTGGGCCTGCGCAAGGGCTGATGCGTCGTAATGCACCTGCACTTGCGCTACGGTATGGCCCAAATCGTTCTGAATCGGGCGCTGCAACAGCGTCGTGGCCCGTGCCACCTCCTTGGACAAGCCCTGACCCAGCAAAGGCTGCCCATCGGCACTGGTGATGGCAAAGCCGACGATGGCCGGGTCTAATGCCGACTCCCGGGCCAGCAGTGCCTCGAGCGAGGGCTGGGCCGACAAAGGCACGCCCAGCGCTAAAGCCTGTTCAGCCGCACTGACAGCGCGTTGTGCAGCCAAGGCAAAGCGGGCGCTGTAGGCCTCCTGCTGGGCGCTGCGCAAGGTGCCAAAGGCCAAATAACTACTGACCACAATGCAACCGGCAGATACGCAGGTCAGTACGGCGATAAACAACCACAAGAGACGCTTCATGGCAAACCAAGGCTCAATGCAAAACCCGGCTGCTCAAGGGATTCCCCGACGCACCAGCATTGACCGCCTCTAAGACAAACAAAGGGATGGCAACGGTAAACGCCTCACCGTCTTCGGCTACGCAGTGAAAACTGCCGTGCATAGCCCCGCTGGGGGCGCGCAACTGGCAGCCGCTGGTGTATTGAAAGGCCTCGCCCGGTTTGAGCAGCGGTTGCTGCCCCACCACCCCCAGCCCCTTGACCTGCTCGGTATGACCGCGCACATCACTGATGGTCCAGTGGCGCGAGATCAACTGGGCCGTCACATCCCCGGTATTGGTAATGGTAATGGTGTAAGAAAAACTAAACACCCCAGCCTCGGGAGAGGACTGCCCGGGCAGGTACTCGGGCTGTACGTGAACCTCGAATTGGTACTTTGGCATAGGCTAATGGTACCTGCGACAATCGAAACCATGAGCCGCACCTACCGCATTGCCCCCTCCATCTTGTCCGCCGATTTTGCCCGATTGGGCGAAGAAGTCCGCAGCGTCATCGCCGCTGGCGCCGACTGGATTCACTTTGATGTCATGGACAACCACTATGTGCCCAACCTGACGTTTGGCCCGATGGTCTGCCAAGCCCTCAAACCCCACGCCGTCACGCCCGAAGGCGTGGCCGTGCCCATTGACGTACACCTGATGGTGCAACCCGTCGATGCGCTGGCCGGCGCTTTTGCCCAAGCCGGGGCGGATTTAATCAGCTTTCACCCCGATGCCTCGGGCCATGTTCACCGCAGCATTCAGGCCATCAAGGGCCAAGGTGTCAAGGCCGGTCTGGTGTTTAACCCCGCCGAGTCGCTGGATGTGCTCGACTGGGTGATCGACGACCTTGACCTGATTTTGATCATGAGCGTCAACCCCGGTTTTGGCGGCCAGAGTTTTATTGATTCGGCCCTGCGCAAAATTGAAGACGTGCGCCGGCGCATTGACGCGAGCGGGCGCGATATTCGACTCGAAGTCGATGGCGGCATCAAAGAAAGCAACATCCGCCGCGTGGCCGATGCCGGTGCCGACACCTTCGTGGCAGGCAGCGCTATTTTTGGCAAACCCAGTTACAAAAGTGTCATTGACACCATGCGCAGCGCACTACTTTGAAAAAACCCGCACAACACAAAGCCCCATTTTGGGGCTTTTTTATGATCACCCATTTTGATAAACGCTATTTATTTAATAGCAAACATTTCAATACAGACAAGCACTTAATCAATATTGATTCATTTTTTTCTTCAACAAAGATCTAGTTGAATCATATCGATAGTAAGGGTAACTACTTACCCGGGATGGTCTGGAGTGCCAAAGCTAGGTGCTGTGCACCAAAATAGGGCTTTGGCATTTCGTCAAATTGTCACAGTCTGCAACGCACACCTTCCATGAACCAGTTCAAAATTTCCGCCCGCCTCGCTTTTCTGATTGGTGTTCTTGCCTGCCTGCTGGTACTAGTGGGCAGCATTGGTTTGTATGGGATGAGCAAAAATGAGGAGGCCCTCGACAGCATGTACAAAGACCGCGCCGTACCGCTGGCACAACTGGGGGAAATGCGGTATTTGATGCTGCACAATCGCCTGCTGATTGCCAATGCATTGGTGATACAAACTCCAGACAATGCCATCAAAAATGCCAACGGGATCGAGGTCAACATCGACAAGGTCAATAAGCTGTGGCAAGCCTATATGGCAACCTACCTCACCCCCGAAGAAGCCAAACTCGCCCAAGAATTCGCCGAGGCCCGAGAAAAATTCCTGCAAAAAGGCTTAAAGCCCTCGGTCGAGGCCCTGCGCCACAGCGATTTTGAAGAAACCAGAAGGGTGGCGATAGACCACAACATTCCGTTGTTTAACACCGCGCAAGAGCGGCTGGTCGCACTGGTTCAACTCCAAGTGGACGAGGCGAAAAAAGAATACGACCTGAGCAGTGCCCGGTTTCACACCCTTCGAGCTGTGTCGATGGCAGCCATCGGACTGGGGCTGCTGTTTGCCGTGGTGTTTGGCTGGTCTATGGCCCGGGGCATTACGGGGCCACTCAACCGGGCCGTAGAAACAGCGCAAGCCGTGGCCCAAGGCGATTTGAGCCAGCCCATTACCAGCGAAGGTAAAGACGAAATTGCCGCACTGATGCACGCGCTCTCGGACATGAAAATCCGTCTGGCCGCACTGGTGGGCAATGTGCGCCAAAACGCCGAAAGCATCTCGACGGCCAGCGGCGAGATCGCCCAAGGCAACCATGATTTGTCGGCCCGCACCGAGGCGCAGGCCAGCGCTCTGCAACAAACAGCCGCCTCCATGGAGCAGCTCAGTGCCACCGTCAAGCAAAACGCCGACAGCGCACAGCAGGCCAATCAACTCGCTATGAATGCCAGCACCGTCGCCATCCAAGGTGGCGAGGTTGTGGCGCAAGTGGTCGACACCATGCAGGGCATCAACGAGGCCTCGCGCAAAATCTCCGACATCATCAGTGTGATTGATGGCATCGCCTTTCAAACTAACATTTTGGCGCTCAATGCTGCCGTTGAAGCCGCCCGCGCCGGCGAGCAAGGCCGTGGTTTTGCTGTGGTTGCCAGCGAGGTGCGTAATCTGGCCGGACGCTCCGCCGACGCGGCCAAGGAAATCAAGGTGCTCATTAACGCCAGCGTGGACCGCGTGGCGCAAGGCACAGCGCTGGTCGATCAGGCTGGCACCACCATGACCGAGGTGGTCAGCAGCATCCGCCGGGCCACCGACCTGATGGGCGAGATCAGCGCCGCCAACCGCGAACAAGCCACCGGCGTGGCACAAGTGGGCGAAGCGGTGACACAAATCGACCAAGCCACGCAGCAAAACGCCGCCTTGGTCGAAGAAATGGCCGCCGCCGCCAGCAGCCTGACATCACAAGCACAAGAGTTAGTGCAAGTGGTGGCCGTGTTTAAGTTCTGAATATTTTGATAGCAACAAACACAGACTGAGCAACGGCCAAGTGCAGTTTTTATTCAAAATTACCTGCTCCAAACCACGTCGTGCTCGTCTGCGGCGCTGCGCTGCAACATCTCTATAAACGGTGCCGCGCGCTGGTGCAGGCGTACCTGCTGGGTGCGGTCGTCTTCGTCTTCGACCTCAAACCCTTCAGACTGGCGGGCGTGGCGCGCAGCTTGGGCTTGGGCGCGTTGGCGCTCGTCCAGAGCGACGGCCATATCCAATGCGGCCAATGCCTGCGGTATTTGTGCGGCAGTGATGATCCCGCTGGGGCTGGGTTCTTTGCCAATAATTTGCAGCAACCGGCGGCCGTGGGGTTCGAGCAAAATCAGGTCGGCGGTAGCACGGGATTGGAACTTGTAGAGCATCGAAATTTCCTCGGTATGCAAAAGGTCTGCCCCCTAAGGATAGACCGATTAGGCCGACCTCGGGCACCATATGCAAACTGAACCCATTGCCCAGCCCCACCCTACCGACCCGAGACAACGCCCATGTCCAACCTTCACATTCACCGCCACCACCAACTGGGCCTGCCCGCCGCGCGCAAAGTGGCCTTCTTATGGGCCGAAAAAGCCGAAGAAAAGTTCGATATGAAATGCTCCTACGAAGAAGGTGAAACGCAAGACACCGTGCATTTCAATCGCGCAGGCATTCAAGGCACACTCAAGGTAGGTGCCGACCAGTTTGAACTGCAGGCAACGCTGGGATTTTTATTCAGCGCCTTCAAACACCGCATCGAGAGCGAAATCGGCCAGCAGTTTGATGCCCTGCTCAACACGGCCAAACCGCGCCCCTGAGCGTCGCCCAGCGCCCTACTCTAGCGATCCAATCAGGTCGATGTACTGCTGCTGCGCAGCTTGTGCATCGGTGCCCTTGAGCAAACTCCAAGCGTCCCACTTGGCGCGGCCCACCATGTCAGAAAAGCTCGGTTTCTTTTCGACGTTATCACCCGCTGTGGCCTGCTTGTAGAGGGCGTAAATCTTCAACAACGTAGCGTTGTTGGGGCGCTCGCTGAGGTTCTTAGATTGGGCTACAGCGGCTTCAAAAGCGGCATTGAGATCGATCATCGGGGGTGCTCCTTGGGTATTTTTGCCATCTTATGCAGCCCACAGCCCCGGCACTGTCATCCACAAGACAGCACCCACCTGTGTGCCAGCGATCTGACAAAAAAATCTCACCCTATGAAAAACAATATTAAATAATGAAATATATCTATATGGTTTTTATATTTTATTTCACAATCAATTTATGCAGCCATTGATCTATATCAAACACTTTTTTCAGTTTATGAAATTAGTATCAAAACATCGACAAGGATTTCATCCTTGAATAAAAATTAAACAACTGCCACACCAGTGGCAAATTTTTCTTTGGACGAACAAAATGTTCATCAATGATAACGATATGGATCTGGTGCATCTTTCTGCGCTGGGCGACCGAATTTTACTTTCGGTAGTAGGACTTTGTGCTTTAGGTGCCATCATTTTAGGAATGCAGTTTGTCGATTCAGGCTTTGCCATTGGAGCATCGGTGGCCTTGCTGCTTTTGGCGGGCACCGGATATATGCTAGGGCGTGGCACTACCGCCTGCCGGTATGTGCTGACTTTTGTGCTGGTGGCATTTTTAGCGCTACACATTCAACTGGCACGCGGAATGATTGAACTGCATTTTGGTGTTTTTGTCGTTCTAGCTTTCTTATTGGTTTATCTGGACTGGAAAGTCATTGTCTTTTTCGCAGCACTGGTAGCTGTTCACCACATAGTTTTTGATCGTCTGCAAGCAGCAGGGCTTGGTTTTTATTGCACCATCAAACCAGATTTACTTTTAATCATGCTGCACGCGCTGTATGTGGTGATTCAGGCCGGTGTAGAAGTCTTTTTGGCGGTACAAATGCGCCGCGCAGCCACCGAAGGGGTTGAATTGACCCACTTGGTCAGCAGCGTCAACCGCACAGACGGCATTTCGTTAAACGTCGCGCACATCGCCACCGATACCGTCGGCGGTAACGCACTGAAAGCGACCCTGACCCGAATGGAACGCGCCGTCAATGCAGTGCACACCAACGCCTCAAGCATTGAGGTGGCGGCAGCAGAAATCGCCAGCGGCAGCCATGACTTAAGCACCCGCACAGAACAAACAGCCAACAATTTGCAGCGCACCGCCAGCAGTATGGCTGCATTGACCAGCATGGTCACTCAATCTGCCGATAACGCCCGTGCTGTCAACCAACTGGCCCTCAACGCCAGCACCGTCGCCGCCAAAGGGGGCACGGTGGTATCGGAAGTGGTTGAAACCATGCATGGCATCAACGATGCCTCACGCAAAATCTCTGACATCATCAGCGTCATTGATGGCATTGCGTTCCAGACCAATATTTTGGCCCTCAATGCCGCCGTCGAAGCGGCCCGCGCAGGCGAACAAGGACGGGGCTTTGCAGTGGTGGCCTCAGAGGTTCGCAGCCTTGCTGGGCGTTCTGCCGATGCCGCCAAAGAGATTAAAAACCTCATCAATGCCAGCGTTGCACAAGTAGAACGGGGCAGCGTGCTCGTGACCGGGGCTGGGGCCACCATGACCGAGGTGGTCGAGAGCATTCGCCGTGTCACAGACATCATGGGCGAAATCAGCGCTGCCAGCGCAGAGCAGGCCTCTGGGGTCTCTGAGGTCAGCGCTGCCGTGGGCCAGATGGACCAAGCGACGCAACAAAACGCCGCGCTGGTCGAAGAAATGGCCGCAGCGGCCAATGACCTCAAATCCCAAGCCCAAGAATTGGTGCAAACGGTGACTGTTTTTCACGCTGAGCAACCAAGGCCTGCGGGCCGGGGCACAGCACAGCCTGCACCCCCACCAGCACAGACCGACAACAACCGACTTGCCCTAACCCACTAACACGGCGTTACCGAGGCTGTGCCAGCCAGTTTTGCGCCAACCGCACCCAATAGGTTGCCCCCAGTGGAATCAAAGCATCGTTAAAGTCGTAGCTCGGGTTGTGCAAGGTGCAGGGGCCACCGCCGTGCCCGATTTCACGGTGGTCGCCATCGCCGTTGGCGATAAAGCAATAGGCACCGGGCTTGGCTTGCAGCATGAAGGCAAAGTCCTCCGCCCCCATGGTCGGCTCTTGGGCCAGTACGCGCTCTGGGCCGACAATGCCGGTCATGACTTGGCGGGCAAATGCCGCTTCGGCCACCGAGTTGATGGTCGGCGGGTAGTTGCGCAAAAACTCAAACTCGCAACTGGCATCGTGCGCGGCACAGGTGTGCTGAG
The DNA here is from genome assembly GCA_019751915.1 of Burkholderiaceae bacterium. Lineage (GTDB taxonomy): Bacteria > Pseudomonadota > Gammaproteobacteria > Burkholderiales > Burkholderiaceae_C > Simplicispira. The sequence continues at coordinate 84,717 of JAIEMS010000020.1, forward strand.
CCACTTGGCGCATACGCTCTTCGATCAAATCGAGCACCTCCAGGGTAAAGGTGCGTACCGTGCCTTGCAATTCGCAGGTGTTGGGCACAACGTTGGTGGCCTCGCCAGCATGGATCATCGTCACGGAGATCACGCCCGCATCGACCGGCTTTTTGTTGCGCGTGATGATGGTCTGGAAGGTCTGCACCATTTGGCAGGCAATCGGCACCGGGTCGATGGTGTTGTGCGGCATGGCGGCGTGGCCGCCCTTGCCCCGGATGGTGATTTTGAATTCGTTGCTCGATGCCATCACCGGCCCGGCACTCACGGCCATGCTGCCCACGGGCATACCGGGCCAGTTGTGCATGCCAAAGACGGCCTCCATCGGGAATTTTTCAAACAGGCCGTCGTTCATCATCTCGCGGGCACCGCCGCCGCCTTCTTCAGCGGGCTGAAAAATCAGGTAAACGGTGCCATCAAAGTCGCGGTGCTGGGCCAGATATTGCCCCGCTGCCAACAGCATGGCGGTGTGGCCGTCATGACCGCAAGCGTGCATTTTGCCGGTGTGTTGGCTGGTGTGGGCAAAGGTGTTGGACTCTTGCATCGGCAGCGCGTCCATATCGGCGCGCAGGCCCAAGGCACGGCCACTGGCACCTCCATCGCGGCCCTGAACAATGCCCACCACCCCGGTGGTGCCCAGCCCCCGGTGAACGGTAATGCCCCACTCGGTAAGCTGGTGCGCTACCAAATCGGCAGTGCGGACCTCCTCAAAACACAACTCGGGGTGGGCGTGGATGTCGCGGCGCAGGGCGGCAATGCTGGCGGCCTGTGCGGCAATGGCGTCGATGACTTGCATGTTGTGCTACTTTCCTTTTTTTGAACAGTCTAGCCCGGGCCACCGCTGTGCGCTACCCGGGGTTATTCGCCGACCCTTGACCATGCCCACCCCACAAGCCCTGCCCACCCCGGCAACCACAGCCCCTACCCCCCTGCGCCAGACGGTGCGCGGAGCCTGCCCACACGACTGCCCCGACACCTGCGCCCTGCTGACCAGCGTCGAAGACGGCGTGGCCGTGCGCGTGCAAGGCAACCCCGCCCACGCCCACACCGATGGGGTGCTGTGCGCCAAAGTGGCGCGCTACCCCGAGCGCACCTACCACCGCGAGCGCATCCTCACGCCACTCAAGCGCACGGGCCCCAAAGGCAGTGGACAGTTTGTGCCTGTGGGCTGGGACGAGGCCTTGGGCGACATTGCCCAGCGCCTGCACGCCATTGCAGCCCACGACCCCCAAGCCATCTTGCCCTACAGCTACGCTGGCACGATGGGGCTGGTGCAGGGCGAGAGCATGGACAGGCGGTTTTTTCACCGGCTGGGCGCTTCGCTCTTGGATCGCACCATTTGCGCTAGCGCCGGGGGCGAAGGCCTGAAGCACACCATCGGGGCCAAAGTGGGCACGAGGGTCGAGTTTTTTGCCGAAGCCAAATTGATTTTGATTTGGGGCAGCAACTCCATCAGCAGCAATTTGCATTTTTGGCGCCATGCCCAGCAAGCCAAGCGCGATGGTGCCCGGCTGGTGTGCATCGACCCGCGCCGCAGCGAAACCGCCGACAAGTGCCACGAGCACATTGCCCTGCTGCCCGGCACCGATGCGGCACTGGCACTGGCGCTGGTGCACCAACTCATCGCCAACGACTGGCTCGACCACGACTACATTGCCCGCTACACCGTGGGCTGGCAGGCGCTGCGCGAACGCGCCCTGCAATGGCCGCCCGAACGTGCTGCGGCGGTTTGCGGTGTGCCAATCGAGCAGATTGTGCGTCTGGCCCGCGACTACGGCACCACCCCCGCAGCAGCCATCCGCCTGAACTACGGCATGCAGCGCGTGCGCGGCGGCGGTAATGCCACCCGCGCCATTGCTTGCTTGCCCGCACTCACAGGCGCTTGGCGGCACCGTGCAGGCGGGCTGCTGATGTCCAGCTCGGGCAGCTTTGCCGTGCAGCGTGCCGCGCTCCAACGCCCGGATCTGCTGGGCCAGCACCAGCCGCGCACCTTGAACATGAGCACCATCGGCAACGATCTGCTGCGCCCGGCATCGCCCACCTTTGGCCCCCCAGTGCAGGCGCTGGTGGTTTACAACAGCAACCCGGTAGCGGTGGCCCCCGATTCGGGTCGGGTGGTACAGGGCTTTGCCCGCGAAGACCTGTTTACCGTGGTGCTAGAGCACTTTCAGACCGACACTGCCGACTACGCCGACTACATCTTGCCCGCCACGACACAACTGGAGCATTGGGATGTGCACCTGTCCTACGGCCACACCGATGTGCTGCTGAACCAACCGGCCATCGCCCCACTGGGCCAAGCACGCAGCAACGCACAAATCTTCCGCGATTTGGCCGCCCACATGGGGTTTACTGAACCGTGCTTTACCGACAGCGACGAAGCCCTGTGCCGCCAAGCCTATGGCGAGCGGGTCGATTTTGCCCAGCTGCTGGCACAGGGATTTGCCTGCACCGATGCACCCCCAGCGCCGTTTGCCCAAGGGGGGTTTGCCACGCCATCGGGCAAATGCGAGTTTTTTAGCCAGCGTCTGGCCGATCAGGGTTTGGATGGCTTGCCCGACCATGTACCCAACCACGAGGTGCCGGGCAGCTCACTGCACTACCCGCTGGCGATGATTTCGCCCCCAGCGCGCAATTTTTTGAATTCAACCTTTGTCAATGTCGCCAGCCTGCAAAGCATCGAAGGCCGCCCGGTGCTAGAGATGCACCCAGACGATGCCGCCGCACGCGGCATCACCCAGGCCAGCGTGGTGCGGGTGTTCAACGACCGGGGCAGCTACCTTTGCCACGCCAACCTGAACCAGCGCGCCCGCCCCGGTGTGGTCAATGGGCTGGGTGTTTGGTGGCGCAAGCTCGGGCTGGGCGCTAGCAATGTGAACGAACTGACCAGCCAAGCCCTGACCGACATGGGTGCCGGGCCGACGTTTTACGACTGTCTGGTACAGGTCGAGCGCAGCGCCAGCGAGGACAATTCCAACTCCTAAAAAGATAGCAACATATCCTCACCACACAACGGCTAGAAGCCAATTTTGTGCAAGAAAAGCTAAAAACAGCGCCCAAAAGGCTCAAAGGGCTGCTTGCAGAATGCGCCGACTGACCTCGGGGGTGATGTTGCGCTGCTCACCGAGTTTGACCATGCCGTGGGCCTGCAACTGCGCCACCAAACCGTCGATGGCATCCGCCCCGACCCCGTAGGCCGACAAGCGCGTGGCAATGCCCATGCGCTCAAAAAAGTCGCGGGTCTGGGCGATGGCGGCATCTATGCGCTCGTCGTCGCTGCCACTGACAATGCCCCAAATGCGCTCGCCGTACTGCAGTAGTTTTTCGCGCTTGGCAGCGCGGCACTCGTTCAGCAGCGCGGGCAGCACCACGGCCAGCGTGCGGGCGTGGTCGATGTGGTACTTGGCCGTCAGCTCGTGGCCGATCATGTGGGTGGCCCAGTCTTGGGGCACCCCAGCGCCCACAAAGCCGTTGAGCGCCGTGGTCGCGGCCCACATCAGGTTGGCGCGGTCGTCGTACACCGGCTCGGGCGCTGCCAGCAGGCGCGGGCCGACCTCGATCAGCGTGTGCAAAATGCCTTCGGCAAAACGGTCTTGCACCAACGCATGGACGGGGTAGGTCAGGTACTGCTCGACGGTGTGGACAAACGCATCGACCACGCCATTGGCCAGCTGCTGTGGCGGCAGGGTGTAGGTTTTGGTCGGGTCGAGCACCGAAAACTGGGGAAAGCAATGCGGGCTGCTAAAGGCCAACTTGGCCCCCAAAGCACGGTGGGTAATGACACCGCCGCTGTTCATCTCGGAGCCAGTGGCGGGCAGCGTCAGCACCGTACCAAAGGGCAGCGCACTGGCAATATTGCGGCCACGTTTTTCTAAAATGGTCCACGGATCGCCTTCGGCAAACGCGACCGCAGCAGCAATAAATTTGACCGCATCAATCACCGAACCACCGCCCACGGCCAGCAAAAAGTCAAAGCCGCCTTCACGAATTTGTTGCACCGCCTGCATCGACGTTTCGTAGCTCGGGTTAGGCTCAATACCGCTGAAGGTGGCGTGCGAGCGCTGGCCCAAAGCGGCGCGCACTTCGGCCAGCGTGCCGGTTTTCTCGGCGCTGGCACCACCGACCAAAATCAGCACTTTGGCCTGCGCGGGCACCAGTGTGGCAAGGTCAGCAATGCGGCCTTGACCAAAAGCAATGCGGGTGGGGTTGTGGTAATCAAAGTTGAGCATGGGAACTCCAAAAAAATACCCCCGAGCGTAACCAAACTACCCCGCGCGTGCCGAGCCACAGGCGACACCACATCCGATGGGCGTGGTTGCTACCATCAGCACCCACCAATTCAAACCAAACTCTGTGGATTTCAGCCAATGGACAAGGAACGCACGGGCATTCAGTCGGTCGAGGTCGGATTTGCCCTGCTGCAAGGCTTTACGCAAGCGCGCGGGCCGTTGATGCTCAAAGAACTCGCCGCCGCCGCAGGCATGAGCGCAGCCAAAGCGCACCGCTATTTGGTCAGTTTTCAGCGCTTGGGGCTGGTGGTGCAAGACAGCCGCTCGGCACGCTACGACCTCGGGCCAGCGGCGCTGCGGCTGGGGCTGTCGGCGCTGTCGCGGGTCGATGCGGTGCGCTTGGCCCGCGAACGCATGCCCGCGCTGATGGAAACCATCGGCCAGACGCTGGCGCTGGCGGTGTGGGGCAACCACGGCCCGACCATTGTTCACTGGGAAGAATCGCCCCAAGGTGTCACGGCCAACCTGCGTCTGGGCGACGTGATGCCATTGCTGTCCTCGGCCACCGGGCGCTGCTTTGCCGCTTACGTTCCCCCCCCCATCAGCGCACCGCTGCTGCAAGCGGAATTAGCGCAAGCGGCCAAAATGCAACGCCCCGATCTGCCCCAACGCATGGCCGACGTACACACCCTGCTGCAAGAGGTGCGCGAGCGCGGCATGGCCCGCATCGTCGATACCCTGCTGCCCAGCATTGGCGCATTTTGTGCACCCGTGTTTGATGCCGATGGCCGCTTGGCGCTGGGCATCACCGCGCTCGGTTCGGTGGCCTCGTTTGACCCCGACTGGGGCGGCAGCATCGAAGTGCCCCTGCGCGCAGCCGCAGCGCGCCTATCGCACGACCTTGGGGCCGGTGGAGCATGACGGCATGAGGATGCACCGTTCTTTACTTGCAATCACCGCAGGCGTGCTGGGCCTGCATTGGCTGGTGTTGGCCGGTGTACCGTGGCACATGGGGGGCGCTTTGGCCTCCATCGGCGGGCCTGTCTTTAGCACCCGCACCTTGGTAGCCCCCAGCGCGGTAGACACCACCCCAGAGCATCCACCAGCGGCCCCTACCAGCGCACTGACCGACACCCACAGCGCAAAACCAGCGCCACCGGCCCAGCGCGCGGCAGAGCGCCGCCAAACGCCCAGCGCCACCAATGCCCCAGAGTCCCCTTCGGTTGCCTCAGACACCCCACCCCCCAGCACCAATCCGGCAGTGGCCGATGCCACCGCCCCCCCCGCCGCACCGACCCCAACCCTTGAAAACATCCCCCCTAGGCTGACCGATACCGATACAGGGGGCGCAGCACCGGCACCCACCGCCCCCACCGTGGCGCTAGACAACGAAGCCGTCACCATCGCTGCGGCCAGCCCCAAAACCCGCACGCGCGCCGCCGAAACCAGCACGGCACAGCCATTGGGGGCCATCGACATCCTCTTGCCCGGCGCTGCCGGGGGCACCGCCCGCACCACACCGCCACCAGTGCGCCTGCCTGCACCGCAGCGGCTGGAGTTTGATGTAGCAGGACAGGCCAAAGGGTTTCACTACAGCGCCAGCGCCCAATTGCTCTGGCAACACGACGGCCAACACTACCAAGCACGCCAAGAGGTGCGGGTACTGCTGCTGGGCGCGCGCACCCAAACCAGCGTGGGCGATGTATCGACGCTAGGCCTGCTGCCGCAGCGCTTTGGCGACAAATCACGCAGCGAACTGGCCGCGCATTTTGACTACGGCCAAGGCCGCGTCACCTTCAGCGCCAACACGCCACCCGCGAACATGGCACCGGGCACGCAAGACCGACTGAGCGTTTTTATCCAATTGGCGGCACTGCTGGCAGCTGGCCCAGAGCGCTACCCGGTGGGCACGCACATCCGCATAGCCACCGTAGGCGCGCGCACTGCCGATGTTTGGTCGTTCAGCGTTGAGGGGCCAGAAACCTTAGACCTGCCCATAGGCAACATGCGCACCTTGAAGCTGCAACGCTTGCCACACCAAGACTTCGATCAAAAAGCCGAGCTGTGGCTTGCCCCCAGTCTGGGCTACCTGCCCGCGCGCATTCGCATCACCCAAAGCAATGGCGAATTTGTCGATTTGCGCCTGAATACCAGCGCACCGCCCTGAACACAGGTAAGCATGCCTATTCGTGGAATACTGGGGCTGACGCTACCGTACCATGCCCGAAGACTTGAACTCTGTGGCCTTAAAGTTGTCCCACACAGGCGAACAGACCCGAAAGAACACCATGCAAATGCTCTATGACTCTGAATCTTTTGTGGTCGTCCACATGTTTGCCGATCCTATGGAATCGGGTGCCAACACGACCACCGACACCGATGCATCGCCGCCAACGCCACGGCTGGCCCGCCACGGCTTTGAGATTGTTGACAAGCGCTCGGGCAAAGAGCTGTATTTAGACGGCTCATGGGCTGAGATGTTTCAGCAGCAAATTTTGGCTTGGCAACGCGACACGCCCACCCAAGAAGAGGTCGAACTGACCCTCGACAGCTACACCGGCTTGGCGCAAAACCCGGTTGTAGTGCATTAAACGGCTCTAGCGCTTGCGCAGTAAGTGTTTCTTGCTATCTATTTTGAAAAAAGCCGGAGGCTTGCGTCCCCGGCTTTTGCATTGTGGCCTTGCAGCCCAGCGCTACCAGATCAGTACTGGTAAACGCCACGGCCTGTTTTGCGGCCCAAACGACCGGCAGCCACCAGCTCTTTGAGCAGCGGGCAAGGACGGTACTTGCTGTCGCCAAACTCGGCCAGATAGACATCCATCACGGCCAAGCACACATCCAGACCAATCATGTCGGCCAGCGCCAGAGGGCCAATCGGTTGGTTGCAGCCCAACTTCATGCCAGCGTCGATGTCTTCGGGCGTTGCCAAACCTTCGGCCAACACAAAGAAGGCTTCGTTGATCATCGGCACCAAGATGCGATTGACGACAAAACCGGGGGCATTCTTGACGGTAATGGGCGACTTGCCCAAGGCGGTCGCCAGCGCCTTGACGGTGTCGTGGGTGGCATCGCTGGTTTGCAGGCCACGGATGATTTCAACCAACGCCATCATTGGCACGGGGTTGAAAAAGTGCATACCGATGAACTTATCGGCACGGCTGGTCGCTGCAGCCAGCTTGGTGATCGAGATCGACGAAGTGTTCGAGGCAATGATGACCTCGGGGCCGACCATCGCATCGATTTGCTTCAAGATTTTCAGCTTGAGTTCGTAGTTTTCGGTGGCGGCTTCCACCACCAACTGAGCCCCCTGCAAGGCAGCGTAGTCGGTCGAAACGCTGATGCGCGCGAGGATGACTTCCTTGTCAGCGGCGCTGATCTTTTCTTTCTTAACCAAGCGATCCAAGCTACCCGAGACCGTTGCCAGACCCTTTTGTACGGCAGCATCCGAAATATCCACCATGATGGCGTTGATGCCTGCAACGGCACAAGCCTGTGCAATGCCGTTGCCCATGGTTCCGGCGCCGATGATGCCGACAGTGGTGATCGTCATATAGAGATTCCTCTTCAATAAAAACAAGCAAAACAAACGTGAACGTCCATCATAGTAACTGCCCGATGTGGCGGTTGGGTGACTCGCCAGCGACTGGCACACTCAACCGGCAAAGCGCCTGCGCGTCAGTACCAGCGCAACCTGAAAAGCCACCAGCGTTGTCAGCACCAGCACCATGCCGTGGCGCAGTGGGTGCGCCGGCCACTGGTCCATAAACAGCGGGCGCACCAGCTCGACGGCATTGGTCAGCGGCAGCCAGTCAGAAATATGCCGCACCAGCGTGGGCAACTGCTCACGCGGAAAGAACACTCCCGACAAAAACATCATCGGGGTCAGCACCAGCGTGAAGTAGTAGGTAAAAAAGTCGTACCCCGTCGCCAGCGCATTGAAAATCAAGGCAATGCTGGCAAACATGATGCCCACGCCCAGCAATATCGGCCAAGCCAGCAGCAGTTTGGCCGAATGGCTGATGCCCAGCGCCAGCATCACGCCCAAAATGGCTGTGACGGTAAACAAGGCCTTGAACGCGGCCCAAAGCATCTCGGCCAGCACAATGTTGTCTAAGCTGACCGGGGCGTTCATGATGCCGTCCCAAGTTTTTTGAACGTGCATGCGCGAGAATGCCGAATACAGCGCCTCAAAACTGGCCGCATTCATGGCACTCATGCAAATGCTGCCGCTGGCAAGAAACAAGATGTAGGGCACCGGCTGCCCATTGACCTGCAACTGCCCCACCAACGCCCCCATGCCGTAGCCAAAGGCCACCAACCACATCAACGGCTCGGCAATATTGCCCACCAAACTCGGAATGGCCAGCTTGCGCCACACCAGCAGGTTGCGTAAAAACACCGGCCACCAGCGCCCCGAGACTTCGGGCAAGCGCCACAAGTGGGGCGTGTGGGAGGAGGTACTGTGGCACTGGGTCATGCGTCTTGCCGAATTTGCCGGCCCGTAAGTTTGAGAAAAAGGTCTTCAAGGTTGGCTGGGCGGTGCAAGGTTCGCAGATGGGCACAAGAGGTGCCCAGCGCTTGCAGCAGCGGGCCAGCGTTGGGGGTGTAGAAAAACACCGTCTCGCCACTGACCTCGACCCGCGCTGCCAGCGCCCGCAACGCAGCATCTTGCGCCAGTGCCAGCGCACCCTGACCATAGACCTCGACCACATCGCTTTCAAGGTGCTGGGCAATCAGGTCACGCGGACGGCCCTCGGCAATTTTTTTGCCGTGGTCTAGCACCAGCAAGCGCGAGCACAAGCGCTCGGCCTCGTCCATGAAATGCGTCGTCAGCAAAATCGACGTGCCCTGCTGCAACAAGCGCTGCAAGCGCTCCCACATCAAATGCCGTGCCTGTGGGTCAAGCCCCGTGGTCGGCTCGTCCAGCAGCAGCAAGCTGGGCTGATTGACCAGCGCCCGCGCCAGCGACAAGCGCCGCTTCATGCCGCCCGACAACTCGCCGGGCTTGGCACCAGCTTTGTGCGCCAGTGCTGCAAATTCGAGCAGTTGCGGAATGCGCTCGCTCATGGTTGGCCCCTTGATGCCAAAGTAGCGGCCAAAAATGCGCAGATTTTCAGCACAAGTGAAGTCGGGGTCGAGGGTGTCAAACTGCGTCACCACCCCCCAGTGCGCCTTGATCGCCAACGCATCGCCGGGCATCGACAGCGGTGCGCCAGCGCCGGGTGGGAAAAACTGCACACTGCCACTATCGGGAGCCGTCAGGCCCAAACACATGCGGATGGTGGTGGTCTTGCCTGCACCGTTGGGGCCGATGATGCCCAAACACTCACCGGGAGCGATGTCAAACGACACCCCATCGACCACCGTGGTGGGGCCGTAGCGTTTGCACAAACTGCCAACTTGCAGCAGCGGGGAAAAAGAAGTGGCAGTGCTCATGACAACGATTGTGTGACGAAATAATGAACCAAGTGGCGGGTTAAATCTTTTGGCACAGAGCATGCTTATGGCCGTAGGTTGTCACAAGTCTGTCGCCATTACCTCGATACCATAGGGCCAGAACTCAGAAGCCCCGCTTGTGACAACCGAAAAATCCACTGTTTTAGTCATACTGACCAATGGGTCAGTCTGCAACGGACTTTGGCATACTGATCACCTTACATAACCGAGCCCAAGGGGTTTGCAATGGAAAAACCAATGACATCCGGATTGCCATTTGACCGCCAACGCGAGGCGGCCAAGGCGCTTGACGAAACATTTCACGCTCTGCTGTCGCGGGGTAGCATGGGTCTGTCACCGATTGCACTGGCACTGGCACACGCTGACTGGGCGATGCACTTGGCTGCCTCGCCGGGTCGACAAATGGTCCTGGGCCAGCGTGCACTGGCACTGGCGCAGCAGGCCATGACGGCATCGGTAGCACCAGCGACCGACACCGACGGCAAGCCCATGGTCGATAACGACAACCGCTTTACCGATCCGGGCTGGCACAAATGGCCCTTTAGCGCCCTCAAAGAAGGCTTCAAAGCCCAAAACGCTTGGTGGCGTGAGGCGACGCAGGTCGATGGCGTTTCGCGCCACCACAACCACATGGTGGAGTTTTTCAACCGCCAGTTGATGGACACCTTCACGCCCTCGAACTGGCTCTTGACCAACCCTGAGGCGCTGGAAAAGGCCAAAGAAACCCAAGGCCAAAGCCTGATCAAGGGGTACGAACAATTTGCCGAAGACATGCGCATAGCGCAAGCGGCGCGCCACAGCGGTGACAACCCCGAGGCACTGGAGCCGCTGACGTTTGAGGTCGGCAAAGACGTTGCCATCACCCCCGGCAAGGTGGTGTTTCGCAACCATCTGATTGAGCTGATCCAATACACCCCAACCACCGACAAGGTTTATCCAGAACCACTGCTCATCGTGCCTTCGTGCATCATGAAGTACTACATTTTGGATTTGTCACCCGCCAACTCGATGGTGCGCTACTTGGTTAGCCAAGGCTACACGGTGTTTATCGTCTCGTGGCGCAACCCCGATGCCTCTGACCGCGACCTCGGTATGCAAGACTACTTGCACCACGGTGTCATGGAAGCAATGGCCGCAGTCAAGGCCAGCACCGGCGCACCGCGCATCCACACCATGGGTTACTGCTTGGGTGGCACCTTCTTGGCGATTGTGGCCGCAGTGTTGGGACACCGTGCCGGCGGGTCGCAAGGCCGCCCCATCAACCGCCGCCGCGAAACCGATGCATTCATGGACAACCTGCCCGAGTTGGCCACCGTCACGCTGCTGGCGGCAATGACCGACTTCAGCGAACCGGGCGAAATGGGTGTCTTCATTGACGACGACCAGCTCAAAACGCTGCGCCTGCAAATGGATCGCAAGGGCTACCTGCCGGGCAGCGCAATGGCTGGCTCGTTCCAGTTCCTGAACCTGCGTGAGCTGGTTTGGTCGCGCAACACACGCCGCTACCTGCTGGGCCAAGAAGAAACCGATTTTGACTTGATGAGCTGGAACGCCGACCTGACGCGCCTGCCCGCCCGGATGCACTCCGAGTACCTGTCGTCCTTGTTCCTGAACAACGCTTTGGCAACCGGCAAATACCGCGTCGGCGGCACGGGCGTGGCACTGATGGACATCCATGCACCGATGATGGTGGTCGGCACCACACGCGACCACGTCTCGCCGTGGCGTTCGGTGTACAAAATCCACCTGCAAATCGACACCCACGTCACCTTTGTGCTGGCCGCTGGTGGTCACAACGCGGGCATCGTCTCGGAGCCGGGCCGTCCACGGCGCAGCTACCAAATTGCCAGCGTCGAAGACGGCCAAGGCTGGGTCGAGCCAGAAGAATGGCAAGCCAACGCCCCGACACGCCAAGGCTCTTGGTGGGAAGCCATGAACGACTGGCTCAAAGAGCGCTCGGGCAAACCTATCACCCCACCGGCCATTGACCCTGCCACCGTTGTCTGCGATGCGCCGGGGGAATATGTGATGGTGCGCTATGCCGACTGACGCAGGTACCTCCTCAGACGACGTACTGGCCTCGCAATTGCAGCGCATGAGTTCGTCGGTCGAGGAGATCAGTGCGCGCATTGCGCGGCTGGCCAAGACCTTGGATGTGGATTTGCAAAACGAGAACGAGCTCAACCGCGTTCTCAGTCTCGACGGTGGTGGGGGCGTACCAGCGCAAGAGCGCCGCGCCGCAGCCACGGCAGCGCTGCCCCCGGGTAGCCCCGAGCGGCGCAAGGCGCACTTGCAGCAAGAGCTGCGCGCCCTGCTGGTGATGCGTTATGGCATTGCCACCCACTACGTTGAGGAAGTCGGTGTCACTGCCGCACGCCACATTTTGGTCAATGCCCAAGATCAACTCGAGCGCGAGGGCTTCAAGCCCGGTGCCTCAGGGGCTGACTTGCGGCGCGTATTCGACGGTTTGTAACCCCCCTACCGTCTCCCCCGCAGCACTGGTGCACCCACGGGTGCGGGAGTGCTGCGCCCTTATCCCTGTTTTGCCTTAGCTTTTTTTCTGGAGATTTCATCCATGTCATCGAACGCGTCTAACTTCAGCCTCGCCGGTAAAAAAGGCCTGATTCTCGGTATAGCCAACGAACACAGCATCGCTTGGGGCTGCTCCAAACTGACCCACCATCTGGGTGCAGACTTGGTGGTGTCATGCCTGAACGACAAGGCCCGCCGCTTTGTCGAACCCCTGACCGAGCCACTGGGTTTGGACTTGGTCAGCTGCAACGTCGAGCAGCCCGGCGAACTCGAAGCACTGGTGGCGCACGCCGTCGAAAAGCTCGGCCATCTGGACTTTGTCATTCACTCGATTGCTTGGGCACCGCTGGAAGACCTGCACGGCCAAGTGATCGACAGCTCCAGCAGCGGCTTTGCCCGCGCGATGGGCGTGTCGTGCCACTCGTTTGCTGAATTGGCAAAACTGTGCGCCCCGCACATGCCCGAAGGTGGCAGCATGTTGAGCATGACCTACCTCGGCGCCGACGAAGCCGTGCCCCACTACGGCCTGATGGGCCCGGTCAAGGCGGCTCTGGAATCGATGGTGCGCTACATGGCGATGGAACTAGGCCCACAGCGCATTCGTGTCCATGCAGTCTCGCCCGGCCCCATCCTGACGCGCGCAGCCTCGGGCATTGCCGACTTTGATGAACTCATGGCCAACGCCATTCGCAAAGCACCGCTGGGGCGTTTGGTGTCGCTGGAAGAAATCTCCCAGCTGTGCGCCTTCTTGTGCTCGGATGCCGCCTCGGGCATGACCGGCCAAACCATCTACGTCGATGGCGGCTGCCACGCTGTGGCCTAAGTTGTCGGTTTTACTTGATTTGAAAGACACACCATGAATATGAATCTCGAAACTGAATGGCTTGAAAACATCACCTACGACGAACTGAGCGTAGGCCAAAGCGCCCGGCTGCTGCGTACCCTGACGCAGGCCGACATTGAAGCCTTTGCCGCTGTCTCGGGCGACACCAACCCAGCCCACCTGAACCCCGAATACGCCAACGACACGCTGTTTCACGGCGTGATCGGCCACGGCATGTGGGGCGGCGCGCTGATTTCTGCCCTGCTGGGCACACAGTTTCCCGGCCCCGGCACCATTTATTTGGAGCAGGCACTGCACTTCACCAAGCCAGTGCGCATTGGCGATACCCTGACCGTCACCGCCACGGTTGCCAGCAAGGACGATGCCAAAAAGCGCATCGAACTCGATTGCCAAGTGGTCAACCAAAAGGGCGACCGCGTGCTGTTTGGCACCGCCAAGGTCATGCCACCGACCAAAAAGGTGCGTATTGCCAAAATCAATGCGCCACAAATCCAGTTGTTTGACCCTGAAGCGCGCTTCAAAGAACTGCTGGCCCGTGCTGACGAGCTGCCTGCCGTGCGCTGCGCGGTGGTGCATCCGTGCGACCAAGGCTCGCTCAGTGGCGCGATGGATTCGGCCCGCTACGGCCTGATCGTTCCGATCCTGATTGGGCCTGAAGCCAAAATTCGGCTGGTGGCCGAAGAATTTGGCATCGACCTGACCGGTGCCGAAATCATCCCGGTGGCGCACAGCCACGCCGCCGCCGAGCTGGCCGCCAGCATGGCCGCCAAGGGCGAAGTTGAAGTGCTGATGAAGGGCAGCCTGCACACCGACGAACTGCTCAAGGCCGTGCTGGCCCAGCCGTCGCTGCGCACGGGGCGGCGTATGTCGCACGTCTTCCGTTTTGACGTGCCGCTGTACCCCAAGCCACTGCTGATTACCGACGCAGCACTGAACATCCGCCCGACCCTGAAAGAGAAGGTCGACATCATCCAAAACGCCATCGACTTTGCCCGCATCATGGGTGTCGAAGTGCCCAAGGTGGCGATTTTGTCGGCGGTCGAAACCGTCAGCGCCAACATCCCCTCGACGCTCGATGCTGCTGCGCTGTGCAAGATGGCCGATCGGGGTCAAATTACCGGCGGTGTCCTCGACGGCCCATTGGCCTTTGACAACGCGATTTCGGCACAAGCGGCAGAGATCAAGCACATTGAATCCGTCGTTGCCGGTCACGCTGATATTTTGGCCGTGCCCGATCTGGAAAGCGGCAACATGCTCGCCAAGCAGCTGGAATACTTGGCCGGCGCTACCGGCTCGGGTTTGGTGCTGGGCGCACGCGTGCCAATCGCCCTGACCAGCCGTGCCGATGGCCCCAGCGCCCGCGTCGCTTCGTCGCTGTTGGCTGTATTGGCTGCCTACGACATGCGCCGTGAGCGTAAGCTACAAGCTGCACTGCAAGCCAAAGACTAAACCAAGGAGCGTCCTATGGCCATTCTTGCCGTTAATGCGGGTTCGTCCTCGCTGAAGTTTTCACTCCACCCTTTGCAGGGTGGTCAGGTGCAGCCCAGCGTGCTGGGCGGCTGTATTCAGGGTCTGGAGCCGGGTGGCACCCCCGAGATGGATTGGACCTTTGCCGGCCAACGCCACTCGGAAGTGCTGACCGTCGTTCCAGGCGAGAGCAGCTTTGTGCAGGCGCTGTCGCGTCTGGGCACGTTGCTGGCAGGTGTGGCCGGAGCACCGACCATCAAGGCGGTGGCCCACCGCGTGGTGCATGGCGGCCAAGAGTTTCGCCACAGCGTGGTCGTCACCGACCAAATCCTCGAACGGCTGTCGTGCCTGAACTCGCTGGCACCGCTGCACCAGCCGCACAACTTGGCGGGCATTCGCTCGTTTCGCAAGGCGTTTCCAGAGCTGCCCCAAGTGGCGTGCTTTGACACCGCCTTCCATGCCAATTTGCCCGAGGTTGGTAGCGCTTTTGCTTTGCCCGCTTCGGTCACAGAGCAAGGCGTGCGCCGCTACGGGTTTCATGGCCTGTCGTACCACTACATCATGGACACGCTGCAAGAGCGCTCACCGCGCGCGCAAGGCCGGGTGCTGATGGCCCACTTGGGCAATGGTGCCAGCCTGTGCGCGGCCCGCGACGGCCAAAGCTGTGCCACCACGATGGGGTTTTCGGCACTCGATGGCCTGATGATGGGCACGCGCAGCGGCGCACTCGACGCTGGTGTGCTGCTGTACCTGATGGAGCAAGGCTGGGACCACGACCGCATCCAAAAGCTGCTGTACAAAGAAAGCGGACTGCTGGGCGTATCGGGCATCTCGGCAGACATGCGCCGCCTGCGCGCCGATGGCAGCCCAGCGGCCCAACGTGCGATTGACCAGTTCACTTACCGCGTGGTGCGTGAATCGGGTGCCATGGCCGCCAGCATGGGTGGTTTGGACGTGCTGGCCTTTAGCGGCGGCATTGGCGAACACGATGCGGTGCTGCGCGCTGAGGTCTGCGAACGTCTGGGTTGGATGGGCATCCAAATCGACCCGGCCCGCAACGCCCAAGCCACGCGCGATGCGGTGCAAGCCATCCATACCGACGGCAGCGCGATTGAAGTCTGGGTCATCCCCACCGACGAAGGCCGCGTAGCTGCCCGCGATGCGGCGCGCTTGCTGCACCAAGGTGACGATGCCCCCGCGAGCAAGGTCAATACAGTCTCAGAGGCCCTCGAAGCCGTCGAATAAGGGCAAAAAGCACCTCTAGCCCTTACAGAAAAACAACTCAATGCTATTAAATAAATAGCATTGAGTACTGTCAAAATCGACCCGGAACACCTCCGCTCGCCGCAGAGACTCCGGGTTTTTTCGTGGCTTTCGCATCCACCACAGCGATGCCACGCTCACGCACACCACTGTGGTGGATGTACCCAGTGGCTTGAAGCCATTCATTTTTTTGACAAAGGGCAAGCCTGCGCCTTGCACTGGGCGAGGGCCTGCGTGACACCACTTGGGGGCCGTCAGCAGCATCGGCGCATCTGCCGTGGCGCTTCCAGCGTCTGCGCACCATGCCCAGATGAACTTTGTGCCACTGGCAGCAGTACTTAGCTGCGTATTTTTTGGTTTTCCACTCGCTCTTGCCCAGCATCTGGGTGCCAGTGCTATCGACCAGCGGGGCACAGGCCCCTCCAAACGGAGGGTCTGCCCTACCAACTACTCTGCCGGCTGCTCCTTCAAATCATCCACATAAATAGCAGCACTCAGCAGTTTGACCTTGCTAGCATAATGCCGGTCAAGCCGCCACTCTTTGATAATATCAACCGCAAGCTCATAATTTTTATAATCAAGTTCATAAAGGCTACCCAATTGGTAGCTTGCGTTGGTTTCGAGCGCCAAAACCAATCCAGACAAAATAGAAGATGTTTTTGACTCTGGATCTGATTTGATTATTTTTCTGGCTTTTTTAATGGCGAGCATAGAACATCCTTAACATCAAATATTATTTTTTAGAATTTAACGATCTTGGTACTGTAAATTGTATTTCGATACCAGAGTTCAGCATCATTTTAAATCAGTTTTTTTGCCGATGTTGCGACGCAACATCAAACGTAGGGACTTTAATAAATTTGTCACGGATAAGGTCTAGATTCGGATGCTTGCGTTTTTATTTGGAGAATTAGATGCTGACCATTGACCACCTCATGGATGCCCAAAAGGCCCAACTTACCGCTTTGCACGAAATCAGCAGCAAAGCGCTCTCGACAGCAGAAAAAATTGCCGGACTGCACATGCAGGCGACCAAAGCCTCGTGGGCACAGCAGACCCACCATGTCCACGCGTTGTTAAGTGCCAAAACGCCGCAAGAACTCATCACCCTGCAAAGCAGTGCGCTGCAACCGCTGGCCGAAAACGCCTCTGCCTATGGCCGTGATTTGTTCGGCATCACCTCTGGGTTGGGCCAAGACTGGAGCAAGCTGTCGGAATACCATGTGGCCGATGTTCAGAAAAATTTGACGGTCGCTGTGCAAAAAGTTTTCAAGCACACGCCCCAAGGCCCAAGCGCCGTGCTGTCGGCATTCAAAGATGCGGTATCTACCGCGACCGATGCCGTCGAATCCATGCAAAAAGTGGTCAAGCAAACCACCGATTTGGCCCAAGCCAGCATGGCCGTAGCAGCCGAAAATACTGCCGCCAATTAATTGGCATGCGCTGTGGCATTGCACCACGCGTTGATGCTACCGGCCCTGTCATGATCGATTACGGGGCTTTTTTATTTTTTTCTTTTGCTCCAAATACCGCAAACCCAAGTAGGTGGCAATGCCAATACAGGCAGATACCACTGCAAAGGCACCGTATGCCAGCGGCCAAGGGATGTCCTTGGTCATCATAGAGTATTCAGACATTCCACCCATGCCAGCCAAAATATTGACCGGCATAAAAACCACACTAAAAACCGTTAGTTGATTAATACGTTTATTTTGATTGATATTAATAAACCCAATGGTTGCATCCATCAAAAAATTAATTTTATCAAACAAAAACGCCGTGTGACTATTCAACGAATCTATATTATGCAAAATTCGTTTTGCTTCACTGATCTGACTAGGCGTTAATAAACGGCCACGCATAAGAAAATTCAAGGCCCGCTGCGTATCTAAAATATTGCTACGAATGCGGCCATTGCGATCTTCTTCATCGGCAATTTTCGCTAAGGTCGATGCCGCTTGTTCATCGCTGACCTGCTGGCTCAATACCATGTGCCCAACCTTCCCAAGGGTCTTGTAAATATTTTCTAGAGAATCAGCAGAGCATTCAACATCGGACCCATACAAATCAAGCAACACATCTACGCTGTCTGTCACATAGCCGGGCTGACTGCGGGCCAGCTTTTTCTGTAACTTAAAAACATTGAGATCGACACTGCGCAAAGAAAACAAAATTCCGTCGTGCAAAATAAAAGCAACGGGAATACTGCACGACTCTCCATCGGAATCGTGCAAAAAATTAGAGTGTAGATGAATATCGTCGTTGTCTTCGATATGAAATCTTGCACTTACCTCCAAATCGGTAACTCCCAACGGGTCTGGGAGATCCACCGAGAAATGGGTGCCGATAAAAGCCCGTTCCGCTTGGGTGGCATTGATCAAATCAACCCATACTGGGCGAATACCATCTAAGTCTTTTTTGCTGGTGATTGGAATTTGGGTTAGACGCCCTTCAACCATCTTAAAGACAGCAATCTTACTGCTGCCAAAATCAGGTTCTCTGGAGTTATTTAGTTCCGTACGCCGGTGCTCAGAAACCTCCCAGAGGACTTCGTTTTCTCTATCTTTTGGCATTTGTTCCCAAAGTATGTTGGCATATTCAATGGGTAGCTCATTCAGAAGCCTACCTAATTCTTCAGATGTTTTGCTTTGAATTGCGCTTAACAATGCTGCTTCATGCTGTTTATGTAACAGCGATTCAACCACTTCGTGGCGTGGCATTTGCTGGTTTTTAATCATTTGATTGACCAGCTTTTGCCGCTCTAGCATTTCAATAAATTTTGTGGCAGCCATAGTTTTTGCATTCCTAATTTTTATTAGAAATTAAATGTAATAATAAAAATAGCTTCCTGAGTGCAAAAACAAGGTGTCTTGATCCTTGAAAATTGTAGGATAGCCGACACCATTTTGACCCATCTTTTGGCTTGATGTTGCAACGCAGCATCAAGCCGAGGATTTTCATTCAGTTGTCATGCAGTGATGGTGGGATTCGTTTTTTGCCACGGCATGGGGGAGCTGGCATTTTGAAACGAAAAAAAGCCCCCAGTGCAAGCACTGGGGGCTGTGGTTTTCGGAGCCATCCGCTCCGTTGTTTTACGGATTAAAGGGGTTGCTGAACCGTGCGTCGGTCAAGAAACCTGTATCGGTCAGGGTCTTCATAAAGGCCACCAGTGCAGCTTTGTCGGCAGCGCTGAGATTGAGCACCCGAGGTTGACCGGCGGGGGTTTTGAGGCGGTTGTCCAGCGCTGGGCCTGCTTTGACACCCCGGTCATAGTGATCGACCACTTGTTCCAGTGTCGAGAAGCGCCCGTCGTGCATGAAGGCTTTGTCCAGTCCGACGTTTTTCAGCGATGGCGATTTAAAAATCACCGTGTTGCCCGCATCCAATCCGTTGCTCAAGGAGTTGGCATTGAGCGAGAACGTGGGCGGCTGGTGGCAACCAGCACAACCAACACCACCTTGGTTGGGCGGCAAGATAAACAACTGGCGGCCCCGGTTTTCTTGGGCGGTCAAGGTGGGCACAGCCAAGCTCAGGCCTTTGTCGGGCAACTGGGCGTTGTACACCTTGGCGTAGCCAGCATCCCAGCGGCTGTCTGCGGCAATCATCGAGCGCTCAAACTGCGCCAGCGCGGTTTGAATTTTGGCCTCGGTGATGGTGGTGCTGCCATAAACCCACTTAAACAACACAGGGTAGTAAGGCAGGCTTTGCATTTTCGTAATCAGCGCGGCCACACCGCCGTGGGCCGCATCAAAGCCCATTTCGTGCGGATTTTGAATCGGTTGTGTCGCCTGAAACTCCAGCGTCGGTGCGCGTTTGTCCCAGAACATGCTGCCCGCCCGATAAAAGCGCACATTGCCCAAACGCATCGAGTGCGCACTCGTCAGCACCCCCGGCACCACACCGGGACTAAAGCGTTGTGGGTCGGTAAAGCCGCTGGCCTGTTGGTGGCACGAGGCGCAAGCCACGGTGTTGGTGGTGCTCAAACGCTTGTCATTGAACAGCACCCGTCCCAATGTGGCCCCAGCGTTGCTGATGCGGTTGCCCGCTGGCGTGTTGTCGGCATTGAGCACGGCAGCGTCGTAATGCACTGGCAGGGTGGGCGTGGCGTAGGGGTACAGGTTGTTGAAGTCCAGTACCAAGTACGTTTTCAACAGTGCCAAATCAGCGCTGGACAAAGCGGCTGGGTTCGTTGGCGTGGTGGGGTTGGTGGGCCGTGGCCCGGCATCTGGGGCCAGCAGTTCTTGGGGCGCTGGAGTGGCGGCGATGGCAAGGCCGCAAGACAGCGCTGCCAGTGCAACGCTGGCACGGCGCGACAGCGCAAAAGCAGCGCTGAAGAAAGGGGGATGCTGTGTGTTCATGGGGGCCTCCGCGCAATATGTTGTATCCAGAGCCTCATTGAACTGCCAATCCGCTGAAACTAGAAGGAACTTTTTGTAAGAACCAAGAACGCCCGGATACACCTTAGAGCGGGCTTTTTCTCAGAAAATTCCAGAAAATTGGCCCATAGCCCTTATGCACAAAGGGTTTATAGCTATTATTTTAGGAGCTATTGCAGCGGTGCCGGTGGTGCAATTCGTAGCGGAATTGTCACTGGGCCATCGTTGAGCAGGTGCACCTGCATATCGGCAGCAAACTGGCCGGTTTGCACTTGGGGGTGGGCGGCACGGGCTTGGGCCACAAAGTAGTCGTACAGCCGCCTGCCCTCCTCTGGCGCTGCCGCTTGGGTAAAACTGGGGCGGTTGCCGCCCGAGGTATCGGCTGCCAGCGTGAACTGGCTGACAATCAACAACCCCCCGCCCACATCTTGCACACTGCGGTTCATCTTGCCCGCATCGTCATTGAAGACCCGCAATTTGAGTAACTTGGTGAGCAGTTTGTCGGCTTGGGCTGCGGTGTCGCCGCGCTCGGCACACAGCAACAGCAGCAGGCCCGGCCCGATTTGGCCGATGACCTGCTCGGCCACCTCGACCCGTGCTTGGCGCACGCGCTGCAACAAAGCGAGCATGGCGGGCCTCAGTCGGTGACGAGCCGGGCTTTGACGCTTTTGCCCTTGACGCGCCCAGCGTTGAGCCGCTGCACCACCTGCGCAGCGATGCCACGTTGCACAGCCACGTAGGTCGAGAACTCATTGACGTTGATTTTGCCCACCTGCTCGCGCGTAAAGCCCATATCGCCGGTCAGTGCGCCGAGCACATCGCCTGCGCGGATTTTTTCTTTGCGCCCACCAATGATTTGCACCGTCGCCATCGGTGGCACCAGTGGGCCACTGCCGCTGGGGGCGAGTTCCGACAGAGGCTGCCACTGCGATGGCCGCCCTTGCAGCACTTCGATTTTGCCGACGTTGCCCATCTCGTCCATGCTGGCGAGGTTGAGTGCCAGCCCTTCGGCATCGCCGCGCCCTGTGCGACCAATGCGGTGGATGTGTACCTCGGCATCGGGGGTGACATCGACGTTAATCACTGCGCCCAGTTGGGCAATGTCCAAACCGCGCGCGGCCACGTCGGTTGCCACCAGCACCGAACAACTGCGGTTGGCAAACTGCACCAGCACCTGATCGCGCTCACGCTGCTCGAGTTCACCGTACAGCGCCAGCGCGCTCACGCCTTGGGCTTGCAATACGCCGACCACGTCGCGGCACTGCTGCTTGGTGTTGCAAAAAGCCAGCGTACTCTCGGGCCGAAAGTGGTCTAGCAGCAGGCCGACGGCGTGCAGGCGTTCGCTGTCTTTAACCTCGTACCAGTGCTGGGTAATTTTGGCCGCGCTGTGCTGGGCTTGCACCGTAATTTGCTGCGGGTTGCGCATGAATTGCTGGCTGAGTTTGGCAATTCCATCCGGGTAGGTGGCCGAAAACAGCAGCGTTTGGCGCTCCTTGGGGCACTGGCGCGCTACGGTGGCAATGTCGTCAAAAAAGCCCATGTCCAGCATCCGGTCGGCTTCGTCGAGCACCAGCGTATTGAGCTGATCGAGTGCGAAGTTTTGCCGCTCAAGGTGGTCCATCACCCGCCCCGGTGTGCCCACAACGATGTGCGCCCCATGCGACAGGCTCAGAGCTTGACCGCGCAATGGCACACCGCCGCACAGCGTCACGACTTTGACGTTTTCTTCGGCACGGGCCAAGCGGCGAATTTCGGAACTGACTTGGTCGGCCAGCTCGCGCGTGGGACACAGCACCAGCGCTTGGACACCAAAGCAGCGCGGATTGAGCCGCGCCAGCAGCGCCAGCCCAAAAGCGGCCGTTTTGCCGCTGCCGGTGCTGGCTTGGGCGATCAAGTCTTGGCCCAGCAGCGCAGCGGGCAGGCTGGCCGCTTGGATGGGGGTCATTTGCAGGTAGCCCAGTTGCTGCAAATTGGCGACGGTGGCCGGTGTCAGCGACAGAGCGCTGAAGTCTTTTGCGCTGTGCGCGGTGGTGGAAGTCATGTGCCGATTATCGACGGCAGACACCCACAGCGCTCAAATCACCATCAATGCCAGCACGCCCACAAACGCCAGCGTGTGGGCAAAAAGCCCCGGCGCTAGCGCCAGCGCGTAACGCCAGCCACCGCTGGCCCATGCCACGGTGCTTTTGCTAAAGGCATGCAGCAGCATGGCCGCACCGAGTGCGCGCACAATGTTGGTCGCCTCGTTGCTGCCGGGCACGCCAATGGTCAACAACGCAGCTGCGACGGCGTGGATGTCGGCCAGAGCCGCCACCAGCGTACCGACCATCACACCAGCGTCGCCCAACCACAAACGCAGCCCGTGCACGCCGGCCTGAATGGCCGTGAGCAGCAGCACAATCAGAGCCGCATCGCGCAGCCGGAACAATTCGGTGTCTGGCGCTTTGGCGCTGGCTGTTTCGCCCGTATTGACCACCGCATAGCGCCACACCATCCAGCCCCCCCACACTGCAGCGACAGTGCTGCCTGCCAAGGCGGGCAACCACAGCGGCACAATCCAAGCCGGTTGCACCGTAGCACCAATGACCAAAATTTGGGTCGTGGTGCCCACGCACGACAGCAGTGCAGCACCCGCTTGCAAACGCACCGGAATTTGTCCGGCCCGCAACTCCATGCCCAAACTACCGATGGTGGCGGTACTAGAGACAAAGCCCGAAGCCACCGCCGACAGCGCCACCGCTTGGCGCGCTTGCAACAGCCGCCGCCCCAAATGCGCCAGCGACTGGATCATCAGCAGCACCACCAACAGCCGCAGCACCAATTGCGGATTGAGCACCGGCCCCCACAAGGGGCGGTCGGGTACCAGCGGCATCACAAGCAGCGCCAGCGCTGCCAAAATCAGACCCCCTTGAATTTCGCCGGGGCGCAACCAATCACGGGCAAATTGGTGCAGCGATTCACGCGCAGCCAACAAGCCTGTAACGGCAACGGTCAGTCCCGAGGCCAGCATGGGCTGGTGTACCGACAAAACACCGATCAGGTAGGCCATGAACAAAGCGATTTCGGTGGTGATGCCCGGAGCGTCCGAGCGGTCGTAGGCATAGGCCACCACGCTCAAAAGACCTATAAAAGCCGCACCCACGGCCAGCAGAACTTGGGAGTTCAAAAATGCCGCACTCGCGCCTGTCAGCGATGCCAGCGCAAACGAGCGCATCCCAGCCATGACCGGGCGTGCATCGGGGCCAACACTCTTGCGACGCTCGCGCTCGATCCCCATCAGTAGGCCGCAGCCCAAGGCTACTGCCAGCGAAGTCAGTGCAGAGGCTGCCCCTGTTGCTTCTGAAACATCCATATTGCCCCCTGTTTTTCTTGTGAACGCTTGCATGCTGCACGGTCTGTGCGCAATGGCAATATCACCTGCTATTGCACCAATGTTTTGGCCTTAAGCTACAAAAATACCACCGCTCAGGCAGAAAATGCCCAAACCACCGAATCTACAGCCCCTTTGCGGCCCCCAAACTAAGTTCGATGATGTCTCTATGCTCAGACTGATTGCCGATTCTGTCCCGGCCCTGATCGCCTACTTTGAGGCCGAATCTTTCCGGTGCCGCTTTGCCAACGCACGCTACGCGGCTTACAACGGCTACACCACTGAGTCTATTTTGGGCCAAATTGCCCAAGACATCATCGGGCCAGTGATGTGGCCCAAGGTGCTGCCGCAGGTGCAGCGCGTGGCTCCAGGCAAACCTGTGCAGTACGTGCGTGAACACACTTTGCCCAATGGTGAGCACCGGGTGATTGAGGTCAACTTGTTGGCCCACTTAGAAGAAGGTGAAACTTCTCAGCGCGGCTTTTTCGTGCTGATTAACGACATCACCACCCGCTGGCAAGCCGAACACGCAGTGCGCCAAAGCGAAGAGCGGATGCGCAAGTTTGCCCAAGCCACCGACGAAGCGATTTTGTTTCACGATGCCAGTGGCATTCTCGATTGCAACGATGCCCTGCTGCGCTTGATTGGGCAAGAGCGCGCCCAGCTGCTGGGCAGCAACCCGATTGAGTTGCTCGGTGAGCGCTACCGGGCCATGGCGACCGACTACATCCACAAAGGTAACGAGCATCTCTACGAAGCCACGGTACTGCACCGCCATGGGCACGAGGTGCCGGTCGAAATCATTGGCAAAAATATGCCGGATGCGCAGGGTCACTACCGCGTTGTGGTGCTGCACGACATTACCGGGCGTAAGCAGGCACAAAAGCGCGAGGCTTTTTTGGCATTGCACGATCGGCTGACACAACTGCCCAACCGCCGCCATCTGATGGAGTTGCTCGAAAAAGCGCTGGCCCAAGCCAAACGCAGCGGCACCATGCTGGCGGTGCTGTTTTTAGATTTAGACCATTTCAAAACCATCAACGACTCACTGGGACACCAAGCGGGCGACCAGTTGCTGTGCGCGATGGCCGAGCGCTTGCGCAGCACCTTGCACACCGATGATTTGGTCGCACGACTGGGGGGCGATGAATTTGTGGTGGTGCTGCCCAAGGCCAGTAGCCGGGATGTAGTGTCGGCTGTGGCCGACACCCTGTTGCACGCGGTGTGCGATGTCATCACCATCGACGGGGTGCAACTCAGTGTCTCGCCCTCGATTGGCATCAGCATATTCCCCGACGATGGCGAGCAAGCCGCTGATTTGCTACGCCACGCCGATGCTGCCATGCACCACGCCAAAGAAAATGGCCGGGCCAACATCCAGTTCCACACCCACGGCATGGCTGCGGGTGCCATGGAAGTGTTGCTGCACGAGCACCTGCTGCGCGGGGCCATTGCCAGCCAGTCTTTTGTGCTGCACTACCAACCCCAAGTGCGTTTGTACGATAGTGCCTTGGTCGGCTTTGAAGCCTTGGTGCGTTGGCAACACCCCGAGCGCGGCTTGGTCGGGCCAGATGAATTCATTGCCTTTGCCGAGTTGCGTGGCCTGATTACGCCCATTGGCCGCTGGGTCATGCGCGAGGCTTGCCGCCAGACCAAAGCATGGCAAGACGAGGGGCTAGGCCCGCTGCGGGTGGCTGTGAATTTGTCGGCACTGGAGTTTCGCCAGCGCGACATGGCCGCCGAAATTGCCCATGTGCTGCAATCGACCGGGCTGGAGCCACGCTTTTTAGAAATCGAATTGACCGAATCGGTGCTGATGCACCCGACGGCCCACCGGCTCGACACCCTGTCGGCCATCAAAGCGCTTGGGGTCAGTATCTCGATTGACGACTTTGGCACCGGGTACTCGTCGCTGGCCTACCTCAAGCGCTACCCGATCGACAAGTTGAAAATCGACCGCTCCTTTGTCACAGAAACCCCCGACAACGCCGAGGATGTGGCGATCATCACCACCGTCATTCAGCTCGGGCGCAGCCTGCAACTGCAAACCGTCGCCGAGGGCGTTGAAACCCCCGGACAAATGGCGCTGCTGCGCAGCTTGGGCTGCGATTTGGGGCAAGGCTACGGCATCTCGCCGCCCCTGAGTGCAGAGCGGGCGGTGGACTGGATGCACGAGTGGCGTCACAAGGGCATGAAAAAATAGCCCGATGCACCACATACCGCCCTTTATCGCTCCGACCCAACACACCGATCCCGCCGAGGCGCTAGCCCAAGTGCAGCGCATTTACCACCAACAAATCGATCACTTGCGCGTGGCGATGCAGCGCTTTGTTGCCGGAGACACCCCCAGCCAGCCGGTGCGTGCTTTTTATCCACTGGTGCGGGTTCACACCAGCACAGTGGCGCGGGCCGACACCAAGTTGGCCTATGGTTTTGTCGAAGGGCCGGGCCACTACGAAACCACCTTGACCCGCCCCGACCTGTTTGCCAGCTACTACGCCGAACAGTTTCGGCTGCTGCGCAAGAGCCACAACGTAGCGCTGGAGGTTGCGACCAGCGCGCACCCGATTCCAGTTCATTTTTCGTTTGCCGAGCACGACCACATCGAAGGCACTTTGAGTCCCGAGCGGCGCATGCTGATGCGCGATTTGTTCGATTTGCCCGATTTGGCCTCAATGGACGACGGCATTGCCAACGGTACTTGGCAACCGCGCCCGGGCGAGGCGCAACCGCTGTCGCTGTTTACCGCACCGAGGGTCGATTACTCGCTGCACCGCTTGCGCCACTACACCGGCACCTTGCCCGAGTGGTTTCAGAATTTTGTGCTGTTTACCAACTACCAGTTCTATATGGACGAGTTTGTACGGTTAAGCCAAGCCGAAATGAACCGCCCCGATAGCGACTATGTGGCGGCGGATTCAAAACTGAAGTGCAACACCCTGGTTTTTAATGAATGAGGGTGGAGTGCTGAGAGGCGTTCAGGAGCA
>JAIEMS010000004.1 GCA_019751915.1 Burkholderiaceae bacterium
GCCATGCTTATTCGTCTGCGCGAACATGACCAGATTGACTGGGAGCGTGCGAGCATTGATGGTGCAATGGGGGGGGTCAAGAGACAGGCCCCAACCCCACCGACAGAGGCAAACTAGGCTCTAAAAGGCACATTGTCGTAGATGCGCGTGGTGTCCCTCTGGTGGTGTTGGTCAGTGGTGCCAATCGACATGATTCGATGTTGTTTGAGCAGTGTTTGAACGCCATCCCTGCACTACGAGGTCTGAGTGGCCGACCGCGCCAAAGGCCCAAGAAATTGCATGCCGATAAGGGGTATGACGCGCGTCGTTGCCGGGCCTATTTGAAGACGCGGGGCATAGTCAGCCGCATTGCGCGCAAAGGGATGGAGAGTAGCGAGAGACTGGGAAGACACCGCTGGGTGGTCGAGCGCACGCATGCGTGGTTTGCGGGCTTTGGCAAGCTGCGAATCCGATTTGAGAGGCGGCTGGATATTCACCAAGCGTTACTGACATTGGCCGCTGCCATCATCTGCTCTCGGTTCGTGGATAGGTTGTGTTAGCCACTCTAAGTCCCCGGTGGGCAGTTTGACGCTGGGGTGGACGCTTCGCGCAGAACCGGCGTTTAATCGGTGGCTGAGGCTGTGTTCACGGTGCAGCCAAGAAGTCGTAGATTGCCGTCAACGTGGCTTCGGGTGCTTCTGTCATTTGCTGGTGTCCGACGGGTAGGTGCACCACTCGCACATGGTGACCGGCAGTCAGGGCAGCAGAAATCAACCCTTGGGCGGCTTTGGGCGGGGTCATTTGGTCTTGTGCCCCCAAGGCAAACAACACCGGGCAGGTGATTTGGGCAATGGCGGTTTCGCCGTGGGTGTAGCTGTCGCAGGCCACAAACCCCCGGTGAAACACATTGACCTGTGGATTGCTTTGCAGCACCCGCCGCCCCAGAGCCATACCTGCGCCATAGACCCAAAATGCCCCGCCCGAGGGTGAGGCCAGTGTGCTGCGCGAGAACACATTCACCATGTGCAGTGCTTTTTCTGGCGCGTTCAGTGCCGATTCAATGAGTGCGGGCGAGACCTTCATGGGGAAAGCTGTGCCCACCAGCACCAAGTGGCTGACGCGCTCTTTCAGGCGTGCAGCAGCCTCTAGCGCAATCAGTGAACCCCAGCTATGGCCTACCAATGCCGCACATTGCACCCCTGCGGCATCGAGCAAAGCGCCGATGAAGTCGGCGGCTTGTTCAACGCTGGCGGGTGCATCGCCGCTGCTGCGGCAGTGGCCGGGCAAATCGACTGCCAGCACATTCCAGCCGTGGTGTGCCAAGGAGCGGCTTTGCAGCGCCCAAACACTGTGGTCATTGAGTACGCCGTGAATCAGCACGACGGTAGGGAAGGTCGGATTGAAGGTTTTGCCGCCGGTGTAGCAGTAGGTGCGGTGGCCGTTCACATCAAGGTACATGGTCAGGCTCCTGCTTTTTCAGCGGCTTTGAGGGCGCGTTTGAGGTCGTCAATCAAATCGTCGGCATCTTCCAGACCAATCGACAAGCGGATGGTGCCTTGCGAGATGCCCGCACCGGCCAATGCTTCGTCGGCCATGCGAAAGTGCGTGGTGCTGGCCGGGTGGATCACCAAACTGCGGCAGTCGCCCACGTTGGCCAAATGGCTAAAGACCTGAAGGGTCTCGATAAACTTTTTACCTTGGGCACGGCTGCCTTTGATGTCAAAGCTGAACACAGAGCCAGCCCCGCGCGGCAGCAGCTTTTGCGCCAGTGCGTGGCTGGGGTGTGATTCGAGCATCGGGTGGCCGACGCGGCTCACAAAGGGCTGGGCGGCCAAAAACTCAACCACCTTGGCGGTGTTGCGCATATGGCGCTCCATGCGCAACGGCAGGGTTTCAATGCCTTGCAAAATCAACCATGCGGTGTGTGGACTCATGCAGGCACCGAAGTCGCGCAGACCTTCGCGGCGCGCGCGCAGCAAGAAGGCTCCCACGGTCGATTCTTCGGTGAACACCATGTTGTGAAAACCGTCGTAGGCTGCGCTCAGTTCGGCAAAGCGCCCGGCTGCACGCGGCCCGTCCCAGTCAAAGCTGCCACCATCGACAACGATGCCACCAATGACGGTGCCGTGGCCCGACAAAAATTTGGTGGCCGAGTGGTAAACCAAGTCTGCCCCCAGCGCCAGCGGCTGCATCAGCCAAGGCGAGGTCAGGGTCGAATCGACCAACAGCGGCACGCCCGCTTCGTGGGCTATGGCGCTGACGGTGGGAATGTCGAGCACATCCAAACCGGGGTTGCCGACGGTTTCCCCAAAAAACAGCTTGGTGTTGGGGCGCACAGCGGCGCGCCAGCCGTCAATGTCGCCGGGTTTGACAAAGGTGGTTTCGATACCAAAGCGGCGCATGGTGTAGTGCAGCAGGTTTTGCGAGCCACCGTACAGTGCCGTGCTGGCAACGATGTGGCTGCCTGCGCCCATCAGGGTGGCAATGCTCAGGTGCAGTGCCGCTTGGCCGCTGGCGGTGGCAATGGCACCCACGCCGCCTTCCAGCGCTGCTACGCGCTGCTCTAACACCGCATTGGTCGGGTTGCTGATGCGGCTATAGACGTGGCCGGGGCGCTCGAGGTTAAACAGCGCCGCAGCGTGGTCGCTGGACTCAAAAACGAACGAGGTCGTCAGGTGGATGGGTACGGCGCGTGCGCCTGTGGTGGGGTCGGGGCTGGCACCTGCGTGCAGGGCCAGCGTGTCAAAGCCAGGATCGGCATAACCGGGCATGGGTGTCTCCAGTGTGAATACAAACGCAAATGCAAATAGCGCTGGCATTGTGGGCTATATTTGAAAAACAACTTTATGTCTTTTTTAGGTACCACACGGAGACCCCCCACACCATGAAAGTCAGCGACATCCTTCGACTCAAGGGCAGCACCCTTTACACCGCCACCCCTTCAGAGACGCTTGCACAGGCCGTGCAGTTGATGGCCGAGAAAGACATGGGTTCGCTCGTTGTCATGGAGCACGGCGATTTGGTGGGCATGCTCACTTTCCGCGAGGTCATCCAAGCCTTGGTGAAAAACAACGGCAACGTCGGCACCATGCTCGTGCGCTCGGCCATGGACGACCATCCGCTGACCTGCACCACCGAGACCGATATGGACGAGGTGCGCCGCATGATGCTCGACCGCCACGCGCGCTACATGCCAGTGATGGACAAGCGCATGCTGATGGGGGTGATCAGTTTTTACGACGTGGCTAAAGCGGTGGTCGATAGCCAGAATTTTGAAAACAAGATGCTCAAAGCCTACATCCGCGACTGGCCGACCGGCGAAGAAAACTCCGAATCGGCATCCATTTAAGGCAAAAAAGGCTTCTGGCCCGCAGCAGTCCATCTTTAGTAGCTATCAAAATAGTAGCTATTTAAAACCTGCTGCGCCGCTTGTGCTCTGGGATAATCAGCCGCCATGAGCGGCAATACTTTTGGCACCCTTTTCGCAGTCACCAACTTTGGTGAATCCCACGGCCCAGCCATCGGCTGCGTGATTGACGGCTGTCCCCCCGGCATGGCTTTGACCGAGGCCGACATCCAAGCCGATCTTGATCGTCGCCGTCCCGGCACCAGCCGCCACGTCACCCAGCGCAATGAACCCGATGCAGTCGAGATTTTGTCGGGGGTGTACCAAGGCCAGACCACCGGCACCCCGATTGCGTTGTTGATTCGCAATACCGATCAGCGCAGCAAAGATTACGGCGATATTGCCCAGACTTTTCGTCCCGGCCATGCCGATTACACCTATTGGCACAAGTACGGCTTGCGCGACCCGCGCGGCGGTGGTCGCTCGTCGGCCCGCCTGACTGCGCCGACCGTCGCCGCCGGAGCGGTGGCTAAAAAGTGGCTGGCTGAAAAATACGGCACCCAGTTTCGCGCCTGCATGACCCAATTGGGCGAGTTGGCGATACCGTTTGAGGGCTGGGAGCATGTGCCGAACAACCCCTTCTTTGCCCCGGTGGCCGATGTGGCCCGCTACGAAGACTACATGGATGCCCTGCGCAAGGCAGGCGACTCCTGCGGTGCCCGCATTCGTTTGCAAGCCAGCGGTGTGCCTGTGGGCTTGGGTGAACCCTTGTTCGATAAGCTCGATGCCGATATTGCTTACGCCATGATGGGCCTGAACGCCGTCAAGGGGGTCGAAATTGGCGCGGGCTTTGCCAGCGTCGCCCAGCGCGGCACCGAGCATGGCGACTCACTGACCCCCGGTGGCTTTCGCAACAACAACGCCGGTGGGGTGCTCGGCGGCATTAGCACCGGGCAAGACATCGAAGTCAGCATTGCCATCAAACCGACCAGCTCGATCATCAGTCCACGCGAATCGATTGACATCCACGGCCACAGCGCTGAGGTCATCACCAAGGGGCGCCACGACCCCTGCGTGGGGATTCGTGCCGCACCGATTGCCGAGGCTTTGTTGGCTTTGGTGTTGATCGACCACGCCCTGCGCCACCGCGCCCAGTGCGGTGACGTGGCGCATGCGGTGGCCCCGATTCCGGCAACTACAGCGTAAAAGTTGCTATTTTGTTGCTATATAAATCATAGCGTCAATAGCTTGCTGGTAAAGGGCTAGAGGCGAATTTTGCTTAAAAGATGCCTCAAACAGGGTGCCAAGGCCGCCGGAGCGCCTCACTGGCGCACTTGATCGACCAAGGTTTTGAATTCGTCAATGTCTTCAAAACTACGGTAAACACTGGCGTAGCGAATGTAGGCCACTTTATCGAGCTTTTGCAACGCGCGCATGACCAATTCGCCGATGCTGCTGGAGGCAATCTCGCGCTGCCCGAGGTTGAGCAAAAGTTCTTCGATGCTTTCAATAGCGGCATCAATTTGTGCCGTACTAACGCGGCGCTTGCGCAGCGCAATGCTGAAAGAGCCGAGCAATTTGGTGCGGGCGTACTCGGTGCGCCGCCCGTCTTTTTTGACCACCACCGGAAAGCTGACTTCGGGTCGCTCGTAGGTGGTAAAACGCTTTTCGCAGGCGCTGCACCTGCGCCTGCGGCGAATGCAATCCCCATCTTCAGACACCCTGGTTTCAACGACTTGCGTATCTTGGTGGCTGCAGAAGGGGCATTTCATGGCGCAGACCGGGTTTTAGCGGTAAACCGGAAAGCGCGCGGTCAGTGCATTGACCTTGGCGCGCACCGCCGCGATGTGGGCTTCGTCGCGTGGGTTATCGAGCACATCGGCCAGTAAATTGGCGGTCAGGCGGGCTTCTTCGTCCTTGAAACCGCGCGTGGTCATGGCCGGTGTACCTACGCGAATGCCACTGGTGACCATGGGTTTTTCAGGGTCATTGGGGATGGCATTCTTGTTGATGGTCATGTGGGCGCTGCCCAGCACGGCCTCGGCTTCCTTGCCAGTAATGCCCTTGGCGCGCAAATCGACCAGCATGACGTGCGATTCGGTGCGACCGCTGACAATGCGCAGACCGCGCTCGGTCAGTGTCTCGGCAACGATCTGTGCATTCTTGAGCACTTGCTGTTGGTATTGCTTGAACTCGGGTTGCAGCGCTTCTTTGAACGCCACAGCCTTGGCTGCGATGACGTGCATCAGCGGGCCACCTTGCAGACCGGGGAAAATGGCGCTGTTGATGGCCTTTTCGTGCTGGGCCTTCATCAAGATAATGCCCCCGCGTGGGCCGCGCAGACTCTTGTGCGTGGTGGAGGTGACCACATCGGCAAATGGCACTGGGTTGGGGTAGATGCCCGCAGCAATCAAGCCTGCGTAGTGGGCCATATCGACCATAAAAATAGCGCCAACGTCTTTGGCAACCTTGGCAAAACGCTCAAAGTCGATCCGCAGGCTGTAGGCCGAGGCACCCGCGACGATCAGCTTGGGCTTGGACTCATGGGCCTTGCGTTCCATCGCGTCGTAGTCGATTTCTTCTTTGTCGTTCAGGCCGTAGCTGACGACGTTAAACCACTTGCCGCTCATGTTCAGAGCCATGCCGTGCGTCAAGTGACCGCCTTCGGCCAAACTCATGCCCATGATGGTGTCGCCGGGCTTCAAGAAGGCCAAAAACACCGCTTCGTTGGCCGAGGCACCGCAGTGGGGCTGGACATTGGCTGCATCGGCACCAAAAATTTGCTTCACGCGGTCAATGGCCAGTTGCTCGGCCACATCGACGTATTCGCAGCCGCCGTAGTAACGCTTGCCGGGATAGCCTTCAGCGTACTTGTTGGTCAGTTGCGAGCCTTGCGCCCACATGACAGCGGGCGAGGCGTAGTTCTCGCTGGCGATCAGCTCAATGTGGTGCTCTTGCCGGGCGTTTTCAGCCTGAATAGCGGCAAAAATTTCGGGGTCGGTTTGTTCGACGAGGATATTGCGTTGGTACATGGTGTGTGGCAGTCCGATGAACTGGTGTCCCTTGAAGCAAGGGCTGCCCAGGCGAACGGCTGAATCACCCAGGGCCAAAACCCCAAGCGGCACGCTCCCCAGTGGTTTGCCAAGGGCCAAGCCCCTGCGGGTTTCCACTTCAGCGGCGGCAGTCCCGGTGCGGGGCGACCGCGCCTATCGCCAGTCGCGTACCCCATAAGTGTAGCTGAGGCTTACGAGCCAGACAACAAAGCAACCTTGTCAGCCCCTGTAGGCGCTGGGGTGATGGTGGTGGGGCGTGCCAAAGGTGCAGCGGGCGCAGCGTGGATTGCCAACAGGGGCAAAGCCATTGCCACTGGGCGACCACCTGCCACCTTGCGCAGCCGCGCGTGCTCGGCCAGTACCTTGGTGGCATAGCCGCCGTCGTCGAGCTGGTTGCCCGCCCCGACGTAGTAACGCAATCCCCCTTCCACCGAACCGGCGCGGGCAATGCACTCCATGAGCACCTTGACACCGACGCGCAAATTGGTCACAGGGTCAAACGCTGCCAATTGGCCGCCCACATCTTCATATTTATCGGTATGAAGGCGGGTCATCACTTGCATCAGGCCTTGTGCGCCTACCGAACTTTGCGCAAACGGATTGAAGTTGGACTCGACTGCCATCACCGCCAAAATCAGGGTCGGATCGAGTTTGACGCGGGAACCGGTTTCATAAGCCTCGGCCACCAGCAAACTCAGCGGCTCTGGAGCCACCCGGTATTTTTTGCTTAACCAGTAAGCGACCTTGGCTTGCTCCTTGGGCAAGTCTTTGGGGTTGGCAGCCATTGCACGTTCGCTAGGCTCGGGTTCCAACTCAGGTTCTCCCAGCAAAGCCTCTTGCCGGGCTTGGAGCCATTCGATCAACTGTTCTTCGCCTTCTTGGCGCAGGTCGGGACGGGCCGTCAAAGCGATGGCTACAAAGGCAACGGTTAGCCCTAAGAGGGCAAAACTGTTGTGGGTGATTTCAAGAAAACCATGGATCACATCGGTGGCAAAGGTGCGTAGACCGGAGATCATTTTTCCTGACGCTGTCATAGCTTTCCTTTCTGCGGCGCGGTCTGAACATCGGGATCCCTTGTGGGGGTGCCTCAAAGTCAAAAACTTTCGCCTGGATTGGTACGCCATCAAATTCGGGCTTGGCGCGCAGCGCCTGTGAGCATCGAATTGACTTAGCCGGATTCGGCAGCGGGTTGGGGGTTTGTACGAGCCCTTGACGGGTCTGGCGGATTCTAGAAGCGTATTTAATAGCAAGTCAATACTAATAAAGTTAATTAAGAGACATTAAGGTTATTTAATGACTGTATGTAAATACAGTTTTTTGCCATTTTTGGAGGGGTAAGGAATGGTAGTAGCAAGGCGGTTTCTGTTCCAATGGCCGTTTTAGAACCTTGGGTCTGCCCTGAAAATTTTGGTCATGAACATTGCTTTTCTACAAAACCATCGGTGGGCCAAGCGTTTGGCTTGGATGGCTGCGGCCCTTCTGGCGCTGTGGGCCATTGGCTGGCTGGCAGTCGGGCCGCTGCTGCGCAGTCAGGGTGAGAAAATTGCCACCGAAAAACTTGGCCGCCAAGTCTCGATTGGGCGGGTAGATTTTCGACCTTGGAGCCTTGAACTCAGTGTCCACGATCTGGCCATTGCAGCCGCAGATGGTGTTACACCCCAAGTTCAAATTAAGCGACTCTATATAGATGCCGAATTGCAGTCGCTGCTGCGTTTTGCACCGGTGATTGATGCATTGGAAATTGACGAGCCTACCCTGCGTTTGACGCAACTGTCTCCGGGGCGACACGATCTGGACGATGTGTTGAAACGGTTTGAATCGCCAGCAGAGCCAGCTCCCGACCCGCAGGCCCCTGTGCCTAAATTTGCCATTTACAACATTGTGGTGCAGGGCGGGTCGGTCGATTTTCAGGACAAAACAGTGGGCCGCAGCCACACCTTGCGCGATTTGACGCTGCGTGTGCCTTTTCTGAGCAGCTTGCAGTCGTACCGCGAAGTCAAGGTGCTGCCCCATCTGGCCTTCAAGCTCAATGGCAGCGCGTTTGACTCTATGGCCGAGGCCACGCCTTTTAACGACAGCCAGAAAGCCGATGCCACTGTCCGTTTTTCCGGGTTCGATTTGGCCCCGTACTTGGGTTATTTGCCCGCCAGTTTGCCGGTGCGCTTAGAGTCAGGCGTGCTCGATGCCGACCTGCGTTTCTCGTTTGAACACACCTCCAGCGCTGTGGTCAAACTCAGCGGTCATCTACAAGCCCACAAGGTCAGGGTGGCGGACACAGCTAAAAATAAGCTGTTGTCTTTGGAGGCTCTCAAGGTCGATATTGCCGATTTGCAGCCGCTGGCCCGCAGTGTGCGTGTGAATTCGGTCGAGCTGCAAGCGCCCCACGTCACAGCCCGTCGCGATCGGTCAGGACGAATCAATTGGGCACCACCATCGCCTCCCAAAGGGGCTATGCCAGCAGGTACAGACCAGCCAAAGACAGCAACCCCTTGGCAGGTGGTTGTGGCACGGGTGGCAGTTCGGGGCGCGCAGGTCGATTGGCTTGATGAGCAACTGCCGGTTGCGGCACATTTGGCGCTGCGTGATTTGGCCTTGGATGCCTCGGCCATTGCGTTGCCATTGACACACCCACTGCGCTTTGCCGGTGAGACCAAAATCAGTGCAAACGACGCGCAGCAGGGGCTAGGGCGGATCGTTTTTGAGGGCGATGCTACCGAGCAGCAGGCCAAAGTTGCTGTGTCTGTGCAGACTTTGCCTCTGGCGCTGGCCGCGCCTTATGCAGCACAATTTGCCACACCCCGCTTGGGTGGTACGTTGGATGCGGAGTTCGGCTTGGCTTGGAATGCTCCGGCCTTGGCAGCGCACATTGGCAAACTGACGCTCAGTGGTGTTGAGCTGAATTGCCCCGCGAAGGCAGAGTGCACCTCTGCAGCCGCTGCTGGTTTGTCCATGCGCAGTCAAGATGCGCTGGCTGAGCTGAAAAAGCTACAAATTGAAAACACCCGCATCGATTTGGCACGGCGCAGTGTCACCTTGGGCCGGATCGCACTGACCCAGCCCCGTGTCTTGGTCGAGCGCGGCTTGGATGGCCGCTGGATGTTTGAGCGTTGGTTGCTGGCCCCACCGGCAGCAGCCTCCGCAAAAAAATCGGCACCTGCACCGGGGAGCAACCCATCTTGGACGGTTTTGTTGGCCGATGTAGCACTCGATGGCGGTGCGGTGGCTTTTCAAGACCAACAGCCTGCTGGCAAGGTCGATTTTTTGCTCTCGGCACTGCAATTGCGGTTGAAAGACTTTGCCCCACTGAGCGCGTCGGCCAAGCCTTCGGCGTTGACGGTGTCGGCGCGTATGGGTGCAGGCAGGGCCGACCCCGGACGCTTTGAATACGACGGCACGCTGGGCCTTGCGCCCTTGGCAGCACAAGGTAAAGTGCTGGCCAGCCAACTGCCATTGCACGTCTTTGAGCCTTATATGGCCAATGGACTCAACGTCGATATTCGCCGCGCTGACGGTAGTTTCAAGGGGCAAGTGCGCTACGCCCAGATGCCTGCCGGTGCTGAGGTGGCAGTGCAGGGCGATGCTGCGCTGGACGATGTGCGCGTTCGCAAAGCAGCAGAAGGTGTCCCGTCCAATGGTTTGAAGACGCTCGATAGTGCCGAAGATTTGCTGCACTGGAAGTCTCTGGGTGTGCGTGGCATTCAGGTAGCGATGGTGCCGGGTAAGCCCATGACGGTCGATATTGCCCAGACTTCGCTGAGTGACTTTTTTGCGCGGGTCATCGTGCAAGAAAATGGTCGTATCAATTTGCAAGACCTGACCAAAGCACCCGCTGCTGCTAAAACAGCAGGCGTGTCTGTTGCTGCGGTAGCAGCGCCTACAGAAAAAGCATCGGCCCCAGCCCGTGTTGCAGATGCGCTGGCACCCGTGATTCGGGTTGGCCCGATCACCATGACCAAAGGCAAGGTTTACTTCTCTGACTATTTCATCAAACCCAACTACTCGGCACACCTGAGCGACTTGGGTGGGCGCTTGAGTGCTTTTTCTTCGGTAGCACAGGTGGCTGGTGGTGCTCCGGTGATGGCCGATTTGGAGCTGCGTGGCCGCGCTGAGGGCACCGCCTCGTTGGAAATTACCGGCAAACTCAATCCGTTGGCACAGCCTCTGGCCCTCGATATTCAAGGGCACATGCACGATTTGGAATTGCCGCCGCTCTCGCCCTACACCATCAAGTACGCAGGCCACGGCATTGAGCGGGGCAAGCTCAGTATGGACGTGACCTACCAAGTTCTGCCCAACGGCCAACTGACGGCCAGCAATAAATTGGTGCTGCACCAGCTGACCTTTGGCAATCCGGTCGAAGGTGCTCCAGCCAGTTTGCCAGTACGGTTGGCGGTGGCCTTGCTGGCCGATCGCAATGGCGTGATTGATGTGGATTTGCCCATCAGCGGCTCACTCAATGACCCACAGTTTCGTATTGGGCCGGTCATCTTTAAAGTCATTGGCAACCTCATCATGAAGGCTGTTACAGCCCCTTTTTCGTTGTTGGCCGGTGCCTTTGGCGGCAGCAATGAATTGAGTTCGGTGGTTTTTGCGCCGGGCAGCGCCGAGCTCAATGACAGCGCGCGCAAAGGGTTGGACAAAGTTGCCAAAGCGATGATCGAGCGGCCCGCACTCAAAATGACGGTGATTGGTCAGGCCAGTGCCGAGGTTGAAGCCCCTGCGTGGCGACAACAGCGCTTACAACAAGCCGTGCTGGCACAGAAGCGCCGCACCGCAGTGCGGGCAGGGACTGCGGCGGAAGAGGTCAAAGCCGTCAGTGCCGAGGAATACCCGGGATTGCTCAAAGAGGTTTACCGCCGGGCCGATGTCACCAAGCAGCGTAACCTGATCGGTATGGCCAAAGAGCTTCCTGTGGCTGAAATGGAAGCCTTATTGCTGGCCAGCGTGGTGATTCCTGCCGATGCGATGCGCGATTTGGCTGTGGCGCGTGGGGTCGCCGTGCGTGATTATTTGGCATCACGCGAGTTGCCATTGGATCGGTTATTTTTGGGTGCAGCGAAAAATGTGCCCCACGATTCGGCTTGGAAACCGCATGCAGAATTGGCGCTGGGCACGCATTGATCCAGAGGTAGTACCAAGGGGTAGTAGGCCTATGGGCAAATACCGGTGAAAATAGCGCTTTCGCCTGCACGCCCCATCTACAGAATCCATGTTTTCTTTTTCTTCCCGAAACAAAATGTCCGACGCACCCGAAACCCATCCGGCCCCGGCCAAAACCCCTGAAGCGCACCCGCTGGATGCGCTCACCGGTGGCGCCTTCTCGGCTGCCACGGCGGGCGAGCGCGCATCGCGTATTCGTGAGTGGCTCACTACCCAGCCCACATCTGAGCAATTGCAGGAAGTGTTCAAAGAACTCAGTGGCCGCGACAAGGGTGCCGCCCGTGCTGTGCGCGAGCGCATCGACGAACTGCGCCGCGCTAAGAACCAAGAGGCCATTGCCGCCGAATGGGCCGAGAAGGCCAGCGCACTGTTGGCCGCTGCCAAGTTGAACATTGCTGACGCTTTGGCATGGCAGCGCGATGCTGCCAAAGCCGGTGCGCCGCTGTCGCGCGAACCGCTGTCGCTGCTCAAAGCCCAATTGGCAGACCGTGTCAAAGTCATTGAAGACCTGCAACACCGTGTGCAGGTACAGCGTGAAGCGGCTGTGCTGTTGGCGCAGCGTATCGAAGTGCTGTCAACCAAGTCTTGGCGCGATGCGCAGGCGGCCTTGGAGGTGTTGCGCACTGATGTGCAGCATTGGCAAGACCAAGCTCTGGCGCTGACGGGCGATGCCAGCTGGGCCAGCGTTGAGGCACGCTTTCCGCCGTTGCTCGATGCCTCGCGCATTCAGTTGTTGGTAGTGTGGGATGCCTTCCAGCCTGCCGTAGCCCAAGCCGTAGCTGCCGCAGAAGATGCCAGTGCACCCCTGCCCACGGTGCCGGTCTGGGCCGATGAACTGCGTGTGGTTCGTGGCGTTCCGACCGAAGCTGTTGCCGCTGAACGTGCGCCCGCCCGCCCTGCCAAGCGCAAGGTAGACCCTGAAGTTTTGGCCAAGGCCGAGCAGGCCGTGCGTGAAGCACTGACCAAGTTAGAGCAAGAAACCGCTGAAGGCCACGGCAAAGCCAGTGCTGGTGCTGCCGCCGCCCTGCGCGCTGTGCTCAAAGACAGTGGCAAGCACATCGACACTGCGCTGGAGCACCAAGTCCACGCTGCACTGGTGGCTGCGGGCGAGCTGGAGGGCTGGCAGCGTTGGAGTGCCGATCAAGTGCGCGAAGATTTGCTGGCCAAGGCAGAAGCCTTGTTGCAACGCCCTGAAGGTCAGGCTTTGGGCGGTCGCAAGATGCAAGAGACGCTGCGCCATCTGCGCGAACAATGGAAACAGGCCGACCAAGGCGGAGCGCCGAACCACGGCCTGTGGAAAAAATTTGACGAAGCCTGTAACGCAGCACACAAAGTGGTCGAGGCGTGGCTTGACAAAGTGCGTTCGGAAGCTGCCGAACACAAAGCGCAGCGTGTGGCACTGATTGAAGAAGTCAAGGCATGGGCTGACACGGCTGCCGCATCGGGTGACTGGAAAGCCATTAACCGGGCATTGCACCAGTTTGGCGACCGCTGGCGCGCTGGCGGTCATGTGGGTGAAAAAATCTTTGCCGAATTGCAACCCCTGTGGAAGCAAGCCATTGCTGCGGCTGCCGCACCTTTTGAGACAGCGCAAAAAGAAAGCCTCGCTCGCCGCCACGCCATGATCGATGAGGCCGTTGTGCTGGGTGCAGCCACGACTTTGCGCATTGATGCCATCAAGGCCTTGCAACAACGCTGGCAAGCTGAGGCCCAGAGCGTGCCGCTCGACCGCAAGCATGAGCAAAAGCTCTGGGACGCATTTCGCAAACCCATTGACGATGCCTTTAACCGTAAAACCGCTGAACGCGAAAAAAGCGCCACGGAACTCAGTGCCCGTGATCGCGTGGTGCTGGATGCGGCCAAGGCGCTGGATGCGGCCAATGCCAGCGGTGACGCACAGCAAATTCGCGCTGCCATGGCAGCGCTCGATGCTGCGCTGCGTGGTCAGGCACAGGCCCGTGCTGAGGCTGAAATTGCAGATCAATTGAAGCCAAATCAAGCTCTAGCCAGCACAGAGCAAGCATCGGTTGCTATTAAATCAGAAGCGGACGCAGCGGACGAAACTACCGCCTCGGCAGATACACCCGCACCTGCTGCACCCCAGCCTGCGGCCCGCCGTGTGGTGGCTGTGCGTGGCGATGACCGTCCCGGCATGAAGAAAGATGCCCCGGCCGTCATGGGTCGGGGTGGTAAGCCCGGTGATCGGCGTGATGCCCGTCCGGGCCGTGATGCAGGTCGTCCTGATGCCCGTG
Organism: Burkholderiaceae bacterium; assembly: GCA_019751915.1. GTDB lineage: Bacteria > Pseudomonadota > Gammaproteobacteria > Burkholderiales > Burkholderiaceae_C > Simplicispira. The sequence goes on from JAIEMS010000004.1 coordinate 13,791, forward strand.
GCCCCCGCGACGATGCGCGTGCTGGCCGCTTTGGTGATCGTCCTGCGTACGAAGACCGTGGCCCTCGCTTGGGCGATGCTGCTTTCCGTGCCCAACGCGACGCGATGGAACATGCCCAGCATGCCCTGAAGAAGCTGGCAGCCCAAGCCCACGGCGAGGCCCTGACCCAGTTGCTGACAGCTTGGGAAAAGCGCGATGCTGCGTTGTTGCCATCCGCGCAGGATTTGGGCGGTCGTGTAGCGCCAACAGTGCGCAGCGCTTGGACGCAAGCGTTGGGCAAAGCCCCTGCGGGTGATGCTGCACAGGCATTGTTGCGCTTGGAGATCGCCTCGGAGTCACCCACGCCTGCTGACCACCTGTCGGCGCGGCGTTTGCTGCAATTGCAGTTACTGACACGGCGCAACGATCCGGCACCGGCAGAAACTTGGGGCCAAGATGCCGCCACAGTGCTTGCCAGCGCTAGCGATGCAGCCAGTGCCCGGCGTTTGCAAAATGTGCTGAAGGCATTGTTGCGAAAGTAACCACCCGCACGACCTCCGGGGTGTTACCACCTCGGAGGAATCTTTGCAGCAGCGGCAAAGCGCGTGGCTGCAAGTTGGGTAAGCGTTGAATGCACCAACAAAAAAGGCCGTTGCAAATGCAACGGCCTTTTGTAATTTTGGTGCCCAGAAGAGGACTCGAACCTCCACGATGTTACTCGCTAGTACCTGAAACTAGTGCGTCTACCAATTCCGCCATCTGGGCATTTCAGGAAAGATTCAGATTATACAGTATAAAAAATGCTGCCCGAACGATTCCGGGCAAATATACAGCAATAGGCAATAAAAAAGCCGCTGTAATGCAGCGGCTTCTCGTTAAACTTGGTGCCCAGGAGAGGACTCGAACCTCCACGATGTTACTCGCTAGTACCTGAAACTAGTGCGTCTACCAATTCCGCCACCTGGGCATTTCAGGAAAGTCTAAGATTGTATAGCAAGTTTCAACCTACTCCTCTAAAGAAGGCGACTTTGAAAAAAGCTATGCAGCGCCCAGATGCTGTCCGTTCTATCCCCCTGAAGGGGGAGGTTTCAAACCGAGGTTAGTTTTAGATGAACACCAACACCAATCCCGCACATTTGTCGGATGAATTCGAAGGTAGCGTGCAAGGGCATCGCGATGGTCACGGCTTCGTCATTCGTGATGATGGTCAGGTTGACATCTTCTTGCCGCCCAACGAGATGCGCGCTGTGTTGCACAAAGATCGGGTGCGCGTGCGCATCGTGCGCCAAGACCGGCGGGGTCGGCCCGAAGGCCGGGTGGTCGAGATCATTGAGCGCCCAGCCCATCCATTGATTGGTCGTTTGTTGCAAGAAAGCGGTGTCTGGCTGGTAGCCCCTGAAGACAAACGCTATGGTCAAGATGTGCTGATTCCGACGGGCGCTTTGGCCCTAGCCCAGCCGGGGCAGGTGGTAGTGGTCGAGCTGACCGAGCCACCTGCGCTGTTTGGTCAGCCCGTGGGGCGTATCACCGAAGTGCTCGGTGAGGTGGACGACCCCGGTATGGAGATTGAAATTGCGGTGCGAAAGTACGGCGTGCCGCACATTTTTTCGGAGGATTGTTTGGCACAGGCCAGCACCTTGCCCGACAAAGTGCGCACCCAAGACAAAAAACAGCGCATTGATTTGACCGACATTCCATTGGTCACCATTGACGGTGAGGATGCCCGCGACTTCGATGATGCGGTCTATTGCGAACCCGCCAAGGTAGGTCGCAGCAAGGGCTGGCGTTTGTTGGTGGCGATTGCCGATGTGAGCCATTACGTACAAACTGGCAGCGCCATTGACGTAGATGCCTACGACCGGGCCACCAGTGTGTATTTTCCGCGCCGCGTCATTCCGATGCTGCCTGAGAAGCTCTCGAACGGCCTGTGCTCGCTCAACCCCGATGTCGAGCGTTTGTGCATGGTTTGCGACATGCTGGTCACGGCCAAGGGCGAGGTTCATGCCTACCAGTTTTACCCGGCAGTGATGTTTAGCCACGCACGCTTTACCTACACCGAAGTCGCGGCTATTTTGGCGAACACGCGTGGCCCTGAAGCCGCCAAACGCAAAGAGCGCATTCCCGATCTGCTCAATTTACACGATGTGTACCGCGCCCTGCTGATTGCCCGGAAAGCTCGTGGTGCGGTCGATTTTGAAACCACCGAGACACAGATTGTGTGTGACGACAATGGCCGTATCGAAAAAATCGTGCCGCGCACCCGCAACGACGCGCACAAGCTGATCGAAGAGGCGATGCTGGCGGCCAATGTGTGCAGTGCTGACTTTATTGCGCAGGGCAAGCAGCATGGTTTGTACCGGGTTCACGAAGGCCCAACCCCGGAAAAGCAGGACATTCTGCGCAGCTACCTCAAGGCGATGGCCGTGGGCTTGACGATCAGCAACAACCCCAGCCCAGCCGAGTTTCAGGCCATTGCCGAAGCGACCAAAGAGCGCCCGGACGCTCAGCAAATTCACACCATGCTGTTGCGTTCCATGCAGCAGGCCATTTATACGCCAGTCAACAGCGGACACTTTGGTTTAGCGTTTGAGGCTTATACCCACTTCACCAGCCCGATTCGGCGTTACCCCGATTTACTGGTGCACCGGGTGATCAAAGCAATTTTGGGCCATACCAAGTACCGCCTGCCAGCACTGCCCTTGCCCGGCGAGGCCCATGCCAAGCTGACCAAGCGACTGGCCAATAAGGTAGCCTTGCCCGGCACCCAGCCGCGCAAAAAAGAAACCGGCGCTGCTCTGGCCGAAAACCAGTCTTGGGAGGCCGCTGGCCTGCATTGCAGCGCCAATGAGCGCCGCGCTGACGAGGCCAGTCGCGATGTCGAGTCTTGGCTCAAGTGCAAATACATGCGTGAGCACCTTGGCGAGGAATTTAGTGGCTTGGTCAGTTCAGCCACCAGCTTTGGCATTTTTGTCACGCTCGACGCGATGTATGTCGAAGGGCTGGTTCACATCACTGAATTGGGCGGCGAATACTTTAAGTTCGATGAAGCGCGCCAAGAACTGCGTGGCGAGCGCACCGGCACCCGTTATGCCATTGGAACCAGAGTCCAAGTGCAGGTCAGCCGTGTGGATTTGGATGGCCGCCGGATTGATTTTCGGCTTATCGATGATGGCGAAGTGGTGCTGGGCCGTGCCAGCAAAGATCGGCACAGTGCAGCCGGAGCTGGTGGTGTGGGAGCACACAAGGGTAAATCCAGCCCCAAGCACCACGGGAAACCGTATGCCGCAGAGCGAGATAGCACTGAGCAGCCTGTGCAGCATCCACCTCACAAGGGTCGTGAGCACAGCAGCAAGCCATCGACCCAAAAAGCGGCACTGTTGAACCGTGCCCCTAGTGGTAAACCCGCCAAGGCAGAAAAGCACCGCAAGGGCGGCAATGGGCCTAAAAGCGCTGGGAAAGCCCGGCCACCACGCCCTTGAATTGCTATTAAATAAATAGCTACCAATGCTTTACCAGCATGGGCTAGCGGTCTAATTTATAGAAATTCTGGGGTTTGAATCGTCAGCAAGACGGTTTCGGTGTGTTCCAAGCGCTGGCGTTGGCGCAACCACCACACAGAACCCTTGCGGATAGCGCATTCGCCAGCCTGCATGCCCAGCAATTGGGCTGCCACTTGCCCCAGCACGGGCTGGTGGCCCACCACCAGCACCGCTCCCTTGGCATGGGGCCACTGGGCCAGTTCAAGGAGCTCTTGCGGCGTACCGTTGGGCAGCAACTCAGCGCGCAGCTTGTATTTGCGGTCAAGTGCCTGCACCGTTTGCTCAGTGCGCAGCGCTGGGCTTGCTAGCACCCGCAAGCCATCGGGAAGATGCCGACGCAACCACGCTGCCATGCGCGCCGCTTGTTTCTCGCCACGGGGGGTGAGTACGCGCTGCAAATCGTCAAAATCTTCGGCCCCTTCATGGGCCTCGGCGTGGCGCCATAAGATCAAATCCATCATCAACAGCTCCTCAGGTGCGTGAACGTATCACTGCGTAGCGGTTCATCAGGGCATCTTGCGCGCCGGTGCCAGCACCTTCGTGACTGGGGCAGGCATAGGTGCCATCGGGTTGCAAAATCCAAGCGTCGCGGTCATCGTGCAAATAAGCCACCAGACACTCATCGACAATACGCTGGCGCAGTTGCGGGTCGGTGACAGGCCAAGCGATTTCAACCCGGCGCAGCATGTTGCGGTTCATCCAGTCGGCGCTGGAGAGATAAAGTTCTTCTTGTTCGCCAGCGCGGTAATAAAACACCCGGCTGTGCTCCAAAAAGCGCCCAATGATGGAGCGCACGCGGATGTTGTCGCTGACACCGGGCACCTGCGCTGGCAAGATGCAGGCACCGCGCACAATCAGATCAATGCGTGCGCCACGCTGCCCGGCCAAAAGCAGCGCCCGTACCAACGCATCGTCGGTCAGGGAGTTCATTTTGGCGACGATGCGGGCATCTTGGCCTTGTGCTGCCGCAAGCCCGACTTGTTCGATCTTTTCGAGCGTGCGTCGGTGCAGGTGAAATGGTGCCACCAGCAGTCGGCGCATGCGCGGCAGGCGGTTCTGGCTGGCCAAGTGGTTAAACACATGGTCCATCTCGGCGGTGGTTTCTTCGTCGGCGGTCAGGTAGCTCAGGTCGGTATAAAGCCGCGCTGTGCGGGGGTTGTAGTTGCCGGTCGAGAGATGACCGTAGCGGCGCAGGTGGCGACCCTCGCGGCGTGTGACCAGCAGCATCTTGGCGTGGGTTTTCAGGCCCAATACACCGTAAACCACTTGGGCACCGACCGATTCAAGTGCCTCGGCCCAGTTGATGTTGGCTTCTTCATCAAAGCGTGCTTTGAGTTCCACCACAGCCATCACTTCTTTGCCCCGGCGCACGGCTTCGCGCAGCAAATCAAGCAGTTGGGCATCGGCCCCAGTGCGGTAAATGGTTTGCTTGATGGCCAAGACGTGCGGATCATTGACGGCCTCGCGCAAGAAAGCCAGTACGCCGTCAAAGCTCTCAAACGGTTGGTGAATGAGCACATCGCCCTTGCGCAACTGCGCCATGATCGAAGCGCCCGGCTGCATTTGTTGCGGCCAGCACGGAGCAGTCGGGGCAAACAGCAGCGCGGGGTCGCCCGCCAAATCAATCAGTTGCCCTAAACGTACCAAATTGACCGGGCCATGCACGCGGTACAACGCAGCACTGGGCAGGTTGAACTGGGCCAGTAAGAAGTTGGACAAAAATTGTGAGCACCCAGCAGAGACCTCAATGCGCACCGCTTCACCATAGTGGCGCTGTTGCAGGCCTTGGCGCAGGGCAGTGCGCAAGTTACGCACGTCTTCTTCATCGACGGCCAAATCAGAGTGGCGCGTGACGCGAAACTGCGAAAACTCCGTCACTTCGCGTTCAGGAAAAAGGTCTTGCAGATGGGCGCGCACCACACTCGACAGACTGACGCAGTGCGCCCCTTTGGGCGCAACGCTGGCTGGCATGCGAATCAGGCGTGGCAGCACACGCGGAATTTTGACGATGGCAATCTCGTTTTCGCGGCCAAAAGCATCGCCACCCTTGAGTCGCACAATAAAGTTGAGTGATTTGTTGGCAACCTGTGGAAAAGGATGCGCTGGGTCTAGCCCCACCGGAATTAACAGCGGGCGTACTTCGTGACGGAAATACTCTTGTACCCAGCGCCGCTGGGCTGCTGTGCGCTGGCCGTGCGAAACGATGCGAATGCCGTGCGCTTGCAAAGCTGGCACCAGTTCATCGTTGTAGAGCGCGTACTGGCGTTCGACCAAATGGTGGGCTTGTGCTGCCAGCGCTTCAAACGAAGCCAGGGTGTAAGGCCCACGGTTTTCCCCACTGCGCGCCGCAGCCAGGTGCGGTGCGGCGCGGACTTCAAAGAACTCGTCTAAATTCGACGAGACGATGGTCAAAAATCGCATGCGCTCCAACAGCGGAACATCCGCGCGGCCCGCCCAATGGAATACGCGTTCATTGAACGCCAAAATGCTGTGGTCACGGTCGAGCAGCGTAGCTTGAACTGCAGGCTCTGCTGCGGTCACTATGGCGCGGGGAGGTTTGGTATTGACCAATGGTGCTTGCGCTGGTGTAGTCAGTGCAACAGGAGGCTGGGGCAGTAAAGCTGCCTGCGACAAGGTCACAGTGCAGTTTGCAGAAAGAGATGACATGCAGCGCCCAAAATCAAATAAAAAGAGGAAAGTATTGAGCGCCGTCGTGACACTTTCATGACAACGCAGATGACGGTTTTATGACAGTCATTGTGCAAGCACCATACTTGGGATGCAAGCCCGCACCATGCTGCCACAACCGGTTTACTTGAGTTCTGAAAAACGTTGAAAAAGGGCCACGAAATCGGGCAAACCCTGACGGTGAGCGCCTGCATAATTCGGCTAGGACACCTCCACTGTGCGATCACGCTTTCATTTCATCTCTGCCCACGCATTCAAGGCCACTGTGCTGGTCTTTTTGGTGGCTTGCCTGTGTGCTGGGATGCTCATTTGGAACCTTGAACGCAAAGAGTACCTTCAAGAGCGCACTCAGGTTTCTGACTTGACGGGCGACCATGCCCAAGCAGTGCAGCGCAGCATCGAATCGGCACTGTCGGCCAACAATGCCTTGGGTGCATTGGTACGTCAGGGCAATGGCACGGTTTATGAGTTTGAGTCCATTGGCTCGCAAATGTTGCCTTTTTACCCTGGCATTGCCGCGCTGGGATTAGCACCCAATGGTGTCATTGGGTCGGTGGTACCTTTACTAGGCAACGAGGTACTGCTTGGGTTTGACCAGCTGCGCGATCCAGTGCAGGGCGCTGAATCTATCCGCGCCCGCGATAGCGGAAAGCTTACTTTGGTGGGGCCCATCAAGCTGATACAGGGCGGGCTGGGCGTTGTCGGCAGGCAGCCGGTGTATATCGATGCCGGTGAGGGTACGCGCCGCTTCTGGGGTTTTACGTTTGTTACCTTGCGAATTTCCGAAGTTCTCAAGGCGGCGCATTTGCAACGGTTGACCGAGCGTGGTTACCGTTACCGACTGTGGCGCATGGTTCCCAACACGGGTGTCGCGCAAGACATTCATGTCTCGGAGCCGCCGCCGGGAGATGACCCGGTCGTGCGCTCCATTTTGTTGCCCAATGGTGAGTGGTTTTTGAGCGCCACACCTGCCCAAGGCTGGGGCGCTACCAGCTTGTTGGCATTGCGCTGTGCTTTAGGTTTGCTATTTAGCCTGTTGATGGCCTACCTCACACGGCTGTTGCTGCAGCTGAAAACCCATGAACAAGGCCTTGAAGCCTTGGTCAACGAGCGCACCAGTGAGATCCAAGCCGCAGAGCAGCAACTCAAAGCCACCATTGATGCCATTCCTGATTTGTTGCTAGAGATCGATTCTGGGGGGCGCATCTTGCATATGCACCACCAACGCCCTGAAATGTTGCTCGGCCCTGTGGATGTGGTGGTAGGGAGCAAAGTAGCTGATGTGGTGTCTGCCGTGGCCGAGCAAACCATCATGCAGGCTTTGGCCGAATCACAAGCGCATGGTTGGTCTACTGGGCATCAGCTCCAATTTAATTTGCCCGCATTGGGTATGACGTGGTTTGAGTTATCGGTAGCGCGCAAGGCAGTCGCTGTCGGAACAGTGTCAACCTACATTGTTTTGGCCCGTGACATCACTCTGCAACACCAAGCACAAGACCAGATACGGCATTTGGCCCATTTCGATCATCTGACGGGCTTGCCTAACCGTGCGCTGCTGACCGAGCATGCCGCGCGCGACATTGCACAGCAACAAAACGGTGGCTCTTTGGCAGTGCTGTTTTTGGATTTAGACCACTTTAAGAACGTGAATGACTCTCTGGGGCACCGCATTGGCGACACGTTGCTGGTGGCTGTATCTCAGCGCCTACAAGCCTTAGTGCGCGAGCAAGACACTGTGGCACGACTGGGTGGTGATGAGTTTTTATTGCTGTTGCCAGGTGCTTGCACCGAGCAAGCTGAATCGATGGCTGTAGCCATTTTGGCGGCACTGGCTTCATCTTTTCAAATTGAGCAATACGAACTGATAACGACTTTGTCGGTCGGAATTGCGATGTTTCCTGACGACGGTGACAATTTTGAAACTCTGTACCAGCGCGCTGACGCTGCCATGTACCGCGCCAAACGCAGTGGGCGCAACCGGCTGAGTTTTTTTACCCCCGAGCTGGAAAGCAGATCAGCACGCACCTTGCTGCTAGAAAATGCACTGCACCGGGCTTTGGAGCGCAGGCAATTTGAGGTTTACTACCAGCCGCAGGTTTCGTTGCAAAGCCGCCAAATTATTGGAGCAGAAGCGCTTTTGCGTTGGCATCATCCCCAATTAGGAATGGTTTCTCCGGCTGAATTTATTCCGATTGCAGAAAACAGCGGGATGATCGTTTCGATTGGCGAGTGGGTGTTGCAAACGGCTTTGCACGATGCCAAGGGCTGGCTAGACCAGCAACTGTCTCTGCGCACGGTCTCGGTAAATTTGTCGGCAGTGCAGTTTCGTCACCCCCAGTTGCCTGAGATGGTAAGCCGTTGCCTTGAGGAGGCACAGTTACCAGCGCACCGTTTGGAGTTGGAGCTGACTGAGGGCGCAGCCATTGATGACCCCGAAGCAGCACTGACAGTGATGCGCCAATTGCACGCGTGTGGTGCGCGCTTATCGATGGACGACTTTGGCACCGGCTACTCATCACTGAGTCAGCTCAAACGCTTTCCAATCTTCAAGCTCAAAATCGACCAAAGTTTTGTCCGGGATTTAGCGCAAAATGCGAGCGACCGGGCCATCGTCACTGCCACAGTCCATATGGCGCAGGCCTTGGGCATGCAAACGACCGCAGAAGGTGTCGAAACCGAGGAGCAATTGGCATTACTGCTTGAACGGGGTTGCACAGAAGGCCAAGGCTATCTTTTCAGTCGCCCGGTGCCTGCATCGGCATTTGAGGCGCTGTTGCACGCGCAACAACTGTGAGCGTCGATGGATATCTTTGGGGACTGGTCACTCTTGTTTTGTGCTGATACACTTTTTGGCTCAACATTTTGGCAGGCGGCTGCATTTTGCCGCCTCGCGACATGCCCCTCCTGCACGACACACCCGGATTGCCGCCATCTGTCGCGGCTTCCAATACCTCATTAGAGCGCGCATTGCGCGAACAGCAAACCTTGCTCGACTGTGCAGGTGCAGGTATTGTTTTTATTCGCCAGCGCTTAGTGGTGCGTGCCAATCCCCGTTTTGCAGAGATTTTTGGCTACCCATCACACCATTCTCTCAGTGGACAAGGTAGCGAAAGCCTCTACCCTAACCATAACGCATTTCGAGAATTGGGGCGTGCTGCCTACCCTGTAGTGTCTAAGGGACAAACTTACCGCGCAGAGCATTTGATGCGCCGCAGCAATGGCAGCCTTTTTTGGGGACGACTGACCGGAACGCTCATCAATCCGCAAGACCCTGCCGAAGGCTCCATCTGGATCGTTGACGATATCGACGTACAAAAAAAGGCCGAAACCGAACTCGACACCGCTTTGCGAGAGAAGCAACTGCTATTTGACAGTGCCATGATTGGTATCGTCTTTGTGCGCGAGCGGTGTTTGACGCGCTGCAACCGCCATTTTGAACAGATGCTGGGTTATGAACCCGGGGAGCTGGTGGGGAGTTTGTCGCGGCGTTGCTACCAAAGCGATGCCCAGTGGGAGGCGGTAGGCCGCGATAGCCGGCCTGTATTGGCCCAAGGATTGACGTTTGAGGGTGAAATCACGCTGCGCAAAAAAGACGGCACTTCTGTGGCCTGCGAAGTGCGTGGCAAAGCACTGGACCCCGAGCGGCCCGATAGCGGCAGTATTTGGGTTAGCTTGGACATTACGGCCCGTTTACATGCACAGGCTGAGCTGGTACGTGTGCATGAAAAGCTAGAGCAATTGGTACAAGACCGTACCCATCAGCTGCGTGAAACGGTCGAAAACCTGCACCGGGAAATCAACGACCGCAGAATCGACCAAGAACGCATTTATTGGCTGGCCCACTATGACCCGCTGACGGGTCTGCCTAACCGGGCATTGTTGGCAGAGCGCAGCCAAGAGGCGATTGCATTGGCGCGGCGAGATCAATCCCCCTTGGTGGTGATTTTTCTGGACTTAGATCACTTTAAGCACATCAACGATTCATTGGGGCACCGCGTTGGCGATGCCTTGCTGGTAGCTATTGCCCAGCGCTTGCGTGCCGTCGTGCGTGAAAAAGACACTGTGTCTCGTTTAGGCGGTGATGAGTTTATTTTACTGTTGCCGGGGGCCAATGCGGAGGGCGCGCGGCGAGTGGCCGATCAGTGGTTGGAGGCTTCGTGCCAGCCCTACCAGATTGAGCACCACGAGCTGACGATGGCCTCCTCGATGGGGATTGCGCTGTACCCTGAACACGGTGCTGACTTTGACAGCCTGAACCAAGCGGCAGATGTTGCCATGTACCGTGCCAAGCTCAGTGGTCGCAACACCTACTGCTTTTTCACCCCGGAAATGCGGGCGCAGTCGGTGCGCGCTTTGCAGTTAGAGAATGCCCTGCGCCGGGCTTTAGAGCGCGAGCAGTTCACGTTGCACTACCAGCCCCAAGTGTGCATTGATTCAGGCCAAGTGATTGGGGTCGAGGCATTGCTGCGTTGGCAGCACCCCGAGTTGGGTGCCATTTCCCCTGCTGAATTTATCCCGGTGGCAGAAGACTGCGGCCAAATTTTGCCCATTGGTGAATGGGTGTTGCGCCAAGCGCTGACCCAGCTCCAAGTGTGGTGCGCGCAAGGTCTGATTGTCGGTACGATGGCGGTGAATTTGTCAGCAGTGCAGTTTCGCCAAACCCAGTTGCCTGAATTGATTACGCGAATTTTGGAGGAGGTTGGTGTTGCACCCAACAGCCTAGAGTTGGAGCTGACCGAGGGGGTGGCGATGGACGATCCGCGCACAGCCATTGCGATGATGGACCAATTGCATGCGCTCGGGATTCGGTTGTCGATGGATGATTTTGGTACCGGCTATTCGTCACTGAGCCAGCTCAAGCGTTTCCCGATTTACAAGCTCAAAATCGACCAGTCTTTTGTGCGTGATCTGGAGGAAGATGCCAACGACCGGGCCATTGTCAGTGCAATCATTCGTATGGCGCAGGCATTGGGAATGCAGACTGTTGCTGAGGGGGTAGAAACCGCAGGACAACTGGCCTTTTTGCAGCAACAAGGCTGCAACGAGGTACAGGGCTACTATTGTGGTCGCCCTATGCCTGCGGCCCAGTTACAAGAGTTTTTGCTAAAAAATCTCCAAAAGCAGGGCGATTGAATTTACGGGGCCAACCGGTAAAAATCTCGAATTAACGCCCAACCTTCGGCTGGGTCGTCGGTGTAGTGAAACAACTTGAGGTCTTGTTCTGAGATGGTGCCCTCTTCGACCAATACGTCCCAATTGATCAGTCGCTTCCAGTAGTCAGTACCAAACAGCACGATTGGTACGGGCCGGGCCTTTTGTGTTTGTACCAGCGTCAGCACTTCAAACAGCTCATCAAGGGTGCCAAAACCACCCGGAAATGCCACCAATGCCTTAGCACGGATCATGAAGTGCATCTTGCGCAGTGCAAAGTAGTGAAACTTGAAGCTCAACGTCGGTGAGATAAATCGGTTGCCGCTTTGTTCGTGCGGTAAAGCGATGTTCAGCCCGACATTCAGGGCCCCCACATCGTGCGCCCCCCGGTTGGCCGCTTCCATGATGCCGGGGCCACCGCCAGTGCAAATATAGATGCGCTCGGCAGGTCGTTGGCGTTCGCTGTGCTGTGCCACCAATCGGGCAAATTGGCGAGCCTGTGCGTAGTAGTGGGAGTTACGCACAGCCCGCTCTGCTTGGGTAATTTGGTGTGCATGGCCGCCGTCTTTGGCTTCTGCTAATTGCCGTGCAGCTTCTTTGGGTGAAACAAAGCGTGCGCTGCCATAGACCACGATGGTGTTTTCGATCCCTTGCTCGGCTTGGCCCAAATCGGGCTTGAGCATTTCTAATTGAAAGCGGATGCCGCGTGTTTCGCGCCGGAACATGAACTCTGGGTCAGCAAAGGCCATCCGGTGGGCATCAGCGTGCAGTGGATTGCCGTGGTGGGCGTGGGTGTGTAGCTCGGCCCAAGCATCGGCAAGATGGCGTTCGTTCAGGCGGGTATTGGCATCCATAGTGTGCTCCTAGTGGGGGCGTGGTTCGGTTTCGTTGGTTGAAAAAGGCTCTGCCTCAGAGAGGCCATCCGTTGATGTCGTTATAGGCCAAAATCATTGCAAACATCTAGGTGCTTTCCAACATCAAAATTGGCCTCTGATGGGACAGGCATTGCATTCGTCCCCAACTTCTCCATGAACATTCTTTTCATTCATCAAAACTTTCCCGGCCAGTTCAAATTTTTGGCCCCTGCTTTGGCGCAGCAGGGCCACACTGTGGTTGCCATGACCATGCAAAAAATCGACCCCCAAGCCCAGCGCGATGGCTGGCAGGGCGTTCGTTTGGTGCCTTACGCTGCCAGTCGGGGCACTACGCCCAACGTACACCCTTGGGTGAGTGATTTTGAGACCAAAACCATTCGGGGTGAGGCCTGCTTTCGGGCGGCGTTACAGCTTCAGGCACAAGGGTTTATGCCCGACATCATCGTGGCGCATCCGGGCTGGGGCGAGAGTCTCTTTTTGAAGGAGGTTTGGCCCGCCGCCAAACTGGGAATTTACTGCGAGTTCTTCTACCATCCACACGGAGCCGATGTAGGTTTTGACCCGGAGTTTCCCGTCCCCGATGTGGGCGATCCTTGCCGCCTGCGGCTGAAGAATGTCAATAATTTGCTGCACTTTGGTATTGCTGATGCCGGTATCAGCCCGACCCATTGGCAGGCCAGTACCTTTCCAGAGCCATTTCGCAGCCGCATTACAGTGGTTCACGATGGGATTGATACCCAAGCATTGGTTCCCAATCCGCAAATTAGTTTGACGCTCAACAGCAACTTGACCCTGACCCGGCAAGATGAGGTCATTACCTTTGTCAACCGCAATCTGGAGCCGTACCGGGGCTACCACAGCTTTATGCGGGCACTGCCAGAAATACTCCAGCGCCGCCCTAACGCCCGTATTTTGATTGTCGGCGGCGATGGCGTCAGCTACGGTAGCGCACCCGATGCGGCCCAATACGGGAGCGCCCGATGGAAAGATGTGTTTGCCACCGAAGTGCGCCCACGCATCAGTGATGCCGATTGGGGACGGGTGCATTTTCTGGGGCATATTGCCTACCGGCATTTCATCGCTTTGTTGCAACTCTCGACGGTGCATGTGTACCTCACCTATCCGTTTGTGCTCAGTTGGAGTTTGCTGGAAGCCATGAGTGTGGGCTGCGCTATCGTCGCTAGCGACACCCAGCCTGTGCACGAGGCTATTGCCCATGATGAAACGGGTCGGTTGGTGAATTTTTTTGACATCCCTGCCCTTGCCGATAGCGTCTGTACGCTCCTAGACGACCCGACGGCGCGCCAGCGGCTGGGCAAGAATGCACGTGCTTTTGCACAAACCCATTACGATCTTCAAACCGTCTGTTTGGCGCAGCAATTGCAGTGGGTGCAAGCGCTGGCAAACAGCTAAGTTGCAAACCAACGAAAGTTTTTCATGGACGCATCAACCCTTTGGTGGCTACTGGCAGGTGCTGTGGTGGGGATAGAGTTGTTAACCGGCACCTTTTACCTCCTGATGCTGGCCTTGGGGCCTGTGGTGGGGGCTGTATCGGCCTATGCCGGTTTGCCTGTCAACGGGCAAATCATGGCCGCTGCCTTGGTGGGCGCTGGCGCTGTGGCGGCTTGCCACCAGTGGCGTAAAAAACGCTTGGGTGACGCTTCGGTCGGTGCAGACCGTAGCGTCAACTTGGACATTGGTGAGACCGTGCAAATTGACCACTGGAATTCCGATGGCACGGCCTTTGTGCGCTACCGAGGTGCCCAGTGGACGGCCATCCACCGCCCCGGCACTACTCCACGTACAGGATTGCACCGTGTAGCCGAGTTGGTGGGGAGCCGTTTGCTGGTCGATCCAGCTTGAGCTAAGTAGATACGGGTGCGGTCTGCTGTCTTTGATGCATAGCAATAAATTTTTAATCACCATCAAAAAAGTGCTTGCATTTGCAGAAACAGGCCCTAAAATTGGCTTCATGCTGCACTGCAACATGACTTCCCAGAAGTGGTCAGCGCAGATCTATTTGAACCTTCCAGGCCCCTGCGGCCCTATTTTTGGAGAAATGACATGTCGCTGAACACAGAACAACTCGTTGCCACGCAAAAAGCCAATGTCGAAACCTTGTTTGGTTTGACCAGCAAGGCTTTCGAAGGTATCGAAAAGCTGGTTGAACTCAATGTTGCCGCTTCGCGTGCTGCCCTGAGCGAAACTGCTACCAATGCACAAGCCATGCTCAGCGCCAAAGACGCACAAGAGTTGCTGGCTCTGCAAGCAGGTTTCCTGCAGCCTTTAGCTGAAAAGGCTGCTTCGTACAACCGTAACCTGTACGACATTGCTTCGGGTACCAGCACCGAAATTACCAAGGCCTTTGAATCCAAGGCCGCTGAAGCCCAAAAGGGTCTGTCGACTTTGGTCGAAACCGCCATGAAGAACGCTCCAGCCGGTTCCGAAGGTGCTGTGGCTGCTGTGAAGAATGCTGTTTCCACAGCCACCAATGCTTTTGAATCGGTGCAAAAAGCTGTCAAGCAAGCCACGGATGCCGCCGGTGCCAACTTCAACGCTGTGGCTGCTTCGGCTGCCGATGTTGCCAAGTCTGCTACCCAGCGCAAAGCCTAAATCCAATTGACTGCCCCGGAGAAACTTCGGGGCAGGGCCAGTTGTCTCCTTAGGTCCTCTCGAAACTGTGTTTCTAGGATCTTTTTTAACCCGGTCTTGACCGGGTTTTTTTGTTTTTGTGCGCTATGCAAAACCGTTTTGCCGCCAGCCCTCAAACACCGTTACTGCTACTGCGTTGGACAGGTTCAGGCTGCGCTGTCCTTGTAGCATAGGTAAGCGCAGGCGCTGTGCGGGTGCAAATCCCTCGCGCAGTGCTGGCGGTAGTCCACGCGATTCGGGGCCAAATACCAACCAGTCACCGGGAACAAAGTGTGTGTCGTACACCGTTTGCGTGCCGTGCGTTGTCAAGGCAAAAATGCGGGTAGGGTCGGGGTGGCAGTCGGTGATAAAGCCTGCCCAATCACGGTGGCGCAGTACCTGTGCGTACTCGTGGTAATCCAGCCCTGCGCGGCGCATGAGCCGGTCTTCCATCGAGAAGCCCAGCGGCTCAATCAGGTGCAGTGTGCAGCCCGTATTTGCCGCCAAGCGGATGATGTTGCCCGTGTTGGGTGGGATCTCGGGTTCAACTAGAACAATATGAAACATGGTGCCTATTGTCGGCCCAAAAATTTCGTGCCGTTACAGGGCCATGCACTCATCGGAGTCCAAGTCAGGCGTTCGGGTTCGTGCCACCACCAACGCACTGACATGGGCAGCACCGGCTTGGCGCAGCACGGCTGCGGCGCTGTGCAAGGTCGCACCCGTGGTCATGACATCATCGACCAGCACAATGCGTTGACCTCGCACGGCACTGGCCCGGGTTGGCTCTAGCGCAAAAGCGCCTTCTAAATTTAGCAATCGCTGGGCACGACCCAAGCTGCTTTGCGCTGGCGTGTGGTGCAGACGCAGCAGCAGTGTGGCATCGGTCTTTTCAGGTGCAAGGTGGCGGGCCAACAGCAGCGACTGGTTAAAACCGCGCTGGCGCAAACGCTGGGGCGACAGTGGCAAAGGCAACACCAGCCCGGCGGCCTCTAAGGCCGGTTCAGCCCAAGGGGTGCTGCGAATGAGCAGTGCCAATGCGTTGGCCCAGCTCGGGTCACCATGAAATTTGAAACCCGAAAGCACACCCGACCACGGGAAACCGTAATCCACTGCTGCGACGCAGCCGTCCAACAGTGGCGGTCGGCTCAGGCATTCGCCACAACGCACCGTTGCCTGTGCCAGCGGCATTGCACAGGTGGGGCAGCGTGGGCGCGGCTGTGCGAATCGGGCCACGCAGTCGTTGCAAACGCGCTGCGCCGGCCAAGCGTGGCACACGGCGCATTGGCTGGGCAATTGTGCGGCGGTGCGTTGCCAATGGTGCCAAACTTTCTGGCCCACTTGGCTCCACATGCCGGGCAGACTGCTGGTGTTGCCCTTGCCCGGTGCTGGATTGCTAGACATGCTTTAACTGAAGGTGTCGCCCATCAGGGTCTTGAACCAAGTGTCCATTTGGCGGAAATTCTTGCTGCTGATGGCATTGGATTCAGTGGGGGTGCCGCCGATGATTTGACCGCCGCTGGTAGCGATTTTCATCGTCAGCGTTTTAGGGTCGTACTGGTACACCGCTGTCAGCCACGACGCTGTGCTGGCCGTAATGGGCGAAAAACACGCCGAATTGGCCACCGGGGCTGGGTCGGGCTGCTGGCTACTGAGCAAGCGCACGATGGCATCGGCGCAAATTTTAGCCTCTTGGTTGCCAACGTGACCGGCTTTGGGCAGGCCGCACTCGGAGGCATCACCAATGATGTGGATACCGGCCACGGCAGTGGATTCGTAGCTCAACACATTGACTTTAGCCCAGCGTCCATTGGTGCCGTTGGCCAAGCCTGCTGCGCTCATCCAGCCGCCTGCCGCACTGCCTGTAGCGCGGTGCGGTGGAATGGGGTTCACCACCCGTGCCGATACTTGCTGGCGAACACCGGCTTTGTCGAGGTAACTGACGGCGCGGGTGTTGGGGTTGATTTGGATGTCGGTCACGCCCGATTGGTAATCAACCACTCCGGCATGGGTGACAGTGAAGGCTTTGGTGAAGGTGCCCGCTTCAGCCTGAATGGCTGCGTTTTGATCGAGTACCAGCACTTTGCAGGCGCTGCCTTTGCGTGTTTTGAGGAAGTCCGCCACCACACAAGCCCGTTCGTAAGGGCCGGGAGGGCAGCGGTAGGGTGACTTGGGGATGGTCATGACAAACACGTCCCCATTGACCATGCCTGCCACTTGCTGCTGTAGCCGGGTGGTTTGGGCACCGGCACGCCATGCGTGCGGCATGGTGCTGGTGTAGTCTTGCTGCGTCAGGCCATAGGCATCGTCAAATTCGACACCCGGTGCCAGCACCAGCCGGTCATAGGCCAGCGTCGAGTTGTCAGACAGTTTGACGGTCTTGCCCACCGGGTCAATCGATTGCAAAGAAGCGGTTTTTCGGACAACCCCGTAACGGCTGGTCAGGTTGGACAAGGAAAATTTGAGCGAATCGACCGTGCGTGCACCCGTGACCGCCAAATTGCTCATGATCGAAGAGGTGTAGCTGGCATCTGGCTCGACCAGCGTGACCTGCAAGTTGGCCCCGCCCCACAAGCGCAGGTATTTGGCAACGCTTGCACCGGCCATGCCCCCGCCGATGACCACGACTTTGCCGGTCGGGCCGCTGGCTGCGATACCTACCACGGGCGATGTGGTGCCAGTTTGCTTGCCGGTGCTTTCGCTTTCGTGACCGCCCTCATCGGAGTCGGTACGCCCCATCAAGGGGTAAAGTCCGCTGGCGATGCCGGTAGCGGCCAAAATCAGCAAGCGACGGCGACCGTAGGCATCGGATGTTTTGAATGTCATGATTCGTCCTTCGCTTTATTTTTGAAGATAAGCCACGATGGCTTGCAATTGGGCCTTGGTATAGCCCTGCGCGTGTCCGGCCATGATGTTGCCGCTGGCAGGTTTGGTCAGGTACTCGTAAACCTCATTAGCATCTTTACCCCGAATGCTGTCAAAGCCGCCAGTGCCTTGGGTGCCGTGGCACTGAAAGCAGTTCGATGCCAGCAAGCGCCCTGCGGTGTTGGCAGGTTGCACCACCACAGCCGCAGGGGCGGCAGTGGTGCTGGCCGCCTTGGCCAAGGTCTGTGGAGCAGCGGTGTCTGGCTTGGCATCGGATGCAGTGGGCGGCGTTGCCGTGCTGGAGTTGCCGCCGCCGCAGGCCGCTAGCGACAGGCACAGGGCCAAGCCCCATGGCACTGTGAATCGGTATTTCATTGTTGTTCGCATCGCATGGCTCCTGAGAGGGTTTTTTGACGGTATCACTGGAGGCTATTTCAACACCCGACAATGAAGCTATCCTTAAAACAGCTTGTGCCGCTTGTACCAGCAGCAATCGTCTGTATCTGTGTCATGCAAATTGGGAGTTTCTTGTGATGGGTTTTAATTTTTATCGACAAGGCAAGGCACGGGTGTCTGCTTTGGCACTGTGCGGTCTGCTGGCTTGCATGGCGGTTGGAGCGCAAACTCCGGCATCTTCTGCATCTTTGGTTGCTCTGTCTGCATCGGTGGCTACGGCTGCGGCGACCAGCTCTGGGGCGCAGCAATTTACGTTGGCCAATGGCATGCAGCTGATTGTTCAACCCGACCGGCGTGCGCCCACGGCCATGCACATGGTCTGGGTGCGGGTTGGCTCCATCGACGAGGTCGATGGCACCTCGGGCGTGGCCCATGTGCTCGAACACATGATGTTCAAGGGCAGCGCCAAATTGCCACCGGGCGAGTTTTCGCGCCGCGTGGCGGCCTTGGGGGGTTCTGAAAATGCCTTCACCAGCCGCGACTTTACCGGCTACTACCAGCAAATTCCGTCCGACAAGCTGGCGCACGTGATGCGCCTAGAGTCCGAGCGTTTTGCCCATAATCGGTGGCCCGACGCTGAGTTTGCCAAAGAAATCGAAGTGATTAAAGAAGAGCGGCGCATGCGTACCGAAGACCAGCCCCGCGCGGTGTTGGCCGAGCAATTGCACGCTGTAGCCTTCAACGCTTCGCCTTACCGTCGCCCGATCATTGGCTGGATGAACGACTTGGACGCGATGACACCGGCCGATGTGCGCCAGTTCCATCGCCAGTGGTATGTGCCTGCCAATGCTGCCGTGGTGGTGGTCGGTGATGTCGATGTGCAGCAGGTGCGCGCGCTGGCCGAAAAGACCTATGGCCGTATTCCGGCCCGCGCTGTGCCCGCGCGCAAACCGCGCACCGAGCCTGTTCAGATGGGTCTGCGCCGTATCACCGTGAAGGCTCCGGCAGAGCAGGCGTATGTGGCACTGGCGTTTCGGGTGCCTGCTTTGCAAAAACTCGATGCCCTGACCGATAACGACCGCGACGCGCTGGCGCTGGTGGTGTTGTCGGCGGTGCTCAGTGGCTACGACGGCGCTCGGTTAGAACGCGCCCTGAGCCAAGGCCCGCAGCGCGTTGCTGACAACGCTGGCAGTGGTGCCGATGTGATGGGCCGTGGCCCCGGTCTGTTCATGCTGATGGGTGTCCCGGCACAGGGTAAAACCGCCGTGCAGGTCGAAGATGCGCTGCGCGCAGAGCTGGCCCGCATCGCCAGCGAGGGCATCAACGCCGCCGAGCTAGAGCGCGTCAAAACGCAATGGGTCGCCCAAACCGTTTACCAGCGCGATTCTTTGCACGGCCAAGCCAGCGACTTGGGCAGCAATTGGGTGCTGGGCTTGCCGCTGGATGCTGAAGATCGCTTGTTGGCACTGTTGCGCGGCGTGACTCCGGCGCAGGTGCAATCGGTGGCGCAGCGCTATTTTGGGGATGACCAGCTCACGGTGGCGACGCTGGCTCCGCAGCCCTTGGATACGCAACGCAAACGCCCGGCTGGCCCTGCTTTGGGCGCGCGCCATTGAATACCGCACCGGAATAATCACCCATGTTTACTCTTAAAAAGATAGCTACTTGTGCTTTACAGGTAAGCGCTGGAATCGTTTTTTATACCCAATCTGCTTGGGCGCTGTTGCCGATTGAGCATTGGAGCCAAACCAACGGTGCCCAAGTCTGGTTGGTGCAAAGTCCGGCCATTCCGATGGTCGATGTGCAAATCTCCTTTGATGCCGGTGAGCGCCGTGACCCGCCAGCGCAGGCGGGCCTTGCCAGCGCTGTGGCCGGCATGGTGTCGAAAGGGGTGCGCGCCGTCGGCGATGCGCCTGCGCTGGACGAAAACGCCTTGGGCGAGGCTTGGGCCGATTTGGGTGCCACTTTGCAAGCGCAGGCCAGCAAAGATGCGCTGGCGTTTTCGCTGCGCTCGTTGACCGCGCCCGATTTGCTCGACCAAGCCGCCCGCCTCACCGCCCGCCAATTGGCCGAACCAGCGTGGCCCGAAGACGTTTGGCAGCGTGAGCGCGAACGCTTGGGCGCAGCCCTGCGCGAGGCCCGCACCCAACCGGCCACCGTTGCCGCCGAAGCCTTTGCCGATGCGGTGTACGGCAGCCACCCCTACGGCCAGCGCGTCACCGATGCCACCTTAGCGCAAATCAGCGTGGCCGATTTTGCGCAGTTCCATACCCGCTATCTGCAAGCTTGCCGCGCCAAAATTGCCATCGTGGGGGCGCTTGACCGGGCGCAGGCGCAGGCCCTTGTGACCACCTTGTTGGCACGTTTGCCCGCACCGACCTCTGGGCAGTGCGAGGCACTGCCTGCGGTGGCGCAGGTGCAACCCCTGGCGGCTCCGGTGCAAAAAGACGTGGCCTTTGCTTCGGCGCAGGCGCAGGTGCTGATCGGCCAACCGGGTTTGGCCCGCAGTGATCCTGATTTTTTGACGATACTGGTGGGCAACCATATTTTGGGCGGTGGTGGCTTTGTCTCGCGTCTGACCAACGAGGTGCGCGAAAAACGCGGCTTGAGCTACAGCGTTCATAGCCAGTTTGCTCCCGGCCTGCATGCAGGTGCTTTCACCATCAGCCTGCAAACCCGGCCCGACCAAGCGGCCGAGGCTACGCAGGTCGCGCGCGACGTACTGACCCGCTTTGTGGCCGATGGCCCGACCCCTGCCGAATTGCGTGCTGCCAAAGACAACCTGATTGGTGGTTTTGCTCTGCGCATTGACAGCAACCGTAAACTGCTGGGCAACGTCGTCAATATCGCCAGCCACGGCCTGCCACTGGACTATTTAGAGCACTGGAGGCAGCGCGTCGAGGCCATCACCGTGGCCGACATCCGCGCTGCCATGCAGCGCAAATTGCAACCCGGTCGCATGGCGACCATCGTTTTAGGAGCGCAGCCTTGAGCCGTCGCCTGACCCCCGCCCAAGCCGCTGCCGCCCTGCGCCAGCCCCCCGCAACCAAAACTGCCAAAGCGCCTGTCGCTGCCGCTAAAACTGCCAAGGCTGCACCCAGTGGTGCTGGCGAAATCCGCATTATTGGCGGTCAATGGAAACGCACCCGCCTGCCAGTGGCACGCCTGCCCGGCCTGCGCCCCACGCCCGACCGTGTCCGCGAAACCTTGTTCAACTGGCTCGGCCAAGATTTGGCCGGTTGGCGCTGTGTCGATGCTTTTGCGGGCACGGGCGCGTTGGGGCTGGAGGCGGCTTCGCGCGGCGCTGCCGCAGTGCAATTGGTTGAGCAAGATGCTGCTTTGGCCGCGCAACTGCAAACGCTGTGCCAACGCTTGCAAGCCGCTAACGTGCAAGTGCGCCGGGGCGATGGTGTGGCGCAGCTGCGCCAGTGCGTGCCCGCCAGCTTGGATGTGGTGTTTCTGGACCCACCGTTTGACAGCGCCTTGTTTGCGCCAGCCCTCCAAGCAGCGGCGCAGGCGCTGGGGCCGCAGGGGTTTGTTTATCTGGAGGCCCCCATCGCTTGGGACGATGCGGCCTTGGCCCCGTTGGGGCTGGCACTGCACCGCCACCTGCGTGCGGGTGTCGTCCATGCCCACCTGCTGCGGCTTGCGACAGGAAATTAATTGCTATTTATTTAATAGCAAACAATGGTTGCTGAGTAAGCGCTAGGAGCTACTTTGATTCAAGAAATAGTTGGCAAACGGCATAATCGGCACTTTTGCCCTTTTTTGACAGGAGACCCCCCATGGCCCAAGACGTTACCGCCGTCTACCCCGGCACCTTTGACCCGATCACGCTGGGCCATGAAGACTTGGTGCGCCGGGCCTCGCAATTGTTTGGCCGGGTGATTGTGGCTGTGGCTGTGGCCCACCACAAAAAAACCATGTTCAGTTTGGACGAGCGCATGGACATGGTGCGCCAAGCGCTGCACGACTGCCCGCAGGTGCAAGTGGAGCCGTTTGAAGGCTTGGTGACCGAATTTGTTGCCGCCCACGGTGGCAAAGTCATGGTGCGGGGCCTGCGCTCGGGCACCGATTTTGACTACGAATTTCAGTTGGCGGGCATGAACCGCGCCCTGATGCCCGACATCGAAACCCTCTTTTTACCGCCCAGCAGCCCATACCAATTCATCAGCAGCACCTTGGTGCGCGAAATCGCCACGCTGGGCGGTGAGGTGGCGCAGTTTGTCTCGCCAGCGGTACACCAGCGGCTGCTGCAAAAAACAGGCCGTCCACTGCCTGCACAGTGAGCGGCCTTGGCGGGTGCTGTCGATGCCGCGATCAGGGGCGCAGCACAATGCTGTTGCGCACCTCGCGCACATTCTTGGTGCTGCGGGCAATGGTTTCTGCCCGGTTCTTTTCGGTCTGGGACTTGGCAAAACCCGACAACTGCACCGTGCCGTTGAGGGTTTCGACGCTGATGGCGGCAGCCGAGACGGTTTTGTCTTCGGCCATTTTGGCCTTGATCGCGGTGGTGATGCCGGCATCGTCGATGTAGGCCCCCACGGTTTCTTGGTTGCGCGCAACCGAGCAACCGGTGGTCACGATGGTCAGGCCTGCAAGAGCGGCAAAAACAAGGGCACGGGCGTATTTCATGGTTTTCCTTGGAAGAGTGAGAGCAAGAGATGGGATGGACAGCTTATACCGGCTTCTTTGGAGGCGTTCCAGAAAATAACTTGTTCACACTGTGTTGTTCAGAAGAGATGGAACAAAATATCAATGTTGGTGGCGTGGCGCATGGGAGTCCATGACCTCCAGTAGCGCTGCAGGCGCTTTGAGACCTTGGGTTGACGTGCCGGTGGATGGCACTTCAACCCAAGCATTGCTGCCCTTGTCGCAAATTTGCAGAACTTTGAACCACAAGGCACCAGCCGTCTCGGGCAAGCCGCCCCGCAATACGAACTCGTCATAGTGGGAATCAGGGAGCCAATGGTCTTTTGTGCTGGCGCTCCACGTGATTTCTGCTACATCCTCGGTCACGACCTTGCCATGGTTTTTGTAAGGCTTCTCCAGCTGGGTCAGCGTGGTCGTGAGGTTCCAGCCCGGTTTTGGCATGGGCTTGGCTCCCTGAAAGCCAGTGGGGATGTAGACCTTGATGGCCGTGGTGGGTGAGCCGTCGCAACCGTGGCCGACCCGCAAGGTCGCACGGTAGTTGCGTCCAGCCAACGCTGTAGGCTCTTCCAGAACCACATGCGAAAACGCGGCGGAAGTCCAGATCAACAGGCCATAAAGCACTGTGTTTTTTACAAAATTTCGGGTTTTCATCATCGTCTTTCAAACGATGGCTTATGGTTTCACATAAGCCAGCAGTGGTTTTAAATTTACAAATCAAACTTCAACTCGGCCACATAGCTGCGCTGTGGATAGGGGTGAAAATTCCAGTATTTGTAGTTGTTTAGGTTGTCGATGCCCAACGAGGCAGTCCACTGCTTGCCCACCACGTAGCGCAGGCGCACGTCGGTAGTCAGGTATTTGCTGACACCTTGGTAGGTGTAGCCGTTCACATCGGCGTTGTTCAGTGTTCTGAACTGGGGCCCGCTGTAGCGCACGCCCAACGACGCACTCCAGCGCTCGTCCATTCTGTAGCTCGCCAGCGCAGTGGCCCGCCACCGTGGAATATTGGGCTGCTGCTTGTCAATGGTGTCACCGGCCATTGCCACGAAACCGGCATTTTCCTTAATGAGGGAGTGGGTGTAGGTGACGCTGCCCGACAGATCTAGCCCCTTCTTGAAAACGTCAACGCCGTTGTAGGCTACTTCTAGACCTTTGGTCTGGATTTGGCCGATGTTTTGGACACGACTGATATTGCGGTTGGCCACCGCATCAAACGTTGTCTGGGAATACAGCGAATCCCGGGTATCTTCCGAAAATAACGTCAGACGCAACAGGCCATTTCCCAAATCTTGTTCTGCACTGAGTTCGGTCGTCCATGACTTTTCTGGCTTGAGATTGGGATCGTTGATGTACTGTGAATTGGTGGTCGAGGTCGCTCCGTACAACTCCGATACCGTAGGCATACGCACCGCGCGGCCCATTGAGCCTTTGAGTACCGTGTTTCCCGTCCATTGGTAAGACAGGGCGGCTTTGGGTGAAATAAAGTTCTCGCGGCGCTGGGCATACGTCGTGTTGTTGGCATGGGATGGGCCGAACGTGGTGAATCCGCTAGAGGCGATCCAGTTTTCCAGTCGCGCACCCAACACGGTTTTCCACTGAGGTGCCAATGTCCAAGAATCTTGAGCATACAGGCTGCGCAACACACTCTTACCGCCCACCTCATTGGCCAGTTTTCCAGCGCTGTCCGTTTGCCAATTACCGGCGATGTTGGAAGTAAGGTAATTTAGCTTGTAGCTGTCTTGCTGTAGACCAAAGTCCACAATGTGCGCTCCCTGTATTCCTTGTGGTCGCCAGATTCCTTTGAGCGCTAAGGTGTTCCAGCCCGTACCGCTGCCATCGGCGATAGTCCCGGCACCGCCGTTGGCCGAGCCAGGCAGTAGGTTGGTGGCTGCGTTCTGGCGCTTTGCGTCTTTGCTGTAGTCGTAAAGGCTGGCGGCCAACTCCCAGTCCCAAACGCCTTGGGTACGGCTCTTGACCGATATGCCATGGATGGCGTGGCTCAGGCTTTCATTGGTTAGCCCAAAGTCGCCACCGTTGAGGGCTTGTGCGCCGCTGAAGGCGAGTCCATTGACGTTGATAGCACCGCTGTAGACGGGTTGTCCTGCCGCGTTCTTTAGGTAAGAGGCGGGGCGACCTTCTGAGGTGTTTTGCCACAGACCCAGCGTGTAGCTAGCCCGAACTTCGGGGGTGATGTCGTAAGCGAGTTTGACCTTGAAATGATCCTGCACCGTGTGGTATTCGGTGCCGCTGCCCAGAATGTAGATGGGTGCGTTAGCGTTGTTTCTGTTGGGCACTGCGCCAGTGACGGGTGTGCCTGCGGTGCTGGCTACGCCTGCACTGAGCAATCGTGTCGCAAACGTCAATGGTTGACCATGGCTGTCGGTGTGGTTGAAGTTCATGAACCACGACCAATCGCCGTTTTTGTTGCCCACCGAGGTACTGGTCTGCCACGCATTGAAGGTTGCGTTGGTGTTGTACAAATCGAAGGGCTGCGAGATGTAGCCGACTTTGGCATGTGCCTCAAATTGGGTCGGCATGCGGGTTACATAATCCACCACCGCCCCGACGGAGTTACCTGCATACGCCGCAGAAAAAGGGCCGTACATGACATCTACACGCTCGATTTCCTCGGGCGTTACGAGTCCCCAGCGCGGCGGAAACCCCAAGCCACCGACACCATTGCCCAGATAGTTAGACAGCAACATCCCATCGCTATACACCGCAGAGCGGGCGCTGTTGCCCGTGCCAGATGCCCGACTAGACAGGATGGCGTGGTTGTAGTCACCGATGTAGCGCTTGCGTACCAGCAAGCTAGGAAAGTATTTCAGTGCATCTTCGCTGTCGGTGGCGTTGATGCTTTGTTCGATCTGTTCGCGGGTGACTCCTTCGATGGTGGTGGGAATCTGCGTAGGCAGCGAGGTAGGCTGGCCGCCAAAGATGCTAACAACACCTAGCGTCTTGACGGGAGTGTCGCTCAACACGGGGTTGGAGGGGGGCGACTGTATTTGGGCCAGTGCCGGAAAGGCAACAGGAAAGGCCATGGCAATAGCCACGGCAAAACGATTCTTCAACATAGAAATTCTCTAGAAATATCAATCAAATCAGCCATCAGCCTTTATGTAGCAGGCTTCAGGTGCTATGAATTCAATAGCTCAAGAGAAAACGGGTGGGCCGCGTGCCGGTAGCGGTGCCCCCGTGAGGGCCGCAATTCGGGCCTTGGGAATAGTTTGCAGTGCTTGGCCCATCGGCTGCACCAGTGGCACGTGCAAATGCATTACTGGAGGCGGTGCGCTGATGTTGGCGCACAGCGGGCAGTCCAGCGTGTGGCTGCCAACGGGCTTGTCGCCATCTTCGGTGAGGATGAGCAACTTCATTGCACCCGTGCCGGAGCAGATCAACTCTAGGGTTTGCGGCTGGAGTATCGGCGAGGCAATCGCTACGCCCATCGACAACGCAAACCACACCAGCACGAAGCGGGCAATGAGGTGAGCGTTGCGCAATGCTTGCATGGCGGCGATTATGGACTTGGAATAGAGGCCCAAGGCGTTGCAGCGCACACCTTGCAGTCTGCGCTGCGTGGCACTTGCAAGGCGCTCCAGTGCATGCTGTGGGCATCGAGCATCAGCAAGCGCCCGGCCAGCGAAGTGCCTGCACCGGCCACCAGTTTGAGCGCCTCGGCAGCTTGCATCGCTCCGATGATGCCCACCAGCGGCGCAAACACCCCCATTGTGGCGCACCGCAGCTCTTCGGGCTGGGCATCGGGGGCAAACAAGCAGGCGTAGCACGGCGCGGCAGACTGGCGTGGGTCTACCACCATGATTTGGCCGTCAAAGCGGCTGGCTGCACCCGCCACCAACGGCTTGCCTTGGCGCACACAAGCGGCGTTGATGGCATGGCGCGTGGCGTAGTTGTCGGTGCAATCGAGCACCACACTGGCATCGGCCACCCAGCGATCGAGCAGCACGGCATTGGCGCGCTCTGGCACGCAGGTGACCAGCACCTCGGGGTTGATCGCCTGCACCGCCTGCGCGATGGAGTTGACCTTGGGCATGCCGACCCGTTCGGTGGTGTGGGCGATCTGGCGCTGCAAGTTGGTCAGATCAACCACATCGTCATCGACCAGCGTCATGCGTCCGATGCCCGCCGAGGCCAAATACAAGGCTGCGGGCGAACCCAAACCACCCGCGCCCACCACCAGCACATGGGCGGCCAAAATCCGCTCTTGCCCCTCGATGCCGATATCGTCCAGCAAAATGTGGCGGGAGTAGCGCAGGAGCTGGTCGTCGGTCATGGTGTTGGGAAAAACAGAGGTCAGAGAAAAGGGCCGGACTCCCCGTGGAGTCCGGCCCCGCATGGCTGGCAGTTCAAAAAATGGCAAGCCGCAGAAGGCGTTAAGGCGTTTCTTTCTTTTCTTCCTTGCGCTCGGTTTGTGTTTTGCTCACCAGCACCGGAGCGCCCTTGAGCTTGTTCAGAGCCTGCGTTAATTGGAAGTCTTTGTCGGTACCAAACTCGGGCATTTTGCGTTCGACCACGGGTTTTTTGGCTTCTTCTTCTAAGCGCTTGCGTGCTTCGTCGCGGGCCTTTTCGCGCGCAGGGTCTTTCTTTTCTTCGCCTTGACCGCTGACGAGGTGCTTTTCGAGGTCGGCTTCGCGCATCCGCAACGACGCAAAGACATCGCCCTCAGCGGTTTCGTCGAGCATCACATCGGGCACGATGCCCTTGGCCTGAATCGATTTGCCGCTGGGCGTGTAGTAGCGCGCTGTGGTCAGCTTGATGCCGGTGTCAGGCCCGAGCGGGCGCACCGTTTGCACCGAGCCTTTGCCAAAGGTTTGGCTGCCCATGATGGTGGCGCGCTGGTGGTCTTGCAGGGCACCGGCGACGATTTCGCTGGCCGAGGCCGAGCCTTCATTGACCAACACCACCAGCGGTACGGTTTTCAGGGCCGCAGGCAAGCGTTTGAGCGGATCACCGCTGCCACGGCGCTGGTAAAACTCAGGGGACGCTTTGTAGTTGGCTTTGCTTTCGGCCAACTGGCCGTTGGTGGTGACGACCGTGACGTTGGCAGGCAAAAATGCCGCAGATACCGCTACGGCTGCATCGAGCAGGCCACCGGGATCGTTGCGCAGGTCAAGCACCAAGCCCTTGAGGTGGGGGTCGGCTCGGTAGAGTTCTTCGGCTTTGCGCACAAAATCATCGACCGTGCGCTCTTGGAACTGGCTCAGGCGAATCCAGCCATAGCCCGGCTCAATCATCTTGGCCTTGACCGACTGGGTTTTAATTTCTTCGCGGGTGATGGTCACTGGGAAAGTGCGGCTTTCGTCCTTGCGCAGCACCATCAGCGTGACCTTGGTTTGGGGTTCACCGCGCATCTTTTTCACGGCTTCGCTCAAGGTCAGACCCTTGACCGCCGTGTCGTCAATTTTGGTGATCAGGTCGTTGGTTTTCAGGCCAGCGCGAAACGCTGGCGAACCTTCGATGGGCGAGACGATTTTGATCAGGCCGTCTTCTTGGGTGATTTCGATGCCGACACCGACAAAACGCCCGGTGGTGCCTTCGCGAAATTCAGAGAACGATTTTTTGTCGAAATACTGCGAATGCGGGTCAAGACTGGCGACCATGCCTGAAATGGCATCGGTGATGAGTTTTTTGTCGTCCACCGGCTCGACATAGTCGGTTTTTACCAGTCCAAATACCGCCGAGAGCTGCTGGATTTCTTCCAGCGGCAGCGGTGACATCACGCCGCGCGCCACCGTCTGCAACGACACCGTGGTCAGCGCCCCCGCGACGACACCAATCGACACCCACCCTGCAATTTTGAGTTTGTGGCCCATAAAACACCTTTTACCGTTTCAATATTTACCTTGGAAGGGCCGCACCAGTGCGGGGTTCCCGCGCTGGTGCTGTCTTTCGTTGTTCGTGCTGGATGGGCTTTTGGCCGCCGAGTCGTTGCCTTACGCTTTGCCTTGGGATGCTACTGCCGCAGCAGCCTTGGCCGCAGCCTCTGCATCGCCCAGATAGTAGTGGCGAATGGGCTTGAGATCAGCGTCCAGCTCATATACCAACGGAATACCGTTGGGGATGTTGACACCTACGATGTCGTTATCGCCAATATTGTCCAGATACTTAACCAAAGCGCGAATCGAGTTGCCGTGGGCTGCCACCACCACGCGCTTGCCGCTTTGGATGGCCGGGGCCATGGTGTCGTTCCAGAACGGTAACACGCGCGCTACGGTGTCTTTGAGGCACTCGGTCAGGGGCACGTAGTGGGCGGGCAGGTTGGCATAGCGGCGGTCGCTGCGTTCGCTGCGGGTATCGGTTTCTTCCAGCGCTGGCGGTGGGGTGTCGTAGCTGCGCCGCCACACCAGCACTTGCTCGTCGCCGTACTGCTTGGCCATGTCGGCCTTGTTCAGCCCTTGCAGCGCGCCGTAGTGGCGTTCGTTGAGTCGCCAGCTTTTTTGCACTGGCAGCCAAGTGCAGTCCATTTCGTCCAAGGCATACCACAGGGTGTGGATGGCGCGCTTTAAAACGCTGGTGTAGGCCAAATCGAACTCGTAGCCTTCGGCCTTGAGCAGTTTGCCTGCCGACATGGCCTGCGAGACGCCCGTGGGCGTGAGATCGACATCGGTCCAGCCGGTAAAGCGGTTTTCTAGATTCCAAGTGGATTCACCGTGGCGAATCAGAACGAGTTTGTACATGGTTTCCCCTGAGAAAGCGGGTCAAAACCTTGCATTCTAAAATTGTGCTTGTTTGCTCACCCAAGGACTAACGTGAAATTTTTCGTTGACAACTGGTATTTGATTCTTTTGGCCCTCGTTTCGGGCGCCATGCTGATGGTTCCAGCCATCAAGGGCGGGGTCAGCGGAGGCATTAGCGCCGCGCTGGCCGTGCAGCTCATCAACCGCGAGAAGGCGGTGGTGATTGATGTCTGCAGCGCGGGCGAGTTTGCCGCTGGTCATGTCGGTGGTGCCAAAAATGTGCCTTTGGCCGACCTCGAATCGCGCTTGCCTGCGGTGGTCAAAAACAAGACCTTGCCGTTGGTACTGGTGTGCGCCAGTGGGGGCCGTGCCCAAGGTGCTTTGGCCGTGGCCCAGAAGCTCGGTTATGCCAACGCCCAAGTGCTCGCTGGTGGCCTCAAGGCGTGGAAAGAGGCCGGCTTGCCGGTCGAAAAAGCCTGATTGCGTTGTTGAACCCACCGATAAAGACCCTCCGATGCAAGCCGTAAAAATGTTCACTACCGCAGTTTGCCCCTACTGCGTGCGTGCCAAGCAAGTCCTCAAAGCCAAAGGGGTGACCGACATCGAAGAAATTCGCATCGACACCGATCCTCAGGCGCGCCAACACATGATGGAGATCACCGGACGGCGCACCGTGCCGCAGATTTTCATTGGCAGCACCCATGTCGGCGGTTGCGATGACCTGATGGCATTGGATGCCCAAGGTGGCCTGATGGCGCTGTTAGGCGCTGCATAATCGTGCCCCATGTGCCCGCTGCGGGAGCGATTGCCCAGCGGGTTTTTTAATGAAGAAAGACTGATTTCATGGCCGACCAAGATACCCCCGTGTTCCAAATCCAACGCGTCTACCTCAAGGATATGTCGTTGGAGCAGCCCAATTCGCCCGCCATTTTGTTGGAGCAGGCCCACCCGAGCGTGGACATCCAGTTGGGCGTTGAAGCCCTGCCAGTGGCCGATGGCATCTACGAAGTGGCCGTCACTGCCACGGTGCAAACCAAAATCGAAGATCGCACCGTGTTTTTGGTCGAAGCCAAACAAGCCGGTATCTTTGAAATTCGCAATATCCCCGAAGACCAAATCGGTGCCATTTTGGGCATTGCCTGCCCACAAATCGTTTACCCCTACCTGCGCGGCAATGTGGCCGATGTGGTCACCCGTGCTGGTTTCCCGCCGGTGCATCTGGCAGAAATCAACTTCCAAGCGATGTACGAGCAGCAGCAAGCCCAAGCCGCTGGCACGTTGCCACAATAATAATTTAGCCTCTTTAAGGCTTGTAGCGCTTGCCCAGCAAGCCTGAGTAGCTATGAAAATCCTAGTGATTGGGGCCGGTGCTTGGGGCACAGCCGTTGCCATCAGCGCCGCCACCAACCCGGCTGGGCACTGCGTGGGTCTGTGGGCGCGCGATGCCCAGCAAGTGACCGATATGCAGGCGCAGCGCAGCAATGCGCGCTACCTGCCGGGCATGGCTTTTCCCTCTGCGCTGGGGGTGGTTGGGGGCGATGTGGCTGCACTGGCTGCCAAGGCCGATTTGGTGATTGTGGCAACGCCCACCGCCGCGCTGCGGGCTACGCTGGTGCAGCTGCGCGGCTGTCCTGCGCCGGTGGCGTGGTTGTGCAAGGGTTTTGAGGCTGTGCCGGCCCAGTCAGAGGCTTTTGGCCTGCTAGCCCACGAGGTGCGGGTACAGGTAGCTCCTGATTTGATAGCGGGGGTTCTCAGTGGCCCCAGCTTTGCCCAAGAGGTGGCGCGCAGCCAGCCGACGGCGCTGGTGGCCGCCAGCGAACACGCCAGCGTGCGCGACGCGCTGGTGCAGGCTTTGCACAGCCCGAGCGTGCGTGTCTATGCCAACGATGACATCGTGGGCGTTGAAGTCGGCGGTGCTGTCAAAAACGTGCTGGCGATTGCCACCGGCCTGTGCGACGGCCTGCAACTGGGCCTCAATGCCCGCGCCGCTTTGATTACCCGTGGTTTGGCCGAGATGACCCGCTTGGGCGTGGCGCTGGGTGCGCGCGCTGATACCTTTATGGGGCTGTCGGGTCTGGGCGATTTGGTTTTAACCGCCACGGGCGATTTGTCGCGCAACCGCCGCGTGGGGCAATTGCTGGCACAGGGGCAAACCTTGCAGCAAGCGGTCGATTCGTTGGGCCATGTGGCCGAGGGCGTGTACAGCGCCCGCACCGTGGTGCAACGCGCCCACCATCTGGGGGTCGAAATGCCGATCAGCGAACGCGTGGTCGCTTTGTTGGACGGTGGTCTACGCCCCCTCGAAGCTGTTGCCGCGCTGATGGAGCGCGACCCGAAAGAAGAAGGCGCGTAGCAACCCTCAGTTTGCTATGTTATCGATAGCTACTTATCCTCTGTGGGTAAGGGCTAGAGCGCCTTTTGACTCGTTATGGGGCTTTATCAGCCGCAAAACGCCTCGGCCTCGCACCACTGGCCCGGGACTAAATCTCCCAGCGTCCACGGGCCAATTTGCACCCGTACCAAACGCAGCGTTGGCAGACCCACCGCTGCGGTCATGCGGCGCACTTGGCGGTTGCGCCCTTCTCGGATCACCAATTCCAACCACGCTGTGGGCACGGTTTGCCGAACCCGCACGGGTGGATCACGCGGCCACAAGCTGGGTGGAGGCTCTAGCAAACGTGCTTGGGCGGGCAGGGTGGGGCCATCGTTGAGGGTGACACCGTCGCGCAACTGTGCCAACTGCGCCTGCGTGGGCAGGCCCTCCACTTGCACCCAATAGGTTTTTGCCAGCTTGTGGCGTGGGTCGGCAATCTGCGCTTGCAAACGGCCATCGTTGGTCAAGAGCAGCAAGCCTTCGCTGTCGCGGTCAAGCCGTCCGGCGGGGTAAACGCCGGGCACATCGACAAACTCTTTCAGCGTGGCCCGACCTTCGCCACCGCTAAATTGGGTCAGTACGTCAAACGGCTTGTTCAACAGCAACAACCGGGGCTGGACTGGTGGTGCCTTGGCGGCGCGCCGCAGCGGAGCACGACGGGGGCCGGCAGACGATGCCCTACCCCCCGCCCGTGGCGGGGTTCGCTCAGATTTCAAAGTTATCAATCAAGCGGGTGTGACCCAACCGGGCGGCTCCCAGCACCACCAAGGCATCGCCCGCCTGCGGTGGTTGCAAATCGCTGCGGCGACGCACCGTCAGGTAGTCGGGTTGCCAGCCCCGCGCCGTCAGGCCCGCCATAGCATGGGCCTCTAGGGTGGGCAATTGGGCGGGCAGGGCGTGGGCAGCGGCTTGGGCGTGGTGTGCCAGCGAGCGCAATGCCAACGACAGTTGCAGCGCCTCGGTGCGTTCGGACTCGCTCAGGTAGCCATTGCGCGAACTCAGTGCCAAACCATCGGGCGCGCGCTGCGTTGCACCGGCCACGATGTCGATGGGCAAGGCAAACTGCTGCACCATCTGGCGCACCACCATCAGTTGCTGATAGTCTTTTTGGCCCAGCAAGGTGCTGCCGTGGCGCTTGCCTGCAAACACGGCGCTCAAGAGCTTCATGACGACGGTGCAAACGCCGGTAAAAAAACCGGGCCGAAACTGCCCTTCGAGGATGTCTGCCAGTTGCGCGTCGGGCTGCACCTTGAAGGTTTGTGGCGTGGGGTACAGGTCGTGTTCGCGCGGGGCAAAAAGCACCGTGCAGCCCGCCGCTTGCAGCTTGGCGCAGTCGGCATCCCACGTGCGGGGGTAGCTATCGAAATCTTCGTGCGGCAAAAACTGCAAACGATTGACAAAAATACTGGCAACCGTGGCATCGCCCAGCGGCTTTGCTTGGCGTACCAGCGCCAAATGGCCCTCGTGCAGATTGCCCATGGTGGGCACAAAGGCGGGGCGGTCAAAAGCGGCCAAGGCAGCGCGCAGGTCGGGGATGGTGTGGACGATGTGCATTAGACTTTAAGAAAATTAGAATGATATTTTAAATATTTTATTCAATTTCTATTGAATATTTGCCATTGATTTTTATTGCTTTTTTGATAGGTAGTCCTGGCGAAAATTCATCAACAATTTTCTTTACACTATCAAAATCGCCATTACACCCTACAATAATTGACTTTAGTGAATCTCTTGGGAGGTTGATGATTCCGCTATTTGAAACAAGGGAGCCATGATCGGTTTCTTTTGTCATTGATTTTTCCCTGGCTATTATGCGCCACTCTTTTTCATAATTCCAATTGGTTGATTTGCTGGTGAGTAATAATATTGAGTCAAATTCTTCATCATAAATATGGAAAACCGGATGATCGGTTGAATAATTTACCTCCCATGCTGATCCAAAAACATCATTTGTTGTTGAGAATTCTAAGCATATGCCTGTATGGTTTTTTGCATAATGTGACCACATCAAAATATCTTTTGGACTTGTTGTTAAGCAGTAAATCCTAAATGTTTTTTCATGGGATAAGTGACTTGCATTGGATATATTCTCAATATGATTTTTTATATTAAATTGATTTTGTGTTATGAAATTAACAGTTTCAATTGTTCTGATTTGATCTATGGTTGTATTTTTAATAAGGTAGCACCTTAATTTTTCAAGCCCAATCTGGTTGTTTGAGTAATCTGTATTCCAAGAAATTTTGCAATCCCATGGATCATTAAAATTGCTTGGATTTGAGCAATAAATTGTTTTATCTCTTAGTAATCTTATTAAATAATCTTCTTTTCCTTTGAATTCTTGAAAATGGAACAGATTGCATATGTTTGTATTTATTGCCTGTTTTGATTTTTTATTGCAGCTTGAGTTCATTGTTTTTAAATAATGATTTATTTGTTTGCGTGAGTAGTGTTTGTATTTATATTACCAAGCGTGCAGCGCATTGTCCGGAAAAGTCCCCGCCTTCACGGCCCGCACATAAGCCTCCATGGCACCGCGCACACTGCCCGCGTCGTGCATAAAGTTATGAACAAACTTGGCCATCTTGCCCAAATTCATGCCCAGCATGTCGTGCAGCACCAGCACTTGTCCTGCCGTGCCGTTGCCAGCGCCAATGCCAATGGTGTGGCAATGGGCCAGCTCTGCCGTCAACTCTGCCGAAAGCTGGGCCGGCACCATTTCTAGCACCAACATGGCCGCGCCAGCCTCTTGCAGTTCATGGGCTTGGCGGCGCAGGATTTGTGCGCCTTGGTCGCTTTTACCCTGTACCCGGTAGCCGCCCAGCGCATGCACCGTTTGCGGTGTTAAGCCCAAGTGGGCGCAGACCGGAATGCCCCGTTCGACCAAAAAACGCACCGTCTCGGCTGTCCAGCCACCGCCTTCGAGTTTGACCATGTGTGCGCCCGCATGCATCAGCGCCGAGGCACTGCGAATCGCCTGCTCTTTCGATTCTTGGTAGCTGCCAAAGGGCAAATCGCTCACCACCCATGCGGTGCCCTGTACCCGGCGCAGGCCTCGGGTCACGCTTTCGGTGTGGTAGACCATCGTTTCGAGCGTCACGCCAACGGTACTCGCCAGCCCTTGGCACACCATGCCCAGCGAGTCTCCCACCAGCAAGCACTCGACACCCGCCGCATCGGCCACCGCTGCAAAGGTGGCATCGTAGGCTGTCAGCATGGTGATTTTTTCGCCCGCTTCGCGCATCTGTTGCAAACGCGGCAAGCTGACGGGGCGGCGCTGGGGTGGCGGTGATGAAGGTGGCAGCGTGCCGTAAGGGGTGGCAATGTTGGCGGCAAGGCCAGAGGGGGTGGTGGTATCGGTCATGGCAAAAAATCGGCAAATCTCATGAATTAGGAGAGTGTATTGCCAGTGGCCCGGCACCACGCAAGGCCAGCCCAAGCCGCTATGCTTATCGCCCATGACATATTTAGATGCTGCAACCCCCCCTCCCATACCGCTGGCCCAAGTCTTATTGGACGTGGCCCGCGCCCTGCAAGAAGACGTTGGCGCTGCCGACTTGACGGCAGGCCTGATTGACCCCACCCGGCGCACCCGTGGGCGCATTGTGGCGCGCGAAGCCGCCGTCATTTGCGGCGCACCGTGGGCTGAAGCGGCCCTGCGTGCTCTTGACCCCAGCATTGCACTGACATGGCGCGTCACCGAAGGCCAACGCTGCACTGCCGAGCAAGTGGTGCTGGAGTTTGAAGGCAACGCCCGCGCCCTTTTGAGTGCTGAACGCACCGCCCTGAACTTTTTGCAATTGCTGTCTGGCGTAGCCACCAAAACCGCCACTTATGTGGAGGCGGTTCAAGGAACGCGCGCCCAGATTGTCGATACCCGCAAAACCCTGCCCGGCTTGCGCTTGGCGCAGAAGTACGCGGTGCGCGTCGGTGGCGGCACCAACCACCGCATCGGCCTGCACGATGCCGTTCTCATCAAAGAAAACCACATTGCTGCCGCCGGTAGCGTGACCGCCGTGCTGCAAGCAGCGCAAAAGGTCGCCGAGCAAGCCCAGTTCATCGAGATTGAAGTCGAAACACTGGCCCAGCTGGAAGAAGCATTGACCGCAGGTGCCCAAATGATCCTGCTGGACAACATGCCCCCCGAGCAGTTGCACGCGGCAGTGCGCATCAACGCAGGCCGGGCGATTCTGGAAATTTCGGGCGGCGTGACGCTCCAAAGCTTGCGCGCGCTGGCCGAAACTGGTGTCGACCGCATCTCCATCGGTGGCCTGACCAAAGATGTCAAAGCCACTGATTTTTCTATGCGCTTGCAGGAGATCGCTGCATGAACACCCGCACCACGACCGACACGCTGAAAAACGTCGAATACGAACAACCCGCCCAAGGTACGGTTTGCTCGACCAAACACGCGTGGGCGCGCATTCCAGCCGAACCCTCGGCCACCGAACGCGCCGCGCTGAAAGACAAAATTCGCCGCTTGTTGAAAGAAAAAAATGCGGTGATGGTGTCGCATTACTACGTTCACCCCGATCTGCAAGATTTGGCCGAAGAAACCGGCGGCATTGTCAGCGACTCGCTCGAAATGGCCCGCTTTGGCCGCGACCACGCTGCGCAAACGCTGGTGGTGTCGGGGGTGCGCTTTATGGGCGAGACCGCCAAAATCCTCTCACCCGAAAAAACCATCCTTATGCCCGATTTGGATGCGACGTGTTCGCTCGATTTGGGCTGTCCGGTCGATGAATTCAGTGCTTTTTGCGACCAATACCCCGACCGCACCGTGGTGGTTTACGCCAATACCAGCGCTGCCGTCAAAGCCCGCGCCGACTGGTTGGTGACATCAAGCTGTGCGCTGGAGATTGTCCAAGCTCTGAAAGAGCAGGGGCACAAAATTTTATGGGCACCTGACCGCCATTTGGGTGATTACATCCGCCGGGAAACCGGGGCCGACATGGTGTTTTGGAACGGTGCCTGCATTGTTCACGACGAATTCAAAGCCTTTGAATTGGAAGGGCTGAAGCAAGAGCACCCCAAAGCCAAGGTATTGGTACACCCCGAAAGCCCCGCCGATGTGGTGGCGCTGGCCGACGCGGTGGGTTCGACATCGGCCATCTTGCATGCCGCGCGCACGATGGATGCCACAGAGTTCATCGTCGCTACCGACAACGGCATGATGCACAAGCTGCGCACGCTCAACCCCGGCAAAATTTTCTACGAAGCGCCCACTGCGGGCAACAGCGCCACCTGCAAAAGTTGCGCCCATTGCCCGTGGATGGCAATGAACGGCTTGGCGGGCGTGGCGCAGGTGCTAGAGAGTGGCAGCAACACGATTGAGGTGGATGCGGCGCTGATTCCGCGCGCACGCTTGCCCATTGATCGCATGCTGGCTTTTACTGCGGCACTGAAAAACGGCCAACCCACCACCGGGTTGGTACCCCATATCGGCGCGGCCTAGCCGCAGCGGGCTAAGGCGCTGGCCGTCAGGGGGGCACTGCTGTCGGGCCACTGGTCGGCGGCCCAGCCATGTGCCCAGACGGCGGCCACGGCGGCTTGTGTTGCATCGGTGCCAGCAGCCAGATGTGCGCCCAACATGCCTGCCAGCACATCGCCGGTGCCTGCGCTGGCCAGCCGGGCGTTGCCGGTCGGGTTGATGTGGGCGACTTGGCCCGGCGCAGCCACGATGCTGCCCGAGCCTTTGAGTACAGCCACGCAGCCAAACTGGTCGGCCAGCGCTTGTGCTGCGGCCAGCCGGTCGGCTTGCACATGGCTGGCGGTGCTGCCCAGTAAGCGGGCGGCCTCCAGCGGATGGGGCGTTAGCACAGTGACTTGGCCCTGTTGCGCGCGTCCTTGGAGGGCGGTTTGCAGCGCCGGGTCGGCAGCAATGGCATTGAGCGCATCGGCATCAAGCACCAAGCGTGGCACCTGCGCTAGCACTTGCGCCAGCACCGTGCGCACCGCCTCACCACCGCCACAGCCACAAACCACCGTCAATTGCGCCAACGGCAGAGCGCTAAAGTGGCGAAACATCAGCTCCGGTTGCTGCCCATCCAGCGCCGGCCCTGCATCATCAAGCAATGCAACCAACACCCGTCCCGCGCCACTGTGCAATGCCGCCCTTGCCGCCAACAGCGCTGCACCCGTCATGCCCATACCGCGCGCTGACAGGCCCTCCCCACCCACCACCGCCACATCGCCATAACTGCCTTTGTGGCTGGCATGGCAACGCGCAGGCGACGGGGCTGGATTGGCCAACCATGCACTGGGCCGTTCGTCGCCGGGTGATACTCCCAAGTCATCGAACCAGACTGCACCTGCACTATCGCGGCCGGTGCCGGTAAAAAGACCGGGCTTGAGGGTGAGCAGACTCAGTGTGTGGCGTTCTGGCGTGGGAAAAGGCGACGCTAACGGGGCAAACCCCGGCGCGTACTGGCCGGTATCGGCTTGCAAACCAGTGGGCACATCGACGGCCAGCACGGGTGCTGGACTGGCGCGCAAGTGCGCCAAGAGCCTGAGCAGCGGGCTGCCCGGCGTTGGTGCGGAACGGGCATTATTGAGCATCAGACCGATGCCCAGCAATGCATCAATGCACAGGTCGCTAGCGCCCATGTGCTGCGGGGGCTGGTCGTCAAACTGCACCCCTGCATCGCGTGCGCGTTGCCACGACCGCAGTGCATCAGGGGGCGCAGTTTCTGGCGAACCCAGCCAGCTCACCACCACACGCAGCCCGCGCTGGTGCAGATGCAGCGCCGCCTCTAGCCCATCACCCCCGTTGTTGCCGGGGCCGCAAGCAATCCACACTGTGCGGGCGTGGGGTGCCAATGCCCGTGCCAGCCGGGCTACCGCCAGCCCCGCCCGCTGCATGAGGCTGTGTGTGGGTAAGCCGGCAGCGGCCTGTTGCTCGATACGCTGCGTGGCAGCGGTACCAAACAAGGGCCGAGCGAGGCCGGGAGCAATGCGTTGCACCGTGGGCACTGGCATGGGACTTACAGCTGGTGGGTCACCAATTTGAAGTCTTGGTCTTCAGGGTAGGACTTGATGGCGAACCCTAAGCTTTTCATCAGCTTGAGCATGCCGGGGTTGTTTGCCAGCACCAAGCCTTCAATGGCACTGAGACCCTTTTCGCGGGCCACGTCCATGATGCTGAGCATCAACCGCGAACCCAGTCCTTTGCCATTGAAATCATCGGCCACTACGAGTGCAAACTCACAACTGGAGCGGTCTGGATTGGTCACATACCGCGACACACCGACCATGCGTTCGGTTTCCTCAATTTGGCCCTCTGCGTTGGCGGTGCGCTCTTTGACTACCGCCACCAATGCCATTTCACGGTCGTAGTCGATCAAGGTAAAGCGTGCCAGCATGGAGGGCGGCAGCTCTGCCATCGATGAGATGAAGCGGTAGTAACGGCTCTGTGCTGAAAGTCCGGTGACCATCGTCTGCAACATCTGTGCATCGCCGGGGTGGATCGGACGCACGGTGTATTCGCCACCACCGCGCATCGGCCAGACCTGTTCGTGGCGGGCCGGGTAGGGCAAGATAGCCAAATGGCCGTAGTTGTTTACGCCGCCGCCACCGGAGTTGCTGCCACCTTGTGGGGTGTGGTCGATGGTGATGAGGGCATCTACTGCTACTGCGCCGTTGTCGTCCACGATGATGGGGTTGATGTCCATTTCGCGCAGTTGTGGCAATTCGCACACCATTTCCGATACCCGCAGCAGCACTTGCTCAAGGGCCTCGCGGTTGGCCGCGCTGGCACCGCGCCATGCACCCAGCGTTTCAGAAACCCGCGACCGTTCAATCAGGCGACGCGCCAAGAATTGGTTCAGCGGTGGCAGTTCCATCGCTTTGTCGTTGATGAGTTCGATCATGGTGCCGCCAGCACCAAACGAAATCACCGGCCCAAACGGATCGTCAGTGACCAGCCCGACGCAGATTTCGCGGCCACGCCGTGCAGGGGCCATGACCTGTACCGTGACGCCATTGATGCGTGCATTGGGCAAAAGTCGGGTCACGCGCTGCACCATATCGGTGTAGGTATCGCGGGCCGTGGCACCGTTCATGATGTTCAACGCCACGCCACCGACATCGGATTTGTGCATGATGTCGGGCGAATCAATCTTGAGCGCAACCGGAAAGCCCAGTTGCGTGGCGATCATCATCGCTTCGTGCGCGTTACGGGCCAAGATAGTCTTGGTGACCGGAATATGAAATGCTGCCAACAGCGTTTTCGATTCCATCTCGGTCAGCACTTTGCGCCGCTCGGCCAGTGCACTCTCGATCACCAAACGTGCACCCTCAATGTCGGGCTTGGCCAGTGCCGACAGCGGTGGTGGCGTTTGTTGCAACAGCTGTTGGTTTTGGTAGAAAGAAGCAATATTGCCAAAGGCACCAACTGCAGCCTCGGGCGTGCGAAAACTTGGAATCATCGCCGTCTTGAGAATGCCGCGCCCCGCCACCACGGTGGCATCGCCCATCCAGCAGGTCAGCAGTGGTTTGCCCAAGTGGGGCTTGATGTCGGCCAACGCCTGCGCGATGGCGGTGGCATCAGCGCCGGGGCGGGGCGAGAAAATCACCAAAATGCCGTCGATTTGGCGGTCTTTTCCTGCCACCTCAATAGCAGCGTGGTAGTGCGCTGCAGTGGCCGATTCAGACAAATCAATCAGATCGTTCAGCGAAGCATGCGTGGGCAACAGTGGCCGCAGTTCGGCGGCTGACTCGGGCGAGAGTTTGCCCAAATCGAGCGAAATTTGGTGAATCCAATCGGCTGCCAACACACCCGGGCCGCCACCATTGGCAACGATGGCCAGCCGCCGTCCGACCGGACGGTAGCGCGAAGCCAAGCATTTGGCCGCTGAAAATAATTCAACAAACGAATGCACCCGCACCGCACCGGCGCGGCGCAGCGCAGCATCGAAAACATCGTCGCTGCCCACAATAGCGCCACTGTGGGTCTGTGCTGCTTCGTTGCCGGTCAATTTGCGCCCGGCCTTGAGCACCACTACCGGCTTGGCGTTGGCCGCCGAGCGCAGTGCGCTCATAAAATTGCGCGCGTTGCCGATGCCTTCAAGGTACACAACGATGCTTTGGGTAAAGCGGTCGTTGGCAAGAAAATCAAGCACCTGTGCAATGTCCACGGCTGTGTTGGGGCCTAACGACACTACCGACGAAAAACCTACGCCGTTGCTGCGTGCCCAATCCAAAATCGACGATGTCAGCGCCCCTGATTGCGATACCAGCGCCAATGGGCCGGGCTGCGCCAACGGGCCTGCCACGCTGGCATTGAGCTGCAACTGCGGGCGTTGCAGGCCCAAGCAGTTGGGGCCAAGCAAATGAATGCCCTCGCGCTGGGCAATGCCCTTGAGCGTAATGGCATCGTCGGCACTCATGCCGCTCGAGACCACCAACGCCGCTCGGCAACTCATGCGCCCAGCCAGCTCCAGTGCGCCAGCTACTTCGTCTGCGGGCAGGGCAATGATGGCCAAATCAGCCCGCGCTTGCGCTAAGTCGGCCAATGTGCCGCTGGCTTGTGTGTTGAGAAACTGCAACGTACCGCTGTAGTGCTGGGCACGCAAGGCCTCGTACAGCATCACCGCTTGGGGTGTTTGCGTGGACGGTTCATCGACCTGACCAGCAAAGACGACGATAGATTCGGGCGAAAAAAGCGGGGTAAGGTAGTGTGTATCCATGATGTTTCTCCAGCGTGGGCCATCAAAAAGCCTACCCTTTTGGGGCGTGGCGTGCAATCATTGCAAGTGTGCCCTACACCCATGCTGTGCGTTGCAGGCACAAACATGGGTAAGCAGTGCGGTGTGTGTTTGCATACCTGCACTGTATGCCAGTCTTAGGGTAAGTCTGGAATTTATAG
This sequence comes from Burkholderiaceae bacterium, assembly GCA_019751915.1. Classification (GTDB taxonomy): domain Bacteria; phylum Pseudomonadota; class Gammaproteobacteria; order Burkholderiales; family Burkholderiaceae_C; genus Simplicispira. Next base: position 55,502 of record JAIEMS010000004.1, read on the forward strand.
TGCAGCTTTGGTGCTAAGAAAATAAGAAACCGTCAGCCGAACGTTCTTTAGGTAGGTCTTTTTGCTATTGAATTGATAGCTATCAATGTAATGCCATCAACGGCAAAAAGCACTTTTTTCTTAAAAATGGCTCGAATACCCTCAAAATGAACGCCAAGGCAGGCGTTAGCACAGGGTTTCCAGCACCACGCGGCGCGTGGTGTCAAGGGTGTTGGGCTGGATATGCTATAATTTCTGGGTTTTGCCGACTTCTGGGCTGCTTTTTAGAAAGCGGCCGCCAAGTGCCAAGATCAATCGCAAGCCAGCCCATTCAAGGTGTTGCTGCTCCGGTAAAGGGAGCGCAAATGTCGGGCTGGATTTCAGACCCAACCTTTGGAAAATATTATGTCCGTTACCATGCGCGAAATGCTGGAAGCTGGTGTCCACTTCGGTCACCAAACTCGTTTCTGGAACCCCAAGATGGCCCCGTTCATCTTCGGTCATCGCAACAAGATTCACATCATCAACTTGGAAAAGTCGCTGCCCCTGTTGCAGGACGCCGCCAAGTTTGCCAAGCAATTGGCTGCTAACCGTGGCACCATTTTGATGGTCGGCACTAAGCGCCAAGCCCGTGACACCATCGCCGCCGAAGCCGAACGCGCTGGCGTGCCTTTTGTCAACCAGCGTTGGCTGGGCGGCATGTTGACCAACTTCAAAACGGTCAAGACCTCGATCAAGCGCCTCAAGGACATGAAGGCCCAGCAAGAAACTGGTCTGGACGCTCTGAGCAAGAAAGAGCAACTGATGTTTGCTCGCGAGATCGAAAAACTCGAAAAAGACATCGGCGGCATCCAAGATATGGCTGCACTGCCAGATGCTATTTTTGTGATCGACGTGGGCTTCCACAAGATCGCTATCGCTGAAGCCAAGAAGCTGGGTATCCCGCTGATTGGCGTGGTCGATACCAACCACTCGCCTGACGGCATTGGCTACGTCATCCCCGGTAACGACGACTCGGCCAAGGCTGTTGATCTGTACGCCCGCGTGATTGCTGATGCGATCATCGAAGGCCGCGCTAACGCGATCGACGATGTGGCCCGTGCTGTGGTTGCCAACGAAGGTACCGACGAATTCGTCGAAGTGCAGGAAACTGCCGCCTAAGGCCTAACCCAAGGCTGCGCGATGTATCGCGGGAAAAAGCGGGGCTCATTTAGCCCCCTTTTTTTATCTTGAATCAATTGAACTGAAGACGGAGAAAACTGATGGCTGCAATTACCGCAAGCATGGTCGCTGAACTGCGCGCCAAGACCGATGCCCCCATGATGGAGTGCAAAAAAGCCTTGACCGAGGCCGAAGGCAACATGGACAAAGCCGAAGAACTGCTGCGCGTCAAGCTCGGCAGCAAGGCTGGCAAGGCCGCCTCGCGCGTGACCGCTGAAGGCGTGGTGGCAAGCTCTATCAATGGCACCACGGGTGCCTTGGTTGAAGTTAACTGCGAAACCGACTTCGTTACCAAGAACGACAGCTTCATCGCTCTGGTGCAAGCTGCGGCCAATTTGGTGGCACAACACAACCCTGCCGATGTCGCAGCGCTGGGTGCTTTGGCTTACGAGCAAGACGGCTTTGGCCCGACACTCGAAGACGTTCGCAAGGGTCTGATTGGCAAGATCGGCGAGAACATGTCGTTCCGCCGCTTCCAGTACTTCTCGGGTTCGAGCAAGCTGGCCTCTTACCTGCACGGCACACGCATTGGCGTGGTGGTCGAGTTTGATGGCGACGAAGTTGCTGCCAAAGACGTGGCAATGCACATTGCCGCTATGAAGCCCGTGGCCCTGACCAGCGCCGACGTGCCTGCTGAACTGATCGAAAAAGAGCGTTCAGTGGCTGCTGCCAAGGCCGAAGAAGACAAAAAGACCGCAGAAGCTGCTGGCAAGCCCGTGCAGTCCGACGAAATCGTTGCCAAGCGCATCGAAGGCGGCGTGCAAAAGTACCTCAAGGAAGTTTCGCTGTTCAACCAGCCTTTCGTGAAGAACGACAAGCAAACCGTCGAGCAAATGCTCAAAGCCGCTGGCACCAGCATCAAGGGCTTTACGCTCTACGTTGTGGGCGAAGGCATTGAGAAGAAAGTGGACGACTTTGCTGCTGAAGTTGCTGCCCAAGTCGCTGCTGCCAAGGCTGCTGCCTGATTGCTGACCCCATCCATCGTTCCTTACCGCATTTGATCTACGGAGAATCCCCCATGTCCATCGCTACACCGGCCTACAAGCGCATTTTGCTCAAGCTGTCTGGTGAGGCCCTGATGGGGGATGATGCCTTTGGCATCAACCGCGCCACCATCGAACGCATGGTCGATGAAGTGGCCGAGGTTACCCGTATGGGTGTGGAAGTTGCGGTGGTCATTGGTGGTGGCAACATTTTCCGGGGTGTCGCTGGCGGCGCTGCCGGCATGGATCGCGCCACTGCCGATTACATGGGCATGTTGGCCACCGTGATGAATGCGCTGGCGCTGGCCGACGCGATGGACAAGCGCGGCCTGACAGCGCGTGTCATGTCGGCTATCTCGATTGAGCAGGTCGTTGAGCCTTATGTGCGTCCTAAGGCACTGCAATACCTTGAAGAAGGCAAAGTGGTGGTATTTGCCGCAGGCACGGGCAATCCGTTTTTTACTACCGACACGGCAGCAGCTCTGCGCGGTGCAGAAATCGGTGCTGAACTGGTGCTCAAGGCGACCAAGGTCGATGGCGTTTATTCTGCCGACCCCCACAAAGACCCCACTGCCACACGCTACACAGAATTGACTTTCGATGAGGCTATGGTTCGCAACTTGGGCATCATGGACGCTACGGCGTTTGCGCTGTGCCGCGACCAGAAGCTGCCGGTGAAGGTGTTCTCGATCATCAAGCCAGGCGCACTCAAGCGCGTGGTCATGGGCCAAGATGAAGGCACACTGGTTCACGCTTGACGGGTTGTAGGAGAAAAAATGACTGCCAATATCAAGAAAAATATGGAAACCAAGATGGACCAATCCATCGTGGCTTTCAAAAACAATTTGCTCAAAATTCGCACTGGCCGTGCCAGTCCAGCGCTGCTTGACACCGTGCATGTGGATTACTACGGCTCCATGGTGCCTTTGAGTCAAGTGGCCAATGTGCAACTGCTTGACGCGCGCACCATCAGCGTGCAGCCTTGGGAAAAAGGCATGGGTGCGAAGATTGAAAAGGCCATCCGTGAAAGCGATTTGGGCCTGAACCCCGCGTCCATGGGTGACTTGATTCGTGTCCCGATGCCGCCCATGAGCGAAGAGCGCCGTAAAGAGATGACCAAACTGGCGCGCAACGAAGGCGAATCGGCCAAGATTGCCGTGCGTAATTTGCGCCGTGATGCCAATGAAGGTGTCAAAAAATTGGTCAAAGACAAACTGGCATCCGAAGACGACCAAAAGCGCTCAGAAGCCGATATTCAAAAAGTCACCGATCGGCACATTGCCGAGATTGATGCGCTGGTGGCCGCCAAAGAGCAAGAAATCATGGCAGTGTGAGGTTAGGTCGCATTTCTGTGTCCGCATCCTCGTCCTTGCAGCAAGGCCCGCGCCACATTGCCATCGTCATGGATGGCAATGGCCGTTGGGCCAAGCAACGCTTTTTGCCCCGCTTGGCCGGGCACAAGCAAGGCGTTAATGCTCTGCGCCGCTGTACCCAAGCTTGCGCCCAGCGCGGCGTTGCCGTCCTGACGGTCTTTGCCTTTTCTTCCGAAAATTGGAACCGTCCAGTCGATGAGGTCAGTGGCTTGCTGGAGTTGTTGGCACTGGCCCTATCGCGCGAAGTACCCCAATTGCGCAAAGACGGGGTGCGTGTGCGCTTTATCGGTGACCGGGCCAGCTTGTCTGCCAAAGTGCGTGATGGTTTGGCACAAGCCGAAGCTGCTACCCACCACAATACCCGCTTGGTGTTGAATGTGTGCTTCAACTACGGTGGGCGCTGGGATATTGCCCAAGCCGCCAGCACACTGGCTGCGCGCGGTGAACCGATCACTGAACTGAGCCTGAACGCAGCGATGGCGTTGTCGGATGTGCCCGATCCTGATTTACTGATTCGCACCGGCGGCGAAATGCGCTTGAGCAATTTCTTGCTTTGGCAGGCGGCGTATTCTGAACTCCTTTTTAGCGACAAACTCTGGCCCGATTTTGACGAGGCTGCGCTCGATGCCGCCATCGCCGATTACTGCGCCCGCGAACGTCGTTTTGGCAAAACCTCCGAACAAATCCTCGCAGCGCCTTTACAGCCGTTGCCCGCTTGAAAGGGCACCATGCTCAAACAGCGCGTTATTACCGCTTTGGTTCTGCTGGCGATTCTCCTGCCCGCACTTTTTTATCCGTCGCCCGCGCCGTTCGCCATCGTGGTGTTGGTTTTGATGGCCGCAGGCGCTTGGGAATGGGCTCGCCTGAACGGTTGTGCCATGCTGGCCTCGCTGGCATGGGGTGGTGTCTGTGTCGGGCTGTGCGGTGCAGCGTGGTGGTTGGGTTGGTTGCAGCAGCCATTGACCACGCTGTGGCTGGTGGGTGGCGCGTTGTGGGTGTTGGGCAGTGCGGCCATGCTGCGTGCCGGTGTAGCAGGCTGGCCCCAAATACCCGCACCACTGCGGCTTCTGGGCGGCTTACTGGCTTTGTGGCTGGCTTGGATGGCGGCGGTGCAGGCGCGCATGGTAGGTATTAACTTTTTGATGTCGGCACTGGCACTGGTTTGGATGGCCGACATTGCCGCTTATTTTGCGGGCCGGGCTTTTGGCTTGCGATTTACCAAAAATCGGCTGGCACCCTCGGTCAGCCCCGGCAAGAGCTGGGAAGGTGTCTGGGGTGGCGGTGTCGGCGTGCTGCTTTTGGCGTTGCTATGGGTCGGTGCCGATGCCAGCCTGCAAACACCCGTTGCCAGTTTATTTACCCGTTTGGCGGGCCACGGGTGGCATTGGTTATTGCTGGCCGTCCTGTTAATGACGGCCATGAGTGTGGCGGGGGATTTGGTCGAATCACTGATTAAACGGGCCGCTGGCGTCAAAGATAGTAGTAATCTGCTTCCAGGACACGGCGGTGTGCTTGATCGTATCGACGCATTATTACCAACGCTGCCCTTGGCGATGATGCTTTACTCTTTGGTACAGGTAAGTGTTTAGAGAAATTGGCTTCTATTTTTTCAATATCAAATCAGGCTATGTATTGACAAATTAATCCATGCTGGGAATTGTGATGATCTCTGAAAATTCATTTGTAAATCAAAAAGTTGCGAAAACTTTTGGCGCGTCACCACCCCAAAAAATTCTAATAAAACCAATGGGTTACGGCAAGTGCATGGCGCGCTCTAAGTTGTTATTCATTTAAAAATAAATAAGGTTATAAAATGAAGCATTTTGATACGGGTTCAATCATTGTTGCAGTTATTACATTCGTTCTTTTTGTTGCAGCTTTATTTTTTACTGGCCTTACCCATGATATATTGTTGGAGGCTGGTGTTTTTTTGGTTTCCGTAAAGCTTATGATGATGGCTTATAAAACAAGCGTGGCATTGAAAAGTATTCATTCTGAAATTGAGGAGGTTAAAAACCTTCTGAAGAATTTCAAGGAAAAATCATAATAAATAACTCTCATATTTATTAATTTACCATTACCCATCTCATATAGTTATCCCATTCCATGAAACAACGGCTCACCGTTCTGGGTTCGACCGGCTCCATTGGCACCAGCACCTTGGATGTGGTGGCGCGCCACCCCGAGCGCTTTGAGGTGTTTGCCCTGAGTGCCGCTACGCAGGTCGATTTGATGCTGTCGCAATGCGCGCAGTTTCGGCCCCGTTATGCCGTCATGGCCAGTGCAGCCCATGGACGGCTCTTAGACGAGAAAATTAAGCAAAATGGGCTTGCAACGGTTGTCCTGCATGGAAATGATGCTATTGAAAAAATAGCATCCGATGCCGATGTCGATATGGTCATGGCGGCCATCGTCGGTGCAGCAGGTCTGGCCCCTTGCTTGGCAGCGGCCCGCGCGGGCAAGCGCTTGTTGCTGGCCAACAAAGAAGCGCTGGTGGTCGGTGGCGAAGTTTTTATGCGGGCGGTGAGCGAGGGCGGTGCCACGCTGCTGCCGATTGACAGCGAACACTCGGCCATCTTTCAATCGCTGCCCGAAGACCCCGCCACTTGGGCGCAGCGGGTCGACAAAATTATCCTGACGGCCTCGGGTGGCCCGTTTCGCACGCGTGACCCGCAAACCCTGCGTGACATTACCCCCGAGCAGGCTTGTGCCCATCCCAACTGGGTGATGGGTCGGAAAATCTCGGTCGATTCGGCCACCATGATGAACAAGGTACTCGAAGTCATCGAGGCCCGTTACCTGTTTGGCATGGCCCCCGCACAATTGGATGTGGTCATTCATCCGCAAAGCATCATTCACTCGATGGTGCAGTACCGCGACACCTCGGTGGTGGCGCAACTGGGCACGCCGGACATGCGGGTGCCAATTGCCTATGGCTTGTCGTGGCCCGAGCGCATCGAATCGGGGGCTGCGGCGCTGGATTTTCATGTGCTGTCAGCGATGACCTTTGAGGCGATTGACGACCACGACCATCCACAACGTTTTCCGGGGCTGCGTTTGGCTTGGGAGGCCTTGGCCGCACCCGCAGGGACTACTGCTGTGCTCAATGCTGCCAATGAAGTGGGTGTGGCAGCATTTTTGGAGCGCCGCATTCGCTTTGATCAGATTCATGCCCTGAACCTTGCTACTTTGGCAGCGGTTGTGCCCTCGCACCCTGATTCGCTCGAAGCGCTGTTGGCCCTTGATGCCCAAGCACGGGCAGCGGCCCAGCATTGCGTGGCACAAATGACCATCTAGGCATCCACAACAAGCTTACCTACCGTACCTTTATTGTGCTCACACTTGTTGCTTTTGTCCTAGCGCTGGGCGTGTTGATTGCTGTGCACGAGTACGGCCACTACCGCGTGGCTGTGGCTTGTGGTGTCAAGGTACTGCGTTTTTCGGTCGGCTTTGGTGCGCCGCTGCTGCGTTGGCAGCCGCCCAATTCACCGACCGAGTTTGTGCTGGGTGCATTCCCTTTGGGTGGCTATGTTCGGATGCTCGATGAGCGCGAAGCCCCCGTCGCCCCCGAAGAGCGCCACCGGGCCTTCAACACCCAGCCACTGCGGGCGCGTGCGGCCATCGTCGCAGCCGGGCCTATTGCCAACTTGCTGCTCGCTGTTGTGTTGTACGCAGCAGTCAATTGGAGTGGCGTGCAAGAGCCTATGGCTTACCTTGCGAGTCCGGTGCCTGACTCGATTGCCCACGTTGCTGGGTTGCGTGGTGGCGAATGGGTACGCCATGCCGCCATGGGCACCGATGAGCCTCGCCCGGTGCGCTCCTTTGAAGATTTGCGCTGGATGCTGATGCGCGGTGCGCTGGAGTCCACGCCCATTCGCCTCGAGTTTGAACCCACACCGGGCGCGCCGCTGCGCACCATCGTACTGCCACTGAACGAAATCGAACCCCAAGAGGCCGATGCCCAATTGCTGCGCAAAATTGGCATTGCTGGGCCGTGGACACGCCCCCTGATCGGTCAAGTCACCCCCAACAGCGCAGGCGCGCGCGCTGGCTTGTGCGAAGGCGATGTGGTGCTGAAGGTTGGCAAGGTCGATGTGATGGACGGACAACAACTGCGCGAACTCATTCGCGGTTCTGTGCGTGCCAACCAACCCCTGTCACAACCTTGGCGCATTGAGCGCGCCGGGCAGCAACTGACCCTTGATGTGGCCCCTGATGTGTTTCAGGAGCCTACAGGCAGCATAGGCCGCATTGGTGCTTATGTGGGAGCGTTGCCCCAGTTGACCACGGTGCAGTACGATTTTCTGGAAGGGCTTTGGGGCGGTGCCACACGGACATGGCAAATCTCGGAGCTGACTTTGCGGATGATGGGGCGTATGCTGGTCGGTGAGGCCTCGCTTAAGAATCTCAGCGGCCCGCTGACTATTGCCGATTACGCCGGACGCTCCGCCAGCATGGGACTGACCGCATACTTGGGATTTTTGGCACTTATCAGCGTCAGTTTGGGCGTACTCAATCTGCTGCCACTGCCCGTGTTAGATGGTGGGCACCTGATGTATTATCTTTGGGAGGGCATTACTGGCAAAAGCGTGTCCGATGTCTGGATGGAGCGCTTACAGCGCGCAGGCATCGCGCTGCTGTTGTCAATGATGTCCATCGCCTTGTTCAACGATATCTCCCGGCTCTTTGGCTAACCTTCTGTGTACCACTGCACGACAGTGGCAGCACCGGCTTGATCCATGAAAACACACATCCACCGCTTTGGCGTGCGTACCGCATCGGCCGTTGCCGCCATGATTTTTGTCGCTCAAGCGGCATGGGCACTGGAACCGTTCAAGGTGCAGGATATTCGCGTCGAGGGCCTACAACGTGTAGAGCCCGGAACCATCTTTGCATCCTTGCCTGTACGCGTCGGCGAAGAATACAACGACGAAAAAGGGGCAGCGGCTATTCGGGCGCTGTTTGGTTTGGGACTTTTTAAAGACGTTCGACTTGAAGTCAGTGGCAATGTGCTGCTGGTGGTGGTCGAGGAGCGCTCCATCATCGCCGACGTGAATTTTGCTGGCACCCGCGAGTTTGATAAAGAAGCTCTGCGCAAGAGTGTCCGTGAAGTGGGACTGTCCGATGGCCGTCCTTACGACAAAGCCCTGACCGACCGCGCCGAGCAAGAACTCAAGCGCCAATACCTCAACCGCAGTTTTTATGGGGCTGAGGTTGTCACTACCGTGACTCCAGTTGAGCGCAATCGGGTTAATTTGACCTTCACGGTGATTGAAGGCGAGGCCGCGCGCATCAAAGACATCAACATCGTTGGCAACAAAGCCTTTAGCGATTCGACACTCAAAGACCTGTTTGACCAAGACACTGGCGGTTGGTTGAGCTGGTACACCAAATCTGACCGCTATGCCCGGGCCAAACTCAACGCCGACCTTGAAACCCTGCGTTCGTATTATTTGCAACGTGGCTATCTGGAGTTTCGGATTGACTCGACACAGGTGGCGATTTCTCCCGACAAGCAAGATATTTCCGTCACCATCAACGTGACCGAGGGCGAGCGCTACGTTGTCTCGGGGGTCAAGCTCGAAGGCAATTATTTAGAGCGCGAGGATGAGTTCAAATCGCGCGTCACCATCCGCCCCGGTGAGCCGTACAACGCCGACGATGTAGCCCAAACCACCAAGGCCTTCTCTGAGCATTTCGGCAATTTTGGTTTTGCCTTTGCCCGGGTCGAGGCAGTGCCAGAAATTGATCGGCAAAACAACCGCGTTGCGCTGGTGCTCCAAGCCGAGCCTTCGCGCCGGGCTTATGTGCGTCGTATTCAAGTGGCGGGCAACAACCGTACCCGCGACGAAGTGGTGCGCCGCGAGTTTCGCCAGTTTGAATCTTCTTGGTACGACGGTGAGAAAATTCGCCTCTCGCGCGACCGCGTGGACCGGCTGGGCTACTTTACCGAGGTCAACATTGAAACCCAAGACGTTCCCGGTGCGCCAGACCAAGTCGATTTGGTCGCCACCGTGGCCGAAAAACCCACCGGCTCGCTGCAATTGGGGGCGGGTTTCTCTAGCGCCGAAAAGGTGTCGTTGTCTTTTGCCGTCAAGCAAGAAAACGTTTTTGGCTCGGGCAATTACCTCGGGGTTGATGTCAACACCAGCAAGTACCGGCGCACCCTTGTCTTGAGCACGACCAATCCGTACTTTACTGCTGACGGTATTTCGCGCACCTTGGATATGTACTACCGCACCGATAAACCGTATCGGGACCAGGGTGGCAATTACGAGATGGTCACTACCGGGGCCAGCATGCGTTTTGGTGTGCCCTTTAGTGAAACCGACACAGTGTTCTTTGGCGGTGGTGTCGAACGCAGCCAGATCAAGCCCGGCACCAACATCCCAGCGGCCTACCTTTCGTATGCCGACAGCTTTGGCTACACCAGTACCTCTGCTCCGCTGACGATTGGCTGGTCGCGCGATGGCCGTGACAGTGCTTTGGCACCCAACTCAGGGCGTTACCAGCGCCTCAATTCTGAGTGGTCTGTGGCGGGCGATGCTCGCTATGCACGGGCTAATTACCAATACCAACAGTACGTACCACTGAACAAAAAGTTCACGCTGGCCTTCAATGGCGAATTGGGGTTGGGCAAGGGCATGAATGGTCGTCCGTTCCCGGTGTTTAAGAATTTCTATTCGGGTGGCTTGGGTTCGGTGCGCGGCTTTGACCAAGCAACGCTCGGGCCACGCGATGTGACGGGCGCTTCGCTGGGGGGGCCAAAGAAGGTCACACTCAATGCTGAATTGATCGCACCCTTCCCCGGTGCTGGCAATGACCGCACACTGCGCATGTTCACTTTTGTCGATGTGGGTAACGTCTATGGTGACAACGAAAAAATTCAGTTCAGCCAGATGCGTGCATCTGCTGGTTTGGGGCTGAGCTGGATTTCCCCATTGGGGCCACTGCGCCTTGCATTCGCCCAGCCAGTGCGTAAATTTGCTGGCGATAGAATCCAGAAACTGCAATTCCAGATTGGAACATCCTTCTAATGAAATCACTCTCTCGCCCTTTATCCCTGGCCCTGCTGCTGGGTTCTCTGGTTGCCGCCGTGCCAGCACAGGCGCAAGAATTCAAAGCAGGTTTTGTCAATACCGACCGTATCTTCCGCGAGGCCAATACCGCTAAGGCAGCGCAGACGCGGCTGGAGCAAGAGTTCTCGCGCCGCGACAAGGAGCTGATCGACCAAGGCAATGCGCTCAAAACATCGACTGAAAAGTTTGAACGCGAAGCGCCAACGCTGGCAGAGAGCCAGCGCGCCACGCGCCAACGCCAACTGGTGGACCAAGACCGCGACTTTCAGCGCAAGCGCCGCGAGTTCCAAGAAGACCTGAACGCCCGCAAGAGCGAAGAGTTGGCACAGGTGCTGGAACGCGCCAACAAGGTTGTCAAGCAAGTGGCCGAAGCCGAGAAATACGATGTCATCCTGCAAGAAGCGGTGTACATCCATCCCAAGCACGACATCACCGATAAGGTGATCAAGGCGTTGAATGCCGCTGCGGCCAAATAAACACCCGCGCTATGGGCTGGAGGGGGGCGCGTGAGTCTGAGTCTTGCACAGTTTGTGGAGGCCTTGGGCGGTGTCCTCGACGGTGACCCCCATTTGCCCATTGACCGGCTCGCGCCGCTTGAGGCGGCGGGTTCTCGGGACTTGAGTTTCCTGAGTAACCCCCGCTACCAGCAGCAACTGGCCGCCTCCCGGGCGGCCTGTGTCATTGTGGCTCCGGGTCTGCGCGACGTTGCGCGCGCACGTGGAGCCTGCATTGTGGCCGATGACCCTTACGTTTACTTCGCTAGAGCTACCCAGCTCTGGAAGAAACACCACGGTACAGCGATCAAGCCGGGTATTCACCCCAGTGCGGTGGTCGATGAAGCTGCGGTGGTCGATCCCAGCGCGTCGGTAGGCCCGCTGTGCGTGGTCGAGCGCGGGGCGCATATCGGTGCTGGTACGGTGCTCAAATCACGGGTGACGGTGGGCGAGGACTGCCATATTGGGGCGCGCTGCATCGTTCACGCCGGAGTGGTCATTGGTGCCGATGGCTTTGGTTTTGCGCAACAGGATGGTGCGTGGGTCAAAATTGAGCAATTGGGCGCAGTGCACATTGGCAACGATGTGGAAATTGGTGCCAATACCTGCATTGACCGGGGCGCACTGCAAAACACGGTGATTGAAGACGGCGTTAAGCTCGATAACTTGGTACAAATTGGTCACAATGTCCGTATTGGTCGCCACACGGCCATGGCCGGGTGTGTCGGCGTGGCGGGCAGCGCTACCATTGGTGCCCATTGCACCGTGGGCGGTGGTGCCATTGTGCTCGGTCACCTCGCGCTGGCCGACCGGGTGCATATCTCGGCGGCCACCGTGGTCACGCATTCTTTGACCAAACCAGGGCATTACACCGGCATGTTTCCCATAGACGACAATGCCCGCTGGGAAAAAAACGCTGCCACACTCAAGCAATTACACAGGCTGCGCGAGCGCATCAAGGCGCTAGAGCAGGGCCTGAACGCAGCATAAACGGAACTCGACTCGATGATGGATATTCACGCAATTCTCAAGCAACTCCCCCACCGCTACCCTCTTTTGCTGGTTGATAGAGTGCTTGAAATTCAGCACAACCACAGCATCAGGGCCGTCAAGAACGTCACGTTCAACGAGCCTTACTTCACGGGACACTTTCCGGGCCATCCGGTCATGCCGGGGGTGCTGATTTTGGAGGCATTGGCCCAAGCCGCTGGCTTGTTGGCGTTTGATGCGATGGGCAAAGTGCCCGACGAAAACAATATTTACTATTTTGTCGGTATTGACAATGCCCGCTTTAAGCGTCCGGTGCAGCCGGGCGATCAATTGCTGCTGAACGTCAGCATTGACCGGGTGCGCGGCGGCATTCACAAATTTAAGGGCGTGGCTTTGGTCGGCGATGAAGTTGCCTGCGAAGCCGAACTCATGTGCACCATGCGTAACGTGTCGTAAACGTTTTCGCTGGGGTTTGCCGTGAGCACCATCCACCCTACTGCACTGGTTGACGCTGGCGCACAGATCGATACCAGCGTCAGCGTTGGCCCTTATGCCGTGATTGGCCCACATGTCTGCATTGGTGCAGGCACGACCGTGGGTGCACACTGCGTGATTGAGGGCCATACCACCATCGGGCAGGACAACCGCATTTTTCAATTTGCCTCGTTGGGTGCAGCGCCCCAAGATAAAAAATACGCCGGTGAAGCCACGCGCTTGGTGGTGGGCGATCGCAATACCATCCGTGAGTTTTGCACCTTCAACACCGGCACGGTGCAAGACCGGGGCGTGACCACCATCGGCGACGATAACTGGATCATGGCCTATGTCCACATTGCCCACGATTGCGTGGTCGGCAACCAAACCATTTTGGCCAACAACGCCACACTGGCGGGCCATGTGCAGGTGGGCGATTACGCCATCATTGGTGGTTTGACTGGAGTTCACCAGTTCACCAAGGTGGGCGCACACGTCATGGCCGGGTTTGCCAGCCACATCTCGCAGGATGTCCCGCCGTTCATGATGGTCGATGGCAATCCGTTGGCTGTGCGCGGTTTGAACCTTGAAGGCCTGCGGCGGCGCGGATTTTCGCCCGCTCGCCTGAGTGCGATCAAACAAATGCACCGCCTGCTGTACCGCCAAGGCCTGACGCTGGAGGCTGCGCGCAGCGCCATTGCCGAGCTGCCCGCAACCCACCCCGAGGCAGCAGGTGATATTGCGTTGTTGCAGTCCTTTTTGGATGCATCGGCGCGCGGCATTGCACGCTAGGCGCGATGATGAGTGACTCTACCCCCCGCGTCGCGATGGTGGCGGGCGAAACTTCGGGCGATTTGCTGGCCGGTTTGCTGCTCGATGGCTTGCAAACCTATTGGCCCGGTGTCTCCGGTGTCGGCATTGGTGGCCCGCAGATGGCGCAGCGCGGTTTTGATGCTTGGTGGCCCAGCGACAAGCTGGCCGTGCATGGCTACAGCCTTGAAGTGCTGCGCCGTTTGGGCGAGATCGTCGGTATTCGCAAACAACTGCGGGCGCGTTTGCTGCAAAACAAGCCCGATATTTTTATTGGCGTGGATGCCCCGGATTTCAATTTGGGCCTCGAAACCGACTTGCGCGCTGCCGGGGTCAAAACGGTGCACTTCATTTGCCCGTCTATTTGGGCTTGGCGGGCCGAGCGGGTGGAAAAAATCCGCCGCGCCACCGACCACGTTCTATGCGTTTTCCCATTCGAGCCAGAATTGTTGGCCCGCCACGGTATTGCCGCCACCTATGTTGGCCACCCGCTGGCCAATGTGATTGCGCTGGAGCCAGACCGGGCAGCAGCCCGTAGGCAGTTGGGTTTGGCCGACACCGACGAGGTATTGGCGATTCTGCCCGGTAGCCGTTCAGCCGAGGTCAAATACATCACTGCGGCATTCTTTCGGGCTGCAGCCCTTGTCAAGCAAGCATATCCAGCTATCAAAATGATAGTTCCGGCGGTGCCTGCGCTGCGCACGCAGATTGAGCGCATCGCGCACGAATGCGGCCTGGGTGCGGCAGTGCAGGTGATTTCGGGCCAGTCGCACACCGTTTTGGCGGCTTGCGATGTCACGCTGATTGCCAGCGGCACCGCCACGCTAGAGGCCGCTTTGTTCAAGCGCCCGATGGTGATTGGTTATCGGATGCAGGCTTTGAGCTGGCAACTGATGCGGCGCAAGCAATTGCAGCCGTGGGTCGGTTTGCCCAACATTTTGTGTGGCGAGTTCGTCGTGCCGGAGCTGATTCAAGATGCAGCCACGCCGCAGGCGTTGGCTGGGGCGGTGCTCGATTGGTTCGATGCCCGCCACAACGCCCCCGACCGTATTTCTGCGCTACAGCAGCGCTTTGCCGCACTGCACCACAGTTTGCGGCGCAACACTTCTTTATTGGCAGCCGATGCGATCCGACAAGTCCTTACCTCCTGAGCAGCACTGCCTAGCGTGGCATCCCCCCGGTTTGGTGGCCGGGGTGGACGAAGCGGGCCGAGGCCCGCTGGCCGGGCCGGTGGTGGCCGCAGCGGTCATTCTGGATGATTTGCATCCGATTGCAGGCTTGGCCGACTCGAAAAAACTCACTGCGGCCCGGCGCGAAGCGCTGTTTGATGAAATCCGTGCCAAAGCGTTGTGTTGCAGCATTGCCGAGGCCAGTATCGAAGAAATCGACCAACTCAACATCTTGCAGGCCACGCTGTTGGCCATGCGCCGCGCTGTGATGGGGCTGCGCTTGAAACCGGCCATGGTGCTGGTCGATGGCAACCGCCTGCCGGTGCTCGACATGCCCGCTGAGGCCATTGTGAAGGGCGATGCGCTGATCCCAGCGATTTCAGCGGCATCCATTTTGGCCAAGGTGACCCGCGACCGTTGGTGCGCGCAAGTGCATGAGCAGTACCCCGAATATGGTTTTGCCAACCACAAGGGGTATGGCACGGCGGCGCATTTGGCGGCATTACAACAATATGGCCCTTGTCCGCTGCACCGCAGCACGTTTGCGCCGGTGGCCAAGGCTAGGGCACAACAGGCATTGGGCCATTAATGCCAAGGTTTTTCGTGCAGTTCCAAGTAAAAGCGTTGTCTTATGCCGGTTCAACGCAATTGTTCGAGTTCTAGTCCCAGAGCATCAGCCACCTTCTGCAAGCTAACTTTGCGAGGGCGTTTTGCCGTCTCGATCTGGGCATAGGCCGCCTGCGAAATACCCATGCGTTGGGCTAACTCGGCTTGTGTTAGGCGCAAATGTTCGCGCCATGCCTTGGTTGCGCTGTCGCCATCGACTTGAGCACTGACCACAGCGTGTGGAATAGAACCCGGCGTAAAGCCGCCGTTCATGCGAATAAATTCGGCATACGGCACTACGACAAAGGCAGGTTGACCATCAGTGCCCAGCAGCGTTTGGAAATTAATACGTGCGTTCATCGCGTTTCCTCACTTCTTCAATACTGACGATGCAGGCGGCACCGCCGAAAAAATCGAACAGCACCCTGTAGCTGCCTACCCGCAGCCGGTAGCTGTAGGCGTGATTGATCAACGCTTTCACGCCAGTGCATGCAGGGAATGCCTCCAACTTGCCACGCACCTCGTCACGGATCATTATTTGGGTTGGCTTATCCAGCTTGAGTAGTTGCCGGAATGCCTTGGGCTTCCATTCGATACTGTTCATGGACTCAAATTATAAGTATTAATAAGTAAAGTTGTGCTGTGCCTGATATTTCAGGCTGTCTCTGTGGTGGGCTGTGATTCCAAAGCCGCACAAACTTGCAAGTTGAGCGCCACAAATTCATTCCAATCATACTTATTTTCATAATGCAAAATATACTGCCTGTCTACACGGCAAATTTCTGGGCGTTGGGCGTAAATAGTACATAGTTTACTGTCTTGGGCATAGTGTTTACAAACACCATCACCCCGATCTAGAAATTTTGTTTCTTCAGCCCAATGAACGCGTTGGCAGCAAATCCCGCATTGGTTACAGGGGAATTTTGTCATCACTGGGTTAAATTAATGATGCAAGCCATTTTCTGGTGCTATCAGAATTCCCTATTTCGTAGGGAAGCTCAATGCCTCTTTTTTTTGCTTGATCTTTTAAAATAAGTCCTCGTTCCATTTCACTATTACAGGCTGCCAACGTTCGAGAAAAATCTGCCAATTCATCTACATCTAAATTAAACTCAATTTTTCCTAGCTCTGTTAAATATCTATCTAGTTCGGCATTAATTTCTTGGAATTTCTTTACTGTTCCTGCATGGGGCATAATAGATGCAGCAAAATCCCATACTTTTTTTGCTACGCCACTATGCAGCAAGAAATAGTTGAGTCCCAATGTACATACGCCTGTTACAAGAGCACCCGCAAACGCTGCCAATTCACCGCCAAACGGAAAGCCACAAAGAGGAATTAGCTCCGCGTAAACCATAGTTCCAACGACTGCGGACACCCCGGCGGACAATATTGATAATACAGCCTTTGACAAATCAACAAACGAAAGATCATCAGGATTTAAGGCGATCAATTTAATGGCATTGACTATTTGGCCCCACATCTCTCTGATAATTTTAATAGCTGCCCGTTGAGTGGTTGCAAAAATATTAAACAATGTGGTAGTCAAACTGGCAAAAGCGCCTGCAAATACGCCATCTTTAAAACTGATTAAAAAATCATTAAAACGTACTTTGACTCGATGCCAAATGCCTTTTAATGTCTCTTGAATACCATCGATAAAATGCTCAAATTTGAAATCTGTTTTCAGTTTTTCAAAAACTATGGGGATTTGTTCGCGCAGCTCGAACCAAACTTCGGCCAATATCAGTCCAAGCATTTGCCGTGTGCCCATTTTAAGACCAGCTGCCCCTGAAGCAGTAGCCGTATTTTTAATGAATTTGCTGCTGGAATAATATTTTTGATTAATTTGAGCATCGTATATTTTTCTTGCCTCCTTGTCTTTATTTAGCATTGCTTCATGGTCAACTGATTTAAGTGCATCTATTTTTATTTTATCTCCTATGATATCACTTTCTAATTCACTTGCTTTTTGGCGCTGCTCTGGAGTGTCTCTTGGTAGAGTGGCTAAAAATGCTTGATCTTTACCTAATTTTAGTTCAGCATCTTTAATCTTTTTTGGGAGTTCATTTGAAAAATCTTCTACAGAAAGAGCTTGTTTTGATCTATTTATACTTCTATGGGTTGATTGTAAATTACTGCTGTTATTGGCTAACTCCACAGTACCTAAATCTGCTAAAACTCGGCCAGCATCATCATAAATTTCTTTTGCAGCAATAATATGATCAAGATCTCGAATTCCTTTTTTAGGTAATAAAATTTTACCTGTGTACCCATCTATTAAATTGCCAGAGTCTTGTAATTTAGCATCAATTCTGCCCTTATTTATATAATTTTCGTCTTTGTCAATGCCAACTTTTTCTCTGTTATAACTACTTACTAGCTTGCCATTTTTGTCTTTTTGTTTTGTTTTTTCTATGTAAATTGATTGCTCTTGCTTTGTGGCATAAATCCCAGAGCGAACATTATGGATAGTATCTACATCGCCACCTAATTTATCTTTAAAAAGTAAAAAATCAAGACCAAAACTTGTAGTAAGGCTATGAACTACAGTTTTTTCAAGTTCTTTGGCCCAAGGGTAATTAATAACTTCTGCTTGCATGATGATTTTTTGAAAGTTAAAAAATGGGGCACTATTGCCCCAGAAGTGTTAATTCATTTAAAATTTATCCGCCTTGGATGTCGCTTGCTCTAGATTGAATTTTAATTCATCTCCATTGAGCACAGAGAACCCATCGCCATCTCTTTCAAGTTCTGGAACATCATCTTCATTTTTTACAATATCACCATTTAATTTTTTAAATTTAAAGATTGGTGTAGAAATTAAATCTACTAAAATGGATGCTAAAGCGTAGCCATTTCCAATGATTTGAACAGTATCTTCGCCAAGTTTGGCTATTTCATCGTTTGTATTTAAACCTCTACTCTTAATATCATTTAAAAAACTATCGATTTTTTCTAGGTTGTTGAAATATTGATAAAATTGACCATGAATTGATGTTAATACATGTTTAATTTTCCGTGCATATTCAATGGTTTCGTTAAGGTGCTCTATGGCACGGTTCATTTTTTCAATTGCAGTCGTTACGTTTTCATCCGCCTCTTTTGCATTTTTTAATGATTTTTCGCCGTGGTTATCGTAGGCCCAACCTGCAATTGCCAACACTGGCGCAACTATTGTTGCACCCAAAATAACGGTACCTCCAGCAATTCCCATACCACCTGTAGCCAAAGATCCGCCGCCAAGTGCTGCCAAGGCAGCTCTAGTAGCTGCAGCACCTGCCAATGAAGAAATGGCTGTGCCAGTAGATGCAGAACCTAGCGCCATCACACCTCCGTAAACTGCAAATCCTGCTGCTGCAGCTGCTGCCCCTGCTCCAACTATTGATCCGATTACACCGGTGGCTGTATAACTGTAATTTTCAATTTTTTGCTGTTGATTTTTTGGAATATTAATTTCTAATTTCTTATCGAGAGATTTATTTAATTTTTCAATCAATTTTTGAGCCAATGTTTGAAATTCTCCAATACTTTCGCCAATTTCAAGCTCTTTTCTACCTAAGATGTCTAAGGCGGTAGTAGTTTTATTTTCCACCTTGTCAAATTCTAATTTTTCCCCATCGTAGCGCCCCTGTGCAGCCTTCACAATATCATCAGCCTCCGAATGCTTTTGATAACCGTCATAGCCTTTTTTAGCGCCAAAAACTGCTGTTCCTAAAGCAACTGCACCAAGAATTAATGGTAATGGCATTATTGATGACCTTTCGTGTGATAAAAATGAAAAAACATAATTTATTGTATTTCCCACATTGCCAGCGCCTGCTGCAAACTTTTCACCACCGATTGGTGTAGCTCAATGGGTTTGATAATTCGTACATACGGCAACCAATAACGCACTACGGGCAATAGTTGCTGTGGGTGGTTAATGTGTGTTGTCACCAATAAAGAGCCATCATCATCGGTTCGATATTGCTGTTGGGGAAGCAAGGGGCGGCGGGTAAAGTAGTGCGCCACCTCTGGTGCTACGCGCAGCAGCACTTCGGTGGTTTTGGTGGTGAACCACACATCGTCTTTGCCATTGATGTAATCGTGGTGGGCGGGGTTGGTGGTGAAGTGGTTGGATTCGTCCACTTGCAGGGTTTCGATGAGGGCGACGCTGAAATTTTTCAGTCGATCCCCTTCTTCGGCAGCCAAATACCACACGCCATTTTTATGGATCAGCCGGTAAGGTTGTGCTAGCCGTGGTTTGTCTTTGTAAACGAAGCGGCATTCATACCGTTGCTCAATGGCGTTTTGCAATAGTGCAAAAGTGATGTTTTGATGGTCTAAGTTTTCGTGAGAGGGAGATTGCACGTGGGTGGCCCGTTGGGTCACTGGGGTTTCAAGTTGCTCCAGCAGATAGGGCAGGCTGGGGTCAGGAAACAGATGTTCGGTGCCTGTCAACTGGGCATAGTTGTTGAGATACTGCGCTGGAATGGTGCTGCGCCGATGGTGGGCTAATTGCCAGTGCCCTGTGGGGCTGCGTTTGGCAATGTCGCGCAGGCGTTCGCTGAAATCGCGCTCGATGGTGCGCACATCCACGCCAAATCGCCGTGCCAACTCGTGCTTATCAATACTGCCGCCTTGGTGCAGTAGCGCCAAGATGTCAGATAAACGCTGCGCCAGTTTTTCTCCTTTTGCACTACTGGAGCGGGGAGCGGGCTTGTTCATTGGTAGGAGTGGTGTTTTTTGTGAATCCAAACACACTGTACAAGAGGGTTACGACAGGTGGTGTCGGTGCCGCTTGAAATTCAATTTAATCTCTCTTGAACCAGCCGTGCTTGCTTTGCCACCGTCACTGCATGGTTCAATGACCAGTGCCGGAGTAAGCAAGTAGGTGTACCGACTTTCCGTATTCTGGTACGCCCGTTAAGCTTGCTCGTATGAAAACTGTTTCTACCCATATCCAGTCGCGCGACAACGCCTTTGTGAAAGAGCTGCGCCGCCTAGCCCAAGACACCACCGCTTACCGCAAGCAAGGCCGCGTTTGGCTCGAAGGCGACCATCTGTGCCGGGCAGCGCTGGTGCGGGGTCTGCAGCCGGCCATTGCCGTATTTTCAGAGTCTTTTTGGCCTCTAGCCCCCGCTGAGTATGTAGAGGGCGCTATCAAAATAATAGTTCTCGCCGATGCCTTGTTTGCCGACATTAGCGGTCTGGAGTCGCCTGCAGCCATGGGCTACATCATCGACTTGCCCTCGGCTGCGGTGCTGTCGGCTACAGCGGCCACGGTGGTGCTCGACCGGGTGCAAGACGCTGGTAATGTCGGCTCGATTTTGCGCAGCGCCGCCGCTTTTGGGTTTCGTCAGGTGCTGGCGCTCAAGGGCACTGCCGCGCTGTGGGCACCCAAAGTGCTGCGCGCAGGCATGGGCGCTCATTTTGGTTTGCAACTGATCGAGTCGCTAGAACCGCAAGCGTTGGCTGCACTGAACATCCCCCTGATCGTCACCAGCTCGCACCACGGTGCCTTGGTTCAGCAGCAGCCGCTGCCGTGGCCTTGCGCTTGGGCGCTGGGCCACGAAGGCCAAGGGGTCGGCCCGGCGGTGGCGGCCCGTGCCGCCTTGTCGGTACGCATTGGTCAGCCCGGCGGGGAGGAGTCGCTCAATGTGGCCGCTGCTGCTGCCATTTGTCTACACGCCAGCGCCATCAGTGCGCCTGCTGCGCCCCATTTGGCGCGTTGATTCCACGGGTTTTCCCTGAAATGGCAGGCGCGAAATAATCGCGACTGGCTATAATGGGCGGCTTTCACGCATCCCCCTACGCCTAGCGCAGCTTCATAGCCGACCCCCACAAGAGCTTTCGCACGAGACATCTTCCTTGTCTCCTGCTCCGCTGGGCGTACCCGTAACCAACTCGGAGAACCCAGTGCTTTTGTCTCTACAGGGAAACTTCCCGCCCGCCATTCTGGCGCTCGCAGACGGCACGGTCTTTATCGGCAATTCGATTGGTGCCACTGGCACCACCGTCGGCGAAGTGGTGTTTAACACCTCCATGACCGGCTACCAAGAAATCCTCACTGACCCCAGCTATTGCCAGCAGATCGTGACCCTCACGTATCCGCACATTGGCAACTACGGTGTCAACGCTGAGGACATCGAAGCCCATAAAATCCACGCCGCTGGCCTTGTCATCAAGGATTTACCCTTGGTGGCGAGCAACTTTCGCTCCACACAAACGCTGTCGCAGTACTTGGTACGCGAAGGCACGGTGGCCATTGCCAACATCGACACGCGTCAACTCACGCGCTTGCTGCGCGCCAAGGGAGCACAAAACGGCTGCATCCTTGGTTTAGCCGCTGGCGAAGTGGTGTCGCAGGCCCACATCGACCAAGCCTTGGCTGCTGCCCAATCAGCACCTGCCATGGTCGGATTGGACTTGGCCCAAGTCGTATCGACCACCGCCTCCTACCCTTGGACGCAAACCGAGTGGCAACTGGGCGCAGGCTATGGCGATCAGGCCGCAGCGCGTTTTCATGTGGTGGCGTATGACTTTGGTGTCAAGTTCAACATCTTGCGGATGCTGGCCGAACGCGGTTGCAAAATCACCGTGGTGCCTGCCAAAACCCCCGCCGCTGAGGTGCTGGCCCTGAACCCCGATGGGGTGTTTTTGTCCAACGGCCCCGGCGACCCGCAGCCTTGCGATTACGCCATTGCCGCTACCCGCCAGATCGTTGATGCAGGCATCCCGACCTTTGGTATTTGCCTCGGCCACCAAATCATGGCGCTGGCTGCAGGTGCCAAAACCTTCAAAATGGGCCACGGCCACCACGGTGCCAACCACCCGGTCAAAGAAATTGACACGGGCCGCGTCAGCATCACCAGCCAGAACCACGGCTTTGCTGTCGATATGGACTCGATGCCCGCCCACCTGCGCGCCACCCACGTCAGCTTGTTTGATGGCACCTTGCAAGGCTTGGCCCATACCGACAAGCCAGCCTTTAGTTTTCAGGGCCACCCTGAGGCCTCGCCCGGCCCGCACGACATCGCCTACCTGTTTGACCGCTTCACGGCCCTGATGGCCACGGCCCAGGAGAAGAAATAATGCCAAAGCGCACAGACATTCAAAGCGTCCTCATCATCGGCGCAGGCCCGATCATCATTGGTCAGGCCTGCGAGTTTGACTACTCGGGCGTGCAAGCATGCAAGGCGCTGCGTGAGGAGGGCTACAAAGTCATCCTCATCAACAGCAACCCGGCCACGATCATGACCGACCCGGCCACCGCCGATGTCACTTACATCGAGCCGATTACTTGGCAAACGGTTGAGAAAATCATTGCCAAAGAGCGTCCCGATGCCATCTTGCCGACCATGGGCGGTCAAACAGCGCTCAATTGCGCGCTGGATTTGTGGCACCACGGCGTGCTTGAAAAATACAAGGTTGAGTTGATCGGTGCTACGCCCGAGGCCATCGACAAAGCCGAAGACCGCTTGAAGTTCAAAGATGCCATGACCAAAATTGGTCTGGGTTCGGCGCGCTCGGGTATTGCCCACTCGATGGACGAGGCATGGGCAGTGCAAAAGCAAGTGGGTTTTCCGACCGTCATTCGCCCCAGCTTCACGCTGGGCGGTACCGGCGGTGGCATTGCCTACAACCCCGAAGAGTTTGAAACCATCTGCAAGCGCGGCCTTGAGGCCTCGCCGACCAACGAACTGCTGATTGAAGAATCGCTGTTGGGTTGGAAAGAGTACGAGATGGAAGTGGTGCGCGACAAAGCGGACAACTGCATCATCATCTGCTCGATTGAAAATCTGGATCCGATGGGCGTGCACACCGGAGACTCGATCACGGTGGCTCCAGCACAAACGCTGACCGACAAGGAATACCAAATTCTGCGCAATGCCTCGCTGGCAGTGCTGCGCGAGATTGGTGTCGATACCGGCGGCTCGAACGTGCAGTTCTCGATCAACCCGAAAGATGGCCGCATGGTCGTCATCGAGATGAATCCGCGTGTCTCGCGCTCCTCGGCGCTGGCCTCTAAAGCCACGGGTTTCCCGATTGCCAAGGTTGCAGCAAAATTAGCTGTGGGTTATACCCTCGACGAGTTGCGCAACGAAATCACTGGTGGCATTACCCCAGCGTCGTTTGAACCGTCGATTGACTACGTCGTCACCAAAATCCCCCGTTTTGCCTTCGAGAAGTTCCCCGCTGCCGATAGCCGCCTGACCACGCAAATGAAGTCGGTCGGTGAAGTGATGGCCATGGGCCGCACCTTCCAAGAGTCGTTCCAAAAAGCCCTGCGTGGTTTGGAAGTCGGCGTGGACGGCATGAACGAAAAAACCCAAGACCGCGAAGTGCTGGAAAAAGAGCTGGGTGAACCCGGCCCTGAGCGCATCTGGTACGTGGGCGATGCGTTTGCTATGGGCTTGTCGGTCGATGAAGTGTTTGAATTGACCAAAATCGACAAATGGTTTTTGGTGCAAATCGAGCAAATCGTCAAGATCGAACTCGACATCGACAAACTGGTGGCCGAAAAAGGCGAAGGCGCATTGGTTGCACTGGATGCAGGCACTTTGCGAACGCTCAAGCAAAAGGGCTTTTCAGATCGCCGCTTGGCCAAGCTGCTCAAAACGACCGAAAAGGCGGTGCGCCAAGCCCGCCGCGCCCTGAATGTGCGCCCGGTGTACAAGCGCGTCGATACCTGCGCTGCCGAGTTTGCCACCGATACCGCTTATTTGTATTCGACCTACGAAGGCAACGGCGACGGTGAGTGCGAGGCCGAGCCGACCCAGCGGAAAAAAATCATGGTGCTCGGCGGTGGCCCCAACCGCATCGGCCAAGGCATTGAGTTTGACTATTGCTGTGTTCACGCCGCCCTCGCCATGCGCGAAGACGGTTACGAAACCATCATGGTCAACTGCAACCCCGAAACGGTTTCGACCGATTACGACACCTCAGACCGCCTGTATTTTGAGCCGGTGACGCTCGAAGACGTGCTCGAAATTGTCGACAAAGAAAAGCCCTACGGCGTGATCGTTCAGTACGGCGGTCAAACGCCGCTGAAGTTGGCACTCGACCTCGAAGCCGAAGGCGTGCCCATCATCGGCACCAGCCCCGACATGATCGATGCTGCCGAAGACCGTGAGCGCTTTCAAGCCCTGTTGCACAAGCTGCAACTGCGCCAGCCGCCCAATGCCACTGCCCGTACCGAGCCAGAAGCCCTCGAAAAAGCCGCAGCCTTGGGTTATCCGCTGGTGGTGCGCCCCAGCTATGTGCTGGGTGGCCGGGCGATGGAAATCGTCCATGAACAGCGCGATTTAGAGCGTTATATGCGCGAAGCCGTCAAGGTCAGCAACGATTCGCCGGTGCTGTTAGACCGCTTCTTGAGCAACGCCATCGAGTGCGATGTCGATTGCGTGCGCGACAGCGCCGGTCAGGTGTTCATTGGCGGTGTCATGGAGCACATCGAGCAAGCCGGTGTTCACAGCGGTGATTCGGCCTGTTCGCTGCCACCGTACTACCTTGCCAAAACCACGGTCGATGAGATCAAGCGCCAAACAGCGGCCATGGCCGAAGGCTTGAGCGTGGTTGGCCTGATGAATGTGCAGTTTGCCATTCAAGAGACCGAAGAAAACGGCGTTAAAAAGGACGTGATCTACGTCCTTGAAGTCAATCCCCGTGCTTCGCGCACCGTGCCGTTTGTCAGCAAGGCTACCGGCATTCAGTTGGCGAAGGTGGCAGCGCGCTGCATGGCCGGCCAAACGTTGGCGGCGCAGGGCATCACCAAAGAAGTAACACCGCCGTATTTCAGCGTGAAAGAGGCCGTGTTCCCATTCGTTAAGTTCCCCGGTGTGGACACGATTCTCGGCCCCGAGATGAAGTCCACTGGCGAAGTGATGGGTGTGGGCAAAACCTTTGGCGAAGCCTTTGTCAAGAGCCAACTCGGTGCTGGCACCAAACTGCCGACCTCGGGCCGGGTGTTCCTGACCGTCAAAAACAACGACAAACCTCGCGCGGTCGAAATTGCCCGTCAGTTGGTTGCTTTGGGTTTTGATTTGGTTGCGACCAAAGGCACGGCAGCGGCCATTGCCGAAGCCGGTGTGCCGGTCAAGGTGGTGAACAAGGTGGCCGAAGGCCGTCCGCACATCGTCGACATGATCAAGAGCAATGAAATTGTCATGGTCATCAACACGGTCGAGGAGCGCCGCAATGCCATCGCTGATTCGCGGGCCATTCGCACCTCGTCGCTGCTGGCGTGGGTGACGACGTTTACGACCATCTTTGGCGCTGAAGCTGCCGTTGAAGGCATGAAGCACATGGATCACTTGGATGTGATTTCGGTGCAAGAAATGCACGCGCAATTGGTGGCGTAAATCAGGACAAAAGCGGCATAATTGCCGCTTGAACCAACACCGCCGCGCGGCAACGTGCGGCGGTTTGCTTTTGGAGCGTCGCCACAGCACTTTTGGGAGTGTGCGACGCGGATTTTGCCGTGCTTTGTGCGGCACCTGAAGTTTGTGGAGACTCAAAAAAATGGCCACCATTCCGATTACCAAGCGCGGCGCCGAAAAACTCAAGGCAGAGCTGCATCGCCTCAAAACCGTGGATCGCCCTTGGGTGATTGCTGCCATCGCCGAGGCGCGGGCCCAAGGCGATCTGAGCGAAAACGCCGAATACGAAGCCGCCAAAGACCGCCAAGGCTTTATTGAGGGGCGCATTCAAGAAGTTGAGGGCAAGCTCTCGGCAGCGCAGATTATTGACCCCAGCAGCATTGATGCCGAAGGCCGTGTCGTGTTTGGCGCTACGGTCGAGTTAGAAGACGAAGAGTCGGGCGATGCCGTGACGTACCAAATCGTCGGTGAAGACGAAGCCGACCTGAAACTCGGCCTCATCAACATCAGCAGCCCGATTGCCCGAGCTCTGATTGGCAAAGAAGAGGGCGATACCGCCGAAGTGCAAGCGCCTGGTGGCGTTCGGCGCTACGAAGTCGTTGGCGTTAGCTATCTCTAAGCGCCTCAGCGCTGCGCTATGTTGGCCCGTTTGCCTGCATTGGTAGCCGCCTTGTGGTGGGGGAGCCTGACCACGGTTGGTTTTCTGGTGGTGCCGCTGCTGTTTGCCCATCTGCCTACGCCTGCCTTGGCCGGTGGCATGGCGGCCCAACTCTTTGCCGCACAAACATGGCTCTCTGTGGCTTGTTGCATGGTGTTGCTGCTGATTTCAAGGCCAAGAGGGGCTGTAGCCCAATATCCATGGGCACAAGCTGCTATTGTTTTTATGATGGGTGGTTTTCTGTTGGCACTGCTGATGCAGTTTGGGGTTGCTCCGCGCATCGTGGCCCGCCAAGATTTGCGGCTGTGGCACAGCGTGGGAACACTCATGTACGTGGCGCAGTGGGCCTGTGCATTGGCCGTGCTGTGGCATACCTTGTTGCCAAGCTCTGTTGCAACGGCCCATGCTGAGTCTGTGGCCCCATAAGCGCATGGGGCCCCATTGAGGGCGTTATTCGCGCCAGTGCTCGGCCACCCACGCAGCAGGTTGAATGAAACGAAACCGCCGGTTGCGTCGGCCTGCCAACGCGTCTGGGGGATTGCACTCACCATGAAAGATCACGATGCGTGCGCCCAGTGGAATAAAGGGAGCTTTCCAGTAATTGACCGGCCAGCGTGGAATGCCGTGGTACTTAAAACTCGGGCACCATGCTTGCGGCCAATACGCCAGCTTGCCTTGCCGGTGCAAAAAGTCCGACAGATAGGCTTGCTCGTTGCGAAACTGCTGGCGAATCTGGGCAAAATGGCCGCGAAAATAGGCCAGTACATCGGGGTGCGCCCCCAACTCGAAGCGGTACACCGACGAGTTGCCGGTCACGCGCCAAGGCCTTTTGTAATCGTGGATGATGAGGAACTCACCGGCTTGGGTAAAAAAGCCCTCCAGACTGCCGGTGATGACCACATCCACATCCAGAAACAGCGCCGTGCCGCGCAAACCATGCAGGTCGGCGCTAAAGGTTGCCAGCTTAGTCCAGCCGCGCTCGGGAATGCCCGCAGGCAGGTCAAGCGCTGGAATCGGCAGGCACTGCACTTCGCTGCGAATACCGGTGCTGTCATCGGTTAAGCAAACAAAGTTGAAATCGCCATCCAAGTGGCGACGCACCATAGCGTAGAGGCGGTTGACGTATTCGGGGCCATACTTATGGCCCCATTTCATGCAGATGACATGGCGCTGGCGCGCCGGGGCAACGGTGGTGCCCATGGTTTTAGTCGGATTGGCGCTTTTTGACCGATGTCAGACGGCGCTTTTTGGCGCGTTTGACTTGACCACCTGAAGTCAGGCGCTGGTTGCCCAGCACGCGCAACGTTTTGACTTCAGGGCGCTGACCGCCGCGTTTGCTGTATTTGAGGACTTTAACGTCCTTGGGGCCAGCCATGCGGTCTTCATCAATGGAGCGCTCTTTGTCGGGCTGTGGCCGCCACAGCACCAGCAGCTTGCCGATGTGCTGGATGGGGGCAGCGCTCAGTTCTGCAGCCAGCTCTTGGTACATCAGTTCGCGGGCAGCGCGGTCGTCGTTGAAAACACGCACCTTGATAAGGCCGTGGGCGTTCAGAGCAGCGTCGATTTCTTTGCGTACGCCAGGGGTGAGGCCATCGCCACCGATCAGCACCACGGGGGTGAGGTGGTGGGCTTGGGCGCGTTGTTCCCGGCGCTCGGCCGGAGTAAGTTCAATTTGGGGCATGGGCCGTATTATCGAGGCAGGACAGAAAGATCATGAAAGTTAAAACCCAAAGCAAGAAAGTCAACAAGGCGTGGCTCAACGACCACGTCAATGACACCTACGTCAAGTTGGCAAAATTAGAGGGCTTTCGCGCGCGTGCAGCGTACAAGCTCAAAGAGATTGATGAACAATTTGGCCTGATTAAACCCGGCGCTACGGTCGTCGATTTGGGCAGCGCCCCCGGCGCTTGGAGTCAGTACGTGCGCCGCCGCCTCTCGCCCGCAGGTGCTGCCGCAGGCACTCTCAACGGCAGCATCATCGCGCTGGATATTTTGCCGATGGAGCCGATTGAGGGCGTATTGTTTTTGCAAGGCGATTTTCGTGAAGCCGAGGTGCTGGCACAGTTGGAGCAGGCCATGCAGGGTCGCCAAGCCGATGTGGTGGTGTCAGACATGGCCCCCAACCTCTCGGGCATTGGCGCATCGGATGCAGCGCGCATTGCCCATCTGGTCGAATTAGCGGTTGACTTTGCGTGCCAGCATCTCAAGCCCGAAGGGGCGCTGGTCGTCAAAGTATTTCATGGGGGTGCCTATGCGCCGCTGGTACAACTGTTCAAAGAGACGTTTCGGGTGGTCAAGCCGGTCAAGCCTAAGGCCTCGCGCGACAAATCTTCTGAAACCTTTTTAGTGGGTATGGGTTTGAAAAAAATGCCCTGAATTGCAAAAACCGTGCGCTGGCAATGGCCGCTAAGGGACATTGCAGCACCTGCCCGGCTTGAAACGCCTAAAATCAGTCATAACTAAGTCATGTGCTTTTCGCATTCTCTCTGGAGTCCCGCTTGAATAATCAGTGGTTTTCAAAAGTTGCCGTATGGCTCGTCATCGCCATGGTGCTATTTACCGTGTTCAAGCAATTTGACACACGCGTTGGCCCAGCCGCAGGCCATGTTGGGTATTCGGAGTTCCTCGAAGATGTGCGCGCCAGCCGCATCAAAAGTGCCACGATCCAAGAAGGTCAGGGCGGCACTGAAATCGTCGCTGTCACTAACGATGACCGCAGAATCCGTACCACCGCTACCTACCTTGACCGCGGTCTGGTCGGTGATTTGATTAACAACAACGTCAAATTTGATGTCAAGCCGCGCGAAGAAGGCTCACTGCTGATGAGTCTGTTGGTCAGCTGGGGGCCAATGCTGCTGCTGATTGGGGTTTGGGTCTATTTCATGCGCCAAATGCAAGGCGGCGGCAAGGGCGGTGCCTTTAGCTTTGGCAAAAGCAAAGCCCGCATGATGGACGAAAACAACAACACCGTGACCTTTGCCGATGTGGCCGGTTGCGACGAAGCTAAAGAAGAAGTCCGCGAGGTGGTCGATTTTCTGAAAGACCCCCAGCGTTTCCAAAAGCTCGGCGGACGCATTCCACGCGGTTTGTTGCTGGTGGGGCCACCGGGCACTGGCAAGACGCTGTTGGCAAAATCCATTGCTGGCGAGGCCAAAGTGCCGTTCTTCAGCATCTCGGGTTCTGATTTTGTCGAAATGTTTGTTGGCGTTGGTGCTGCCCGCGTCCGCGACATGTTTGAAAACGCCAAAAAGAATGCACCCTGCATCATTTTTATTGACGAAATTGATGCCGTTGGTCGCCAGCGCGGTGCAGGTTTGGGCGGTGGCAACGATGAGCGCGAACAAACTCTGAACCAAATGTTGGTGGAGATGGATGGTTTTGAAACCAACCTCGGCGTGATTGTGGTGGCTGCCACCAACCGCCCCGACATTCTGGACGCCGCTTTGCTGCGCCCTGGTCGTTTTGACCGTCAGGTGTATGTCACGCTGCCCGATATTCGGGGCCGTGAGCAAATCCTCAACGTCCACATGCGCAAAATTCCGGCGGGCCAAGATGTTAACCCCGGCATCATTGCACGCGGTACCCCCGGCATGTCGGGGGCCGATTTGGCCAATTTGTGCAACGAGGCTGCTTTGATGGCTGCGCGGCGCAATGCCCGCGTTGTCGAGATGCAGGATTTTGAAAAGGCCAAAGACAAAATTTTGATGGGCCCCGAGCGCAAGAGCATGGTGATGCCCGAGGAAGAGCGCCGCAATACTGCCTACCACGAATCAGGCCATGCCCTGATTGGTAAATTGCTGCCTAAGTGCGATCCAGTACACAAAGTAACCATCATTCCACGGGGCCGCGCTCTGGGCGTGACCATGAGCTTGCCGTCGCAAGACCGCTACAGCTACGACAAAGATTACATGCTGAACCAGATCAGTATGTTGTTTGGCGGTCGTATTGCCGAAGAAGTGTTCATGCACCAAATGACCACGGGTGCCAGCAACGACTTTGAGCGTGCCACGCACATTGCCCGCGATATGGTGACCCGCTACGGCATGACGGATGCCCTTGGGCCCATGGTTTACGCTGAAAACGAAGGCGAAGTGTTTTTGGGTCGTTCCGTTACCAAAACCACCACCATGAGCGAATCGACCATGCAAAAGGTTGATGACGAAGTTCGCAAAATTATTGACGAGCAGTACGCACTGGCGCGCAAACTGATCGAAGAGCACAGCGACAAAATGCACGCGATGGCCAAAGCGCTGTTGGAGTGGGAAACCATTGACACCGACCAGCTTGACGACATCATGGCGGGCAAGGAACCGCGTCCACCCAAAGATTGGACTCCGCGCACCCCTCCCTCCGGTGGTGGCGATTCCGGTGGGGGCACCCCGGTGGTTGCTACAGAGCCAGCCCCGACCGTGGTCTAACAAAAAACCACCGTAACCACGCACAGAACGGGGCCGCAAGCCCCGTTTTTCAATGGCCGCTTGCACTGTTGTCTCCATGTTTTGGCAAACCACTCGCTACACATTGAAGCTTGAGCGCCCGCAGATCATGGGCATTGTGAATGCTACGCCAGATTCGTTTTCGGACGGTGGGCAGCATTTTTCTACGACAGCGGCGCTGCGCCATGCCGAGAAACTGCTTCAAGAAGGTGCCGATATTCTGGACATTGGCGGTGAATCAACCCGCCCTGGCAGCCCCGCCGTAGCGCTTGAAGAGGAATTGGCCCGTGTCCTGCCCGTGGTGCGCGAGGCCGTGCGGCTGGGTGTGCCGATTTCGGTCGATACCTACAAGCCCCAAGTGATGCAAGCGGTGCTTGATTTGGGTGCAGACATCATCAACGACATTTGGGCATTGCGCCAGCCAGGTGCCATGCAGGTGGTGGCCCGGCATCCACGCTGCGGCGTGTGTTTGATGCACATGCACCGCGATCCACAAAGCATGCAGGCGACACCGATGGCGGGTGATGTGGTTGCACAAGTGCTCTCTTTTTTAGAGCAAGAAACTGTTGCACTGCAAGCGCTAGGGGTCAAAAAGAACCGAATCGTTTTAGATTACGGCATTGGCTTCGGTAAAACAGTAGAACAAAACTTTCTCTTACTCCAGCAGCAAAAAGCCTTCTTAACCTTGGGATTCCCGCTGCTGGCGGGATGGTCGCGCAAGTCGTCTCTGGGTGCGATCACAGGGTTGGAGGTGACGCAGCGGCTTGTAGCCAGCGTGGCTGCTGCGTTATTGGCGGTGGAGCATGGCGCGCGCATTGTGCGCGTTCATGATGTACGCGAAACAGCCCAAGCACTGGCAGTCTGGCAGGCTATGCAGCAGCCAAGTGATGAACCCTTCATCTCCCCCGATAACCATAAGGACACTTCGGTATGACACGCAAATACTTTGGCACCGACGGCATCCGTGGCACAGTGGGCCAAGCCCCCATTACCCCCGACTTCGTGCTGCGACTGGCCCACGCTGTGGGGCGGGTGCTGAAAAAAACCGAAGAGCGCCCACTGGTTTTGATTGGCAAAGACACCCGTATTTCTGGCTACATGCTCGAGAGTGCGCTGGAATCGGGCTTTAACTCTGCCGGTGTTGATGTGCTGTTGCTGGGGCCATTGCCCACGCCGGGGGTGGCTTACCTGACCCGTGCCCAGCGGGCTAGCTTGGGGGTGGTCATCAGTGCCAGCCACAACGCTTATTCAGACAATGGGATCAAGTTTTTTAGTGCCCAAGGCTCCAAGCTGCCGGATGCTTGGGAGCTAGAGGTCGAAGCAGCACTGGAAGATCCACCCGTTTGGGCAGATTCTGCCTCGCTGGGAAAGACGCGGCGGCTCGATGATGCTGCTGGGCGCTATATTGAGTTTTGTAAAAGCACCTTTCCACAGGATTTGACGCTCAAGGGCCTGAAAATCGTCGTCGATGCAGCCCACGGAGCGGCTTACCACATTGCCCCCAAGGTGTTCCATGAACTGGGTGCTGAGGTCATTGCCATTGGCTGTGCACCGGATGGACTCAACATCAACCATGAAGTCGGTGCGACCCACCCCGGTGCGTTGCTGCGTTCCGTGCGGGCAAACCATGCTGACTTTGGGATTGCCCTTGATGGCGATGCCGACCGCCTGCAAATGGTGGATGCCGCCGGGCGCTTGTACAACGGCGATGAGCTTTTGTATTTAATGGTTTGTGATCGCATGGGGCGTGACGAGCATGTTCCGGGCACTGTTGGCACCTTAATGACCAACATGGCCGTTGAAAAGGCTCTGGAAGGGCGCGGTGTCAAAATGCTGCGCGCTAAGGTTGGCGACCGTTATGTGCTGGAAGAATTGGCACGCCACCGTTGGGTATTGGGCGGTGAGGGTTCAGGCCACCTGCTGGTGCTCGATAAGCACACCACTGGCGATGGGCTGGTCAGCGCACTTCAAGTGTTGCAATACTGTGTGCGCAGCGGCCAGAGCATGGCACAGTTGCTGGCCGGTTTAACGTTGTTTCCGCAAGTGCTGCTGAATGTGCGCTTGCGTCCTGATCAAAATTGGCAAACCAGTACCCACTTGGCGCAAGAAATTGCCCAAGTTCAGGCCCAACTGGGAACACAAGGGCGCGTGCTGATTCGTGCCAGTGGCACCGAACCGTTGTTGCGTGTGATGGTTGAGGCCTGTGATGCAGCCATGGCACATGCCTGCGCCGAACGCTTGGCCGAGGCCGCTAGATCAGCATAATTTTCAGCCCTTGGGTTTGGAGTGTTTGCACAATCTCCGGATCAAGTTTTCGAGGAGGCTTCACGCGTGCGTGGGGGGCGTGGGACAAAGTGCTGTGGGGTGCCAACGTCAGCAAGTGCAGGCCCCAAAGCGCCCGATTTGGTAAATCGCCTTACATCCGCCCTCGCATCGGACGGGAAACAAAAAACCCCGATATCAAAAAGATACCGGGGTTTTCTTTGTTTACTTGGGGTGGCTGATGGGGCTCGAACCCACGACAACAGGAATCACAATCCTGTGTTTTTAGTGTTTGCCGGTGTTGGTTAGTGTAGGTAGAATCAATATAAATCAACAAGTTAGGCTATTTTTCCCAGTGATAAGGTGGGCCAATTGTTGGTTTTTATGCGGCTAAATTGGTCAAATTTGCCTACAGATTGCCTACAACCTAAAAACACCACCATGAGTAAGCAACAGAACCGAGTGCGATTGACCGCTGGCAGGGTTGAAGCCTTCACCTGTCCGGCTGGCAAGCCCCAAGCCTTCCTATGGGATACCGAAGCCCCGGCGCTGGCGTTGCGTGCAACCCCTACAGGCCGTAAAACCTATGTCTTTGAATCGCGCCTTCATGGTGGCACCATCCGAACCACCATAGGCACGCTGGCAGACTGGCCTATCGAAAAAGCAAGGGGCGAAGCATCCCGCCTCAAAATGTTGGTAGATAACGGGCAAGACCCCAGAGAGATAGAGCGCCAGCAACAGGCAGACCGTAAAGCCGCTGCACTGGCTACGCAAGCCCAAGCCCTGACCGTGGGCGAAGTGTGGGCATGGTACATAGAGCAGCGCCGCCCATTCTGGGGTGAACTGCACTACCGTGACCATATCGACAAGGCCAAACCCGGTGGCTTGCCATCGGGCCGCCGTGGGGGTGGTAAGCAACTGACCAAGCCGGGGCCGCTGGCCAGCCTTATGCCGCTGACACTGAAAGACCTAAGCCAGCCCACCATAGAGGCATGGGCCGCTACCGAAGGCAAGACCCGGCCAATCATCCGCCCGGCTTGCATGGCGGCTACTGACTGTCTTTTTAACGTGGTGCGCAGAACAGCCCGAATATGCCACCCTGCTACCTGACCACCGCAACCCGGCCAAAAGCAAAAAGGCACGCGAAGCCTTGGGCAAGGCTGGCACCAAGTCGGACGTATTGCAGCGCGAACAATTGGCCGTTTGGTTTGCCACTGTGCAACAGATTCAAAACCCCGTCATAGCGGCTTGCTTGCAAATGATGCTACTGACTGGCGCAAGGCCGGGGGAGGTGCTGGCGCTGCGCTGGGAGGACGTAAACACCCAATGGCGGGGCATCCATATCCGAGACAAGGTAGAAGGGGTACGGGAGATACCCGCAACCCCTTACATGCTGCACTTGCTGGCCAGCCTACCCCGACGCAACGAATGGATTTTTTCCAGCCCCACCAGCGCCAGCGGGAGGCTATCGGAACCCAATACACCCCATGCGCGTGCCTGCAATGCCGCTGGCCTAGAGGGGCTAACCCTGCATGGCTTGCGCCGTTCTTTTTCCAGCCTTACCGAGTGGCTAGAGGTGCCCGCTGGGGTAGTTGCCCAGATTCAAGGCCATAAGCCCAGCGCCACCGCTGAAAAGCATTACAAGGTTCGCCCTTTGGAGTTGCTACGCCAGCACCACGAACGGATTGAAGCGTGGATATTGGAGCAAGCCGGGGTGCAGTTTGACAGCGCCAGCACCAGCGAAGGCAACCGGCTAAGGCTAGTGCAAGCGGCATAGTTTGGTTTTCTCACGCGAGCTTGTATCTTTTTTCGCCCTTGCTGGCAGTGCTAGCCTGCACCAAAAAACCTAAAAAGTTAAACTGTGTGCAACTTTTGGAGCAACGCCATGCACACTTCTACCCTTCGCACCGTAGGCGGTTCCATCGCCCTGACCATCCCGCAAAAGCTGGCCCGTGCCTTGGGCCTACACGCTGGCGACACGGTGAACCTTGACGCGGAACAGGGCCGCCTCATCGTCGCACCCGCTGCCCGCCGTAGCTACACCTTGGAACAAGTGCTGGCTATGCAAGGTGACGCCCCGCTGGCGCTGGATACCGATTGGGACACCATGCCAGCAATAGGCCGTGAGGTGGCACTGTGAAGGTGTTTGAACGTGGCGACATCGTAGCCCTGACCTTTGACCCCACCTTAGGCCGTGAACAGCAAGGCCACCGCCCGGCGCTGGTGTTGACCCCGCAAGCCTTTAACCGACTGGGCCTGATAGGCGTGTGCCCCATTACCCAAGGCGGGCAGGGTGTCCGTGCTGTGGGTATGGCGGTATCCCTGACCGGGGCCGGGATAGAGACAGCCGGGATTGTGCTGGTGCAACAGTTCCGCATGATTGACGCCAGCGCCCGGGGTGCCCGTTGGATAGAACGTGCGCCCGCCCACATTACTGAGGAAGTACGCGCCCGGCTTGCCGCCTTGCTGGATTGACCGACAACCACCATGCACCGCATATTCAACCCCCCACACCCCGGCCTGACCTTGCGCGATGATGTATTGTCCACCTTGGTACTGACCGTTACCCAAGCTGCTCAGCAATTGGACGTATCCCGCGTGATCCTGTCCCGCGTATTGAATGGCTACGCCGCTGTATCGCCTGAAATGGCCCTGCGCATTGAAGCATGGCTAGGTGTAGAACGTGGCGGCGAAGCGCGGTTATGGCTGGCAGAACAAAGCGCCTATGACGTGTGGCAAGCACAACAGCGATTTAAGGCCGCGCCTATGCACGTTCAACCGGCCCCACAAATGGCACACGCCTGACAGT
Source organism: Burkholderiaceae bacterium (assembly GCA_019751915.1). GTDB lineage: Bacteria > Pseudomonadota > Gammaproteobacteria > Burkholderiales > Burkholderiaceae_C > Simplicispira. The sequence goes on from JAIEMS010000004.1 coordinate 91,209, forward strand.
TTTCGCCACCAGATAGGCCCACCTTGAAACCGGGCTGAACAGACAGGCCCCCGACTGTCCCCGCTGGTGGCACCCATTTATCGGGGGACGCATCGGGGGATGCACAGATGAGTTTGAGAATTCACAGCGCAAGCACTCTGGATGAGGCTGCCACTTGGTTGAGCGAAGAAACCACTGAGACATGGAATGTGCGGGCGGTACTGGAGGCATTGCTGCGCGGTTGGAGAGAGCGGGGAGCCTATCCGCTAACTCGCCTACTACCCATCAGTTTAGAGATAGTTGTGCCGCCCGGCTCCATCATGCAGGATCGCATGATGACGGAGCAAACGCATATTACCGAACGCCCGCAAACTCTGATTGCAGGCGGTGCGGCTTTGGAAAAGCTGCTGCACGATTTACTCCAGTACGGGGAAGCCACGCATATATCCCTCAACAGCGATGGAGGTCGGCGATGGCTTTGCACGTCCCCATTGCGGCCTGAGCATGTACGGTTGCCTGCTGGTGTGATTGATACCTTGGTGCCGGAATTCGACCGTTTTGTAAAGAGTGACTTGGCTGCGCAGGTGCTAGAGCTAGCATCCCTCGCCAAGGATGCCCCTGTGGCACCAGCGCCCCCGCTGTGCCCGCCAGCAATGCGCCAGAGACCAGAGAGCAGCGGCAAGACCGCCGTTTGCAGGCTTGCATCAATGCTGGATTGCCGATGGACACAAAGGCTGCTTTGTCGCGTTTGCCCGATGGCGTGGGCGGTGTTGCAGGCAGCGAAGGCGTGACACGACAAGCATTTTCGGTGGACATCAAAGCCGCATTGAAGCGCCGTGAGAGTGCCACGCGGGAAGGCGCAAGAGTTCATCGCGCATGATGTAAGCGCCTGCATTTGAATGGCGCGTTCATTCGGGAGGTGAAGATGCAAGCGCCTGCATGGGTGACTGCATGAATATGCATGCCAAGTAATCGATACCGCTGCGACTTTGCAGCGCCATTCGATTACTGCCATGCAAGCTTTAACGCAACACAGCGCCAGCACCCGCCGCGCTGCCACTGACGCCCAGCAATTCCCGCCGCTGGAGCTGGTCAACCGCCCCACGGTTCCAACGCCGCAAGCCGCCCACTATCTAAACCGCCGTCCCCAAACAATGCGCGAATGGGCTTGTTTAGAGAATGGCCCGCTGCGCCCTATCCGCATTAATGGCCGCCTTGCGTGGCCCGTGGCGAGCATTCGCGCCTTATTGGGGGTGGCAGCATGAACACCAGCACCCCAAAGCAAAATGTCCCCCACCACTCGAAGACAACGGAGAGCGCCGCATTAAGCAAGCCGCATTCTGTCACCACCGTACAGGCCGTCAACTGGCTGGCGCTAGTCTGCGTCACAGGCATGAGCTATGGCAGAATCAACACTAAGGCGAAAGCCCCGGCGTGTCGTAACGTCTTAGGAATAGCGGTTGCAACCCCCACCGATAAGCGGGGCTTTGTTATGTCCGAATTTTCGGGGCACGGTGTAGTCCGTACCTGCGTTGTTTATGGGCATGGCGGGGGCTATCCGCAAGGACGCCCGCATGGCTATTCCCATGTTACGAACCGCCATGTCCGCCCGTTGCCCGTCGTAAGGCAACCCGTGGCTCCAAAGTCTCGAATAGGAGCAACGACCATGCAACAGGTCAATCCAATGAGCCATCTTGTGCCCATGCCCAAGGCCGCCCCGACCATCCCCACCACCACCGAAGTGCAGGCGCACGCCCTGCTAGAGGCCGCTACCAGCGCCAGCTTAGCCGGATTCTATCTGCGCAAAGGCAACGTAATCGCCGCACGTCGTAAGGCCGTGCAACTGCTCAAGAGTCTGCAAGTTTTGGAGGTGGCCCATGTCTGAAATTACCGTAATCGACGCTGGCAAACTGTCTGTAGCCGAGCTGGGACAGCGTATCAATGACCGCGTGCAAATGCTTGAACAGCACGCCAAAAAGGCTACCGAGTACGCTTTTGAAGTTGGTCAGCTTTTGACTGAGGCTAAATCTCAAGTGCAGCACGGCGAATGGGAGCAATGGCTGTCTGACCATTGCAGTCTGGCACCGCGCACCGCCCGCGCCTATATGCGACTGGCAAAAGAGTTGCCCACCTTGTCGGACGCAAAACGGCAACACGTTGCCGATTTACCAATCCGCGAAGCGTTGAAGGCCATTGCCACCGACCCCACGCCACCCGTTAAGCCGCGCGGTATTGATGGCATTTGGAAGCGCAACTCCCCCGAAAAACAATCTAAGGTGAAGGGTGTTTTTAATCAGGCGCGCCAAAAACTTGCCAAAGCTGAAAAGCGCCTCGATATGGGCATGAAAGGCAGTGAGGTTGAATCGTTGCGTAAGCATTTAGAGGCGGTGTTAGAGCAGCTTAACGAACTGCAAAATGCGCCCAGCCAAGACCTCAACGCCGTGGAGGTGTCCGGCCATGCATGAACAGCAACAATCGTTCGATCTACAGGCTGACATCTTTGGCGATATGCCAGTGCTGGCACCTTCGGTAGAGGCGTTACCCGTAGCCAGCATGATGACAGCCCCAGCCCCAGCCGTAGAGGTCACCCCGGTGGCAGTGGTGCCCATGATTGCAGAACGCCCTGAGTCCGCCTTCCTGAGTGCCATCATGGCCGCTGGCCTAACCCCGCCTGAGTTCATAGAACCCGATGGCACCATGCACCGTTTCAGCTCCAACGGCAAGCGCGGTGATAAATCGGGCTGGTATGTCCTGCACTTGGATGGCGTGCCCGCTGGCGTCTTCGGATGCTGGCGTGATGGCCTGTCCCAAACGTGGTGCAGCAAGCCGGATAACACCCTGACCGAAGCCGAAAAACAGGCCATGCGCCAGCGTGTGAAGGCCGCCCAAGCCGCACGCGATGTCGCACAGATACAGGCCCGGCAACAGGCCCAAGCCACGGCGCAAGCCCGCTGGAAAGCTGCAAGCCTAGCCACAGCGGGCCATTTTTATCTGGTGACCAAAGACGTGCAAGCCCACGGGCTACGCCTAGAGGGCGACAAGCTGGTCATCCCTCTATGCGATGTTGACGGCGTACAGCACAGCCTGCAAACCATCGCACCCAATGGTGAAAAGCGCTTCCTGACCGATGGCAAAAAGAAGGGATGCTTCTATGCCCTAGGCCAGCTCGGCCCAGTGCTGGTGATCTGTGAGGGCTTCGCCACGGGTGCGTCCATCCATGAGGCTACCGGCTTGCCCGTGGCCGTGGCCTTTGACGCTGGCAACCTGTTGCCCGTGGCCCAAGCGCTGCGCACCAAATACCCAGATACCAAGCTGATCTTGGCCGCAGACAACGACACCACCACCGAAGGTAACACCGGCCTTGCCAAAGCCACCGAAGCCGCCCAAGCCACAGCTGGCATGCTGGCGCTGGCTGTCAGTAGCACCGACCCGGACAAGAAAATGGACTTTAACGACCTACACCAATCCGAAGGGCTAGAGGCTGTGGCCCACCTGATAGATGCTGCCGCGCCCGTGGAATCTGTGGCCCCAGAAATGCCAGCCTATGCGACGGACTTCGCGCCATTGGAACATAGCGATAGCCAAAATGCCGACAGCAAAGACAGCCTGTCTTCCCTATTGGTGGCGTTTGTTGTGGGACGCACAGAACTGTTCCACGATGAAAACCGGGATAGCTTTGCGCTGGTGCATAGCGCCCAAGAAACCTACCGACTGACCGGTGGCAAGTTCAAAAGCTGGCTGATGGCCGAGTTCTACAAAGCCTCTGGCAAGGCCGCACGGGATCAATCCGTGCGTGAGGCTTTACAGGTATTAGACGGACTGGCACAGCACGACGGCGAACAAAAGGCGGTGCATATCCGTGTGGCACACCATGATGGTGCTATCTACGTGGACTTAGCCCAACCCGGTAGCAGCATGGCCGCCAAGATAGAGGCCGGACGCTGGGAGCTGGTGCCAGCACCGCCGGTTCGTTTTTTGCGCCCGGACACTATGCGCCCATTGCCTACACCGACCGTGGGGGAGGTAAGTCAACTCTGGCACTTTGTGAACGTGCCAGAAGATGCGCGCCTGCTGGTGCTAGCTTGGCTGCTGGAATGCCTGCGCCCTGACAGCGTGTTTCCGGTGCTGGAATTGATAGGCGAGGCCGGTAGTGCCAAAAGCACCACGCAGCGCTATCTGCGAATGCTGATCGACCCCAACGCCAGCAACCTACGAAGCCCGCCCAAGTCGGTAGAGGATGTATTTGTCAGTGCTGGCATGAACTGGGTAGTCTCATTCGAGAACGTGAGCCACCTAGCTGCCCCCATGCAGGATGCACTGTGCGTGCTGGCTACAGGCGGGGGCTACGCCAAACGCAAGCACTACACCGACGCGGATGAAAGCGTTATCAACGTCACCCGGCCCGTGGTGATTAACGGCATATCAGCCAGCATTACTGCCCACGACCTGATTGACCGCAGCATCTGCATAGAGCCGCAACGCCTACACCAGCGCCGTGAGGATGGCGACATTCAGCGCGAATTTGAGGCCGCTTATCCGTCCTTGGTGGCAGGTCTTTTTTTACTTATGGCCCAGACCCTCAAGGAGCTTCCCAGCACCCGGCTACCCGATGGCGAAAACATTCGCATGGCGGGTTTTGCCCGGCTTGGTGTCGCAATGGAGCGCGCCCTAGGTGCCCCGGCTGGCGAGTTTCTGCGCCAGTTCCACGCATCACGGCAAGAAAGCATCGCCCGCACCATTGATTCCAGCCCGGTAGCTACCGCATTGCTGGAATGGTTCGAGAGCCAGTTCAACGCCAGCGCAGAAATGTCCGCCAAGGTGCTACTGACCGAAGTGGAGAGGTTCAAGCCCCTAGGTGCCGACGCATGGCCCAAGAGTGCCAAAGGCTTTGGCGATGCACTGCGCCGCGCTGCGCCATCACCGACGTCCCCCCGAATTTGAGTAGCGGCTAACTCTGGAGTCCAATCCCATATGACAGGAGATTGGACGTGAAGAAG